>SVBJ01000002.1 GCA_015058955.1 Erysipelotrichaceae bacterium
ATCCGGAATTAGCGTCTTTTTTCACACTAAAAGGTCCTGTACCACGCGCATAGCACGTGGTATCTGTCTGCGACAATAAAAAGAGCTGTATTCTTCAAGGATACAGCTCTTATTTTATTACTTGGTTAATTCTGCCATGGCAGCGTAGTAGTTCTTTCTCTTTTCCTCTACATCTGCCTTGCTGGCACCCTTGATGCAATAGTAGATCTTGCACTTAGGTTCAGTACCGCTTGGTCTGACAGCAATCCATGATCCGTCAGCCAGGAAGTATTTCAGAACATCGCTTCTGTCGAATCCAACGATGTCTTCTTCCTTGCCGTTTTCATACCGCTTGGCTGTCTTGAAGTCTTCCCATCTGATGACCTTGCAGTCAGCTATATCAGTCGGAACGTTTTCTCTCAGGCTCTTTAACATTGCCTGAATCTTAAGCTTTCCTTCCTCACCAGGCAGGGAGATTGACTGCTGTGATTCATCATATGTACCGTACTTGTCATATAATTCATCCAGAACATCAACCAGAGTCTTGCCCTGTTTCTTATAGAAGTTTGCTGCTTCACAGATCAGAACTGTTGACTGGTTAGCGTCCTTGTCTCTGACAAACGGCTGTACCAGATAGCCATAGCTTTCCTCATAACCGAAGACGAAGTCCTTTTCACCGGTCTGTTCATAACCGTGGATCTTGGATCCGATGTACTTGAAGCCGGTCAGTGTCTTTTCGGTTTCAACACCGTAGTTCCTGGCTACTGCTTCACCGAGGTCGCTGGTAACGACTGTATTGAACATTACCGGATGAGCAGGCATTAATCCTTTTTCCTTCATCTGTGAATATACATATTCCAGTAATACGGCACCAGTCTGGTTACCGGTCATTAAGATCCACTTGCCGTTCTGATTGACAACAACACCGAGTCTGTCGCCGTCAGGGTCAGTTGAAATGGCAATGTCAGCACCGACTTTTTCGCCATATTCGATAGCCAGTTCATAAGCTCTAGGATCTTCAGGGTTAGGGATCTTGGTTGCTCCGAAGGCCGGGTCAAATGTGCACTGTTCTTCAACATATGTTACATCATAGCCCATTCTTTCAAACAGAGGTCTTAATGACATGATGGAAGTACCATGCTGAGGTGTATAGACTAACTTGAAATCGCTCTTGTCCAGATCAGGATTGAGGGCAATTCCCATGACTTCCTTGATATAAGGTTCATCTACATCTGCACCGATCTTGTGGATTAGAGCTTCCTGCCGGGCATTGAGTTTTGGTGAATCGATCAGTTCATCACCAAGAGCCTTGATTTCATCAATGACTCCCTGTACCATTTCCGGAATCATCTGGCAGCCGGTTGAATCATAAACCTTATAGCCGTTGTATTCCTTAGGGTTGTGTGAAGCGGTTACCATGATACCGCCAGTGCAGTGAAGATATCTTACTGCATATGACAGTTCAGGTGTTGATCTTAATGATTCAAAAACAAAGCTTTCAATTCCATATGCAGCCAGAACCTTGGCGCTTTCAACTGCGAAATCAGTTGATTTGAATCTGTTGTCATAGCTGATGGCTACAGTTGGATGTTCTGCGATGCTGTTGAGATACTTCGCAAAGCCTGTTGTTGCCTTTCTGATGGTGTAGACGTTAAGTCTGTTGGTACCGGCGCCAAGCAGTCCTCTCATACCGGCTGTTCCAAATTCAGCATCGGTATAGAAAGCATCATGCTTCTGCTCCGGTGTCATGTTCAATAATTCTTCTTTCAGATCTGCATCCATTGCCGGATGATTTAACCACTGTTCATACTTTTCCTGTATCATATTTATCCCTTTCTGTTGTAAAAGAAAAGGAAGAGCGCTAACTCTTCCCTGCTTTGTTACTCGATTACCTTCTGAGCTCTCAGAGTTTCGATGATGGTTTCTAAAGCCTTTTCTTCTTCTTCACCGTCACAAGTAAGAGTAATTTCTGACTGAGTAGGAATGCCTAATGACATAACACCCATGATTGACTTCATATCAACGGTCTTGCCCTTGAATGAAACGCTTACTTTGCACTTGCACTTGCTGGCTGCGTTTACTGCTACTGTAGCAGGACGTGCATGTAAACCTACAGGGTCTACAACTACAACTTTAACTTCTTGCATGATAACTTACCTCCTATACATACTTTCTAAATTAATAATACAGTTAAATGTAAGGGTTTTCAATATTTTGACAAAATTATTATATTTCACATATTTCTGCGTCACGTCTGAATTATTTACCTATTTGAACAGGCCTGTCTTTTCCTTCAGAAGCTTATAAAGACTGTGCTGCTGAGGATTGATCTTTTCCGTAAATGAGTACAGGCAGCTGTTAATGTTAGTGTAGAAAGCCGGCTCAATGTGCTTTGCGGAGCAATAAGCTGAAGCAGCAAAGTCACCCCAGAACAGTATGGCCAGAATGATGGCCGCAGCGTTGACAAAAGGCTGATCCAGACTCCATACCAGCGGAACCAGCAGCGGATTGATGACATAGACGATGATCACTGCTCCTAAGCCAAAGCCCAGAGAAGATAACAGCGATACTCTGCCGTCAATATTCCATGGGCCTACGGAATAGTCCCACCAGCGGGTATGGAAGATCTTTTCCATGATCAGCGAAGTCGGATATTCTAGAATTGCCGAGCCCAGAAACCCGGCCAGTAAGACCTGCCAGACGGCATATTCCTTAATTATGTTGCCAAAGAAAAGGAATCCCAGCAGACAGCCAACTCCGTAAATAGGTATTACCGGTCCGAACATGAAGCCGCGGTTGTCCCACCTTCCGCTCCATACGGTCATGGCAATGCACTCATAGATGTATCCGACAAATGCCGTAATGATAAAGTAAACAAACAGTCTGGCCATCATATTCTCTTAACCGTCTCCGCCGTGGCAATTGCCTTATCGCACATGCATACCAGCCAGGCTGCCTTATTGGAAGGAATTGTTCTCAGTGTCAATGGCCACATGTGGCTTTTAATGATATTCTGTGTTCTCTTGTCAATGCCAAAAGTTCTTACCGCATTCTTACAGGCAGTAAACGGATGAGTATATCCATGCATCTTGAACAGAGGCACATTGATGCGGGCCTTATGCCAGTCATACAGATAGAAATCATGCAGCAAGGCTCCGGTAACCAGCTCCTTCTCGTCGATGTTGAGCTTAAGTGAACGGTTCCACTTGAAACTGAGCCTGGCTACATCCATGCTGTGTTCAAATACCGTCTTTTTACCGTGAGCTTTCAGTTTTTTCATCTTCTGGAATTCCGGATGAAAGATGATGCCTTCAGCCAGTTCCCTGAATCTTGATTCCTCACTGCTGTTTAACTTAATCATGCCTGTTCTTTACCCCTTTTATGATGTTATTCTATACTCTTGCGGACAATTATGCCATAACCCTTATGTTATTCTTAATAATAAGGCGACGTTTTTCCTTTTTTTCAATAATATCGTATAATTATAGACGGAGATGACATAGTATGGCAAAGAAGAAAAAGAGAAAGTATAAGAAATGGTTTGTATATACAGTAATGGGTGTACTGGCTTTTGTGGCACTGTTCATTCTGCTGAAGCTGATACCTGTTTTTGTCGTCATGGAAGGTGACAAGAAAATGACCATTGAGGTCCATTCCGAGTTCACTGATCCAGGCGCCGTTAACCGCTTTACCAAGAAGCCAATCACTCCAAAGGGATCAGTTGATACCCATACTCTGGGCAAATATACCCTCAAGTATTCTTCTTTCCTGCAGAGTTTCACCCGTACGGTGCGCGTAGTCGATACAACAGCACCTGAAATATCCCTCAATGGCCGTGATTACATACTGATGCCGGCCAATGGGGTTTATGAAGAAGCCGGTGTTACCGCAATGGATAACTACGACGGTGACATTTCCTCATCAGTAAAGATCTCCGGCAAGGTTGATGTTACCAAGCCAGGCCTGTATCAGGTCATCTATACCGTTACAGACTCCAGCAAGAACGAATCAACCGTCATCCGCATGGTCAACGTTCAGGAAGACAACTTCAGCTATGTTGGCGAAGTAGTCAATGAAGCAGGCATATCAGATGACATGAGGCTGAAGGTCATCAACCTGTTCAACGCCTATTACCGTTCTCTGAAATATCTGGAAGTAGCTGATTCTTCCGATCTGTTCCACTCTGATTATCCGGAAAATGCCGCCCGTTTCAACAAGGGGCTTGAACTCACGGTTGCCCGGCGTCAGGCCAGCAGAAATGATCTGACTCTTGATGACTGTCATTATGATCTGACCATTTCATCAACATCGATCTCTGAATCCGGTGCCATTGAAGTCGTAGTTCTGGAAGATGGCTATTACAACTTCCATTTCCTGGGCGGAACCCAGTCCAGACAGCACGGCATTGAAACTGACTTCTACTTCAGACGGGAAGGCGATGAATACAAGATCACTTCCGTTAATCACATAGAAGGTGCCTTCATATATGTCGATAACAAGTTTGAATACTCTGACGACTATCAGAAGGAACTTGATGAGATCGGCACCACATATATGGAGAATTACAACAATACTCACCGGGCATACGAGCAGGACCGCCAGGCTGTCATAGCCGGCAGTGCTGATACCACCGGTATCAGAAAAGCCACCAATGCCTACAACAGAGACCGGGCTGTCAGTTATGCCAAGCAGTACGCAACGGTCAGAAACCTGCAGTACCCGTACTATGGCAGCAACTGCATGAACTTCGTATCACAGTGCATGCATGCCGGCGGCATTCTTTATGACTATACCGGCAATGCCCAGTGGAAAAACTATCAGGGCTATTATGATGACTCCGATTCAGAACGCGGATTCTCCTACGCCTTCATCCACATCTACTATTTCCAGAATTATCTGGGAGCCATTGAAGACGGCATGGTAGTTGACCAGAATCTCAACCTGTATCTGGGTGAACCCGGCGACTTCATCTATGTCGACTCCAATACCGATGACTATGGCGACATGGGCCATGTCATTCTGATCAGCGATGTAGTCCGCAACGAAGCCGGAGAGATAATTGACTATCTGGTCTGCGGCAATACCAATGACCAATACTGTTATCCGTTAAGTGCCCAGGCTTCAATATACAAGAAACTGGCCAAGGTCGAAGGATATAACTAAAACCATCTAAGGAAGCAACAGCTTCCTTTTATATTTGTGAAAACCGTAATATACTAAAAATAAACATACGGAGGATAATAATAATGGATACTACCGAAAGAATGCAGGACCACGAGATTCTGCTGGAACTGCTGCGGGAAAAGCACAGAAGAGAAAGCAGAGAAAAGATCATACTGATCATCGTCTTCATCATCGCTGCTGCCACCATAGCCGGGCTGATCTTTGTCATACCGAGAATCATGCGGGCTTATGAAAGTTACAAGCAGGCCATGCAGTACATCGATGACATCTATAAGCAGGCCGGACCTATTCTCAAGTCAGCAACGGAAACCTTTGAGGAAGTCAGCAGGATCGACTTTGAAGGTCTGGAGGCGACCATCAAGGATGCCGAGAAAGTATTCAGGGCAATAAAGAACCTGTTTGGCGGTTAGAAAAAAAGAGCCATGTCACTACTTGTGATATGGCTCATTGTTTAATATGCGGTAACTGCGGTAGATCTGTTCCAGCAGAAGTATCCTGACAAGATTATGCGGGAAGGTCAGATCTGACAGTTTCCACTTATAATCTGCTCGGTAATAGACATCATCACTTACTCCCAGTGATCCGCCGATCACGAAGGTGATGTTGCTGCTGTGGTAGGTGTTGATCTCTTCGATCTTCATCGACAGTTCAACGCTGTTCAGCATTCTTCCTCTTAAGTCCAGCAAAACGACAAAGCTGTCTTTTTTTATGGCCTTGAGGATCCTTTCTCCTTCCAGTTTCTTAACCTTGAGTTCCTCCATCTGATTGGTTTCATCAGCGACTTCAATGATCTCTATCTTACTGTACGGGGTTATTCTCTTGACATATTCGTCAGAAAGCTCCTTCCAGGCTTTTTCCTTGAGCTTTCCGACAGCCACGACTGTGATCACCTGATCTCAGCCCCAGCGTTAACCTTCTCTAAGGATACTACTTCCAGATCGCCGTTTTCATCTTCGGCAGAGAGAATCATACCCTGAGACTCTACGCCTCTTAACTTGACCGGCTTCAGGTTGACTATTGCGGCAACCTTCTTACCAACCAGTTCTTCCGGCTTATACCACTTTGCGATTCCGGAAACGATCTGTCTTTCCTCATTGCCGAAATCCAGTTTGAAGACCAGCAGCTTATCAGCGCTAGGATGCTTCTCACAGCTGATGATCCTACCAACCTTGATTTCAAGCTTTTCAAAGTCTTCAATTGTCACTTCATCCTTATGCTTGACGGCCGGCTTGTCCAGATCAGCGTGGATCCTGGCCAGTACTTCTTCTGCGTTCAGTCTGGCAAACAGTGGCTTGACGTCAGAAGCGATCTTATGGTTGTCTTCCAGCTGACCGAAGCTCTGAATTGAGTCATAGTCTCTCTTTTCGGTGTTGAGCTGATCAAGAACCTTCCGGCTGGTTTCAGGCATGAACGGTGACAGCAGAACAGCAGCAAACCTGATGGCTTCCAGCAGATTGTAGAGAACCTTGTTGAGTTCCTGCCTGTTGGCGGTATCCTTAGCCAGTTTCCAAGGCTCTGTTTCGTCAATGTACTTGTTGCATCTTCTTAACAGATCCAGAATGGCTTCCAGAGCATCACCGACTCTTAACTCATCCATCTTGGCATCAACCTTCTTGACGGTTTCCTCAGCGCATCTGATCAGATCACTGTCAAATTCAGTAGTCTGGGCATCAGGTGTGTTGACTGCACCGCCGAAGTACTTGTTGCTCATACTTAAGGTACGGCTGACCAGATTGCCATAAACATTGGCCAGATCGGAATTGATTCTTTCAACTACCAGTTCCCAGGTAATGGTTCCGTCCTGGGCAAAAGGCATTTCATGCAGAACATAATATCTGACGGCATCGACACCGAAGTATTTTACCAGGTCATCTGCATAAATCGCATTGCCTCTGCTCTTGGAGATCTTGTCTTCTCCTACCAGCATCCAAGGATGTCCGAAAACCTGCTTAGGCAGAGGTACATCCAGTGCCAGCAGCATGATCGGCCAGTAAATGGTATGGAATCTGATGATATCCTTGCCGATAAGGTGCAGGTCAGCAGGCCAGTACTTTTTATACAGTTCGCCATGATTGCCGTCAACATCATAACCCAGACCGGTGATGTAGTTGCTTAAGGCATCGATCCAGACATAGACAACATGCTTTGGATCAAAGTCTACCGGTACGCCCCATTTGAATGAAGTTCTGGATACGCACAGATCCTGTAAGCCCGGCTTCAGGAAGTTATTGATCATTTCATTCTTACGGCTTTCCGGTGAAATGAAATCAGGATGTTCTTCAATGTATTCTTCCAGCTTCTTCTGATACTTGCTGAGCTTGAAGAAATAAGATTCCTCTTTTTCCTTATGAACTTCTCTGCCGCAGTCAGGACACTTGCCATCTACCAGCTGTGATTCGGTCCAGAATGATTCGCATGGGGTGCAGTACCATCCTTCATATTCACTCTTGTAGATGTCTCCCTGATCATAAAGCTTGCGGAAGATCTTCTTTACCTGGAATTCATGATCATCATCAGTAGTTCTGATGAATCTGTCATAGGAGGTGTTCATCAGGTCAAAGATCCTCTTGATCTCTGCTGCCTGCATGTCGACAAAGGCCTTTGGAGTCATTCCGGCTGCCTTGGCTTTTTCTTCAATCTTCTGGCCATGTTCGTCCGTTCCGGTCTGGAATCTGACGTCATAACCGACCAGTCTCTTGTAGCGGGCAATGGCATCAGCCATGATGATCTCATAGGTGTTGCCGATGTGCGGCTTACCGCTGGCATAAGCTATTGCGGTTGTAATGTAATACTTTCCCTTGTTTTCCATAATTACTACCTCCCAAAAAAAGAAAAGGTACCTTTTAAGGACGTCATAAACGTGGTACCACCTTACTTGCTTCTCAATACGTTAACGCCGTAATACGTTCTGAACTTATCCTTCAGACAGCTCCCAGGCCATGTTCCCGCCAACTTTCATAATGCCTTTCACCCGCCGGCATCTCTCTGCAAATCCCTTCAGCGGTACTCTTCTGTTCATTGCCTTTGTATTTTAAGAATAATAGATTTAAAAGGATAAATCAATACATTAAACAGGGGATGTTGATCCCCTGTTGTTTATTGTCTTTTCTGCAGCGCCATTCTGCAACCGGCACAGCCTGCACAGCTTGCCGCTCCGCAGGAGCATCGGCCGCTTTTCTTATTGCTGATGAGGGCTCTGATGCACACGAGTATTACCAGAATAACTGCGATCATCACTACCAGATCGGCAATGTTGATGCCTTTCATGTTACTTTACCTTGACTTCCTGAGTCAGTTTTTCACTTTCTTCATACTTCTTGAAGAACAGCATGTAGATCATGAAGGCAAGAATGAGCAGAGCAGCGATCAGACCTAATACATGGACCTGACCCTTGATTGCTGAAGCGATCTGATAATAGATCAGAGCAACAGCATAGGCAAATACGGTCATGTATCCAATTGCGAAAGCAGTCCACTTGGCGTTGTTCATTTCTCTCTTGATGGCACCCATGGCTGCGAAGCAAGGAGCGCACAGCAGGTTGAACAGCATGAATGCATAGGCAGCAGCTGTTGAACTGTTGAAGAATACATCAAGTACACCGGCAATGTTTTCGCCTTCTTCAACCAGATCAGGTAAGTCTTCCATGCTGATGAGAGTACCGATGGTACCAACAACATCTTCCTTGGCAACCAGACCTAATATTGTTGCGACTGTAGCCTGCCATGTACCGAAACCTAAAGGCTTGAAGATCCAGGCAAACAGATTACCGATGTTTTCCAGAATTGAAGCACCTTCAGCATCTTCGCCAAGATAATGCAGTCCGCCTTCAAATGACAGTGAATTGAGTACCCAGATGACGATTGATGATAAAACGATGACACTTCCGGCTCTCTTAATGAAACTCCAGCCGCGTTCCCATGTTCCTCTTAATACGTTTGTAAGAGAAGGTACATGATATGGAGGTAATTCCATAACAAATGGAGCAGGGTCACCGGCAAACATCTTGGTCTTCTTAAGCATGATACCGGAGATAATAATAGATGCTACACCTACAAAATATGCTGATGCTGCTACCCAGGCTCCGCCACCGAATACGGCATTGGCAATTAAGCCGATAATAGGAAGCTTGGCTCCGCATGGAATGAAGCATGTTGTCATGATCGTCATACGGCGGTCACGTTCGTTTTCAATTGTTCTGGTAGCCATGACACCCGGAACGCCGCATCCTGATCCGATCAGCATAGGTATGAAGCTCTTTCCGGATAAGCCGAACTTACGGAAGACACGGTCCATGATGAAGGCAACACGTGCCATGTAACCGACATCTTCCAGAATGCACAGCATTAAGAACAGAACGATCATCTGCGGTACGAAGCCTAATACGGCACCGACACCATGAACGATACCATCAGCTACCAGTGAAACGATCCATTCAGAAACGCCCCAGCTTTCCAGTAAGGCAGCGACACCGCCTTCCATCCATTCACCGGCAAAGACGTCATTGGTCCAGTCTGTTAAGAATGATCCAAACGGACCCATGGCCAGCCAGTAGACACCGAACATGATCAGGGCAAAGATAGGTAAACCGAGAATACGGTTGGTAACGATCTTATCGATCCTGTCGGATGTGGTCAGCTGACCGATACCGACTTTCTTATATACGCCCTTTAACATTTCGCCAATGTATACATATCTTTCATTGGTAATGATGCTTTCAGCGTCATCATCCATTTCCTCTTCACAGGCGGTGATGTCCTTTTCGATATGTCTGACGGTTTCAGGTTTCAGATTCAGCTGAGCTCTGACCTTTTCGTCTCTTTCAAACAACTTGATGGCATACCATCTCTGCTGTTCTTCCGGAAGATCGTGTACAGTGATTTCTTCAATGTGTGCCAATGCATGTTCTACCGGACCGCTGAACGTGTGCATTGGAATCGTCTTTGTTTCCCTGGCAGCCTTGACTGCTGCTTCAGCAGCCTGCTGTATGTTAGTGCCCTTTAAGGCTGAAATTGAAACGATTCTGCATCCAAGCTGTCTGGACAGTTCTTCTACGTTAATGAAGTCGCCTTTCTTTTCGATCAGGTCGATCATGTTAAGAGCGATGACAACCGGAATCCCAAGTTCTGTTAACTGTGTTGTAAGATACAGGTTTCTTTCCAGGTTGGTTCCATCGACGATGTTCAGAATGGCGTCAGGTCTCTCTGTAATCAGATAGTTTCTGGCTACCACTTCTTCCAGTGTATATGGAGACAGTGAATAAATACCAGGCAGGTCTGTGATGGTTACATCATCAAAGCCTTTCAGTTTTCCTTCTTTTTTCTCTACTGTAACACCTGGCCAGTTTCCGACAAACTGATTTGAGCCTGTTAAGGCATTAAACAGCGTTGTCTTACCACTGTTAGGGTTACCCGCTAAAGCAATCTTTATTCCCATGTTAATTCTCCTCTTCTTCCTTGATTTCAATCATCTCTGCATCTGCCTTACGAATTGATAATTCATAATTGCGTACTGTTACTTCAATAGGGTCTCCCAATGGAGCAACCTTACGTACATAGATTTCAACATTTTTGGTAACGCCCATGTCCATGATTCTGCGCTTGATGGCGCCTTCGCCATGAACCTTCTTAACTGTTACTGTTGAACCGATTAAGGCATCTCTTAGTGTTTTCATTTCCATCCCTCCTGACTAGATCATGATTTTCTGTGCCATCTCTTTACTGACGGCAACTCTTGTTTCCTTTATGTTAACGATGAGATTACCGGCAATTTCATTAATTACCGTTATTTCCGCACCGCTGACAAATCCCATTGTTTCCAGATGTGATTTAACCTCAGGCTTACCGGTGATTTTCTTGATCACGTTTACTTCCCCGGCCTGAGCAAGTGCCAATGGCATCATGTTCTTTGCCTCCTTTATGGTTAGCGCCCGCTAACTGATTATCATTTTAAACCCACTTAAATTAGTTAGCAATAGGTAACCTAGAATTTTCCCCAAATATTATTTAATAATGTATAATAGATATATATTTACAGGGGTGATTTATAATGAGACTTCAGGAATCCGGCGAAATGTATCTTGAAACCATACTGATCCTTTCTCAGAAAAAGGATCATGTCAGAGCCATAGACATCTGCGAGAAAATGAACTATTCCAAACCTTCCGTTTCCCGTGCACTAAAGATATTAAGAGAAAACAGCTATATCAATGTAGACAAGAACAGCTACATCACTCTGACCAGGACCGGACAGGAGATAGCTGAAAAGATTTACGAAAGACATCAGGTGTTAAGCGAAGTGCTGATCAACATCGGCGTAGACCCGGAAATAGCCATCGAGGATGCATGCCGCATGGAACACGTCATTTCGGACACCAGCTTTGAAGCAATCAAAAGATCCATTAACAAATAAAAAAACGGGTTGTTCACATCAGGTGATCAACTCGCTTTTTTCTTTTTCCGTTAACAATTACTTTCTGACAATGGCGTATACTGCTTCATTCTCATATCTGGCAACAAGTCTGTAATCCTCATCAAGACCAAGTAATTTCATCATGCCTCTGACAAGAGCGACGCTGTTGTCAAAGTCCTTCTCTTTTACTAATGCTGAGAAACCGGCACCGGCATTTCTGCCCATGATTTCGGATTTAATACCGAAGGTATCGGTAACTCTGGCGATCCTGTTGAAAGAACCGACCAGTCCGTTATAAACGTCTCTGATATATGAATCACTGTTATCGTAATCAGTGTTAAGGATATAATTAATTGCTGCTTCATCTGTGCAGTTAGCTATTGTTTCTACAAAACGGTTTACCGTTGTACTGTTATCGAACTTTTCAACAAGCTTAACAGTCCTTCCGGCAATTGTAACGGTATTATAATTTGATCTTAAAGTTAAACTCATTTAATATTCCTCCTGTCGCTTCCCAGCGACACATCATATTATCGCGTTTAAAAGATAAATTCAAGCCTTTTTCTGAAAATTTTTCATGAAAGTGTTTACGTTATTTTCAAAACTGACTTTTTTCTGCTTAACCGTTTTTTAAGTAATAATTCACATGGATTATGCTATTATATTTACGAGGTAACTACATGAGGATTTTTTTTATCAGACACGGTGAACCGGATTACGCTAACGACTGTCTTACCGAAAAGGGAGTAAGAGAAACCGAACTTCTTGGTGAATATCTTAAGAATTATGACCTGGGAAAAGTCTGCGTTTCCCCTTTGGGCCGTGCCAGACAGACCGCGGAAATCGCTGCAGGACAGTACGGTTATGAACTGACAACAGCCTGGTGGCTGGAAGAAATACTCAAGATCGTGGACATGACCATGTTCCCGGAACTGGAATATGCCTACAGAAATTCCCGGCTGGAGAGCCCGGGTCAGTATTTCATTCCCTGGGACATCATGCCCGGCTACCTTAATCAGCATCACGAATACATGGATCCGATCGACTGGCGTCAGACAGCGATAGCCAAAGCCGGTAATCTGGCGGAAATATATGACAGGCGCACTGCTGCCATGGATGCCTTTCTGGCTGAACACGGATATGTACGCAACGATTACCTGTACTCTACAGAACAGGGCAATCATGATACTCTGACCTTCTTCTGTCATTTCGGCATCAGCAGTCTGCTGATATCGCATCTGATCAACGTTTCGCCATTTGCCTTATGGCACGGTTTCTCCGTAAACACTTCCGCCATTACTGAAATAATGACCGAGGAAAGAGAAAAAGGCGTGGTAAGCTTCCGCATCAACCGCATGGGAGACATTTCCCACTTGGCCAATACCGGTGAAAAGCCATCCTTTAACGCCCGCTTCTGTGAAGTATTCGAGGACAACACCAGACATTAACATGAAACAGCTATATATATTATTAATGAGTTCCCGCAGCATACCGGATACGGTGATTCGCAGCATAACCGGATACAAGTACGGGCACTCTGCCCTTTCTCTTACCAGAGACTGCAAGATCCTGTACAGTTTTGGGCGCCGTACAGTTCGTAACATTTTCAACGGAGGCTTCACCATTGAACGGCAGGATGGCCTTTTCTATACATTCTTTAACGAAACCGTCTGTACGATCTATGAACTTGATGTTACTGATGAACAGTACCTGAAGCTTCATGCCGTTCTCGATCAGATGGCTTACCGCATGAATACCTATAATTACGATTTTCTGGGCATTGTCCTGCGTTATTTCCATCTGCCAGTTTCCTTCAAAAAGAAATATGTCTGCAGCTCCTTCATAGCCCGTCTGTTAACTATTACCGGCATACATGAATTTGACAAACCGGACTACTATGTCAAGCCCGCAGATCTGCGGCTGATTCCCGGATTAAGGGAGATATACACCGGTAAGTACTGTGACTATTCACCGGAAACTGCTTCCTGACAGTTTCCTTTTTTTACCTTCTGTTTTAGGATATAATATCAATGGTGAGATTTATGGAAAAAGGGTTGTTTATAACATTTGAAGGCTGTGAAGGATCCGGAAAGACCACAGTCAGTAAATATCTTTATAACCGTCTGAAAGAAGAAGGCTATGATGTCATCTATTCCCGTGAACCGGGCGGTGTTGACATTGCCGAACAGATCAGGGCAGTCATTCTCAACGTCAGAAATACTGCCATGGATCCGCGTACGGAAGCATTGTTATATGCTGCCAGCCGCCGTCAGCATCTGGCGGAAATAGTTCTGCCGGCTTTAAAGGCCGGGAAGATCGTGCTGTGCGACCGCTTTGTGGACAGCTCTCTGGTCTATCAGGGTTATGCCCGCGGCATCGGCATTGACAAAGTCTGGGAACTGAACCAGTTTGCCATTGATGACTGCATGCCGGATCTTACTCTGTATTATGACGTTGACGTGGAAACCGGTCTCTCCCGTGTCAGAAGCCGCGGTGAAATGAACCGTCTGGACAGCGAGAACGTGGAATTCCACAAGTCTGTCCGCAAGGCCTATCAGATGATCGCTGAAAAGTACCCTGAAAGAATCGTAACCATTGACTCCAACAGACCGTTACGGGAAGTTGAAGAGGAATCCTATACCCTGCTGAAAAAAAGAATTAACCGCTATGAATAAAACCGAACTGCAGAGCTTACAGCCAGTTGTTTATCAGACCCTGCACAATGCTCTTAAAAATGATTCTCTGTCGCATTGTTATTTGTTTGTGGGTCCGACCGGCACATCCAAGTTTGAAACAGCGGTCTTGCTGGCGCAGAGTCTGATCTGCCCGGAAACCGAAGATGGCTGGGCCTGTCAGCAGTGCATCCAGTGCATCCGCATTGAAGAGAACAACTACGCTGACTACATTCTGATTGATGGGTCAAAGGAGTCCATCAAGGGTGAGCGGATCATGAATCTGCAGTATCAGTTTGCTCAGACTGCTCTGGAAAAAGCCGGCAGGAAGATCTTTATCATCAACAGCTGTGAAAACATGACCTTAAAGGCTGCCAACAGTCTGCTAAAGTTCATTGAAGAACCTTCTGCCAATCTGACCGGGATATTCATTACCACTTCCCTGGACAATGTTCTTCCAACTATTGCCTCCAGGTGTCAGGTCATCAACTTCAAACCTCTCAGCAAGGAAGTCTATTTCAGAAAAGCCAGGGACAGCGGACTTGATGAACTGAATGCGCATATAGTATCACAGCTGGTCAATTCTCCGGCTGAAATCGTCTCTCTGAAGGAGAACGAAACCTATCAGAGCGCACTGTATCACTTCATTGAATTCATGTTTGAATATCTCAAGAGTCCGGAAAACGGTGTCATTTATCTTCAGGAATACGGGTTCAGGGAAGCTATCAAGGAGAACGAACGCCGTAAGGACCGCGATACTTTTGGTTATTTTCTTGACATAGCTGACATTTTCGTTAATGATTACTTCAGCGGACATCAACCAGATGATGAAAGCTGGTCTTCTCTGCTGAAAACCGCAGCAGATAAAAACTTTGATTTTACTTCTTTCCTTCAGACCATCTCCGAAACCAGAGATGCTCTGAACAGATCCGCCAATATCGGTCTGCTTACAGACCAGATGCTATATAAAATGATGGGAGGTACTTCATGAGCGAACAGGAAATCATAAATGAACAGGACTTTAAGTACGTCGTATCTATCAAATTCTCCAGCTCAAAGAAGGCATATAACTTCGGGACCAATGACGAGAGCCTGAAGTATGGTGATAAAGTAGTTGTTGAAACCGTCAGAGGAATTGAACTTGGAGAAATGATCAGTGACCTGCGTCCGTTCTCTACCTATTCTTCCAACCTGACTCTCAAGCCGATAACCAGAAAGGCAACCAGCCGTGACATTGATAACGACGCCAGAAACAAACGGGATACCGTTGAGGCAACCAAGCAGTGTCAGAAATGCATTGACGAACTGGGACTGGAAATGTATCTGATATCCACGGAGTATACCCTGGACAGATCAAAGATCATTTTCTCCTATGTCGCTGATGACAGAGTTGACTTCCGTGAACTGTTAAAGAAGCTGGCTGCCATTTTCAAGTGCCGCATTGAACTGCGTCAGATCGGGGCCAGAGACAAGGCCAAGATCATCGGCGGTCTGGGAACCTGCGGCATGGAAACCTGCTGCTCCCGTTTCCTGGATGATTTTGATATCGTATCCATCAACATGGCCAAGAATCAGCTGCTGGCACTTAATACTCAGAAACTTTCCGGTCAGTGCGGAAAGCTGATGTGCTGCCTGAAATACGAAGACGAAAACTACAAGTGCATGCGTAAGGGTCTGCCGAAGCTGAACGCATCCGTGGAATACCAGGGGCAGAGATACCGCATTACCAGCATGAACCTGCTGAATCAGACCGTTCACATTGCCAACCGTGAAAACGCCGTTGACATGACTCTGGCAGAGCTGAAGGCGCATCTGCATATTGAAGATGCACCAGACAACAGCGAGCGGGCTGAGGAAACTGAAGATTAATTACGACTTAAAGAAGCGCCGGTTTACATTACCGGCTTTCTTTCTTATAATTACTTAAGCGAACAAGGAGATATTTATGAAAGAAAAGATCAATGTATGTCTGATGAACGATTCCTTCCCTCCTCTGATCGATGGGGTAGCGAACACTGTTGTCAACTATGCTTCAATCATAGAAGAAAAATACGGGCACGCCATTGTTTCAACACCTGACTATCCTGGTGTCACGGATGATTATCCTTTTGAGGTAATGCGTTATCCAAGCATTAACACCACCAAACTGGTCGGTTACCGTGCCGGCATGCCTCTGGACGTCAGTTATCTGGCTCGTTTAAGCAACAAGGACATAGATATTATTCACTCTCACTGTCCCATTGCCTCTACCATTCTGGCCAGAATTGTCAGAGACACCAACCACAAGCCGATCATAATGACTTATCACACCAAGTTTGACATTGAACTGAAAAAAGCCATCAATTTCCGTTTGATTCAGAACACAGCCATTTCAACTCTGATCAAAAACATCGAAGCTGTCGATGAAGTATGGGTTGTATCCAGAGGTGCCGGGGAAAACCTGAAGTCCATGGGATACAAAGGTGACTACATTGTCATGACAAACGGAGTTGACCTTCCTAAGGGAAAGGTAAGCCGTGACCGCATTAACCGGATAAGACAGGAATATCTTCTTCCGGAAAACTGTCCTGTCTTCCTGTTTGTCGGAAGAATGCAGTGGTATAAGGGCATTAAGATCATCATTGATGCCTTAAGAAATCTTTCCTCCAGAGGAATGGATTACCGCATGATGTTTGTAGGTGATGGAGCTGACAGAATCGACATTCAGGATTATGCCATTGAAAAAGGCATCTTTGAGAAATGTATCTTTACCGGTCCAATCAGAGACCGCGAGAGATTAAGAGACATTTATTCCAGCTGCGATCTGTTTCTGTTCCCGTCAACCTTTGATACCAACGGCATCGTAGTCAGAGAAGCTGCAGCGTCCGGACTGGGAAGCGTGCTGATCAAGGACAGCTGTGCTGCCGAAGATGTTACCGGTGATGAAAATGCCCTGTTAATCGAAGAAAACAGCGAAAGTATGACGGATTTACTGGTTAAGCTTGGAGACAATCTCTCCTACATGCACACCATCGGTGAAAACGCCATGAATCAGATCTACTGTTCCTGGGACGACAGTGTTGCCAGGGCTGTGGAAAGATACAGATATGTCATCGACAACGTCCAGTATCACAAACCGACGCTGTTTGATGAAAACAGTACGGTCCTCGATAACTTCTTCTCCCTGTGGGCAGATATTGTCAACACGATTGATAAGACCCGAAAGATCGGTGAAGATGTCAACAACCGGTTATATGACATGCTCGACAGATATCTGTAAAGCAGTTTGATGAAAGCACACTAAAAGGCAGAATATCTGCCTTTTTGTTTTTGTTAATACAGCCCCACAAACAGGCTGGCCAGTATGACTGTCAGTATGCCGGAAACCACGATGGACAGTGAACTCATTGCTCCTTCGATCTCTCCTATTTCCATGGCCTTGGAAGTACCGATGGCATGTGATGCTGTTCCAATCGCGATTCCCTTGGCGATCCTGTTACGGATACCGAAGAGTTTAAGTATCGCTTCACATATGATATTACCAAATACTCCTGTAATGATTATCGCCGTAACCGTTATGGCTACAAACCCTCCCATTTCTTCGGAAATACTCATTCCAATGGCGGTGGTAATGGATTTCGGCAGGAAAGTTATGAATTCCTCACGGGAAAATCCAAAGACCTTGCCCATCAGGAATATAGAACCCAGAGATGTCAGTACACCAGACAGGATGCCTGCCATTATTGCCGGAAAGTTCTTCTTCAGTTTTTCCAGCTGCATGTACAGCGGTACAGCCAGACATACCGTTGCCGGTGTCAGTAATACGCTGATATATCTTGCTCCCTGATTATAGGTCCCGTAATCAATTCTGAACAATAACAGCACTGCTATGCATAATACGATCGCAATCAGTAATGGATTGACCAGACCGCCTTTGAACCTTTTCTTTATTCCCATGGCAAGTACATAGGTTGCCAGGGTCAGGAATAAGCCAAAGAAGGTGGAAGAACTGAGAATGTTATTCATTTCCTTTTCCTCCTTTTCCTATTACTGCCTGTGTGACAAGCCCACTGACCGCCATAACTGCCAAAGTGGAAACCAGAGTAACTGTCATATAGCTTAACCAGTGTGCCTTAAGCACATCCCAGGAACTGATCAGACCAACAGCTGCCGGAATGAACATGATTGGCATGATCTCAATGAGAAAAGACGAGGTTTCCCTGATATGTTCAACCTTGAGCAGTCCCGTATAAAGCAGGATAAACATTCCGACAATGCCGTAAATGCTGGCCGGTACCGGCAATGGCAGCAGTTCATGCAGCAGTTCCCCCAGCAGAGAAACGGAAATGATTATCAGTATCTGTTTCAGATATTTCATGATAACACCCCAAAGCCGCTATTAATATTTATTATGTACTTTTTCCGCAAAGCACATTACGTCTTTAATTTCAATTACTGTACCGTCATCCAGGATAGCCTTGCCGCTCATTCTGCCGAATACCTGATGCTGATCGGAAACGATGACCTTGAAATCAAGGTTCGCTGCTCTGTCCAATACCGGAACAAAGTCCATTTCAAATCGTCCGTCTGAGGAAGTAAACTTCCATGGGTCGGTATAGCCGCTTTCCGGAATGTGGAATACGATGTCATCAAGCTTATGAACCTTGCCGTCATAGAAAATCACGTTTTCTGAAGCAGCCTTGGTATTGCCGAAACCGTAGCCGATGTTAAAGCCAAAGGCATGTCCGTTAACATCAGCATTTCCTGATCCCCAGAACCAGGTATTGTCATATGTCCATACACCTCTGCCCCAGTCTAAGGTACCGAAATCTGTTTCCGGTTTGAACTGGTAGATCACATCATCATACTGCATGTAGCCCGATGCACGCATGCAGTTGATTTTCTGATTGTAATAGAAAGCATGTTTCTTATCCCATGGTGTCGCAATTACCATTGAATCCATTGGCGGCTGATTCAGAATGATGTCGCAGTCAAAAGGTTTGTTGTTCCAGAAGTTTTCAAAATGACAGGTTATGTGTCTGGTATTTCCCTCAACCGCAAACCTCATCTGCAGTCTCTTGTCCTTATACTCCGTTATTCCCGAAGAGGAGTCTGAAGGCAGTTTAAGCTTGCCCATAGGGAACGGATTGAGAACAGTCTCGGTATGTTCCCATGGCTTGTCGTCGAAATAAAGCAGTGATACTGACTGTAAGCCGATATAGCCGTCATCGGAAATCGTAAAGGCTCCGGCAAACTTGTCAGTCAGTACAATGTAATAATCCCATTCCTTGATGCGCCACTTTGGGGCCTTTATCATGCTGCGGTCATATTTCTGTACCAGAGAACGTGACCATCCCGGTTCTCTCAGTTCTCCTTCAGCATTTAAAAGGAGATCTCGCTTGGTTACTTCGTAGTTTCTGCTCATGTTGATTCCTCCATTGAAGATGCATTATTGGTTTAAGATACTTGCTGTAATTTTATTTTATCACTAATTGTTATATAATTTTCATAAGTTTAGTTGGGGTTAATACATGTTTACTAGTCTGAAAGTCAATATCATGGTAACACTGCTGACAGTTGTCATGGTTTTCATGCTGCCGTGGCTTGATCATTTCATCTGTCGAAAACTGGGCGTGAGTCTTTCTGACGGCATCAGCACCAATCTGGATGCTGACAGGCTGCTGCACATCCGCAAGATACTGCTGATCATCATGTTCTGTGTATATCTGCGGGCAGTAAGCTATGTTACCTTCTTTTCCCGTTCCGCTGCTGATGACTATCAACTGCACATAGCCCTGTTCCAGGATCTGGGTGAATCCATCAGAATAGACCTCGGATTTTTCGGCTTCATTAAAACTCTTTTTACCAATGGCTTTTCCCGGGCCATGGAACACATAAAGATCCGGAATCCGGAAAGTCTTTCTCAGATCTACATGAACATCTGCATGTTTATTCCCATGGGCTATCTGCTGCCGTATGTTTTTGACTGGTTCCGCCGCAATGTCACCAGACGTGTCATTCCCGTCTGTTTTCTGGCCTCCCTTCTGATCGAAAACATTCAGCTTATCAGCAAGCACGGCTTCTATGACCTGGACGATCTGATCACCAATACCCTGGGCGGTATCATCGGACGGGCTCTTTATGTAGCTGTTGCCTATGTGCTTACTCATCCTAAATGGAGAAGTGATCTCAGAGAATACCGTAAATGGCGTCTTAATGCCAGATCCCGTGCTCTTTATCCATTCATGCATAAGATCCATGTTGTCAGAACCACTCTGCTGGGAACCGACAGCAATGCCATCTTTGACTTCTATGTTACCAAACTTGGTTTCCGTTTACTGAAAACCGTAAGGGAAGAAAAGACAAAGGATATCAGCTATCTGCTGGAATTTGGAAAAACACAGATCGAAATCAGATGCATTCATGACCTTACAATCATACCTCTGCAGACTGTTACCATTGCCTGCAACAATTCCGAAAGACTAAAGGAAAGACTGGAACAGTACAATATCTCTACCGGCAGTTATCGGTCTGATACTTATACCGGATTAAGAACCTTCAGCTTCCATGGACCGGATGGAGTCTGCATTACCATCATTGAAGAATAAAACCAGAACATCAGTGCTCTGGTCTTTTAACGTTTCTCCCTGTTATATTGTGATTTTATGGGCATATTTCATTCTCCAAAGCAGATAAAATAATATAATTAAGATATAGATAATGGAGGACATAATATGAAACTACAGATTGCCTGTGACATGACAGATGTTGATTTAATGTGGAAAGTGCTGGATGCTACTCATGACCTTATCGATATCATTGAGCTTGGCAATATCGGCCAGTATGAAGGAGCACGCATCATTCCAATGGTCAGGGAAAGATATCCTGAATGCGAAATAATGTGGGACCAGAAGCAGAGCATGCTTTATACCGATGTTCCGGCATTTGAATATGGAGCTGATTATGTTTCCGTAGACTCAAGATCAACAGACGAAACCTTCCAGCAGCATTTTGCAATGAGGGAAAAATACGGTTCAAAGATCGTCTGCGACATGATCGGTGATTTTGAGGGACCGGCAAAAGCCATCTATGCTGAAAAGATGGGCTGTGACCAGATTTCCTTCCATCCTAACCTGGATCATGAAGCTTATCCGGTAGGCGATGTCAAGAAGCTGAAATACATCATGGATGCTGTTGATAAGATCGAAGTAAGCACATACGGTGGATTTACCCTGGAAAATGTCAGACCAGTTCTGGAATGCCGTCCTGACGTTCTGGTTGTCGGTGCTGCTATCTGGAAAGCAGATGATCCAAGAGATGTCACGATCAAATTCCGTGAGCTGATGAAGGAATACGAATAATATACTTCCTCTTTGTGGATAACAAAAAAGACCCCCTGTTTCAGGAAAGACTGATCAGGGGTTCTTTTTAAGTTCAGTTCTCATTTCATTGATTATTCCTGCTGCATCCAGCAGGTCATCGATATAATACTCTGCACCGGTCTGTTCGATAGGATATCTGTGCTCCCTGCGGCAGATGCATCTGCATCCTGCTCCATGAGCTGCGTCAATGCCAACCTGTGAATCTTCGATGACAATGCACTCATCACTGGTCATTCCCAGTTTATTCATGGTCTTCAGATAGCTGTCAGGATCGGGTTTGAGCCTTTCCACATCATCTGAAGCCACAAACAGATCAACATAGTTTTCCCAGTGATTTGCGGAAAGTACCTGATTGATCTTTCGGCGCGGGCTCATTGATGCGATTGCGATCCTGTAGCCCTGTTCATGGAGTATTTTCAGCAGTTTTCCGGCATTTGGCATTGCCAGCCGGTGATAGTCCATGTCAACATAGGCTATGCTGCGGTATTCTGCCAGCATCCCATTCAGTTCTTCCTGCGTTTTATCAGGGAACAGTCTTCCTATGGTTGTCGCAAAGGGACGGGCTGCTGTCCTGTAGTAATCATCTGCGGTCCATTCCAGACCGTATCTGCGGCACAGATCGGCCTTGATTTTTATGGCACGGTATTCCGTATCGATCAGAACCCCATCCAGGTCAAAGATAACTGCTTTTATCATTTCTGTTCAAAGGTGATTCTGCCCTTGCCGTCAGCACATTCCACTGTAGCCATTGATCCGGAAAGAATTGTCCAGATAGGTGCAACATGACCGAAGTCCATGTCATAGATTACCGGAGCATCCAACTCACTGAAGTTGTTCTTCAGAAGTTCCTTTACAGTCACATCGAAGATCGGTTCAGGCCTCTGCGGTCTTCCATACATGATGCCCTTGCAGTTTTCAAACCATCCGGCATTCTTAAGCTGCCATAATCCTCTGTACTGATCAAGAACAGTCAGATCACAGGATTCCAGATACCAGATGATACCGTCATCCCTGTATTTTTCAACAAACTCCTTAACGTTGTCAAACTTAGTTCCGCAGATATTGGTCAGCAGATCAAGACATCCGCCAACCAGTCTGCCGCTGAACTTTGTGTCTTTGCCGTCAAGAGTCTTATAGACAACATCCCGCTGCAGATTATAACCATCAAGAGGCTGGGCATTAAGCTTAACTTCCTCATCATATACATCATACTTAGGATAGCTTTCCAGAGTATTCTTCTTTCCGGTGATGATGTCCATGGCATCCTGCAGTGAAGGATCCCAGGGTTCCATGCCGAACCCGCCAAAGCAAGGTCCGTAAATGGAAGCCACATCACAGAGAGTATTGAGCGTAAAGGTCAGACAGGTATTGTCTGATAGCCCCATGAAGAATTTAGGCTTGGCTTTTCTGAGCTTCTTGAAATTCAGATACGGCAGTATTTCCAGCATCAGTTCACCGCCGGCAACGGAAATGATGAAGTCAACGTTTTCATCCAGATACATCTGCATGAATTCCCTGGCTCTGATCTTTCCTGAGGTGCTCTTGGCATGCCTGATTCCGTAAAGGTGCTTGGCGGTAACAACGTTGTACCCCATTTCCCTGAACAGTTTCAGTGTATACTCATATCTTTCTTCATACGGTGATCCGCTTACTCCAAACGAAGGAGCAACCAGACCGACTGTGGCGTTTTTCTTTAGCAGTTCCGGGTATCTCATTACAGCACTTCCTTAATTCTGGCCAGTGATCTTTCAGCACCCATGATCTGCATGATGCTCCAGAGATCCGGTGAGTTGCGTCTGCCGACAACTGCCACTCTGATGGTTTCGGCAACATCAGCAACGCTGCCCTTATAGTTATCAGGATTTTCCTTATATGCCTTCATGTCGGAGGTAAATCCGCATCTTTCAGCGATGTTCTTGACCTTTTCAAACCAGGCGCCGTTGTCATCGTTATAATCATAGCTTTCCACAAACATGTTCAGGATCTCATCGACCTGTTCTCTGTCATACTTGAACTCATCTTCTCTTCTGAATGTTTCATCAAAGTAGAAGCTGATGCTCTCAAGTATCTGTGAAGCGTTGATGTAATCTTTTCTTCTCTTCTTGAGATTCAATCCCATGCCCAGAGTCAGGATCTTATCCATTGTCTCTTCGTTGCCGAAGTATACATCATACAGATCGTTATGATATGTTCTGACAAAGTCCTTCAGATAATCCTTCATTTCTTCCAGAGAGAAGGATGCCAGATAGGTCTTGCAGATGTTGTTGAGCTTATCCAGATCAAATAAGGCACCTGACTGTCCCATCTTATCCAGAGAGAACTTGAATTCTTCGATCGGTTTGCCAGGGTTCTTCAGATACCACTGTTCAAAGTTCCAGTTCAGGATCGTCATAAGATAGATCTTGACTGCGTATGGGTGATAACCCAGTGAACGGTAGTAATCCAGTGACAGTTCCGGGTCCTTGCGCTTTGACAGCTTTCTCTTGGTTCCGGTTTCATCTATCTTCATCAGGACTGTGGTATGAGCAAACTTAGGCAAATCAAATCCCAGCATGTCGAACAGTTCCAGATGGATGTTCAGAGTTCCCAGCCATTCTTCACCTCTTAAGACTATTGTTGTTCTCATGAAGTGATCATCAATGGCATGTGCGAAATGGTAGGTAGGAATGCCGTCAGTCTTCAGCAGTACGGCATCCATGTTGTTTTCAACTACGACAATGTCTCCCTTTATTTCATCATGGAAGGTATGCTTGATTTCCGGGTTTCCCATTGATTTCATTCTGATGACAAAAGGAACTCCTTCTTTCAGCTTTTCTTCAACCTTTTCCAGCGGAGCATCTCTCCAGATGGCCCATTTGCCATAGTAGCCGGTTCCTTCATTGAGCCGTGTCTGCTTTTCTCTTATTTCATTTAGTTCTTCTTCACTGCAGAAACAAGGATAAGCCTTTCCTTCCTGTACCAGCTTCTTGGCAAAGCACTGATAGATCTCGGCCCTCTGTCTCTGGTAATACGGTCCGTATTCCCCACCGATTTCAGCACCCTCGTCATAGTTGATGTTGAAATACTTGAAAGTGGAAAGAATCGTTTCCACTGCACCTTCAACTTTTCTCTTGAGGTCGGTGTCTTCAATGCGCAGGAAGAATACGCCGTTGCTCTGATGAGCAACTCTTTCATCTGCCAGGGCACCGTAAAGATTGCCCAGGTGAATGAAGCCTGTCGGAGACGGTGCCATTCTTAAGACTTCAGCACCTTCCGGTAAGTTTCTCTTTGGGAATAACTGTTCATAGTATTCCGGTTTCTTATCAATGTGCGGAAACAATAACTCCGCTAATCTTGCATAATCCATATTTATCTGCCCTCTTCAAACTGACTTGGATGTTTTTCAAAGAAATCCTGCTTGGCTTCGATTTCCTTTATCTTATGATGTTCAGGATCATCCATTAAACTGTAGACGGTATCAAAGGCGTGATCCCAGCTGAAAAATTCTTCACCGAGATTGAGATAATCCACGGTCTTTTCCGTTCCCATCGGTACGACAGGGTGAGACAGCAGGCAGGCTACTCTGACCATGTGGAATGCATCGATCAGAGTCTGCTTTCTTAATTCAGCGTCTTCATTCTTGTCAGCTGCCGCAATGTTACGGGCCCAGTACTTGTTGGCCTGTCTGATGTAGGTATCCAGAATGTTGATGACATTGTGGAATTCAAACCTGTACATTGTTTCCTCATACTTAAGGATGGTTTCCTCAGCAGTCTTTCTGACTTCTTCACTGACTTCACCATAAGGAATGTAGCCGTCATAGTATTTCTGGCTGGCATAGAAACATGATCTGACCAGTCTGTTAAGAACGTTGGTAAACAGGTTGCCCTGAGCCAGAACCGGGTCGGCTTCCTTTGGATTGGCATTAGGATTCAGAGGCTTCGGCATGAAGCTGACTGATTTATTACCCAGAGCCAGACCCAGGAAATGAGGTCTTAACTGTTCAGCAGTGTAGTAGTTCAGCAGCTCATCAGCCATTGGTGGCTTGACGGCACCGGAACTGCTGGCTTTCTTATCAAGGAACAGAATGTGGTGGTTGGCTACCAGGGTAGGCAGACACAGCTGACCCTTTTCCGGATGGATCGACAGATGATCCGGTCCCTGCTGAGCCATGAACATCGGCATCTGGGCTACACCGTAGAAATAGATGTTGTCCTGTCCGATGAACTGATATACTTCGGCTTCCGGATCACACCACCAGTTCTTGTATTCATCATCACCCTTGCCATGTCTCTTAAGATAGGCTTTTGTGAAGGAAATAGGAGCCCATAATGATTCAGGCCATACCCAGACAGTCAGTCCTGTCTCTCCTTCCAGTGAAGGTGCCGGTACGCCCCATTCGATGTTACCGGTCAGTCTTAACGGAACCAGAGTCTTGCCGGTACGGTATCTGATACCGTTGGCAGTAAGGATCTCGCAGGCCTTCTCTCTGTCAGTAAGTTTCTTAAATTCCACAGTGAAGGAACTCTTGACGTTTTCCAGATCGCTGTGCTCGTGTTCAGGCAGAGTATCCTTAATTTCAAGGTACCTTTCCAATCCTTCCTTACGGACATAAATGACCGGCTGGCCTAAAGATTCCTTCATGGTTTCCCATACTATTCTTCTGACATTTGGCTTTTTGGAAATGTCATCTACATATTCTTCCAGCAGATCGTTGCATTCAGTAAGCTTGAAGTACCAGTTTACAACGTCTCTCATTTCCGGAGTGTCACCGGTAAGAGTACTCTTTGGATCGATCAGATCCTCAGGCATGTACTGATGTCCGAGATCACACTCATCGGCGTAGCCTTTCTCTGACTGGCAGCCCTGGATAGGACATTTTCCAATGACTTGACGGCCATTCAGGAAACACTGTGCCTTGGTATCATAGAACTGTTTGGTTACCAGTTTTTCCAGCCATCCGTTTTCATACAGGGTTCTGATGAATTCGTCCGTTTCCCTGGCATGTTCAATTTTGGTATCACCAAGTCCGGAAGCACCGAAAAGATCCAGGGAGATCTCATAAGCTTTCAGAGCTTCTTCCTGATGGATGTGGTTTTCATTAACGTAATCCTCAATTGTTCCGGTAAAACCTTCGTTTTCCACTTTCTTGCGGTAACCTTCCGCAATCGGTGAACCGTAACAGTCTGTTCCGGATACGAAGATGACGTTTTCCTTTCCTATGCGGTCTCTTAAGAACCTGGCAAAAGTATCAGCGTGAACATACATTCCGCCGACATGGCCAAAGTGCAGAGATTTATTGCCATAAGGCATTCCGCCAGTTATGACTGCTCTCTTTGGAAATACAGGACGACCCATAAAAATACCTCCCCTATAACTTTCAAAATTATAGCATAATAACCATAATCTAACAATGTAGCGTACCAGAAGAAAAAAGACTTACCGTCTTTTTTCTGATCAATAGCTTATTCTGTAGTCTGGCATCATTCCGTGCAGTGAATTCATTTCCTCATTACTGTAAAGTATGTCATGATTTTCATCGCGTGATACCACGTCATATGTAATGCCATCCTTGCTGATCTTTCCCAGAGAAACCGGGACGCCTTCCTTAAAGGTAATGCTTCCGGAAACTTCCATGTCATTCACTGTAAACTCGCCGGTTACCGTTCCCTCAAAGAGGTTTCCCTTCATTGTTCCTTCTGTTCTTCCGGTGACGTGCTGCGGTCCGCTGACTTCCATCAGCTCTACGAACTTACCGTTAATTATTCCCTTATCAAAGTAACCGTACACGATCTGTCTGGTATATGAAGAATTATCCTGCGGATCCATGCGGTAACAGATGCTGGCACCGTCCTGTTCCAGCATCCATTCATCATCATGGAATCCCATCCTGATCACCAGTGTGCTGTCTTTATAATCCAGCAGCATTGTTGTCTGATCTTTTACCCAGCTGTATACCGGGAAGAATTTATACTTCTCGCTCTTTGCGCAGATTTCCATGATGTTTTTATCATCAAGCAGCTTGAAGATGGCAGAAAACTCTTCGTTGTCCAGTTTTTCCGGAAGCTGTTCTATCACGAATTCTCGCAATATCGTTGTCAGCAGGGTGTAAACAAGATTATCTGCTGCCACGATGATTGTTTTGCTGATGTTCTCATTGTTTTTATATCTTTCCGTCAAAACATCCTTAATGGCTTCCATCTGATCGATTCCTTTTTCCAGGCCTCTGGAAAGATATGAACTGCAGATGTTGGACATCAGCTTTTCAGCATACTCCACCGATTCCGGAAAACGTTGGTTCAGTTCTTCCGGTATCCGCAGCAGATCATCCATTGTCGTATTGATGTCCTTTGCCTTTTCCAGCATCCAGTCACGGTAGGTTTTCTCTATTTTTATCAGTACGTCCCGATGTAGAGCCTCATCATCCAGTGCCTTGGCATATACCTCTATTCCACCGGGATAGTCTCCCTCACTGATCAAAGCATTGGCATCTCTTTCCAGTTTTTCCAAAGGAGTGGTCGGTATTTTTTCGCTGCTGCAGCCGCAGAAAACCGTCAAAAGCACACAAAGAAGAATGATCAATACTTTTTCAGGCTTTACCGATATTCCTGTCTTCATAAACAAATCCTCTATAATAATTCCAGGTCAATGATTTCGTAACCCTCGTCTCTCAGAACCTCGCAGATTTCCGTTATGGAAGCACTGGAATCAATGATCGCTTCTGCTCTGCGGGCGTTTACGCTTGCGTAGGTGTCACCGATCTCTTCCAGTAAGCTCTTGAGAGCTCTGGCGTCGCTTACTTCTTCAAATACGATCTTATAGTTAAACATCATCTCACCTCATCTATCAGTGCAACCGCCTGAGCCATGGCTCCTTCACCGTTTCCGATGAACCCTAAATGCTCGGCTGTTGTAGCCTTTACATTTATTCTGCTTTCCTCACACTGCAGCACAGCGGCAATGTTTCTGACCATCTGCGGTATGTAATCCTTGAGCTTTGGTGCCTGAATGATGACGAGTGAATCAACATTTACGACCTTATAGCCGTTTTCCCTCAGCATTTCAGCGGTCTTTTCCAGCAGTAAAAGCGAAGATATTCCCTTATATCTGTCATCGTTATCAGGAAAATGTCTGCCGATGTCGCCAAGTCCCATGGCGCCTATCAGCGCCTCTATTATGGCGTGAAGCAGTACATCAGCATCTGAATGTCCCAGCAGCCCCAATTCATAAGGTACCTTTACACCGCCCAGTATCAGATCTCTTCCCTTTACCAGTCTGTGGATGTCTGTTGATTGTCCTATTCTCATATTCATCACCATTTTTATTCTATCATAACGAAAATAATTCTTTTATTTCTTTTTTATATAATATATATTATTATTTATAGGTATACGCACCATCAACAGAAAGAGGTATCTTATGGATTTTAGTTACGAAGTAGTAGAACACATTGGAATCTTATCCGAACAGAAAAACGGATGGAAAAAAGAATTAAATCTCATCAGCTGGAATGGCAGAGAACCAGTATATGACATCAGAACCTGGAACCCTGACGGATCAAAGATGGGTAAGGGTGTTACCATTTCCAAGGAAGAAATGGAAAACCTGAAAGACTTATTAAAGAGCCTTTAATAACAGAGAACGCTTCACCGATGATGAAGCGTTTTTATTTTTCCTTATCCTTTTTCCTTATCAGATAGAGAGCTGCTGCAGCTGCGATCAGGGCACCTATCAGCAGTCCTATCCATAATGTCAGATTGTTTGTGTCACCGGTATTGGGAACCCCACGGTATGAATATGCCTGTACATGTTCAACCGAAAGAATCATGAATACTGATGCCATTGCCATAATGATGGCTGTTATTCTGTTTTTCATTTTATTTTCTCCGTCTGTTTTCCTTCAGTATAAAAAAGAGCAGTTTATCTCTGCTCCATACATTATTATGCCTTGATGAACTGTTCTACATCCAGAACAAAGATCGTTGCACCGCCAACCTGAACTTCAATTGGATATGAAGAATAGTGGCCGACATCAAAGGTTGCAGTAGCCGGAACGATTTCCGTTCTTCTGCTGCTTTCGCTCTTGATAAGTTCAATAACTTCCGGAACATTCTCTTCATCGGTACCGATAAGGAATGTTGTGTTACCGGCTCTTAAAAATCCGCCGGTAGTGGATAACTTGGTAATGAAATATCCATGTTCGGTTAATGTAGATGTAACTGCTGCGCTGTCGTCGTTTGATACAATTGCGATTATTAATTTCATTTTCATGCCCTCCTTTAAACATTGAATCTTATATGCATGATGTCGCCATCCTGTACAACGTATTCTTTTCCTTCTACTCTCAGCTTACCGGCTTCCTTCAAAGCCTGTTCGCTTCCGTATTCCATAATATCATTATAACTGAATACCTCAGCTCTGATAAAGCCTTTCTTAAAATCTGAATGAATAACTCCTGCACAATCCGGGGCCTTCATTCCCTTGGTGAACGTCCAGGCTCTGACCTCATCGGTCCCAACGGTCAAAAACGTACACAGATTAAGAATTGAGTAGGCAGTTACAATGATTTCATCCAGTCCGCTGTGGGTAAGACCCATGTCTTCCAGAAACAGCTGTCTTTCTTCTTCGTCCAGCCGGGAGAGTTCCTCTTCCATTCTGGCGGTTATGGCAATGACCTTATTGCCTTCCTCATCAGCGATCTTCTTAACTTCCTGATAATAGGCATTGTCTTCCGGATGACTGATGTCGGTTTCGGACATGTTGGCAATGTAGATGACCGGCTTGATGGTCAGCAGGTTGAATGACTTGGCAATTACCTTTTCTTCGTCATTCAGTTCCACGCTGCGGGCTCCGCGTCCTTCTTCCAGAGCCTGTTTCAGCTTCTTAAGCAGTTCATATTCCTTAACTGCATCCTTTTCCTTGGTCTGAGCCTTTCTTTCGACCTTGCTGATACGGTTCTGTACTGTGTCCAGATCGGCCAGAGCCAGTTCCACGTTTACGATCTCTATGTCTCTTTTCGGATCAACGGAGTTTTCCACGTGGGTGATGCTGTTATCGTCAAAGCATCTGACGACATGACAGATGGCATCGACTTCCCTGATATGGCCCAGGAACTTGTTTCCCAGACCTTCACCTCTTGAAGCCCCTCTTACCAGACCGGCAATGTCGGTAAACTCAAAAGTGGTTCTGATCGTTTTTCTAGGCTTGAACATTGCACTGAGTTTGTCTACTCTTTCGTCAGGTACTTCAACTGTCTTGACGTTCGGATTGATTGTGGCGAACGGATAGTTGGCAGCTTCAACCTGAGATTTGGTAATGGCATTGAACAATGTTGACTTGCCTACATTTGGCAATCCTATGATTCCCGCTGTTAATGGCATATACTACTCCTCACTTGAGACAACTTTTTTCAGTTTTCTCTCAAATTCACTTCTGGGCATCAGAACGCTGTTTCCGCAGCCCAGGCATTTTATTCTTATGTCGGCACCCATTCTGATGATGCGCCACTGCTTTGACTTGTGGCATGGGTGTTCCTTTTTCATTTCAATGATGTCATCTAACTTATATTCCATGTACATTCCCCGTTTCTAAAGATTATCCAGAATTATGGTTATCGGACCTTCATTGGTCAGAGAGATGCTCATCATGGCTCCGAATATTCCGGTTTCCACTTTCAGGCCTTCCTCTCTGAGACACTCATTGAAGTAGTCATACAGTTCAATCGCCTGAGGTCCGCCTAAGGCAGCGGTAAATCCCGGACGATTGCCCTTTCTGGCATCAGCGTACAGAGTAAACTGGGATATTGAAAGAATGCTGCCGCCGACATCAAAGATGCTGCGGTTGATCTTGCCGTTTTCATCCTCAAAAATACGGAGTCTGGCAATCTTCCGGGCATATTTCCTGACTGTTTCCCTGGTGTCTTCGTGTCCAAAGCCAACCAGCAGCATGTATCCCGTACCGATCTCTCCGGTTACCTTTCCTTCAACGACACATTTGGCCTGTGATACCTTCTGTACTACTACTTTCATATCATTTATATTATATATACTTTTCCCGAATAAACAAAGAAATCTTATTTGATTCACTTCTAACTTGAAACAGAATATAGTATAATTTAATCAGTCTTAACTCGGGACTGAAAATAAAGGAAAAATCACATGAAAGAACCTCTGGCATTCAAATTAAGGCCGACAAAACTGGATGACGTGCTTGGTCAGCAGCATCTGACCGGTGAAGGCATGTTATTGAGAAACTGCGTTGATCAGAAACGTCTTTTTTCCATGATCTTCTACGGTCCGCCAGGATGCGGAAAGACAACATTGGCCGTAGCCTTAGCCAGTGAACTTCATCTGCCGTACCGCATGTTCAATGCCGTAACCGGTAACAAGAAGGATCTGGTCACTTTGTTTGAAGAAGCCAAGATGTTCCCTGGACTGATCATCATCATTGATGAGATCCACCGTCTCAACAAGGACAAGCAGGACCTGCTGCTTCCACACATTGAATCAGGCCTTATCACCGTAATAGGTGCCACTACATCCAATCCCTACTTCGCCATTAATCCGGCAATAAGATCGAGATGTCATCTGCTGGAAGTAAAGCCTCTTACCAAGGAGGACATTACCACCGCCATTAACAATGCCATCTCTTCAAAGGACGGTTATAACAATACGATCACCATCGAAGAAGATGCCGTCAGACTGATAGCCAACAACAGCAACGGCGATCTACGCTATGCCTACAATATTCTGGAGATATGTGCCATCGGCTGCCAGAATAATACCATTACCCTTGATCTGGTCAGAAAGTATTCACCACTGGTCAACATGAGCATGGACCATGACGATGACGGTCACTATGATGCCGTCAGTGCTCTGCAGAAATCCATCAGAGGATCTGATGTCAATGCCGCACTGTACTACCTCGCGCGTCTGATAATGGCAAACGACATGGATTCCATCGAAAGAAGGCTTACGGTAATTGCCTATGAAGACATCGGTCTGGCTAATCCGGCCGCTGCTGCTCGCATGGTCACTGCCATTGAAGCAGCCAAGAAAGTGGGCTTCCCGGAAGGAATGATCCCTCTTGGCGTGGCGGTTATCGATCTGGCTCTTTCACCAAAGTCCCGCAGCGGTGTTGATGCCATTCATAAGGCCTATGATGTCGCTTCAACTACACCGGCTGATGTGCCGATCTATCTGCGCCTTACCCCTGTCGGTCTGGCTGATGATGAAAAGTATGATTACGGTGCCAAGGATAAATGGCATCTGATCCAGTATCTGCCTGATCAATTGAAAAATGAGCAGTTCTATACACCAAACACCAACAGTTCCTACGAAAAAGCACTGGCAGATAACTATGAAAAGCTGAAAAAGTACTACCGTACCAATAAACTGAAGAATCTCAAATAAGCGACAAAGCAGCAGAATCATCTGCTGCTTGTTTTTTAATTTCAAGTATTCATTCTGTAATTCTCCGCAGGAACTTATTGATCTGTTCTGCTGTCATTCCGGCATTAAGCAGATAGACAAAGGCATATCCTGCTAACGGCGCCGTCTTAATATCAACTCCTTCACCAACCACAAACTGCAACATGGCGTCCAGGTTGTGTTCCAGGATTGTCCGATACTTAACCGGTTCCTTTTCCGGTGTGATCCTGTAGTAGTTGTCATAGGTCACCATGTAGTCATCGGCAATTTCCTGATAGCTGGCTCCTGCCAGGGCTTCTATCAGCATGCAGACAAATCCGGTCCTGTCCTTTCCTTCCGTGCAGTGAATCAGATACGGTGCTTCTTTAGCAGATATATCGATAAATCCCTGAGCTATCTTCTGAGCAAACTCATCTGACAGATAGTTCATGTTCAGGGCAATCGGATATACATTGCCGATGTTATACAGATTCATGAAATACGGTGAACTGAATCCTTCGGCACTGATGTATTTTTCAATCTTAACATCGTTGTCAGCCAGATTGAGAATGCAGTTAACACCAGCTTCCTTTATCAGAGCATCAACATACGGAGCCCTGTTGTGCTGATTGTCGCATGGTGAAGCTGAACGATATACTTTTCCCGGCTTCAGGGAGCCCATTTCCATGTCGCGAAAGTTTGCAAATACCTCATCGCTCGGGAACTTGGTTCGATCATCAGAATAATGGATGTCTCTGGCTTCCTGAATGTCCTTATACTTTCCTTTTTCCTTCAGATAGACTGAAGCCGTGGAGTGTTCTTCCAGATTTGCTTCCTTCCACAGAGTGCTCTCGTTTTTAGAAGTCTTCAGTTTGGCTCTTTCCCACAGGTCTTCTCCATAGTTAATGGCAGCCTTGATGTAGTCATATCCGGGATAAGCAATAAGCAACCGTTCCCCGGCATCTACATAATAACCGTTATAATACGGAACCTCTTCCAGCTTATAGCCGTTGGAGAACTCAACTGTAACACTGTCTCCGTATTCAAATCCAAGCTTATTGAAGTCATCAATGGTCATCTTGATGTAAACACCGCCGAACTCGGTTTCATGCTGAACAGCCAGGTTCTCCACCTTTGGCAGTTCCGGCTTTGGTTCCGGTTTTGTACATCCGCCCAGAACGAACATCATGGTCAGCAGTGACACCAGTATTATTTTCAAGGATTTCCTCATAAGTCATCCTCCTTTACATATATTTATATCATATCTTATTTATTGCTGCATATTGAAACATCATTTCAGAAGTACCCTGCGGTAGCTGGAAAGATAGGCTTCAGCAATAACGACTGTAGCAGTCAGGGTAATAACCAGAGAAATCATGCCTTCAATTACCGTAGCCGTACTGTTAAGCAGCCTTATTGGCATTATCAGCATTGACCGTACCGGCATATAGGATAAAAGGCTCCGGAAACTTCCTATTGAAATGTCAGTCTGATTCTTCAGTATGAAAACATAGTAAATGATAACCAGCAGTATGTAGTAAATGTTCTGGAATGTTGCCACTTCTTCACTGTTCTTCAGCAGACCGGTAATTATCATCATGATGATCTGTATCAGCAATAGTCCGGCAACGACAATAAGCAGGCTCAGCCAGACTTTTTCCCCGGACAGGGAAATATCCGCTGTCATTTCATTACTTTCCAGATATTTCAGCAATCCTCTTAAATGATCCTCCTGGAACCTGATGAACAGCCAAACCAGAAAACTGACTGCTATGGAGAGTCCCTGTATCATTAATGACAGATACGCTGTCCGTATCTTGCTGAAAAAGTGTATCCTTTCACCAACCAGACTTATTATCATTCCCAGAGTATGCGAGGCTTTTTCATAGACAAGCTCATTGGCTATCATATTGGAGTATGTCAGAACAAGATAGAAAATAACTGATACCATCAAGGTATTAATGTCAAATGGGCTTTGATCATGCAGCTTTACGGTAAATTCTGCACAATACTGGTCCAGAAACTCCCTGGTTTTCAGATCAGCTCCTAGCAGGTATCTGTCTTTCCGAATTTTTCGCAAATCGTTTTCAACTTTTTCACTAACACTGCGTCCGTCACCCTGACAGATCTGCAGTATCCAGCCTTCTTCATAATGCAAAGTATGATATTCATCAAGTTCTTCCGTACTGTCCGTATATATCCGGTCCATGTCCATCAGCTTATCTGCCACACTGCTGCAGCTGGCATCCAGATAAACAGGATACGTCTTTTTTTCCGACAGTATCTTATCCAGATGAAAGAGCACACCAAGCGCTACAAAGATCACTACGTTAAGAAGAATGGCTGTTTTGTTCAGAAAACGTCTGTGCAGATAAAAGCTTATGATGGTTTTCATTTCAGTTCCTCTATCAGATCATTAATATTAAGGCACCTTTTCTTTATGGATACCACGGAATCTTTTCTTTTTATTCTCTCCATGATCGTCCAGGCATCCTCGTCGTTATCCACCAGGAAATAGGCCTTATGGTCCCTGACTTCTGTTTTTCTAATCAGATCATCCCGGAAATAGAAATCATGTTCATGCTCCACTTCAACCATTCTCTGAGCCATGGACTGCAGCTGACCTTTTGTTCTGTTTACTGCAATCTCCCCGTTTTTCAGGTAGAGAAAACGGTCGCAGTATTCCTGCACCGGCTGATACTGGTGTGATGACAGCAGTATCATTCTGTTTTTTTGCTTCAGTTCAAGCAGGATGGTCTGGAATATTGCAGCGTTGTTCTGATCGAGCCCGGTCCACGGTTCATCCATGATGATTATTTCGGGATTTCCTAAAAGGCACATGATCAGCTGAATCTTCTGCTGATTGCCTTTGGAAAGTTTCAAAGGTATTTCCTGACGGTATTCGCTGACCCTGAGTCTGTCCAGCCAGTAGCTGATCTCTCTGTCAGCATCATCCGGACTTACCCCTTTAAGCATGGCCACATATTTCAGTTGTCTGAATACTTCCACATCAAAGAACAGGCTTCTTTCTTCCGGCAGATAGCCCATTTTTCTTCGTTCAGGTCTGGCTCCGTTATATCTTATGGTTCCTTCGTCATAGTCCGTCAGATTCAGCAGACACTTGAATGTTGTAGTCTTACCGGATCCGTTGCTTCCAAGCAGAGACACTATCTGCCCTTTGGAAACGGTAAAGGATACTCCTCTGAGTACCTCTTTATTTCCATAGCTTTTATGTAGATCCTTTACTGCCAGCATTGTTTCTCCCCATACTTCATAGTCGGGGTTTATTAAAACACCTAAAACCAGCAGAAAAAAGCACCTGTGACAGGTGCTCGTTCTCGTTTACTCTATTGTTCGGTAATCAATGCCCTTTGTTTCTCTGACCTTACTGTTAAACAGCATGATTGAAATTGATACACAAGGTACAATGAAGACCAGACAAGTCAGCCAGATAGGCATGAACAGAATGCCGATGTTGACAAAGGCAAATCCCAGAGCCATTCCTATGTATACCAGCAGTCCTTCAGCTCCCACAATGGAAGCTCTGATGTCGGTCGGAACCATTTCCGTTGATACGATTTCCATGTAGTCTCTGCCGATCCAGTAACCTCCCAGATATAATCCGTACATTAAGCCGACAACTCTCGGATTCCACAGATTTCTGGCTGAAAGGACAAACAGGCCAAAGGTTACAAAGCAGATCGTTCCAAACAGCACCACTGTCTTCTTGCGGCCCCAGCGGTCAGCCAGTATTCCGGAAATCATTACTGATACACAGTATATTACCGGATAGAAATATAACGCAATCGTCTTGTTTTCGGCAGTCATGCCGGCTTCCGTCATGATCGGTTCATAGTTTGTTACGGCGATGATCGCTGCATCAAATATGGTCTTGATGATGATGAGATCTCTTAATTCCTTATGGGAGAATATGAATCTGATCGCATTGATGATGCCTGCCTTGTTGCTGTCGGCCTTCTTCTGTTCCTTAAGCAGCTGTTTCTGTCTTTTTCTTTCTTCCTGCGGTATGCTGAGATAATCAATTCGACCCTGAACAAAGGTCTCCGTTTCTCTGGCAAACAGGAATACCAGAACACAGATGATCAGACCGGCAATGCCCGGAAGCAGGAAAATGTTACGCCATAATGTTTCATCGTTATGCAGCAGGAAGTTTCTCATTAACGGCAATAAGATGGCACTGAGTCCGCCCAATCCCTTAATGAAACTGTAAACCGTGGCACGGTACTTAGCCGGTGATTCCTCCAGCAGATAAATTATCTGAATGTCATGGCTTAAGAAGAAAGTCATGATGAAGTTGCCTAACAGGAACACGAAATAGCTTTTGGAGAAGTAAACTATCAGCAGTCCCAGGGTCATGCCCAGAGTTGAAATGACAAACAGAGGCTTTCGGCCGTATCTGTCAGCCTGAGCCTTGTAGAACGGTGTCAGCAACCCTATGACATACCCGATCAGATTAATGGTGTTATGCAGAGCCAGACCACTGTTAAGGTCATAATCTTTGCCAAACAAGTGCCCTTCAATGAAGAATTCTCTGATGAAGGCTGAAGTTACGGACCCGGTAGCGTTGGTAGTAATATTATCAATTATGTCTACCAGCAGTATCAGACCAATCAGCACGGCAAAATAGTATTTACCCTTGCCTTTGGCTTTCATTTTCTGAAGTCTGGAAAGCTCCTGCTGTTGCTGCAGTGCATTTATCTTATCGTTATCTTTCATAATCAAATCCTCACTGATATTATATAATAGTTTTGAGGAACGGATTATGAGAATAATAATTATCGGTGCCGGCATATCCTCTCTTACTCTGGCTGTTCAGCTGGTAAGGGATGGGCATGAAGTCATCATCATTGACAAAAACGACAGACCCGGAGGTGTCATGGCTCTGTATCAGGAAGACGGATACTCTTTTGAACAGGGTCCTTTGCTGATTGGTGACATGGATCCGGGAGAAGCCATGTATGAACTGCTGAAATCCATCAATGTCACTCTGCCTACTCAGAGATGTGACCGCGGTCTTGTCCTGAAGGACTACCGTTTCATCAAACCAGATACATTCCAGGGTAAAAACTGGCGCAGGGAACTGGCAAAGAAGTACTTCCCGGAAGATGCCGCAGGCATTGACGAATACTATCGTTTCTATGAAGCACTGATGAAAATGCGTTATCTGTCTCTGCAGAAACCATCATTCCTCAACCGGATCAGAACGGTGCTTACCTTCCTGCCAATTAAGAAGTATCAGGACATGACATGTGAACAGTTTACCGAAAAGCTGTTCTCAAATCCTGATTTAAGAGCTGTATATACCGGAATCCTTGCTGATTTCTGCGTTGATCCAGGTGAAATCAGCTGCTTCAGCATTCCATTTACCAACGCGGAAACAGCCTTTGATGACCGCATTGACATCTATGACAAACATGGCAGACAGTACTACCCGGCTTTTAACTATGTTGTTGGCGGTGTTCAGCAGATACCTGAAGCCCTGGCAGATTACATTGAGAAAAACGGCGGCAGATTCCTGTATCACCGTACCGTAACAAAAATCAACATCAGAAACAGCAGAGCAGAGTCCGTCACACTTGATAATGGCGAACAGCTGCAGGCAGACATAATTGTATCAGCCGGCGGAGCTCACGAGGTATTCTACAAACTGATCGGCAGAGAATATCTTACAGAAGAATACATCAGCATACTGGAAAGCTTCCGTAAGATGGAAGCCGTATTCATGCTCCATCTGGGTGTTGACTATGACCCTGTGCAGTATCAGAAACAGGCTCTGGTTTATTATTACGGCACTTCTGATCTTAAGGGTGCAACTTACAGATTAAGAAACGGCATATATCATGATGGAAAGGATGGTTTCCTTATCTTCTGTGACAGTTATCATGCCCCGGAGTTTGCTCCGGAAGGAAAGCACTGTCTGACGATATATACAGTGGCACCTAACTTGCTGAACGAAGGAAGCTGGGAAGAGAACAAGGAAGAATATGCTGATCACTTAATTAAACTGGCCCAGCAGTATCTGCCGGATCTGAGCAGTCACATTACCTTCAAAAAGATAATAACTGCTGATTATTATAAGGAATATACCAACACTGACTTCTTCTCCTTTGGCGGACTGGTACCGGTGGATGGGCAGATAAATCCACCTCATAAGACACCAATATCAAACTTCTATTTCCTGGGAAGCCAGTCTGAAAGCAATGGCGGCATTACTCCAACCTCTGCCGGAGGATATAAGGTATATAAACTCATAAAGGATTCACTTAAAGAACAGTAAAAAAAGACTTCCGTCAACTTCATCTCTGGAGTTCAGGAAGTCTTTTTTCTACTTCTTATCAACGTAGATTATCTTTAATCTTCTGTTGTTGCCTTCGCCTTCGCTTTCGGTCTTGACGTGAGGCATTTCACTTAAGTGCTGATGAACGATCTTTCTTTCATCGCTGGTGAGATCACCTAATCTTGCAGAGACCTTTGTCTTGACAACGGTCCTGGCAATTCTTTCAACTGTCTGCTTCAGTTTTTCATATCTTTCTTCTTTGTAACCGTTGATGTCAACACTCAGGTGAATGTGGCATCTGAAGGTTGCGTTAGCTGCAGCATTGACGATGGTCTTGATGGCTTCCAGGGTCTGACCGTTCTTGCCGATCAGAATGGCATTATTGTCAGCGTTGATGATGATCTTGAATTCATTGTTTTCGCTTCTGTTGACAATGACTTCTACCGGCATGTTGATGTTATTGAAATATGCTGATACATACTGTTCAAGGAACTGCTGAACATCATTATATGTAAAGGCTTCGACAACACCCTTACTGCCGATTCCGAATAATCCGCCTGGCTTTTCTTCAATTACGTAGTATTTTAATTCATCAAGAGTGACGCCTTTGACTCTGCAAGCTTCCTTTAAAGCTTCTTCTACTGATTTAGCTTCAAATTTCTGCATTATCTATATACCTCCTCTGAATAAACAAGGTTTTGAGTATGTTAGCCAGTGATGATACACCCCAGTATACTGACATGGCTGAAGGCCATCTGATACCGAGAATAACTACCAGCAGAACCATCATGTAAATCATGGAGTCTGCCTGAGCATTGCTGCTTGAACCATTATCTGCATATGCCTTATAGCCTTTTCTGCTCTTGCGCTTCTTTTCAGCCAGATACTTAGGCAGTAAGGAAGAAGCAAACTGCATGATGACCATGAATACGAAAATCAGGACTAAAGGCCAGTATTCCTTGATGTTGGTGAAACCATCCCAAGGAGTCTTCTGTAAAGGTACGCCCAGGAATTTTCCGTTAACAACAACGTCTGCTCTCTGAGCAGCATAGAACATGGCGATCATGATAGGGAACTGCAGGAAAGCCGTTCCTAAGGATGCCATTGGATTAACATCATACTTCTGCATTAAGGCCTGCTGTTCCTGATACATCTGCATCTTGGAATTGTCATCAGTTCTTCCTTCATACTTGGCCTGGATCTTGTTGAGTTCAGGCTGGATCATCTGCATCTTCTGGCTGTTGACAGTAGACTTGATGGAAAGAATGATTGTCAGTCCGTTGTATAACAGAGTTGTCAGGACAACACCCAGGACACCGCTTCCGGTCAGATGACCGATGAAGTTGATGATCTGAGCCAGCGGATATACCAGAATGGCAGTCAGAATGCTTTCATTGAGCATTGCTGACCATGGTGTGTCAAGATATATGATTCTCTCAGGCAGAACATTGCCCTGGCCGTCAACGTTTCTCTGACAGCCTGCTAAAAGTAATAAGCCAAATACACAGATTAACACGAGCATTTTCTTATTGCTTAGTAATTTCTTCATTTTTATACCCTCCGATCAGTGCGTCTAAGTTATTATAAACTTTTTCACACAGCATATTCAATTCTTTTTTGTTTGTCCGGTAGTCGTTGTGCATGTAGTTCTTTCTTACTATTACGATCAGATCTGCCCCACGCTTAAAATCGGTGATTTCACTGATCATCATTCTGACCTGTCTTTTCACCTTGTTTCTGACCACGGCGTTTCCCAGTCTCTTGCTGACGGAGATCCCGGCGCGGTCATTGGTTACGCATGTTGTCGGGCTGTAGTATACCACGAAGTTCTTTCCGGCAAAGGAATGATTCTGCCGGATGATGGTTTGGAAATCTTCGTTTCTGGTTACTCTGAATCTTCTTCTCATAAGTAAAATATAAAGAAAAAAGCTGCCAAAGGCAACTTCTTATGCAGATAATACTTTTCTACCTTTTGCACGTCTGCGTGCTAATACGTTACGTCCGCCTGGTGTTGACATGCGAGCTCTGAACCCGTGTCTTCTCTGATGTTTTCTCTTGCTTGGTTGATATGTTCTTTTCATCAATAGTCACCTCCAAGTTTTATATAAATAGAACAATTGCTTTTACATTTTACAAAATGGTAATTGTAAAGTCAATATAATTAAATATTTATAATTATTTATATATTTTCTTATCTTGGTAACGGTCCGCCCCAGGCTTCTTCCATTAACGGCAGAATTCCTTCTCCTTCCGGATGCCAGTTGAGGTTCTGAGCCATGTCGAATCCCGGAATCAGGTTTCCTTCCACCAGAGTCGGGCCGTCTTCGGTAATGGCTACATCCCAGCCGATATATCCCAGTCTCGGTTCAACCAGGGCTGCCTTCATTACATAATCAACTGCTTCCTGAAACATCGGGATCTTGAATCCAACGATTTCCATCTGTGTTGTAGGGTGCTTATCCATGGTAAGCCCCTTCTTTTCATCATACAGAGGGAAACGGCAGACGCCATCCTTATCCACGAAGGTATATACCCCACCACTGCCGGCATTGTCGACTACGGCATTACCCTGTCCGGCTCTTAATATCGTATACAGATACTTAGGCTGTCCATCCTTAAGCAGAGTAACCATTCTGAGAGTATTAACGGAATTAGGGTTAAGTCTGTTCATTACCGGATGCTGCTTAATGGCTTCTTCGATGATGTACTGACCGTTGTCCTTCGTTAACAGATCATAGTACTTGTCAGGGTCGATCCTGGATGTAGTAACCTTGCTGATACCATTACCGCCTGACAGATTAATCGGCTTAACAAAGAATGTATCGTGCTTTCCGGCAAATTCAATGAAATCCTGCTTGCTGCATTCTCTGGTATCCAGCCAGTCTCTGCTGACAAAGTCATGATATCTCTTAAGAAACAGGCCCTTGTCTTCCAATACGGGATACAGTTCACGGTCATTTGCTTCTCTGGTAAGAGCGATGTTATGGTTTACCGTCATGAAGGTCTTTCTTAAGGCACTGCTTTTATCCACGAACCCGTATCCACGGTATTCCTGATATCCGATGCCGTATTTGGCGGCACACCAGCACATGTCTGCCATGATGCCCAGTGATGACTTTCCGGTTTCTTCATGTATTTCATCGGCAAAATACTTCATCTTCTTAATGCTGCCGTTCTTTACTCTTCTGAATAATATCTTGAATCTGTCCAAAGCATTCATAACCTTAACCTGCCTTTCCTTCAATTATACCTTCTATCCATGTTTAATTAAAGGAGCGATTCCTCACTCCAATAATGTTAAATAATTACTATATTTCTGAATCCCTTTTTCTCTGCAAGCCGTTTCAGTGATTTCATATATTCTTCACTCGGCTCTTTGAAATCACGGTATTGCTGACGGACTCCGAAATGACGGTATTTTATCAGCTTATAACGGATATCCTTCTTTTCCAGATAAGGTTTCAGAATGTCCCCTGCTACTTCTATGGTTTTTTCATTTTCCAGAGAGCCCGGAATGCAGACGGTTCTGATCTCCTCCAGCTTGTCTGCTGAAGCCAGCCACTGCAGATTTTCCAATACGATGTCAATACTGTGACCGGTCAGCCACTGATGTCTTTCTTCACTGTCAGCCTTAACATCGAGCATGACGCCGTCTGATACTTCCATCAGTTCCGGATGATTTCTGAAATCATAGGAACCATTGGAATCCAGAAGCGTTGTCAGTCCGTGTTTTCTGGCAATTGCAAACAGTTCTCTGACCACATCAGCCTGTAAGGTACATTCACCGCCTGATACCGTTATCCCGCGGATAAATGGCAGATTTCCTTCGATCTTTTCCCAGATCTCTTCAGCACTCATGTACTTGATCTTCGGAGAAGAGTTATTAGGGCACGTCTTAATGCAGGTATCACAGCCACAGCATTTCTTATCATCCCAGACCACCTTGCCGTCCTTAAAGCTTAAGGCCTTTACCGGACAGGTTTCAACACAGGCACCGCAGCTGATGCACATGTTAATGGTTTCCGGATTATGACAGTAACGGCAGTTGAAATTACAGGACTGAAAAAAGACCGCTGTCCTGTTTCCCGGGCCGTCTACCACACTGCTGGGAATGATCTTATTGACCGGTGCCTTATTCATCGAAACTCCTTACTTTCTTTTCCGTTAAGTGTCTGGCCGGGGTCTTATCGACTACCAGAGCAACAGAGTCATTGGCGACTACCTCGCCTCTCTTGAGTTTTTCCACTTCTGATTTCTTCATGAGATATCCGGTTACGCGGATCAGATCGCCGCTGCCCAGATATGTTGACATGTATTTGACACCAACCTTGAAGCCTCCCTTGAAGATGTCGAGCAGTGCATCAAGATTTCTGAAAGCTGTTTCGTCAAATGGGAATATATCACCTACTCCTGACGGGAAGAAATGATGATACAAGCCGCAGTTCTTCAGGTGTTCATACAGTTCAGGTTCATCACCATAGGCAATTCTGGTCCCGGCTGAGTTACCTTCATCGTCATCAGCTCCAACCTGTGAATGCATGACAAAGTGATGCCTGTATGAATACGGACAATAATGTTCACTTACGGCCTTGTCTATGGTCTCCAGGATCCTTACACCCAGCTGGTCTGCTTCCTTATCGTGTCCCATGCGTCCTTCCTTGCCGTCCTTTTTCATCAAGTTATTGACGCATTCGCATAAGCCAACCAGTCCGAACAGTCCTACAAAACGGTCAGCATGGACAAATCCTTCCCTGACCATCCAGTCTGAATCAAAGAAAGCACGGTTTTCAACCACGTTTCTGATCTTGGCATCCATGAACTTCAGCTGAGTATCGATGCACAGAGGAAGTCTGTTATTGAAGAAGTCTTCAGAGTTTTCACAGTGTTCAGAGATCGTTCCCAGTCTTAATCTTGTTAAGGTATAGGCTCCCCCGCCAATCAGCAGACCATTGTAGCAGGAAGCTATTCCGTATTCTTCACCGACTCTTTCCTTATAGAAACTGTCCAGTGCGAAAGCCGGATTGGCACATTTCAGAGCACAGTCCAGAGCCTTCTTGGCAAATTCATCAGGAGTTACCTCCGGATCATAGCGCAGAGTGACATTCGGAGTGATGTTCTGCAGTTCAGGCATCAGTTCCAGCATGATGTTGCCGGTTACTGTCTCCTGCGGTCCCAGGTTAGCCTGTACAAAGCTGTCTGACATTGTTCTGTCAATGCTGATAAGGAACCACTTAATCAGTTCCTTGGCCCTTTCACGGTCTTCCTTTATGACAAACTCTTCCAGAAGATCATCAACTCTGCCCAGGAAAACCGGGAATCTGTCTATGGAATGTGCGTTATGATAAAAGATCAGCAATGCGTTTAGAGCTTCCAGCAGGTTCTTTGGCGGATCAAGTCTTAAGAACTTTGAACCTTCCTTTATGAATTTCTTATAATCAGGCAGTATGTATCTTGGACATTTAGGCCCATGACCTTCATGCAGATCTGATATTTCCCTGCTCTCATCCAGAATGTAGAATTCTTCCGGTGTTCCTTCCGGATAATCCAGCATGTTTTCCGCATACTTGGCCAAGGCATCTGTTCTCTGCCAGTAGGTCAGCTGTCTGTCATTCATGATCTTTTCGATTTCCTGCTGATGCTTTCTGATCTCACTCATAGACTGTCTCCTTTTCTTAAGCGAACGGCTTTTTATATTAAACATTATACATTAAAAAGAGGTGATATCTCACCCCTGTTGCTTATTACTTTCCAATCAGATCCTTGACCTTGTCAACGATCTTCTTTCCGGTTTCTTCGGCTTTCTTAGCCAGACGTTCAGCATCTTCCTTATCAAACTTTCCGTCTTCGCCCAGGATAGCCTTGCCTATGCCGGTTTCCCTGAACTTTTCACCAACCTTATCGGCACCTTCCTTGATGGCTTCGCCATAGCGCTTCAGATCATCCTTGTCGATCTTTCCGTCTTCTCCGAAGATGGCCTTGCCTACTGAGGATTCCTTGAACTTTTCGCCAAGTTCATCAGCCTTTTCCTTACCTTTTTCCAGAGCTTCACCGGCTTTCTCCTTGCCTTTTTCCACGGCAGCGGCAGCCTTTTCCTTCAGATCAACATTATCCTTTTCGTATTTCTTCTTGACTTCTTCTCTGGCCTTGATCAGTGCTTCTGAACTTTCAAGTTTCAGTTCGATCTTTTCGTTTCTGATCTGTTCGATCCTGCTTCTGCCGACGCCAACAGCCTTGTCTACCTTGTCAACTGCTTCTGCAGTTTCCTGATTAAGCTCTTCTATTTCCTTCTGCAGTTCTTCGTTCTTCTTAACAAGATCTTCACCGGTAACGGAAACAGCTTCCTCAATTGCTTCGTTGGCTTCCTTTAATGCTTCAACTGTATCAGCAGCTGCCGTTTCGGCAGTCTTTACTGTTACTTCTTCGATTTTATCAGCGACTTCTTCAGCAGTCTTTTCAGCCTGTTCTTCAATGTTTTTCAGTTCGTCCATGATCTTTCCTCCTGAGATGTATTATTCTCTGATCTTTCTGTTTCAATTATACACCATTAACCCAGATAGATTCATAAAAATCTATTAACCTGAACCCATATGAACAGGCGATGACAGTGCCCAGAACAAGGAATGGGCCGAAGGGAATTCTGTCTTTCAATCCGGCTTTATGTCTCGTTAACAGAATAATTGATACCACACTTCCGGCAAAGCACCGTAACACAAAGCCCAGCAGGCATCTTTCCCAGCCAAGAATTCCTCCGGCAACAGCCATCAGCTTGACATCGCCCATCCCGAATCCCTCTGTCAGCCTTGCCAGCAAATACATCGGCAGGCTGATTACGACACTTCCCAGAAGATGATTATTAAGGTACCTGAAATCAATCGTAAACAACCCACACATCAGCAATACCGCCAGATAACTGTCCTTTATTATCATGTTATCCCGGTCATACAGGGCAATTGCCAGCAGATCCATGAACATTATCATTTCCCAGACAGAATGGCTGATGATACCCAAATACGCTCCCGTTATTTCAACCAGTGGATATCTCAGAGGTATCCTGCATCCGCAATAGTGACATTTACCTTTACGGATAATAAACCCCAGTATCGGCAGCATGTCCAGATAATTCAGTTGGTGCCCGCAGTCAGGACAGCGGGAATGAGAGAACAGGTAATCTTCCTTCTGCCGGCTTCTCAATACCATTACGTTTACAAAGCTGGCAATTACACTGCCTGTTATTCCCTTCCAGTAAAGCATGAAAAAAGCCCTCCACTACTTATTAGCAGTAAATGGGGGCTTTGGGATTATATTCTTTTACATTTTAATCAGAATCTTATCGGTACTGCATAGAAGGTACCGGGATATGTTTCGGCAAAGTCAGACAGCTTCATTCTGTAATTGAATCTGATGGTTCCCTTTCCATCGTAATTGGCATCACTGAACCAGATGTAATCACCGTCAACTGCTTCAATGAAGCCTGTATGACCGGCATGACTGTAATCAGAGATCCACATTGAGAAAACGGCACCAGGTTGCGGAGTGGTGGAAATGCTGAAGCGGGTAGGATGAGCTTTGACTGTTTCCGTAGCATGAAAACATCCGTCTCCTACTGCACCGCTGTCATAGCCATATACCTCATAGAATCTTCCCCAGACAAAAGTCGTACATTGCCAGTAACGGTTGATGTTAACCTCATAGAAACCATTGCTTCCGCCAATGCTGCGGTATTTTTCCCAGATTTCCTGAGCCTCAGGTTCTTCTTTCTTTAACACCAGATTTTCAACTTCACAGGGAATGATCCTCTTGGCATTATCATACTCCAGCAGTTCATTACGGCAGCGATAATATTCCCGCAGTTCCATGATCAGTTCTCTTCTCATGCGGATAAGTCCATATTTATACTGTCTTTCGGCTGTAAGCAGACACTGTTCAGGAGTCTTTCCGTCCATCACACGGGAAAAATCACGGAGATTATCCGAGATGTTCTTCCGGTAATCATGATGAAAGCACACCGCAATGGCCTGGGCATATTCATTGTCCATACCCTCACTGTAAAGCCGGTTCCAGCTGTCTATTTCCTCTTCCGTTATGTCAAAGGCATTTCTGACACGCAAGACAACCTTTTCGACTTCCTGTCGATCAAGCGGTGTTCTCCTTATAGTGCATCCGCCAAGCAGAAGTAATAATACCAGTAATATTTTCATTATCATAATTATAACAGAGAGATAACTGCTGTTGCCATTATTGTATAATATAGAAAAGAACAGGCAGGTGTTATAATGATCAGACAACTAAAGACCCGCTGGAGTGACGGCATTTCCGAAACACCTCTTTCTGAATATCCCCGTCCCCAGTTTCAAAGAGATTCTTACCAGAACCTGAACGGTTACTGGAAATGTGCTTTTACCTCTGATGACAGACAGCCATCAGACTTTACTCAGACTATTCTGGTTCCGTTTTCACCGGAAACCCTGCTTTCCGGGGTAAACCGCACCTTACAGCCGGGAGAATATCTATGGTACAAAAGAGAATTTACCATGGTTCCTGGTTTTAACCGCGGCAGAGTTCTACTGCATTTCGGAGCAATTGATCAGATTGCTGAAGTATATCTGAACGGCTCTCTGGTTGGTAAAAACGAAGGAGGATATTATCCTTTCAGTTTTGATGTAACATCCTATCTGCAGGAAACAAACACTCTTGTTGTCAAGGTACAGGACTTCTCTGACACCAGCTATTACGAAAGAGGAAAGCAGAAATTCAACCGCGGCGGGATCTGGTATACTCCGCAGTCAGGAATCTGGCAGACGGTATGGCTGGAATCCGTTCCGCAGAATTATCTTGAAAAAGTCAGAATAACTCCTGACCTGGCAAACAGAAAACTGAAACTGGACTTCTTCAAAAACAATGACCTCCCGGTCCGCACTGAAGTTGTTCTCAATAAAAGACTGGTGGCTTCTGTTACTACAGGCAGAGATTCCGTATTCATAGATTTCAGCGAAGTTGAAGCCTGGTCTCCGGAAAATCCTGTTCTTTATGATCTGCGTTTTACCAACGGAGATGATGTCGTAACAAGTTATTTTGGCTTCCGCAGTTTTGATATCAGGACTGCCAAAGATGGCAGAAAGAGATTTTTCCTCAATGGCAAACCTTATTATCTGAATGGATTGCTGGATCAGGGATACTGGTCAGACGGTTTATATACCGCTCCGACAGATGAAGCTCTTATCCATGACATTACTGTCTGCAAGGAGAGAGGGTTTAATGCTTTAAGAAAGCATATCAAGATCGAACCGGCTCGCTGGTATTACTGGTGTGACCGTCTGGGCATGCTGGTATGCCAGGACATGGTCAACGGAGGCACTAAATACAGTAACTGGACTACCCTGGCTTCATCTGCCTTTACCACTTCAATTGACGATACGGCTAAGAATTATAAAATCTTTGCCCGCGACAGTGAAGAAAGCCGTCAGATGTATTATCGTAACCTGAAAAGGATGGTTGAACATCTGTATAATGTCCCTTCACTGGTTCTCTGGACTCCATTTAATGAAGGATGGGGACAGTTTGACAGTAAGAAGGTACATGACTATCTGCTGGAGCTGGACAATACCAGAGTTATTGAACCGGCCAGCGGCTGGCATGATCAGCATTTTGGTGACATCAACAGCAAGCACATCTATTTCAAGGCCGTCAACATGAACAAATTTGATGATGACCGTCTCTATTACCTGTCAGAATTCGGCGGATATACTCTGAAGCTTTACGATCACTGTTTCAACGATAAGCAGACTTTCGGCTACAAGCGGATAAAGGACGGTGTTCAGCTTAACAATGATCTGAGGACTCTGTTTACCAGAGACATTCTCAACAACATTGACAAAGGACTCGCCGGCAGCATTTATACCCAGGTCAGTGACGTCGAAGACGAAGTAAACGGCTTAATGACCTTTGACCGCGAAGTAACCAAGGTAGAAAAGGACACCCTGATCGACATTGTCGCCGCCATCAGGGAAAAATACGAAAAGCTGTAATAAAAAGTAGAACACTGATTTATTGACAGTTCAAAGAACTGCATGTGTTTTTGAGATGGCCTTCCTATAAAAACACATATTCATTGTTAAATATCATAAAATAAGGCTGTTCAGGAAAGGAGAAGGAAACATGGAGAAAGATACCACCTATCTTTTTGAAAAAGAAAAAATCAGCAAAGCCATGATTTCACTGGCTCTGCCTTCCATTCTGGTTTCCATTGTTGACCTGATCTACAGTACCGTTAACGCCTACTTTGTGGGCAGGCTTAATAACAGTGCCATGCTGGCATCCATGGACCCTTCTTCATCCATCATGATGTTCATTGAATCCGTCGGTGCCTGTGTCGGTATCGGAGGGGCTTCCTGTCTGGGAAGATATCTGGGGGCTAAGAAGACTGACAAGGTAGAGGAAACCGTCCGCACTTCCATGACTCTGTGCTTCTTACTGTCAGTAATCCACATGGTACTGGGTTTTCTGATCGTCAAGCCATTCATCATGTGGCAAACCGATGACCCGGAAGTCATCCGTTATGCTACTCAATATGGTACCGTAAGCATCTTTACCATGGTATTCATGGTCCTGCGCAGTACCACCGTCCATGTCTTAAGAGCCGTCGGTGATGTAAAGTATTCAACTACGGTAATAAGCGGAAGCGTTCTGCTCAACATCATTCTGGACCCGTTCTTCATGTTTGACTGGGGCTTGAATCTGGGAGTAGTCGGCGCCGCCCTGGCCACAGCAATCTGTAACTTTGTGACCTGTGTTCTCTGTTTCCTGAGACTGCAGAGTTCACGGACTTCCATCAGCTGGCGTCTGTTTGATTTCCACGTAGACAAAGGTATTTCCAGGGAAATACTGCGTGTCGGGGTTTCCTGTTATGTCAGAAACTGCCTTCCGGCCGTAACATCCGCCTTCTACAGCAAGCAGGTCTTCCGTTTCGGTACTGAGTTTGTAGCCGGCTGTTCCGTAGGACGCCATGCATCCCATCTGCTGACATACTTCATTCAGGGTGCCGTCAACGGCTATCTGCCGCTGGCTTCCTATCACTATGGAGCCCGTAACTATAAGCGTCTTTACGATACGATGATCTGGTGTCTGAGCGTACTGACCCTGTATTCCGTTGCGGCAGCAGCACTGATCTGGCTGTTCAACAAACCATATGTCGGCCTGTTTGCCAGTGATCCGGTTGTCATTGAATATGGCTGCCGATATCTTAAGGCCTACACCCTTGCCTTACCGGTATATGCTGCTTATTATGTCTTCACCGTAAGCCTGCAGGCTGCCGGCAAGGGTAAGGAATCAATGATCCTTTCCATGGCCAGACAGGGATTCATCTATCTGCCTATCATTCTGATCCTGCCGAATCTGTTTAATCAGACCGGGGTCTATCTGGCTCAGCCGCTTTCAGACTATCTGACCGTAGCCGCTGCTCTGTTTCTGTGCTGGCCGCTGTTAAGCGAAATATATCATGGTTCAAAAGCTGTAAAAACAACGCGATAACGCGTTGTCTTTTTTATTTCATGTGTCTGCGGAGAGTAGCCCGTATTTCTCCCAGTCCCTTCTGTCCGTCTTCCGGGAGTTTGTTTATGTCAACTCTGATATATGAACCATCCTTAAGATAAGTGAATGACTGGGCAACACCGTCAAGACAGTCATATATTTCCAGATTCTGCCAGTTATCCATGTCGTATTTCTCTATGACGGCATTGATGTCCTCAATAAGCTGCCGGGATGCCTGATAAGTGTTAACCTTTTCTCCCTTTGTTCCGCCATCGACTGTTTCCCTAATCACCAGTTTATCATTTTTTTTGGTGACGGTTATCCTGTAATAAGGTTGTTTCATTGCTGTACCTGCAACCTGATAATAATAATCATATAACAGATCATCACTGAACATCTGAGAGCTGCTGATCCTTACTTCCACATTCACGTCATGATCAGGCATGGTAAATCTGTAGATGATGTACTTTCCTTTCTGACCTGAACTGAGAATCTGTTCGCCGTCAACACATACTGTTGCTGAAGCATCCATGACCGGATGCATCCTGAGCGTTACCCTGGAGCCGGCTCTCCCTGACTGTGCAGGCTTATCAAACATGTCTTCACAGTCAGCATAATTGATCCTGTAACTTTTTCCACAGCCAAATAACATAGTCATTACCAGTGCAATAATCAGTGCTTTTTTCATATTGCCATTCCTTTCACATATGATTATACCATTTCCGGTGTTACTGCAGTTAATTGTGATGAAAAGTGCCTTTATTCTGACCTTTTCTTCTTTTTAAAGGGTTTCAGTTAGTGTAATATATATCTATACTTCGGGGGATATTTTATGGGTATTGTTGTATTTGGCGCTACTTTTGTTGATATCAAGGGATATCCAATTGCTCAGTACATACCTGCAGGCAGAAATGTCGGCAGAGTCATTCAGGTTCACGGCGGCGTTTCCCGTAACGTTGTGGAAGACATTGCCAACCTGGAACTTAAGCCTACCTTTGTTACCGTGCTTGACCACAGCGGCATCAGCACTGATGTTTTGGAAAAACTCAACAAGCACAATGTCAATACCAGGTACATTGTCCGTACGGATGATGGATTGGGTACCTGGCTGGCCATTTTTGACAATAGCGGTGATGTTCTGGCTTCAATCTCCAAAAGACCGGAACTGGCTGCACTGGAAGGAGTTCTGGATCAGTTTGGTGATGAGATCTTCGCAGATGCTGACAGCATCGTCGTGGAAATCGACATGGAAGTTCCGATTCTGAAGAAGATCTTTGCTCTGGCTGAGAAATACCATAAAGATGTCTATGCCGTTGTTTCCAACATGTCCATTGCCATGGAAAGAAGAGACCTGATCATGAAGGTCAGCTGTCTTGTCTGCAATGACCAGGAAGCAGGTCTGCTGTTCTCCGAAGAATATGAGGCCAAGACCATGGAAGAAATGAGTGAACTGCTTGTCAGCAAGATCCAGCGGGCTCATATCAGACAGATGGTCGTTACCATGGGAGAACTTGGCGCTGTATATGCCGACATAAGCGGCAATCACGGCATCATTCCTCCGCAGAAAGTTGATGTAATCGACACCACCGGTGCCGGTGACAGTTTCTTCGCCGGGGTAGCTGTCGGACTGACCTATGGCAAGACTCTGGAAGAGGCCTGCATAATCGGAACCAGACTGGCGGCCTCAGTCATTTCAACCAAAGAAAATGTCTGTCCGCGCTTTTTGCCGGAAGAATTCGATCTCTGAACATATTAAAACATTCCCGCGCGGGAATGTTTTTAAATGAACGGTTCCTTTATGAACTCCAGACCAAGGTCGGCTACTTCCTGTTCTCCAGCTTTTACCGCCTCCAGATCCATTAACTGCTGCGGACTGTGAGCATCAATGCCAAACAGACATTTTACCGGATATTCTGCGGCAATCCTCCAGAAGTCCTTATGCGGATAGAAATACTGTTCACCGGTTGGAAACAGCCGTTTTCCTCTGGAAACCCCGTGAATGTTGACTTCGATCGGAGTATTGGTTTCAGCAGCCTTTTTCAGTATCATTCTGGATGCTTTCTGACAGGTTTCATTGAATTCGCTCTGATGGTTCATGAATACATCGGGATGAGCCAGATAGGTAAACAGTCCGGTATCAAGTCCCCGACAGACTCTTTCGGCATATTCCATGATCTCTGCATCGCTGTTGTGACCAAAGAAACTTCCTGAACTGTCCGGTTTGATGAAATGCTGTCCCAGGATCAGGTATTCAACCATGTCGTGCAGTTCTTTCTTTTCATCCAGAAATTCAGGATAGAATTCCGTTTCCAGTCCCAGATGGATGTCAATGATACCCTCATACTTCTTTCTGAGTTCTCTGACACTTTCAAGATAGTCATCAAGTCTGTCCCAGCTCATTCGGGCCCAGCTGACATCGATGGTCTTATAAGGAGCGTGATCAGAAAAGCCCAGAACAGTGTATCCTGCCTTAATGGCTGCCTGTACATATTCTTCGTCTGTACCTTTGGCATGTCCGCATCTGTAAGTATGGGTATGGTAATTGAACTTCTGCATGATCATCCCTCCTGTTTATAAGATACATTATTTGACCCTTCAATACAAACACAAAAGCCCTTGCGGGCTCTTTGTTTTTTATCAGTTATTTACGGCATTCTTTTCAATCAGAGTAACCTTCAGATTGACTCTTTCTCTGCCTCTTAACACTGTCAGAGTTACGGTATCTCCTGGCTTAAATTTGTTCAAGGCGCTCTTCATGTCCTCATATGAAGCAACCTTACTGTCTTCAATTGCGACAATCAGGTCTTCGGCCTGTAACCCTGCCGCTATGGCACTTTCGCTCATTACCTCACTGACGTAAACACCGTAGTCGTTGACTTTGTAATACATCATGTAACGCTGTGTTTCAATGCTGACACACTTGATGCCGATGCTTGGTCTGCCTGTTACATACCCATGGGTGATCAGATCCCGTACAACAGTCCTGACGATTTTGGTCGGAATCGCAAATCCGATGCCTTCAACACTGTCACCTGAACTCTTGGCGTTGACGATAGCGATCAGTTCTCCGGATGTGTTGAACAGGCCTCCGCCTGAGTTACCCGGGCTGATTGCCGTATTGGTCTGCAATAAGGTCATCTTCTGGCCTTCAATTGTTATTTCACGGCTCAGGGCACTGATGATACCGGTGGTAACCGTTCCGCCTAAGGTTCCTAACGGATTTCCGATGGCAATGACGCCCTCGCCTACCTTAAGCTTTTCAGAATCACCCAGAACAGCCCGCTGCAGGCCTTTGGCATCGATTTTGATTACTGCCAGGTCGGTTTCCTCGTCAGTCGCAACCAGTGTTGCACTGTATTCCTTACCGTCATGAAGTTTTACGTTAATGCTTCTGGCATTTTCTATGACGTGGTTATTGGTAATGATATATCCGTCAGAAGTATATATTACACCGCTTCCGGCTCCTCCTGTTACATATTCACCATAGAAAGCACTGTAGGATACGCTTTCCGTATACACCTCAACTACTGTGTTTTCAATGCCTGCAACAATGTCAGTAAGATCACCGCTGGAAACATTTGCGTTCCGAGCTGTTTCCACACCTTCATACACGACCACTGTTTCAGTTGGCTTCTTATTATTCAGGACTGTTACCAGATAACTGCCGCCAACGCTTAAGCCTATTGTCAGTAAAGCCAGCATGGCCAACAGGAAATTGCTGAGTGATTTCTTACGGTTTACCTGCACCGCCAGATCACTTACCTGCTGCTGCCGTCTCCGGTAATCTCTTCTCATTTTTTCCAGTTCCTTCTGCAGATCCCGTTCTTCCTTTGGTGTGTTGACCGTTATTGCCGGTTTTCTGATTTCCGGCTGTACCGGTTCAGTTTTAACTTCCGGCTTTACCGTTTCTGCTGCAGTCCGCTTTTCCTCATGCTTTTCAGTTGCTGTTTTTTCTTCGGCGTTAACTGTTTCAACCGGTTCTGCTTCTTCACTGCTCCGGCCCAGCTGAGGTTCAACGGTTTCTCTGACCTCTTCAGTTACTTCATTTGCCTGGGTTACTGCTTCACCGGCAGCTTCTGTTGTTTCTGCTGCTGTTTCCCGAATAACCGCTTCAGTGTTTTCCTTAACTTCTTCAACTGCTTTTTTTATTTCATCAGTTTCAGTTAATACCGCTTCTTCAGCGGTTTCTTCTGTTTTTTTCTGAATTGCTGCAGACGGTTTTTCATCTTCCACAGTTTCTTCATTAATTTCATTTAATTTTTCATCTGTCATATAAAAAACCTCCTTTAATTACTATAACCACTTTAGGTCCAAAATGTGAACAATAAATGAACTGATATTGAAAAAAAACTGAATTAGTTTTTCTTCCTGTTTATCATGACGATGGCCAGGGCGATCATTACTAATCCAGCCCGTCCGCCGGTGATGTACACATAAACCGGCAGATCGTTTCTGTTTTCCTTTTTACCGGGATGAACATATCTCTGTACCGTATTATCTCTGGTATCAAGTTTATACAGCTGAGTGTCCCCCTTTTCATCGGTAAGACATACTATTTCAAATTCCTGCTGACTGTTATCTCTGAAACTCCATCCGTCAACTTCTCTGTCAGCTATTCTGACTTTGGTCCTGATGAAGTCTTCTTCCATGTAAGGATAACCACTGTAATTGGCGTTTTCTGCCACATAATACATGTTGTTATATGTCAGAGGTCTGAACAGCTCTGTTACCTTATTCTTATTCTTATCATATAGATAAAAGTCTTTTTCGCCTTTTTCATTTACCAGGTAGAGCAGACGGAAATAGCTTCCGGTAAATACTGTAATCGTATCTCCTCCCGTTTTGGTTTCTTTCTTTTTGAATCTTTCATATTCAACCTTATCCAGATTCTTAACAACCCCAAGTCTTTGTCCGTTAAGCTCATAGAAAACCGTCGGTTCCTCTTCCACGTAAGCTCTTATTACATATGTTCTGGTTGATGAATCTTCAGCTACACAGGTGATCATTACATCATTCCAGCCTTCTGAAAGAGAGGTATCGTAATCCTGAACGGTGGCTTTCTCGCTGTTTGTATATACAGTCAGATCCAGCTTTCCGGTCTTTTCAGGCAGATATACCTTATATTTCGTTATTTCCGGTGAAAAATCAGGTTCAAGTTTGCCGTTGGTGATACTGATGTTTTTTATGGTTGCGTCATCTGACGGTTTTTCATCCGGCTTATCTGTCTTTTCCACGATATTTACGGTCGTTGTCAGGGAATTGCCGTAACCTGATATTTCCGAACCTTCAATGCTGACAAACTTGATTACTGACAGATACACGGTCGTAGATCCCTTGGCCAGTGTCCTGAAGACAAAAGTTTTGGTTTCCTTATCGCTGGATGCAGCATCAACCAGCAGTCTGCCGTTGCTTCTGTTATAGTCATTTTCCGGACATTCAATCAGTTCCAGATAGGTACTGCTGTAAGACAGGCTCATGTCAGCCATGCTGCCACCCTTGCATTCGATGTCTATGGTCAGAGTAAAAGTCTCCCCGATTTCAACTTCTGACCGGGAAGCTGTCATTTTTATTGTTCCCTGTGCTGCCAGTACCTGCTGTCTGCAGGTTATGATGCACATTAATGCTGTAACGGCAGCCAGCCATTTTCTTAATGTCTTTTTCATCTTCAATGCTCCTGCTGATCTATCTCTTCTGTTCCCAACAGATGTCTCTTGATCATTATATAGGATAATATGCTTACTTCTTCCTCACCTTGCGGTAAGGCTGCCTTAAGATACGGACCTTCAAGTTCGCTCAGGTTAAGAATGTCCTTCTTAACTTCCAGAAGGTCAGCCGCATCAATCTTTCCATCGCCGTTAACATCTCCTTTAATGATAACGGTATAATCTTCCACATTATCTCCGTTTCTGATTTCCACGGTATAGCCTGTTGCGATCAGAGAATTACCTTCTACCGTTTCCCCGCTGGCGTTTCTGATCGTAACCTGGGTTCCGTTTTCCATGGAAGAAGCCAGATTACTTATTACTCCGGCTGTTGTTCCGGTTTCAAAACCGGTCAGAGTTTCATTGTCATTTATCAGACAGAGATCTGTAATGATGTCACCGCTGCTGACATCAGCTGCCGGATCATCATATTCACTGATTTCCGGTTCTTCTACCGGATCTTCAGGTATTATTACCGGTGGATTATGCCCCGGTAAAACCGTGTATTCCGGCATGTTTTCATATACCGGTATCGAGAAAGTCAGATCCCGGGTCAGATTGCCGGTATCGTAATATGTAAAGAACATTGATTCGCTCTTGATGTATACACCTCTGATGTTGGTCATGTACTGATGACTGTAAGTCCACACCGGAGTAACATTGAACTTCATCAGATACATCGTATCCTGACCGTCAGAAATGTATCCTTCAGCTATCCATTCCGCCCCGCCGTTAATGGCTCTGGATGGGGAGTTCCACGGTCTGTTATAGGATGTTTCCGTACCGTTGACACCACCATTGGCATAAATAAGACCAAGTTTCCAGTTTTCAGCATCACTTACCGCTCCGATATTGAAATAGTTATAAAGACCTGAGTAGGTTCTCCCATTATAACTGAAAGCCGCACCGCTGGTAGCTGCGGAACCATTGGTTCCCTGTTCCAGTCGGGCCAGTACTGCCAGGTACAGACCGCTTATTCGGTTATTGCGTCCTCCTTCAAAGAACAGATCAGCATATCTGCGGTTATCTACCGGAGCGTTTCCGCTCATGAATGTGCCGTCCAGTACTTTCTGAATTACTTCAGCCGTTTCTGATTCCTTGTATCCCAGATTCAGAAACATGAAGATGTTCATCTTGTTGATGAAGTTACGAGGGTCCATGTAGTAAGCAACTGTCTCACTGTTGGCACAGAACCAGTTATTTCCATCCCATGGAATATACTGTCCGGTAGATGAATCATAGGCACCAGGATCCTTGCTGCGAAGTGAGGTATCACTGCCGTCAACCAGACTGAATCCCAGTCTGGATTCCTGGGAAACTGCTTCATTCCAGTCAAGATTGGTATGATAAGCTACAAAGGTCCAGTTTGGATACAGATTATGCAGTCTTCTGATGGACCGCTTATAGGTATCAGGGAATCCCTGATCATTCATGTATGCTTCAAAGGCTGCGTCCTTAGGCTTATTTACTATCAGCTGGAAGTACTCATCCCTTACCCAGGTCCTGTATTCCTTGTCTCTGTTGAATATGACGTTATACCACAGTTCACCTTCATTATTGACACTGCTTCCGATGATTGAGAGAACTTCACCGTCATTGTAGTACTGATATGATCCGTTTATGGTCAGGTGTTCATAATTAACTCCCGGACCCAATCTGACTCTTATTCCTTCACCCAGAACAAAGCCCTCTGCCGCTTCTGTTTCTTCAGCTTTGATGCATGCAGAGTCTGATACAACCATGAATATTGATAAAAGTACTATAAGTACTGTTTTAAGTGCCTTTTTCAATAGTTTTTCTCCCGGATAGTTTTCCACCATAATTATATTACTTAATATATAAAAAATAAAATTTTATGTGGATATCATTTTAACACAGCAGATGTTCTTTTGAAAGTTTCCACATGTGGATAATTGTGTTTTCCACATGTGTTAATTCTGTGGATAAATCAAAAAAAGCCGCTTATTTACTTGTTTTTTTTAATGTTTGTCACTTGTTGAAAACCTGTTTTTTCGTGTTACTTTTCAACTATATCCACCTTGAAAGTTTTCCACATTATTTATCCACAGTTTTATCCACACAAAAAGTTGTGGATAATGGTGGAAAACTCAATAATAGTGCATAAATACGCGGTATTTTTATACATCATAAAATGTGGACAATTTTTTTCATTATTTACCCCCTATTTTTTTGGGTTTATTATATATATGCACGTTGAGGGTTGATAAATTATGTATTCATATAGTTTTATTTGGAACAAGGTCAAGGAAGTGATCCGTTCCACCCTGGATAGCAACATGGGCGAAGGAAACGATGTTGTCTACATGGAATTCTATAATGATACTGAATTAGTTGAACTAACGGAAAACGAAGCTACTGTATTGGTAAAATATCAAGTTCATTACCACGTTCTGAATGATAATGAAAATCTGCACATCATTAACAATGCATTAAAACAGGTTTTAAATAAAGACATAAGGTGTCGTATCGTATTGGAAGATACATACCGTAAGCTGAGCGTTGACAATGCCTTCAGTAAACAGCTGGATGACAATGTAATGCCTCAGTTCCTTTTTGAAAACTTTGTTGTCGGTCCATCTAATAAGGAATCTTATATGGCTTCACTGGCTGTAGCCATGAATCCAGGTAGAAAAACCTATAATCCTTTATTTATTTACGGCGATTCAGGTTTGGGAAAAACACATTTACTGTGTGCCATAGGCAATTATATAAAAAATAAATTTCCAGAGAGAAAGATTCTTTATATTTCCTGCATGGATTATGTTAACAATGTCGGTAAGTCAATAAAGAACAAGACCATCGAGGATTATAAGAATCAGCTGAATTCACTGGACATTTTAATTGTGGACGATATCCAGCTTTTAGCCGGCAAGGAAAAATCAAAAGAAATATTCTTTAATGTATTTAACGAATTATACGATAATGGAAAGCAGATAATTCTGGCATCTGATCGTCCTCCTGTCATGATCAAGGATGTTGAAGCCAGACTGGTTTCCCGTTTTTCACAGGGTTTATCAGTATCGGTAACTACTCCTGAATTTGAAACTGCCTACAGAATTCTGGAAATGAAGATAAAGTCACTGGGAATGGAAGCTAATTCCATTGATCCGGAAGTTATTTCATTCATGGCAACCAATTTCTCCAGTGATGTCAGAAAATTGGAAGGTTCTCTTAACAGATTATTATTCTATTCAATTAATTTCTCTGATAATTCTTCAATTACGCTGGATCTCGCCATGGAAGCCTTTAAGAATGATCTGATAAATGTACCTAATAAGAATGAATTAAAGGTAAAGGACATTGTCAATGCCGTAGTCGAGTACTATGGACTGGATAAAAACCTGCTGGTAGGCAAGGCCAGAACTCAGAAAGTAGCTACGCCAAGACACATAGCCATGTATCTCTGCCGCAAACATCTTGATGTATCTTATCTCAAGATAGGTGAAGAATTTGGCGGAAGAGATCATTCTACAGTACTTTCTGCCTGTGAAAAGATTGAAAAAATGGTAAAAACCAACGAAGAATATAAGAGAGCAGTCAGAGACATAGAAAGTACACTCATTAAATAACCCACACTGTCCACTATTTAAAACACACCCTGAAAATGGTAAAATAGTGTTGATTTATGGGCATAATTGGAATTTATCCACATTTTCCACCATGCTAATAATACTAACTTTTAAACTTAGATAAATAACGGAGGCATCACATGTATTTTAAAATTCTGACAAGTGAACTGGCATCTAAACTTAACATAGTTTCCAAGGCTATTTCCTTTAATTCACCATTACCTTCATTACAGGGTATAAAAATCGTAGTAACTGAAGAAAAGATTCAGTTAACAGCTTCTGACATGAACATCAGCATTCAGTCAGACATCTTCCCTACTGAAGACAATAAGCTGGAGATCTATTCAACAGGAGAAATAGTTCTTGAATCAAGATACTTCCTGGAAATGATCAGAAAGATAGATTCAGAATATGTTGAAATTGAAATCATTGACGGTAATCTGACCAGTATCAGAGACCAGTTTGTAAACTTTGAATTAAATGGAATCAAGGCTGAAAACTATCCTCTCATTGATTTTGAAAGACCGGGAAACAGTCTTTTCATCAAAGCTAATTTATTAAAGGAAATCATTTCACAGACAGTATTTGCTGCCAGTGACAAGGAAACCAGACCGGTTCTGACAGGTTTGAATATAAAATGTGAAAACAATGAACTTACATGCGTAGCTACCGACAGTTACAGACTGGCTCAGAAGAAGGTTCTTCTTGATAATGGTTTTGATTTCAATGTTACCATTCCTACCAAGACCTTAAATGAACTCGTCAAGGTTATCGATGGTGAAGGAGAAATTGAGATTTCACTTAACGACAAGAAGGCTCTGTTCATGTTTGATAACATGTTCATTTCAACCAGACTGATTGAAGGCAATTATCCGGAAACAGCCAGACTCATTCCTCATGATTTTGAATATGAACTGATCGTTGAAGCCAGAACTCTGCTTAATGCCATTAACAGAGCAAGCTTCATTAAGAATGATGGTGTATCAATTATAAAGATGGAACTGGCCAGCGGTGAGGTTGTTATCAGTTCCAAGTCAAGTGATGTAGGATCAGTGGAAACAATTACACCTGACAGCTATGAAGGCAATAACCTTAGCATAGCCTTCAAGGGACAGTATGTATATGATGCCATCAGAGTTCTCAATGCCTTCAAAATCAAGGTACAGTTTGGCGGAACGATGAAGCCTTTCATCATTACATCTCTGGATAATGAAGATGTACTGCAGCTGGTGTTACCCATTAAAACCTATAATTAAGAAAGTTCTGATTAAAAGGTAAAAATAACGGCACAATCGCATTAAAAACGCTTTAAATGTTGATTGAGCCGTTTTTTATTGTCTTAATGATAGTATACATATGATAAAAAAGTCGTCTCTGACGTCATTTATTTAAGTATTTTACTTATTTTATGTTATAATATATGTGGATAGAAATGGCTTTTTTTTTGAAAGGATTGAGTGATATGAACGTAAAGATCCATACTGATTACATTGAACTTCAGCAGCTGTTAAAACTCACTGACTGGATATCAACAGGCGGTGAAGCAAAGATTGCCGTGAAGAAACTCAATATCTATGTCAACGGAATAAAGGAAGGCAGAAGAGGAAAAAAGCTGTTTCCTGGTGATAAGGTAGTTATTCAGGGAAAGGAATATGAGGTAACAAAATAATGTATGTCAGTTCCATACGACTGAGAAATTACCGAAATTATGAAAATCAGATTATTAATTTTGATAAGGGAATGAATATCGTCATCGGCAATAACGGTGAAGGTAAGACAAATCTCCTGGAATCAATATATCTGTTATCTACCACCAGATCGCATCGAATTGATGACAATAAGGAACTGATCAGATTTGACTGTGAATTTGGAAGTGTTGAAGGAAATGTAATTTTCAATAATCAAAGTTCCAAGATAAGTGTTGTTGTTCATAAGAAAGGTAAGACTCTGATGATCAATAACAATCCGGTCAGAAAAAACAGTGAATTCATTGGAAAACTCAATGCGGTTCTGTTTGCACCTGATGACATGAATCTGTTTGATGATTCACCTAAAATAAGAAGAAGACTGTTTGACATAGAAATTGGGAAATTATATTCGGTTTACATGTACAGTCTCAGTAATTATCTGAAGTATCTTAAGGAAAGAAACAATTATCTGAAAGGAAATGTTGACCGGCTGATGCTGGAAACACTGACGGAAATAATGTATGAACCTCAGATACAGATAATAAAGGAAAGAAATAACTTCATTAACCGCGTTAACAGGTATCTTTCCATTTATTACAGTCAGATAAGCGGTGAAGAGCATGATTTGAAAATTGAATACAGGTCAGTAATAACTGAAAAGGAAAATGAAGAAGTGATGAAACAGCAGCTTACCAGGCTGTATGAAAACATCAGAGAAAGAGACATTTACCTCAAACAGACAAATACCGGTATTCACAGAGAAGATTATGTATTTTATCTGGATGGAAGAAATGTCAGCATGTACTGTTCCCAGGGACAGAAAAGAACGGTAATTCTTGCGCTGAAAATGGCTGTGGTGCAGATCATTTATGACATAAGGAAGGAATATCCTGTATTACTGCTGGATGATCTGTTTTCGGAACTCGACAGTAACCGCAGATACAATGTGCTGAAAATGCTGCCTTCTTCAATTCAGACAATCATAACAACGACAGATGCCCGAGAGGCAGAACTGATCAGAGATAAGAATGTAAACTTCATTAACATAGAGAAAGGAATGATGGAAAATGCCTAACAACAGAGATAATTACTCCTATACATCGGATGATATCCAGGTATTGGAAGGTCTTGAGGCAGTCAGAAAAAGACCTGGCATGTATATTGCGACTACTTCTTCACGTGGTCTGCATCACCTTGTCTGGGAAATTGTTGACAATGCCATAGACGAAGCCTTAGCCGGATACGCTGACAGAGTAATTGTAAAGGTTGAAAAAGGAGATATTATCGAAGTAACTGACAACGGACGTGGCATGCCTGTGGAAAAGCACGAAAAAACCGGTATTTCTACAGTAGAAACTATTTTTACCGTACTTCATGCCGGCGGCAAATTTGGTGGAGGAGCCTATAAGGTATCAGGTGGTCTTCACGGTGTTGGTGCTTCAGTTGTTAATGCTTTAAGTGAGTGGCTGGAAGTTACCGTAAAGATCAATGGAAAGATCCATTTCATCAGATTTGAAAACGGCGGACACCGGATTGCTCCATTAAAGGAAATTGGAAAATGCAGTATTCATGAACATGGAACTAAGGTAAGATTCAAGGCAGACCCTGAAATTTTCACTGAAACAACGGTTTATGATTATGAAACTCTTTATAACCGTCTGCAGGAACTGGCATTCCTTAATCCTTTCCTCACCATTGAATTCATCGACGAAAGAGGAGAAGAACCTAAAAAAGTTGAATTTGAATATGAAGGAGGCATTTCTTCATATGTAAGTTTCCTGAATAAGGATAAAAAGGTAATGTTTGATCCTCCTGTTTATGTAAAGGGAAAGGATGTTGTTGACAATAAGGAAATAGTAGTAGAGGTTGCCTTACAGTATAACGATGGATATACACCAAGCATTTATTCCTTCTGTAATAACGTCAACACTCAGGAAGGCGGTACTCATGAAGAAGGCTTCAGAAACTCTCTGACCAGAATCATCAATAACTATGCCAAGGATCAGAATCTGATGAAAAAGGATGATGAGCTTTTACAGGGAGATGATGTCAGAGAAGGTATTACTGCCATCATTTCCGTAAAGCATCCTGATCCGCAGTATGAAGGACAGACTAAGACAAAACTGGGTAACAGTGAAGTAAGAAGAGTTGTTTCTTCAGTCTTTTCTGAACAGTTTGAACGTTTCCTGATGGAAAATCCAACGGAAGCAAGAATGATCGTGGAAAAATCCATCACTGCCAGCAAGGCCAGAATGGCTGCCAAGAGAGCCAGAGAACTGACCAGAAGAAAGAATGCTCTGGAAATAAGTGCATTGCCTGGCAAACTGTCAGACTGCTCCAGCCGTAATCCTGAATTATGTGAAATCTACATTGTTGAGGGTGATTCTGCCGGCGGTTCTGCCAAGCAGGGACGTAACCCAAAATATCAGGCAATCCTGCCATTAAGAGGTAAGATCCTTAACGTTGAAAAAGCCAGAGAACATCAGATTCTGGAAAACAATGAAATCAGATCAATGATCACAGCCTTTGGATGCGGTATTGGTGATGAAATGGATATTTCAAAACTGAGATATCATAAGATCGTCATCATGACAGATGCTGATGTCGACGGAGCTCATATCAGAATACTGCTGCTTACATTCTTCTACAGATTCTTCAAACCTGTACTGGAAGGAGGTTATGTATATGTTGCACAGCCGCCTTTATACAGAGTACAGAGAGGGAATACGATCAAATATGCTTACAGCGATGAAGAACTGGATACATTAAAAGCTGAATTTGGTGAAAAAGTAAGCTTACAGAGATATAAAGGTCTTGGTGAAATGGACCCTGACCAGCTGTGGGAAACAACGATGGACCCTGAAGCCAGAATCCTGAAACAGGTAAACGTTGATAATGCCATGGAAGCAGACAGAATCTTCTCAATGTTGATGGGTGATGAAGTTGAACCTAGAAAGAATTACATCATTGAGAATGCTCACTTTGTTAAGAATCTGGATTTATAGGAGGTGAGTTACAATGGATGATAAGAGAAAAAAAGGTTATGACAAGATAGAATTTGTCAACATTACCGGAGAGGTCAAGGATTCCTTCCTTGACTATGCCATGAGTGTTATCGTACAGAGAGCTTTACCTGATGCCAAAGACGGTTTAAAGCCGGTTCAGAGAAGAATACTCTATGGAATGAATACATTAGGCAACTATGCCAATGCCCCTTATAAGAAGTCAGCTCGTATTGTTGGTGAAGTCATGGGTAAATACCATCCTCATGGTGACTCATCAATATATGATGCCATGGTAAGAATGGCTCAGCCTTTCTCATACAGATATCCTCTGGTTGACGGACATGGTAACTTCGGGTCAATAGACGGTGACCCGGCAGCTGCATCTCGTTATACCGAAGCCAGAATGTCAAAGATTTCCATGGAAATGCTGAGAGACATTCAGAAGGATACCGTAGACTTCATAGATAACTATGACGGCGAAGAACAGGAACCTGTTGTTCTGCCTTCACATATTCCAAACCTGCTTGTAAACGGTACAACAGGTATCGCAGTAGGAATGGCTACCAATATTCCACCACACAATCTGGGAGAAACCATTGATGCCATTGATGCCATAATCGATGATCCTGATATCAGTGTCGTTGATCTGATGAATAAATACCTTCCTGGTCCTGATTTTCCTACAGGAGGTATTATTCTGGGCCGTGGAGGAATCAGAAAGGCATATGAAACCGGTAAGGGAATCATTTATAACCGTGCCAAGGTTGAAATCAATGAAATTGATAACGGAAAGCACGAAATAGTCATAAAAGAGATTCCTTACGGTGTAAATAAGGAAAACATGTTCAAACATATTGCTGATCTGGCCAGAGAAAAAGTAATTGACGGAATTACCAGCATGGTCGACGGGTCAAATATGAATGGTATAAAAATTACCATTGAAGTAAGAAAAGATGTTCAGCCTGAAGTTCTGCTGAATCACCTCTATCAGAAAACGGCATTACAGACAACTTATGGTGTTAACATGCTGGCCTTGATTGATAATGTTCCAAAGATTCTAAACATCAAACAGGCCATTCAGGCATACATTGACCATCAGGTTAATCTTGTTGAAAGAAGAACACAGTATGATCTTAACAAGGCACTGGACAGAGCCCATATTCTGGAAGGTTTAAGAATAGCCCTGGATCATATTGATGAGATTCTTAATATCATCCGCTCTTCTGAAACAGATGACATCGCTATGGACAGACTGATGAGCAGCTTTGGTTTAAGTGAAATTCAGGCAAAATCAATCATGGACATGCAGTTCAGGAGACTTACCGGATTGCAGAGAAAGAAAATTGAAGAGGAATATGAAACATTACAGGCTGCAATAGCTGATTACCGCGATATTCTCAGTAAACATGAAAGAGTTCTGGGCATTATCAAGACTGAACTGGCTGAAATGAAGGCAAAATATGCCGATCCAAGAAGAACTGAGATCGTTGAAGCTGCCAGTGACATTGATGACGCTGACCTGATTCCTGTTGAAGAGTGCATGATTGCCATTACCACAAACGGTTACATCAAGAGAACAAGTGTTGACACTTACAAGATCCAGAACCGTGGCGGTAAGGGTGTCAAGGGCATGACACTGAACAATGATGACATCATCGATCAGGCAATAACCATGAGTTCTCATGATGACCTGCTGTTATTTACCAACTTTGGTAAGGTTTACAGAATAAAGGGCTTCAATGTACCGGCTGCCAGCCGTATTTCCAAGGGTATTCCGGTAGTTAACCTGCTCAACATGTCTCCAAACGAAAAAGTCAGAGCACTTGTTGATGTAGTTGCCGGTCCTGAACTGGAAGACAAGTTCATGTTCTTTGTAACAAAGAGCGGTCTGGTCAAGAGAGTTCCAATGGGAGAATTCCTGTCAATCAGACAGTCAGGAAAGATTGCCATCTCATTAAGAGAAGACGATGAGCTGTTTGGCGCTCAGCTGACCAATGGACATGATGAGATCATCATTGGCGGCAGCAACGGCAAGGCTATCAGATTCAATGAAGATGATGTCAGACCAATGGGAAGAAATGCTGCCGGTGTCAAGGGCTTCAATACTGACGGTTCAGTAGTCGTCGGTATGGCAACAGACAAGATGGGAGGATATATCCTGTCTGTAACTGAAAAAGGTTATGGCAAGAAAACTGCTCTGGAAGAATACAGAATGACAAAACGTGGTGCCAAGGGAGTCAGCACAGTCAATATCACAGATAAGAACGGTCCATTAATGTGCTTAAGAGCTGTTTATGGTGATGAAGATGTATTGATCATGACCGATAACGGTACAACGATAAGGATTTCACTTGAATCTGTTTCAATTTATGGCAGAAATACTCAGGGTGTCAAACTCATTAACGTAGATGAGGAAGCCAGAGTAGCAACAATAGCGCTGATTAACAAAGAAGAAGAGGAAATTGAAGAAGAATCTGACGAAGAGGAGAATTAAGATATGTTAGATATGAATTTTATCCGTACTAATCCTGAATTAGTAAAGGAAAACATTAAGAAGAAATTCCAGGATGCCAAGCTGCCAATGGTAGATGAACTTCTGGAACTCGACAGAGAATATCGTTCAATTAAGACTCTGGATGATACTTTAAGAGGTCAGAGAAACAGTCTTTCCAAGCAGATCGGTGTACTGATGGGTCAGAAAAAGAGAGATGAAGCTGAGAAAATCAAAGCTCAGGTAAGATCAATCGGAGATCAGCTGGTAGAAAATGAAAAGAAGGAAGACGAATTATTCCGGAAAATAAGAAAGATCCAGATGCGGATTCCTAACATGATCGCTGATGATGTTCCAATTGGCAAAGATGACAGCTTTAACGTTGAAGAACGGCGTTTTGGTGAACCAAAGGTTCCATCATTTGATATTCCATATCATTCAGACATCATGGCTACTTTCAATGGACTGGACAAGGATGCTGCCGGCAGAGTAACAGGTAACGGATTCTATTATCTGATGGGAGACATCGCCAGATTGCATTCAGCCGTGTTAGCATACGCAAGAGACTTCATGATTGATAAAGGATTCATTTACTGTATTCCGCCTTTCATGATCAGAAGTGCAGCAGTTGATGGTGTAATGTCATTTGCTGAAAAAGAGAACATGATGTATAAGATTGAAGGCGAAGATCTGTATCTTATCGGTACATCTGAGCACTCAATGATTGCCAAGTTCAAGGATCAGATATTAAAGGAAAAGGAACTCCCTATTACCATGACTTCATATTCTCCTTGTTTCAGAAAAGAAGTTGGGGCTCATGGAATCGAAGAAAGAGGCGTTTACAGAATTCATCAGTTTGAAAAGCAGGAAATGATAGTTGTATGTAAGCCTGAAGATTCTGAAGCCTGGTATGACAAGATGTGGAGTTATTCAGTAGAATTATTCAGATCTCTGGACATTCCGGTAAGAAAGCTGGTTTGTTGCTCAGGAGACTTGGCCGATCTCAAGTACCGTTCATGCGACATTGAGGCATGGAGTCCAAGACAGCAGAAGTATTTCGAAGTATGTTCATGTTCTAACCTGACAGACGCCCAGGCCAGAAGACTTGGTATCAGAGTTCAGGGTGAGGATGGAAACAAATACTTCGCTCATACTCTGAATAATACGGTTGTTGCTCCTCCTAGAATGCTGATTGCTTTCCTGGAAAACAACCTCAACGAGGACGGAAGCGTCAATATTCCTGAAGTATTACAGCCATACATGGGTGGTAAAAAGGTTTTGATCCCTAATAATTAAAAAATGTTCCACGTGAAACACAGACAGCAGAGCAATTCTGCTGTTTTTGTATGTTCCACGTGAAACATAAAGAAAAAACGCCCGTAATGCTCTATTATAGGTGAGCTGGACGTTTCTTCTTTCCCCTCATCACACGAATGTGATTTACCGTCTTTTCCTTCTCCGCTTTGGCATCTTTCAATGCCAAGAAAGATTTTATATCTCCAAAATACAATTGTCAAGCGTGTTGGCAAAAGACCTGATTCGTGGTATATTATACACGGTACAACACAACTAACTTTAATTTGGTCAGGATGGGAACATAGCAGCCATATAAGCAAATTGTGTGTGTACCACTTTATTTAGGGAGAAACCATGAATAATCCGGAAAAATACATGAAAATGGCCTATAAACTGGCAGAAAGAGCTGCTCAACAGGATGAAGTGCCGGTTGGATGTGTAATTGTATACCAGGACAAGGTTATTGCCAGAGGTTATAACACCAGGAAAAACAGAGAAAGCACTATTGATCATGCCGAAATTGTAGCTATTAGGAAGGCAAATAAGAAAATTGGCAGCTGGAGATTGGAGGATTGCGCCATCTTTGTGACATTGGAGCCCTGCTCAATGTGTGCTGGAGCCATCCAGCAAGCCCGAATCAAAGAGGTTTACTATGGTGCGACTGATAAAAAAGCCGGAGCCCTGGGTGGATTATATAACATGTATGATGTTAAAGGGTTCAATCATTATCCGGAAGTACATGGTGGAATAATGGGCGAAGAATGCTCAAAGATACTGTCTGATTTCTTCAGAAAACTACGTAATAAGCCGTCTAACTGACGGCTTTTTATTGTATAATATAATAAGAGGAATATAGCATGGCATATAAGGCTTTATATAGGAAATACCGTCCTGCAACTTTTGAAGATGTCGTTGGACAGCAGCACATCGTTGCAACATTACAGAATGCAATTAAAAACAACAAACTGGCGCATGCCTATTTATTTTGTGGTCCAAGAGGAACCGGAAAAACGTCAATAGCCAAGCTTCTGGCTAAAACAATTAACTGTACTGATCCGGAAAATAAGCCTTGTGGCAAATGTGCTAACTGTCTGGATATCCAGGAAGGTACTCATCCTGATGTAGTTGAGCTGGACGCAGCTACAAATAACGGTGTTGATGAGGTCCGTGATCTTATTGATAAGGTAAAATATGCCCCAATGCAGGGAAAATATAAGGTATATATCATAGATGAAGTTCATATGATGACTCCAAGTGCCTTTAATGCGCTGTTAAAGACGCTGGAAGAGCCACCTGCCTACTGTATTTTTGTTCTTGCCACGACTGAACCTCATAAAGTACTGCCTACTATAGTATCAAGATGCCAGAGATTTGATTTCAACAAGGTTCCAACCCTTCTTATTAAGGAAAGATTAAAATACATTGCTCAGCAGGAAGGAATTATCTGTGAAGATGCTGCATTAACACTGATTGCTGAAATAGCTGAAGGCGGAATGAGAGATGCCCTCAGTATCATGGATCAGTGTATCGCCTATGCTCAGAACAACATTAAGGCTAGTGATGTCAGTGCTGTATATGGAATTGCCACTACCAGCGAAAAACTTGACCTGTTTGAGTGTGTAAGCAGAAAAGATACCAAACGGCTGATGGAAAAAGCCAGAAATCTGGCTAACAGAGGCATAGATCTGCAGAGATTGACTACGGATCTGATAAATATTGCCAAGGAAACAGTAGTTTACAGTTATTCACAGGATAATGGATTGTTAACAGTAATTAATGAGGAACAGGCAAATAAATTAGCCAGTCTGTTTACCGTAAAGGAACTGCTTGATAGCATAGATTATCTGATGGATGTGTCGATTAAATACAAGGATGCAACCGACAGTCTGTCATATTTTGAAGTTTGTCTGCTGAAAATGGTCAATATTTCCGATAATAACCCTGCTCAAATGGTAAAAACAGTTATAGCAGAGCCTAAAAAGGTTGAACGGAAAGCAGTTGAACCAATAAAGCCGGCAGTACAGGAACAGGTAAAGCCGGTTGTTCCGGAAAAGCCGAAGGAACCGGTTATCAAACATCTTACTAATGATCAGTTATATCTGATGCTGACCAGAAGCAGAAAAGAATACCGTGAAAGAGAAAGCAAGATATGGCCTGATATATGTAAAAATGTAAAAGGACTGGAAAATACTGCGATGATGGCATCGAGCGAGACAGACATCATTGTTGTAGCTCAGTCCAGAGATCAGACAGATATCATTAATGAAGAAAACAAGCAACTTGAGATAGAGAGAGTTGTTGAAGACAAACTTGGTGTAAAAAAGAGTGTTACTGCCATTACACCGGATCAGAAGATATTGCTAATAAGTTACTTCCGCGAAAAGACAGGACCGATACCAATCATCAAGGAAGAACCTAAAGAAACGATCAGCGAAACAGAAAAGAGACTGATCAATCTGTTTGGGAAAAACGGCTATAAGAAGACGGAGGACTAACATGGATTTCAATAAACTGCTGCAGCGGGCGCAGAAAATGCAGGAAGACCTGGAAAAGAGCGAAGCTGAATTAAAACAGAAAGAATATACAAATAAGGTAGTCAGCAGTATAGTAAATATCAAAATGAACAGTGATTACCAGATTGAAGAAATTAAATTCGACGATAACTTTGTGAAGAATTTCACAAAGGAAGATTTTGAAGCATTGCGGGATGCAATAATGCTGGCTGTAAATGATATTTCCCGGGAAATAACGGAAAATAAGGAAAACATGATGTCCGGCCTGGCTGGATCCATCAATATCCCAGGATTGAGGTAATTATGTACCCTTCTTCTATTGAAAAACTGATTGAATGTTTCCGTAAGTTGCCTTCTGTTGGAAGAAAAACTGCTGAACGCTATGCAATGGCAATTTTTGAAATGAGCAAAGAGGAAGCAGTAGACATCGCTCAAACATTAATAGATGTTACGGAAAACGTCAGATATTGCTCAATTTGCGGAAATCTTACCGAAAAAGAGATATGCCCTATCTGTGAAGACGAAAACAGAGATCATTCAACCATCTGTGTTGTTCAGAATCCCAAGGATGTCATAGCCTTGGAAAGAATTGGAATGTTCAATGGAGTTTATCATGTTCTTCATGGGGCTATCTCTACAACAAAAGGAATATTGCCGGAAGACATTAACATTGACTCCTTGCTCAAGAGAATCGATGAAAACACTAGGGAGATCATCCTGGCAACAAATTCAACAATCGAAGGCGATACAACAGCCTTATATCTGTCGAAAATATTAAAAGAATATCCACATGTATCCGTAACAAGGCTTGCCAGTGGTTTACCAACCGGCGGTAATCTTGATTATGTTGATGACGTAACACTTATTAGAGCATTACAGGGAAGAATAAAACAGTAAATCTTTCTACAGGAGGTACCTATATGGCATCTATCGCATATGTAACAGACCGGAACATGCTTGATTTCCACCGTGTTAACGGAAGTCAGGAAATTGTCTTCTGGAGACTTTCCATGAAGAAATTCTCCTCTTTCCAACCTGGAGATCTGCTCTTTTTTCTGTCTAAAGGGGCTGAAACGGTAAAAAACAACGAGAAAGGCATAGTTGGATACGGATGTTATGTTGGCGACCGTGAGATGACAATAGACAACCTCTGGAAGAAATATGGCAACAAAACAGGATATACGTCCAAAGAAAATCTGGTTAGTGCCATAGAGAAGACCAATAAGGCCAGTACCCTTCCGGAGAAGATTTCATGTCTGTTTTTAAAGGATGTTATTTTTTTCCGGGGTCCGTTATACTTGGCAGATCTGGGAATCAACATTCCGAAGAATCTGGAATCATTTACCTATCTTGATGCTCACGAAGGACATGTTACCCTTGAACTGCTCCAGAAAGTCAAAGAAATAGGTTTGGATTACTGGTCTGCAGCACTTAACGGAAAGATAGTTGACATTGAAAGCTTTAACCGTGAGGTTCTCAGATATCAGGTAGCTACCATATATGAAAGCATGAACATCACGGCAATACACAAGAATCAGACCTTCCGGAAACACTGTTATAACCTTTACAGGGATAAGAATCCTGCCTGGGTCAACAGTGATCAGAACTCCTTCATGACCTTTGATGATGGCTTTATGCTGTATTATATTTATAACAGCACTCAGCGTGACAACAAGGAAAACTTCATAAAACTGCTGGGACAGATCATATATATAAAGAACTGTCTTAAGCAAACCATAGAGGAAGAAATCAGCGTAGTCGTTCTTAGTGGAACAGAGTTCACTGATCTGCAGAAAGAAACCATGACTGACAGCAGAATTGCCTTCCAGAACATCGAAAAATAATAAAAAACAATAAAATAAACACTATCAGAGCTCTGTTTACATATTCAAACAGAGCTTTTTACATTTTTGCATATTAAAAATAGCTTAATTAGTTGACAGGTTAATTAAAAAGAGATATTATGTAGCAGGCTACATGTAATACGCTACATATTTTTTGAAAGGAGGATGTGGAATGAACAGAAATGAAGACATTGGCTATCTTATTCATAAAATCGATAATAAGATAAAAACCAACATAGATAATCATTTCAAAATCCATGACCTGACATTCTCTCAGTCACAGGTTCTGCATCTGCTGGGAACAAACGGCGGAACAGTCAACCAGAAACGGCTTCAGACAATGATGAATGTCTCTCATCCTACAATGGTAGGTCTTGTCCAGAGACTTGAAGCCAATGGTTTTGTAACTACGGCTCCTGATAACCTGGACCGCAGAAACAAAATTGTTTCAATAACAGAAGAAGCAGTTAAGTTTAAGGAAGAGATGGTAAAGTCAGGCGAAACATTTAACAGAACAATGCTTGAAGGCATAAATGACGAAGAACTCTCTGTAGTAACAAGAGTTCTTAACAAGATGATAGACAACATCGAAAATCAGAAGGGAGTGCAGTATGTTAAAAATTCTGATGAGTAAAATTGGGGAATATAAAAAGGAGACGATTCTGACTCCTCTGTTCATGATTGGTGAAGTAGCCCTGGAAACCATAATTCCTACGGTAATGGCGATGCTGATCGATGAAATGACAGGCGAATCAATGGCCCCGGTCTTCAAATACGGATCAATTCTGCTGGTTCTGGCTGGATGTTCACTGGTATGCGGTGCCTTGAGTGCCAGATACAGTGCCAAAGCATCCACAGGATTTGCTAAAAACCTGAGAAGAGACCTGTTCTATAAGGTTCAGGACTTTGCCTTTGAGGACATTGACCAGTTTTCATCATCCTCACTTGTAACAAGACTGACAAATGACGTATCACATATCCAGATGGCTTTTGGAATGCTGACGAGAATGGCTGTCAGGACACCTCTGATGCTGATATTCTCAGTAATAATGGCTTTCAGGATCAATTCAAGAATGGCTTTGATTTTCCTGGCTATTTTGCCAATACTGGCAATTGGCCTGATTGTCATATTCAACATTGCCCATCCTATCTTCAAGAGAATTTTTAAAAAATATGATGCACTTAACAATTCCGTACAGGAAAACGTTGCCGGTATCAGAGTAGTTAAGGCGTTTGTCAGAGAAGAATATGAAATACAGAAGTTCAATGCAGCTTCGGAAGATGTCAGAAGCAACTTCACCAGAGCTGAAAGAGTTCTGGCCTTCAATAACCCATTGATGATGCTCTGTATCAAGGCAGCCAAGGATCTTATCTGCTACTTTGGCGCAGTTATCATCATAAACAGCCAGGCTACCGCACTGACAACCGGTCAGCTGTCATCACTGATCAGCTATGGTGTTCAGATTCTGGTAGCCATGAACATGTTATCAATGGTATTCCTGCAGATCGTCTTCTCTGCTGAAGCAGCAACCCGTATCTGTGAAGTTCTGACTCACGAACCAAAGCTTGTGTCACCAGATAACGGTCTGACAGAGGTCAAGGACGGAAGCATCGTATTTGATCATGTAACCTTCAAGTACAATCCTGAAAGCAGGAGAAGTGCACTGACTGATATCAATCTTGACATCAAATCAGGTCAGACAATCGGTATCCTGGGTTCAACAGGTTCATCAAAGACAACACTGATCCAGCTCATCAACAGACTGTATGATGTAACAGAAGGTGCTGTATATGTCGGAGGCGCTGATGTCAGAGAATATGACCTCAAGTCCTTAAGAGATGAAGTGTCTGTAGTTCTGCAGAAAAACGTTCTCTTCTCCGGTTCCATAAAGGAAAACCTCAGATGGGGCAACATGGAAGCAACCGATGAGGAAATCGAAAGAGTGTGCAAACTGGCTCAGGCTGATGAATTCATTCAGCAGATGCCGGACAAATATGACACAATGCTGACTCAGGGTGGTACAAATGTATCTGGCGGTCAGAAGCAGAGACTCTGCATTGCCAGAGCATTGCTGAAGAAACCGAAGATACTGATTCTGGACGACTCAACCAGTGCGGTTGATACCAGAACAGATGCTCTGATCAGAAAGGCTTTCAGAGAAGAGATCCCTGATACAACCAAGATCATCATTGCTCAGAGAGTCGGTTCGATCGAAGAAAGTGACCAGATCATTGTCATGGATGGAGGAAAGATCCGGGAACTGGGTAACCATGAGCAGTTAATGAAACTTAACGGGATTTATGCTGAGATTTATCAGTCACAGGTAAAGGGAAAGGAGGAAGACTAAAATGCCACCAAGACAGAGATTTGTTACAAATAAGAAAATAGATCCGAAGAGTCTCCTCCGCCTGATGAAGTATGTCTTCAAACGCTACAGCTGGAGATTACTGCTGGTAGCTGTCTGTATTATCATCAGTGCCGTATCCAACGTTATCGTAAATGCCTTCATGGCTCAGCTGATTGATACAGTAATACTGCCGGGTATTATAAGTGGTTTGAACAGTGTTGCCAAGGGGCTGGCTACAATCATCACCACCATGATCATATTTGACCTGTTGGGTGTTGTCAGTGCCATTATTTATCCGCAGCTTATGGCTACCGTCGGACAGGGAACAATCAAAGGCTTAAGAGATGACATGTTCGATAACATGGAAACTCTGCCAATCAGATATTTTGACTCCCATACTCATGGTGAGATCATGTCTACCTATACCAATGACGTTGACACGATCAGACAGCTGGTAGGATCAAGCATTCCTTCCTTCTTCCAGTCGATCATGTCAATTACAATGATCTTCTTCTCAATGCTGAGATACAGTGTCTGGATGTCCATCGTAGTAGTTCTGGTAATATCTCTGATGTTCAGAATTACCGGTAAGTTTGGCGGCAAGAGTGCCAAGTACATGAAGGCTCAGCAGGAATCCCTTGCCAAGGAAGAGGGTTTCATTGAAGAAATGATGGAAGGTATGAAGGTAGTTAAAGTCTTCAATCATGAAGAGGAAGCAAAGAAAGACTTTGATAAGCTTAATGAAAAGCTGTTCAATGACAGCAACACCGCCAACAGAACCGCAAATGCCTTAATGCCTATCCTGGCAAACATCGGCAACATCATGTATGTAATTCTGGCCATTACAGGAGGCCTTCTGGTAGTTGCCAAGGTTCCAAACCTGACATTAACAGGCATATCTCCGATTACCATCGGTGTCATCGTATCATTCCTGGCTTTATCCAGACAGCTGTCTCAGACAGTTTCTCAGATCTCAATGCAGGTATCTACCATTGCCATGGCTTTAGCTGGCAGTGACAGAGTATTTGCCCTGATCGATGAAGAAAGTGAAAAGGATGAAGGATATGTAACCCTGGTAAATGCCACGAAAGACGAAAACGGTGAAATGCATGAAGCAGATCATCATACCGGCATGTGGGCCTGGAAACACTACCATGCTCAGAGTGACCACTCAACCACTTATGTTGAATTAAAGGGTGACATTCAGATGGTCGATGTTGACTTTGAATACGAACCTGGTAAGCAAGTACTGTTCGACATTTCACTGTATGCTCATCCAGGTCAGAAGATCGCATTTGTCGGTGCAACCGGTGCTGGCAAGACTACGATCACCAACCTGATCAACAGATTCTATGACATTCCTGACGGCAAGATCAGATATGACGGCATCAACGTTAATAAGATCAAGAAGCCTGACTTAAGAAGATCACTTGGTATGGTACTGCAGGACGTCAATCTGTTTACCGGTACGGTCATGGATAACATCCGTTACGGTAAGCTGGACGCAACTGATGAAGAGTGCATTGCGGCAGCCAAACTGGCTAACGCTGATGACTTCATCACCAGACTGCCTGACGGCTATAATACAATGCTGACAGGTAACGGATCACAGTTATCTCAGGGTCAGAGACAATTACTGTCAATTGCTCGTGCAGCTGTAGCTGATCCGCCGGTAATGGTACTTGATGAAGCTACTTCTTCAATCGATACCCGTACCGAAGCCTTGGTTCAGAGAGGAATGGATAACCTGATGAAAGGCAGAACGGTATTCGTCATTGCTCACAGGTTATCTACTGTCAGAAACTCTGATGCCATCATGGTCCTGGATCATGGACGTATCATCGAAAGAGGTACTCATGATCAGCTGATTGCCCGGAAGGGTACATACTATCAGCTGTATACCGGTGCATTTGAATTAGAATAAAAAAGGAACGCCGCACTGAAATGCGGCTTTTCTTATGCGCTTATTATAATAATGATATATTAAATATTTTAATAATAAGGTACCATAACTAATCATGGGCAATATGTTGAGTAAACAGGCGGGTAAATCGTATAATTAGAAAAAAAGAAGAGGTACGGATCATGAAGAAATTTAGTGTAATTGACATGCACTGTGATACCATGACGGGATTATGTCGCAGCGGTAAGGATTTCAGAGACAATGACTGTCATATTTCATTAAAGAAAATGACAGAAGGCAACTATCTGATGCAGTGCTTTGCGATGTTTCTGTATCTGGAAAAAACTCCGGAACCGTTTAAGCAGTGCAATGTCTTCATTGACTACTTTGATAAGATGATGAGGGAAAACAGTGATGTCATCAGACCGGTAACGACAGTAGAGGAAATACTTGAAAACAGGGAAAAGGGCCTGATGAGTGCAATGCTGACAATAGAAGAAGGCGAAGCCATTGAAGGATCTCTGGAAAACCTTCAGCATTTCTATGACAGAGGAGTCAGAATGATGACTCTGACCTGGAACTTCGCCAATCAGTTGGCTTTCCCTAACTATGTCTATGAAGGAAGAATAGACACAGAAAGAGGTCTGACGGAAAAGGGTATAGAAGTTATTAAGAAGATGTGGGAAATCGGCATGATCGTCGATGTAGCTCATCTTAATGATGCCGGCATATATGACGTATTCAAATATGCCACAAAGCCAATTGTGGCATCGCACAGTAATGCCAGAGCAGTTCACGATGTTCCGAGAAACCTCAGTGATGACATGATCATCAAAATGAAAGAAAACGGAGGCATCATGGGTATCAACTACTGTCCGGATTTCATTTCCAAGGATACGGAGCACAATCAGATCCCTGACATCATCCGTCATATAAAGCACATTGTTGAGGTCGGCGGAATAGAAACGGTTGCCCTGGGCAGCGACTTTGACGGAATTCCAACACCGGTTGGCATGTCAGACTGTTCCAAGACCAATGATCTGTATGATGCCCTGGTACGGGAAGGCTTCAGTGAGGAAGACATTGACAAGATCTTCTATAAGAACTTCTTAAGAGTATTAAAGGCAAATCAGGTAACAAAGTAAACGACTGTTAACAAAGGAGAAAAACATGTTAATCAAAAACGCAAAGGTATTCATTGACGGTAACTTTCATGATACGGAAGTTCAGTTTGACAAAAAGGGAATCACAGCCATAGGGAAAGGGCTTGTTGATGATGAAGTAATCGATGCCGAAGGCAACTATCTGTTTGCCGGACTTATCGATGCACATGTACATGGCGGCTGGGGCAGAAGTCTGGTATCAATTGAGAATACGGATAAATTCGGTGACATCGAAGAGCAGATCAGCTATCTGTGCAACAGATTTCCGTCAACAGGTGTTACAACCTTCTTTCCGACTATTAATGCTGACTGGTCAGACTATGAAACTCTGGGCAGAATTACCAGAGCAGTCAGAAATGTCAAAAAACGGGGAGTAAAGGGAGCCTATCCTCTGAAAAACCATTATGAATGTGCCTTCCTGACACTGGAAAGATATGTGGATCAGTGCAAGGACTGGATGGCGCCGGCCAACATCAGGGACAGTGACATCATGGTTGACTATGATTACAGCGACATAGGCATCATTTCCCTGGCTCCGGAGACTGAAGGTGCTCTTGATTACATTGATTACATTGTCTCCAAAGGTGTCATGCCGGAGATCGGTTATGATAATGCCACGGCTGAACAGGTCATTGAGGCAGCTGATCATGGCTTATGCCAGGCAACTCACCTGTATAATGGCTATCGCCCGATGCATCACAGAGAAAGCAATGCCAATGCAGCAGTGCTGTATGATGACAGAATCAAGGCTCAGCTGACCATGGACGGTGTTCATGTTAATCCGTTCTGGGTAAAACTGACAATCAAGATCAAGGGAATAGACAACGTCTACGGCATTACCGACTTCTCCAGCGAAGCAGGTTTGGAAGAAGGCTGGCATCAGTTTGGCAATGGCATGCGTTTCTTAACCAAAGATGGATTCAATTATCATGAAAACGGGCATCTGTGTGGCGGCTCCAATGCCATGAATGACATGATGAGAAGAGCTCATAACATTGTCGGACTAACCAGAGAGGAAGTTGGATCACTGTATTCCGAAAGCCCGGCAAAATGTCTTAACATAACAGACAGAGGAAAGATTGAAGTTGGCAGAAAGAGTGACTTTGTCATAATGGACGCTGATTATAATGTTGAAAAGACCTTCATTGACGGTAAGGTCTTCTATCAGAAAGGATAAAAAAACAAACCCTGACTAGAAATCAGGGTTTTTTACTTCTCAAGATTGTTTCTTATATATTCAAACACCAGAGCTTCTTCGTTTTTGTGGATTATCAGTCTGTCAGCTCTGTCTTTGACCATCTGTTCAAGCAGGGTATAGTGAACATATTTTACTTCAGCTACTTCATGATCCCGGAAGACAAACTCGTTTTCCTTTAGTTTTGTTTTCAGCAGGTAGACATAACCGAATTCATTGTTGCAAGGACTCTCAAACCTGATGCGGGTGAGATAATGATAATCGCTTTCCTGGCTGTCGACGCCAAGTTCTTCCTTCAGTTCGCGGATCGCTCCCTGAATTACTGATTCACCGCAGCGGATATGACCAGCAGCAGAAATGTCCCAGTAATCGGGAAAGGATGATTTCTGGGGACTTCTTCTCTGCAGAAGAAGCTCCTTTTTTTCATTTAACAGCCAGATGTGTGCAGTACGGTGATAATCTCCATCTCTGTGTGCCTGCTGCTTTTCCTTTATTATTCCGGTCAGATTATCGTTTTCATCAACGATATCGAGATATTCAATCATGCACTTTCTCTTTCCGTCAGCTCAGCGAACATCTCAGCCCTGGTAATTTTGTCGGTATGAGCCGGGAAGGCAACTTCAAAGTCAACAGGTGTAAGTTCCCTGTGATATTCGCCAACCAGATCAGGATGATCGACCCAGTCCGGACCAACCAGTTCGGTATAGAAGGAATCTCCTAAAAAGAGGACTTTCTCTTCCTTTACCAGGACAACACTGCCGTCTTTTGAATGAGCATTGGTTACCAGGAAAGTTTCAATGGTCAGGCCTCCCAGATCAATGGAAAGGTGCCTGTCATATACGATTTCCGGTAATCTGATTCTTACTTCACTGATGTCGGAATATTCAATTTCCATGTGTTCAAATATGAATGGCTCGATCAGACCGCTTTTCTTGTATTCTTCGAAATGCTCCTTATCCCAGATCTTCTTACTGTCCTGTTTTAATAGGTCGTAAGTCAGACGGTTGCAGATTGCGGGAATATTGAGAGCCCGTAATCCATAGGTATGATCCCAGTGGCTGTGGGTTATTATGACAAAATCAGGTTCTCTTAATCCCAGTTCTCTTATTTCACCCAGAACCTCATTAATGTGTTTTGGACTGCTTCCGGCATCAATGAGAGCACTGTGTCTTTCTCCTGTGACATAACCCAGAACCGGTCTGTCAGATACTTCATCGTAATCGGTATAATATACTCTGTCGGAATACTTATGCAGCATGATCGTCCTCCTTCATGGTTTTAAGGAATCTTCTGTATTTTGAAACTTTATTCTGCTTGAATTCAATGTTGTGTTCGTTCAGAAAAGCTGTGAAAGCTTCACGGTAATCATGCGGTTTCTTTACTTCGTACTCTATTTCATAGTCATAAGTCCCATTATAGAAGTTGATGTCCAGACTTATTACTGCTAAGCTGGTATCCAGATCAGCTCTCAAGGTATCAAGCTGTCCCAAAACCTCAAAAGGCTGATACTCATTAAATGATGCCAGCAGTTCCATCAGTTCAGGATCGTCTTCCAGAGCACCAGTAAAGGCTTTTTCATATTCCATCAGTTCATCTCCCTGATGTTCCTTCAGAGTAAAAAGAGTTTCACCGTTTCTTTCCCTGATCCTGAAGGCATAATGGTTATGATTATTGCTGCGATAATAGGTATTTGCCTGATGAATGAATGGCACATTTTTGAATTTTCCAGCCAGTAAACGCTGCATCTGAGCAGGCTCCAGCAGCATTTTCAGCTCAGTTTCAACCTCATGATTCATATGTTAAACCTCACACAGTTATGGTACAATAATTAATACAGGATGTGAACAGAATGAAAAAGTTTTCGATAGTAGCCAAAGATGACAGAGAATCTTTATTAGTAGCCAAGGACATCCAGAGAAGGCTGTTCAACGGCGCAATGAGCTATTCGGAAAAATGCCCGGACCTTGTCTGTGTTGTCGGTGGAGACGGAGCTTTTCTGACAGCTGTTCACAAGTACATCAACCAGTTGGACAGTGTTGCCTTTGTAGGCATTAATACCGGTACTCTGGGTTTTTTCATTGATTATACTGTTGATCAGATTGACAGATTCATTGATGACATTCTGAATAAGGAACCAGAAGTCGAAAGAAGAAGACTTCTGCAGGCTGATGTGATAAGCGAAAAGGGACGCAGGAGTTATCTGGGCATCAATGAGATCAGAGTGGAGAACATGCTGAAGACTCAGACAATAGAGGTATTTATCAACGGAGAAAAACTGGAAACCTTCCGCGGATCAGGTTTATGCGTCAGTTCTCAGGCGGGATCGACCGCTTACAACAGAGCGCTGAAGGGTGCTGTCATTGAGAGAGGCCTGGAAGTCATGCAGCTGGTTGAAGTCGCAGGTATTCACCATGCCCATTACCGCTCCTTAGGAGCACCGCTGGTATTGAGCGGCAGTAATACCATTGTAATGAAAAGCGACTATGTTGAAACATCGCTCTTGTGTTTTGACCGATATGCGATTAATCTAAAAGGAGCAGATACGGTTGCTGTTTCTCTGTCAGATGTTACGTTTGGAATAGCACACTATGAACCGGTTCAGTTCATGAGGAATCTCTCCGATCTGTTTTAGAAAGGATACTGCATGAAGAAAATATGGTATTCAACTTACGAAAGCATTAAAGGGCCGTTAGTAATGTATCTGATAGCCATGATTCTGCTGGCGATTCCTAATATCTTTACGTCCACTAATGAAATCCTTGCGACGATATTAGTGGCTTTTCAGTATGCGGGAGGTCTGGTCAAGACCCTTTTCCCATTGCTGGTAACAATCAGTATCATAGGAAAGATCCACGAGGACAGTATTCCGGTTGTAGGAGCCGTAATCAGTTACGGTCTTATTCATCTGGTCACCATGTTCATGGCCAGACAGGATTTTGACAGCTGTTATTACACCAGTCTGGGTACCGGTTTATTAAGAGGTGTTGAAAGTATTGGCCGCCGGCCTTTGAATCTGGGCCTGATTGCCAGCGTCATCGTCATATTCATCGTCATATTCACTTATCGTCTGTCAAGACAGAGATTCAATTACGGTATTCTGACTTTCATTGATAATGACAGCTGGTTTCTGATTACCAGTGCTCTGGTAACCATTGCGGCTGGAATCCTAATTTCTCTGGTTTTCCCATATGCAGTAAGCGGGCTGACCAGGATCATGACCTTCATATCACATAACTCAGCCAATCCAGGTGCCCTATATGTATACGGTCTGGTTGAAAGAATTCTGGAACTGTTTGGTCTGGAAGATGTTCTGCATAACGGTTTCTGGATCGGAAACTATGGCGGTAACTGGATGGACGGTTCCGGAGCAGTACACATGGGCGACGTCGGAGTCTGGACAGCTCAGCTTTCCAGAGGAATGGTTGAACTGGGCGTAGGCAAGTACATTACCCCATACTATATCATTAATATTTTCATCGTTCCGGCCCTGCTGATAGGGATCTACTGTCAGTTTTCCAGCAAGATCGAAAGAAGAAGATACCTGGGTCTGACCATTGTTACCATTGCCGTATCAATGACTTCAAGCAGCCTGATCCCGGTACAGATACTGTTACTGTTTATCTCGCCGTTACTGCTGGCAATCCATATTCTGTTATCAAGTTCACTCTATATGGTATTTGCCCTTCTGGAAATCTATCTGGGATACTTCTATAACGGAGCCCTGGCATTTGCGATCCCGGGCACCATAGTTGAGTTCATTAAGATGAGCGGCATGCTCAGTGCCAACAGTCTGAGAAACATTCTGCTGATTGGAGCGGGCTATGCACTTGTCTATTTCATCTTTGTCTGGCTATATTATGGCGTTTTGGCCATTGACTTCCTGGAAGGAAAGGAAGGAGACAAGAACCGCAAGGAACTTATCAGAGCTCTGGGCGGCATCAGCAATCTCAGAATTGCGGACGGTTCTCCGCTAAGCCTGTCGGTAGCTGTATATGATACCTCACGTATCAAAGCCCAGCCATTAATAGATTTAGGAGCCTATAAGGTGACAGAGTCGTTCTACTATCACCGTCTTTACTTCGGTCCGGGCAGTGTAAGAATAGCCCGCAAGCTGAAGAAGGAAATAAGGGAATACAACGGAGTAAGAAAATACATAGAAGCGAAATAGAACATGACAACACAGTATACCCCAATGATGACACACTACCTGGAAATAAAGAAAGCGTATCCTGATACGCTTGTCTTTTATCGTTTAGGGGACTTCTATGAAATGTTCTTTGAGGATGCCAAAACAGCATCTCATGAACTTGATCTTGTACTTACCGGGAGAAATGCCGGTGCGGAAGAAAGAGTTCCGATGTGCGGGGTTCCTCATCATGCCGTTAAAAGCTACATTCAGAGACTGATTGCCAAGGGTTACAAGGTGGCAATCGTTGAACAGCTGGAAGACCCAGCCAATAAGGAAGGCATCATCGTCAAGAGAGATGTCATCCGCGTGGTAACTCCGGGAACTGCCATCGATGAAATCATGGATGAAAAGGCCAATAACTATCTGGCTGCCATCTGTGACTATGATTACGGCTACAGTCTGGCCATAACGGAAATAACGACCGGAGAAAGCCGACTGCTCAACATCAGCCATGACATCAACCTGCTTAAGCAGACTATCCTGGCCAACGACATCAGGGAAGTGGTAACAGCCGGCGATTTCAAGGCAGCATCACTGAAGAACTTTGTTACGGTATCAGTCTGTGATGATACGGCATTACTGCCTGATTACAGGCATCTGTATGAACACATTGAGGATGTTCATCTGCTGAAGGCCATTGGAAGACTGCTTAACTATCTGGAAGCAACCCAGAAGAGGGGCATGCAGTACATTGACCGTTTTGATCTGGAAGACAGTCTCAGCTACATGACGATGGATTATTCCACCATGCAGAATCTGGAACTTACCGACGCCAGCCGCACCAACAGTAAGGCGATAACTCTGTGGAGCTTTCTGGATAAGTGCCGCAGTGCTGCCGGTTCCAGACAACTGAAGAAATGGGTACAGAAACCGCTAAGAGATCTGGGCAGAATAACCCAGAGACTTGACATGATCGAGTACCTGAAAAAACATTACATTGAAAGAGAAGACCTGAAGGAAAAACTCAGTGAATTATATGACCTGGAGAGACTGATTGCGCGTGTCTCCTATGGTAACGCCAACGGCAGAGATATTCTGAGACTGCAGAAGACTTTGGATGCTGTTCCGGAAATACTCAAACTGGTCAGAAAGGCCATGGTTTATCCTGAATATGATGAACTTGATGCCTGTGATGAATTAAGAGAAAAGCTGCAGGGCTGTATCGTTGAAGACCCGCCGATCTCTACGCATCAGGGCGGAATCTTCTGCGACGGTTACAGTGAGCAGCTGGATGAACTGCGCAATGCCCAGAAGGACGGCCAGAAATGGATCGTATCCCTGGAACAGAGCGAAAGGGAAAGAACCGGAATCAAGACCCTGAAGGTCGGTTATAACAAGGTCTTCGGTTACTATATTGAAGTATCAAAGGGAATGGTTTCCCAGGTTAAGGAAGAATGGGGTTATAAGCGCAAGCAGACCCTGACCACCGGGGAAAGATACATTACTGAACAGCTGAAGGAAAAGGAAGATGCCATTCTACATGCTGAGGAAAGAGCCATCAGACTGGAAAGCGAACTGTTTGATGAGCTGATAACCTACATCAAGGGCTATCTTGCCTCCCTGCAGAAACTGGCCATTGCCCTGGCAGTCATTGATGCCAACTTTGCGTTAAGTGAGGTCAGCAGCAATAACGGCTACATCAGACCTTCATTCAACGACAACAGAGTGCTGGACGTAAAGGAAGGCAGACATCCTATCCTGGAAAAAGTCGGCACTACTCAATACGTACCTAATGACATCCACATGGATGACCGTTATCCGATTCAGATCATCACCGGACCTAACATGGGCGGTAAGAGTACCTACATGAGACAGTGTGCTCTGTTGGTGATCCTGGCTCAGATGGGATGCTATGTCCCGGCAAAGAAAGCCAGCATGCCGGTATTTGATGCAATATATACCAGAATCGGCTCAACCGACGACATTCTGGCCGGTCAGTCAACCTTCATGGTTGAAATGACGGAAGCCAACAATGCCCTTAAGAATGCCACCAGAGACTCCCTGATCATCTTTGATGAAATCGGACGTGGAACCTCAACCTATGACGGCATGGCTCTGGCTCAGAGCATGCTGGAATTCATTGATGTGACCATAGGCGCCAAGACCATGTTCTCAACGCACTATCATGAACTGACTTCGCTGGAAAACAGCATGGACGGCATCAGAAACAAGCACGTTGACGTATACGAAGAAGATGACAAGATCACCTTCCTCTATAAGGTAAAGGACGGTAAGGCCAATAAGTCCTATGGTATTCACGTAGCATCACTGGCCAAACTGCCTCAGCCGGTAATTGACCGTGCCGGGGAACTGCTGAAGGTATTTGAAGAAAGCAAGAAACACCGTAATGACCAGACCCAGATGGTCATGGTCGAAACGGTTCCAAAGCATCTTAAGGAAATAGAAGAACTGCTGAATCAGGTACAGCCTGATAACATGACTCCAATTGAGGCGTTGCAGTTCGTGGACATGCTTAAAAAGAAAAACACTAAGTAACAGGAGGTGTGAAACATGAAATTTTTACAGATTCTGATGGAAGTAGCTCTGTTTGCCCTGTCTGTAATTGAACTGATCTTTGTGATTCAGCTCAACGCTACAGTCAGAGTACCAATGAAAATCACAGCCATTCTGATCGTCATGATCATTCTGTTCGTTCTGCTGGTCACCTTTGAATTCCATGAAAGCAAGAAGAACAGAGAAAAAACCAGAAAAGTCAAGGAAGACTATGAACGCAAGATAGCTGATCTGCAGAAAAAGATTGCTGAAGTTGAGCGGAAGAAGGAAGCAGAAGCTGCTGCCAAGAGAGAAAAGGAAATGGATAAACCGATTGATGTTGACATCATCGGTTAGGTTTCAGGTTTCTGAATGAAGAAAATCAGGTTTTTCCTCAGCCTGTGGGCTGGAAAGCTGGTACTGTGGTACTACATAAGAAAAGGAAGAGTCAATGATGACAGACCGGGAATGCGGTCAATGCGACTCTTTTTTGACTTTGTAAGGTATGTTGCCAAACCAAAGATCGTGGTTGCGGTAACAGGTACCAACGGAAAGACCTCAATAACCAAGATAATTGCCGACATGTTTGAGGCTCAGGGATACAGCGTAGCATACAACAGCTGGGGAGCCAATGACAATGCCGGTTATGCCCGCCTGTTTTTAGGGGCAACTGATGTCTTCAACCGTACCACCAAGGATGTGGCGGTAGTGGAAATGGATGAGATCACCATTGCCTACATGCTGGAAATGGTAAAGCCTCAGTACCTGATCATCAACAATCTGGCAACGGATTCACTGCACCGCAATGGAAATCCGGACTATGTTTCCCAGCGCATTATTGAAGGGTGCAATAAATACAGAGATACGGTACTGATCGTCAATGGCGATGATCCGATCTGCTGCGGCATCGGAGAAAACAATAAGAGAGTGTTCTTTGGAGTAGCCGATCAGGGACGGGCAGAAGTAAAATATCTGACCAACGATTTTCCGGTCTGTCCTAAATGCGGGGGCACACCGGTATACAGATACAGAAATTACCGTCATTTCGGAGAATTCTACTGTCCGAAGTGCGGATACAGATCTCCTGAAAGAAGCGTCTTTGTTGAGGAAATCAGAGAGAACTCTCTGGTTGTCCGGGAAGGAAAGCAGAAAAACGAATACCCTGTTCTAAGTAATGCGCTGTTCAATGTATACAACGAAACGGCAGTCATAACTCTGTTCAGACAGCTGGGATATCAGCCTGAGCAGATAGCCGGTCTGCTGAAACAGGCAAAATTACCGGAAAACCGCGACAGAACAGTAGAAGTAAACGGAGTACAGATCCATGACCTCTGCAGCAAGCGGCAGAATCCTACCGCCATGAGCACGACCATGGAATATGCTGGCAGGGAGCCGGGTAATAAAGCAGTCATCATGTTATATGATGAACTGGTAAAGGAAGATTACCGCATTGAAGCAACCCCTTATCTTTACAGCACGGACTATCAGTTCCTTAATGACGAATCCATTAAGCACATCATTGTGATTGGGCAGAGGTGCAGGGAACATAAGATAAGACTGCTGCTGGCAGGAGTTAAGCCTGAAAGAATTGCGGTTGCGGAAAGAATCGAAGAGATAGATCCTCTGATCAGTTTCGCTGATGTGGATAAGTACATCATTCTTCATGATGTTACATATTCCATTGCGAACAGAGACCACATCATTGATGTCATCAGGGAAAACATTGCGGAAAGGGGTGCGTAAGATGAAACGGGAAATTCTGTATCCTGAACTGACCACCCTGTACGGTGACGGGGGCAACATGCTCCTGCTTAAGCAGTGCTGCAATGATGCCGTCTTCAGAGAAACCGGGCTGGAAGAAGTCCCGTGGTTTGTCAGTGAAGATGTCGATTTCATCTGCATCGGTTCCATGAGTGAACCAAAGCAGCTGCTGGTCCGGGAAAAACTGAAACCTTATAAGGAAAGAATCAGAGAACTGATTGAAAAGGGAACGGTGTTTCTGGTAACCGGCAATGCCATGGAACTGTTCGGTCAGTACATTGAAGACAGGAAGGAAAGAATGGAGATGCTGGGTATCTTTGACTATCATGCCCAGCGCAATCTGGATAAAAGACTTAACTACATAGTCCTGGCACAGTATGAAAAACTGCCGGTAGTTGGGGTCAAGTCACAGTTTTCCCAGATCCATGGACTGGATAACCACCATTTCCTGAAGATGGTCAAGGGACTGGGTGATAATGAAGGCAGTGAATTTGAGGGAATTCATTACCGTAACTTCTTTGGAACTTACTGTCTGGGACCTCTGCTGGTATATAATCCGCAGTTTACGAAACATCTGCTGGAATTATGCGGGCAGAAAGGCGAAATAGTATTTGAAAAAGAGCTTGAAGAAGCATATTATGAAAGGCTGCGGAAGTACAGACATCCGGATTCACCGGTGGTACTTGGCCACGGCTTCATTTAAAAAGGAGAATTGCATATTTTTAACTTATTGCTTGTAGTACCGCTCATCATTTTGAGCATGATCCCGAAAGTACATAAGAACAAAGTGGCAGTAGCTGCGGTTTTTGTCGTATATACTTTCATCCTGGCGATCCGATACGGTCAGGGCAGTGACTATTTTGCCTATGAACTGATCTTCAACCAATGTAACTCTCTGGAGGCAGTTTTCTCTGGACAGATCGATGTTCATTCTGAACTGCTGTTTCAGCTGATCTGTGTACTGTTCAATCCGATTGGATTCAAGTGGTTTGTGGTACTGGTAAGCATATTCCAGATGAGCATGCTGTACAGATTCTGCACGAAGTACAGTGACAATCCGCTGCTGTCCTTTGCGATAGCCTATCCTACGCTTTATTCCACATATTTCTTCTCAACCATGAGACAGGGACTGACCATGAGCATTTTCCTGGGTCTTATGTATCCGCTGTTAAGAGAAAAGAAGTATGTTCCTTATTATCTGCTGTCTGCCTTCTGCATCGGAATTCACAGTTCCTCAGCCATTTATGCCCTGGTACCTATCGTACGGAGCCTGAAACTGAATGAACTGTGGGGATTGGACCTGCTCTGTCTGGTAGCCGGAACGGCAATAACTCTGGCGTTCCTGGTGCTGGTACATTTTGAAACGCTGTCAGGAACCGCCAAGATGTATCTGACCTCAGATGTTTCCATTGTTTCCCTGGGAGTAAGAATACTAAAACTTCTGATCCTGTATACCCTGATGAGATTCAGTGAAGACAGACAGAAAGTCAAAGAAAATGAAACGATGCTGAAGATGTACGCAACCAGTCTGATCATGTACGAACTGCTGATGTGGTCGCCAATCATCTCATCGCGTCTGGCTGTTTTCTATGAAGTAGTGGGCATAGCTTTACTGCCTAATCTGCTGAATGTGAAGCCGTTACTGAAAAAGGCCGCTTTGGCTTTAACGGCATGTCTGATTCTGGTAATGACCTATAAGAACATCAGCGCCTACGTCTGGCAGGGAGAATATACCTGCTCTACGATGGAATATCCGTATGTCACGGTATTCAATGCCGATAAGATCTACGAATACAGAAGAAATCCATATGAACGCTACTGGTTCTATGATTTCATAGATAACCCGTATGGCGGATTTGATAAGTAAAGAGGCAGTAGTCTATAATAAGAAGGCAGGTAAGTAGTTTATGAATGCATATGAAGTAAGTGTTAAGGATCTCATCAGAATACTGCTGAAAAAATGGTATATCATTGTCCTGTGTACAGCCATTCTGGCTGCCGGAGGACTGGCATATACCAGATTACAGAAGACCACAACATATTCAATGACGGGAAGAGTGGAACTTGAATCGGAAAAGGTTGACATCCACGAAGCCCTCAAGGTCATGGAAGACCGTCACTATTTAGCGAGAATCACCAAGAGCCGTACCGGCTGCAAATACAGCGTCAGACAGATAACTTCAATGTTTCTGATTCTGATATCTCCAAGCGGAAAGGATGCCGAGTTCGACATGAGCTATGGCGAAAAGGGACAGCTTGAGGAGATCATGAAGGAATACATGAAGGTGTACGTTGAGGAACTCAACAGGATCACCGGTGATGTAACCCTGAAATCAATGACTTCAACTGAACTGAAGGAAAATGTCCGTTACGGCAGCAAGTCCAAAAACCTGATAATGGGTGCCGGAATCGGGCGGATCGGAAGCGTGGCTCTGATCTGTTCCTGGTACATCCTGAGAGAAGCTCTGCTTAATCAGGAAAACATAGAAAATGCCTTAGGCAGAAGAAGCCTTGGCAAAATCGGAAAATCAGCTGTCACACTGGGAGCGAAGCTTGACAGTGATAAGGACCGTCAGGTAATTGATTCCGCAATCAATGACATCAGACTGCATGGTTCAAAGGCGAAAATGATCGGCTTTGTCTCACCAAAACCGAATCAGGCGAAAGATAAGGCAGCACAGTTCGCCAATGTTCTGGCTGAAGAAGGAAAAAAAGTCCTGTTTATTGACAATAATGCCTCTGTTTTAAAGGAAGGCAATACAATCGAAACAGTAAATGATAAAATATATTATCTTAATAACAGTTATCTGGCAGATGATCCTGCCGGTAAGCTGGAAGAGCTGAAGAAACAGTATGACATGATCATCTGCAGTTCTGACCAGCTGCTTAAGGATGACTGTTCAAAAGCCTGTGCAGCCCGGGCAGATTCCGTCATCACCCTGATCAGGGAAGACAGAGAAACCACGGCAGCAGTCAGGGCAATTAAGGAAGAGCTTGAATATATCGGAGCTAACAGCGACGGATATATTCTGGTCAGATAAGAGATGAGGTGTTTGGATATGATGGAAAAAGGCGCAACATTAATGATTACCGGTGGAACCGGTTCATTCGGAAATACCGTTCTGAAGCATTTCCTGGATTCTGATCTGGGAGAAATAAGGATCTTCTCCCGTGACGAAAAGAAACAGGATGACATGAGACATGAACTGCAGGCTAAGCATCCTGATCTTGCCAAGAAGGTAAAGTTCTACATTGGCGATGTCAGAAACCCTGATTCAATCAGAGATGCCATGCATGGTGTAGACTATGTCTTCCATGCAGCAGCATTAAAACAGGTACCTTCCTGTGAGTTCTTCCCGATGGAAGCCGTCAGAACAAACATCATCGGTACAGACAACATGCTGCATGCTGCCATCGCCGAGAGAGTAAAGCGTGTCGTATGTCTGTCTACTGACAAGGCTGCCTATCCTATCAATGCCATGGGGATCTCCAAGGCCATGATGGAAAGAGTCATCTATGCCAATGCCAGAGTAGCTGCTGAACAGGGCAATACCGTCATCTGCTGTACCAGATATGGTAACGTCATGTGCTCAAGAGGTTCTGTCATTCCTCTGTTCATTGATCAGATCAAGGCCGGTGAGCCAATCACCATCACTGATCCGGACATGACCAGATTCTTAATGAATCTTGATGAAGCCGTTGATCTGGTTCAGTTTGCTTTTGAACATGCCAATCCTGGTGATCTGTTCATCCAGAAGGCTGATGCTTCCACGATCGGAACTCTGGCTAAGGCTGTTCAGACCGTATTCGGCGATACCGGTACCAGAATCATCGGTACCAGACATGGAGAAAAGCTCTATGAGACATTAATGACCCGTGAGGAACGCTTAAGAAGCGAAGACATGGGCAGATACTTCCGCGTTGCTGCTGACAACAGAGACCTTAACTATGACAAGTTCTTTGTGGACGGCAAGGTACAGACCATGGCTGATGAAGCCTATACCAGCCATAACACCAACAGACTTGATGTTGAAGGCACCATCGCCAAGATCAAGACTACTGACTATGTAAAGGAACAGATGGAAATACTGGGAATTAAATAAATGAAGATACTGATTACCGGAGCAAAAGGCTTTGTAGGAAAGAATCTTACGGAAAACCTGAAAAACATCAGAGATGGCAAGAACCGCACCAGGAGCATATCGGTTGAGGACATTTTTGAGTATGACCTCGACTCCACTGCCCGGCAGCTGGAGGAATACTGTTCAAAGTGCGACTTTGTCTTTAATCTGGCCGGGGTAAACAGACCGAAGGACGCTTCCGAGTTCATGAAGGGAAACTTCGGGTTTGCCAGTACCCTGCTGGATACTCTGCAGAAATACGGGAATACCTGTCCGGTAATGTTATCAAGTTCGATTCAGGCTACTCTGATCGGACGATATGGGGAAAGCGACTACGGCCGCAGCAAGCTGGCCGGGGAGGAACTGTTCTTCCGGTATGGACAAAAGACCGGGGCCAGGGTGCTGGTTTACCGTTTCCCTAATCTTTTCGGTAAGTGGTGCAGACCTAACTACAACAGTGCCGTAGCTACTTTCTGCAATAACATTGCCAATGATCTGCCTATAATCGTCAATGACAGAAATACCAGGCTGGAATTACTGTATATTGATGATCTGGTAGAGGAAATGCTTGATGCTCTGGAAGGAAAGGAGCATCACTGTGATTATGACGGTCTGGATCCTGTCAATAGTGATGAGGGAAAATACTGTTATGTTCCGGTGACCCATAAAGTTACTCTGGGAGAAATAACCGATCTGCTGTATCAGTTTGAACGGCAGAGAAAGACTCTGATCATGCCGGAAATACCGGAAGGATCCTTTGCCAAGAAGCTTTATTCAACATATCTTTCCTATCGGCCGCCGGAAAAGATGGTTCTGGAATTCAACGGCAACGCTGATGAAAGAGGCTGCTTTACCGAAATGGTTAAGACTCTTAACTGCGGTCAGTTTTCGGTCAATGTATCCAAGCCAGGCATTACCAAGGGACAGCACTGGCACAACACCAAGTGGGAAATGTTCATGGTGGTATCAGGCAGGGCACTGATCCAGGAAAGAAAGATTGATACGGATGAAATAATTGAATTTGAAGCTGACGGGGATCACCTGAAGGCAGTCTACATGCTGCCGGGATATACCCATAACATCATTAACCTGTCTAAGACCGAAAACCTGGTAACTCTTATGTGGGCTAATGAACTGTTTGATCCGAAGCACCCGGACACCTTTTATCTGAAAGTCAAGGAGGACTGAACCGTGAAGAAAACAGGATTTGAGAATAACGGAAAACTGAAACTGATGATCATAGTCGGTACCAGACCGGAAATCATCAGACTATCGGCCGTAATCAGAAAATGCCGTCAGTATTTTGATACTCTGCTGGTCCATACCGGCCAGAATTACGATTACAACCTTAACGGGGTATTCTTTAAGGATTTGGAACTGGGTGAACCTGATTTCTATCTTGACGCCGTGGGCAGGGATCTGGGTGAAACCGTTGGTAACATCATTGCCAAGTCATACCGGCTGATGGTGGAGACTTCCCCGGAAGCCGTACTGGTACTTGGTGATACCAACAGCTGTCTGGCCGTCATCGGTGCAAAGAGACTGCATATTCCGGTTTTCCACATGGAAGCTGGCAACAGATGCAAGGATGAATGTCTGCCGGAAGAAACCAACAGAAGGATCGTTGACATCATCGCTGACGTCAATCTGCCTTACTCTGAACATGCCCGCCGTTATCTGATTGAATGCGGATTTCCTAAGGAAAGAACATTCGTTACCGGTTCACCAATGGCTGAGGTGCTTCATGGCAGTCTGGCAAAGATCGAAAAATCAGACATTCATGAAAGACTTGGCCTGGAAAAGGGCAGATATATCCTGTTATCAGCACACAGGGAGGAAAACATCGATACTGATGAAAACTTTACCTCACTGTTTACAGCCATCAACAGAATGGCTGAAAAATACGACATGCCTGTTCTTTACTCCTGTCATCCAAGAAGCCGCAAGAAACTGGAAAAAAGCGGATTCAAGCTGGATGATAGAGTAATCCAGCATGAACCTCTGGGTTTTATTGACTATAACTGTCTGCAGATGAATGCTTTCGCAGTCGTCAGTGATTCAGGTACCTTACCGGAAGAATCAAGTTTCTTTACATCAGTGGGAAAGCCTTTCCCGGCTGTATGCATCAGAACTTCAACCGAAAGACCGGAAGCACTTGATAAGGCCTGCTTCGTGATTGCAGGCATCAGAACCGAAAGCCTGTTACAGGCAGTTGATACTGCCGTGGAAATGAACCGTAACGGGGATCATGGCATACCGGTTCCGGACTATCTGGACGAGAATGTTTCCGTCAAGGTAATCAAGATCATCCAGTCATATACTGAGATCGTCAATAAAATGGTCTGGAGAAAGAAGTAAAGGGGTAATTGAATTGAAAAAGCTTGTACAGATCAATTCCGTCTGTTACGGGAGTACGGGCCGAATTGCCCGTTCAATCAGTAATGCTGCCAGAAAGAACGGTTATGAAGTTCATACCTTTTTTGGCCGCGGCCTGCCGTTTGATGAAACCTGCACCCGTATCGGCAACACACTGGAAATCTGCCTGAGTGGCCTTAACACCAGGCTTTTTGGCGTACATGCCGAATGGAGCAGGTCTGCAACCAGACAGCTCATTGAAGAAATAGAAAAAATTCAGCCTGATGTCATTCAGATCCATAACGTTCACGGTTATTATCTGAATAAGACAATGCTGTTTGAATATCTGAAGAAACACGACTATCCGGTAGTGTGGACCATGCATGACTGCTGGGCCTTTACCGGTCACTGTGCCTATTTTGATTATCCGGCCTGTGATAAGTGGATGACGGGCTGCAGTAACTGCCCGCGTAAAAAAGACTATCCGCAGTCCTGGGTAATTGATGCATCCGCAAAGGAATACCGGAAGAAAAAGGAACTGTTTAATGGGGTTAAGAACATGACCCTGGTAACTCCTTCCGAATGGCTCAAGGGTCTGATCGGCCAGTCTTTCCTGAAGAATTATGACTGCCATTGCATTAATAACGGCATTGACATCAGCAGTTTTCACAAGACAGAAGACGCAAGTCTTTATGAAACCTTCGGCATTCCGCAGGATAAGAAGATCGTCTTAGGTGTTGCGTCAATATGGGAAAGAAGAAAAGGTCTTGATGACCTTGCTGAACTGGCAGGGATCCTGGATGATGAATATCAGATCGTTGCGGTAGGTCTTAATGACAAACAGATCAAGGAACTTGATTCAAGGATCATCGGCATTAAGAGGACGGAAAACATTCAGCAGCTGGCCGGCCTTTACAGCATGGCTTATGCTCTGATCAATCCTACTCTGGAAGATAACTTCCCGACAACCAACCTTGAGGCCATGGCCTGCGGAACACCGGTAATAACCTACAATACCGGCGGAAGCATTGAAGTCATCAATGAAAAAACCGGTCTGGTTACGGAAACCAATGACCGGAAGGGTCTGTTAAAGGCCATAAAGGAACTAAAGATCCGTCATGTACCTGAGTATGAAGCTCTTAAGTACTCTGATGAGAACATGTGCAAAGCTTATCTTGAGCTGTATGACGCTGTTTCAGGTGGAAAGAATGAATAACAATATCAAAAAGAACGTTGTTTATCAGACAATATACCGAGTGCTGACGGTTCTGACACCATTAATAACGAGTCCGATTTTATCCAGGGCTCTGGGTGCTGATAAGCTTGGAATCTATTCAGCAACGATTACCTGGGTAAATTACTTCATGTTACTGGCGTTACTTGGTATCGAGAACTACGGCAGCCGCTCCATTGCCATTGTGCAGGATAATGACGAAAAAAGGAAACAGACGTTCTGGGACATATATGCGATCCAGATCATTTCGTCGTTGCTGGCACTGGGGCTGTATGCGGTATCGCTTCTTTTCATTGCCCCGGAAAGACATGCAATTGCCATCATTCACGGCTTATGGCTGATCAGCTACATCATCAATGTCAACTGGTACTTCATCGGCATTGAGGAGTTCAGGCTGACGGCGATCCGCAACATCATTACCAAGGTACTGGCGGTAGTGCTGATCGTTCTGCTTATCCATAAACCTGAGGATCTTAATCTTTATGCCCGGATCATGGCCGGGGATGCCGTACTGACCAACCTGATCATTCTGCCGTTTCTGTTCAGGGATACGGGATTCAGGAAACCAAGTTTTGACGGCATGAAGAAACACATCAAGCCGATACTGATTCTGTTTGTTCCGATCATTGCCTGGAGCATTTTCCATCTGGCAGACAAGAGTCTGCTGGACAGATTTGCCTCAGAAACACAGTCAGGTTATTACTATAACGCTGACAAGATCATTAACATACCTCTGGCGGTCGTTACCGGATTAAATACGGTATTTCTGCCAAGGATATCTCATGTTTACAGCAAGGGCGACCGTAAGGAAGCCGGCCGACTGATCGGTAATTCGATTGAACTGATGCTGTTTATGGCCTGTGCCATCGGCATCGGTATTGCCAGTGTATCAAAAGAATTCGTGCCTTTCTTCTTCGGTGAAGGATATGAGCCTGTAACACAGTTAATTTACTGGTTTACTCCGGTTCTGTTCTGTAACTCCCTAAGTGAGCTGATCAGATATCAGTACATGATTCCGAAGAAACTGGATAAGCATTATAACCTGTGTGTTGTAATAGCTGCCGTCTGTGCGGTAATTGCCGATTTCCTTCTGATTCCAAGACTGGGACCGGTTGGAGCGGTAATGGGAACACTGATTGGTGAAGCAACGATCGTAGTCGTTGAGCTGATCGTCTGTCATGGACATATCTCCTTCCTGGGTTATCTGGGAAAGAATATCATATATTTCATTCTGGCAGCTGCCATGTTTGCCACTGTCAGGGCAACAGCTTCCATTCTCAACATCAGACCGCTGTTCAAGATAGCCATCATGATCATGGCCGGTGGTGCAGTATACATGATCGGCTGCATAATTTACTGGTGCATCAACAGACAGAGTCTGTTCAATGAACAGGTAATCAGAAGAGTTCAGAGAATGTTCTTTAATAAGTAAATATCTTTATATTTCATAAAACGTCTATATATGCGGAGGACCAATGGCCAGAAAACAAACCAGGAAGAAAAATTCCATCGTCATATACATTATCTCAATGGCTGCAGCCGTTGGTTTAGGCGTGGCTTCCTGGCTGGCATTTAACACCGTAACCGGTCTTAACATCATTCCGCAGAAATATACTGACATCATGATGTATGTTCTGATCGGCATTAATGCCTTATTTGGATTAATTGCCATCATACCCGGTGTCAGCAATCTCAACAAGATCCTGCAGACCGTAATATCGGCAGCGCTGGCTGTCGGCCTGATATATGGAAATACCGTAATTCCTCAGTACATGGGACAGTTTGAAAGAATGTTCAATAAGGTCCCGGAGGAAGGAACACTGCTGATGAGCGTTTATACACTCAAAGATTCGGAAATACAGGATGTTGAAGATCTGGAAAATGTCAGTGTCGGTGTTCTGGCAAAAAAGGATGCTGATTATCTGGATTATTCCTATAAGGTCATATCGAGAGAACTCAACGGGGAACAGATCGTACCTGTTGAATATGAAGACATCTATCTGCTGGGAGAGGATCTGTTAAGCGGAAAGATCAAGGCTGCCCTGATGAACCAGACGTATGCTCAGTTCATATCCGAGAACTCTGATTTTGAGAGTTTTCCCCAGGATACACAGGTCATCTATACCATTGAACACAAGATCCAACTGAACTATCAGTCCAATGCCGTTGGTAATATAACTCAGGAACCATTCATCATTGCGGTAAGCGGCAATGATACCTGGGATTACCGGGAAATGAATCCGAGCAATCTGACCAGATCAGACGTTAACATGCTGGTAGTGGTCAATCCTCTGACCAAAAAGGCACTGATCGTATCAGTCCCAAGAGACACCTATGTACCTTTATGGGGCGATTACGATGCCATGGATAAGCTTACCCATGCTACCATCTATGGCATGGATACCTGGGAACAGACGCTGAACAGTCTGCTGGAAACGGACATCAACTATTTTGTAAGGATCAATTTCCAGTCGCTGGTCAATGTCATTGATGCCTTGGGCGGCATTGAAATTGACAATCCATACGAGATGACCATTGCCTTCAATACTTTTGACAGGGAAACAGGAAGGCTTGGCGGCGAGACTCATACCTTTGAAGAAGGAAGGATCCACATCACCGGCAATCAGGCTCTGGGATATGTCAGAGAGAGAAAGAGTTTGAGAAACGGCGACGTTGACAGAGTAAAGCATCAGGCAGTGGTTCTGAAGGGAATCATTGACAAGGTAACGCAGGTATCGGTAATTACCAAGGTAACAGACCTGCTGAAAGCTGTTGAAGGTACCTTCATTACTGATCTGAATACTGATCAGATCTATGCTCTGGTTCAGATGCAGTTAGATGACATGGCCAGCTGGACTCTGGCTTCCACGACCATTACCGGTTATGGAGACATGAGAACAAGCTATGCCATGGGCAGCGGTGACTATGAGGTTGAAGAAGAAGTTGAAGTTGAAGTGCCGGTTGTTGATGAAGAAGGAAACCCTGTCTATGACGAAGAAGGCAATCAGCTTATCGAGATCGTAACGGAAACCCAGACAGTTACCCATGAAGCTCAGACTTATGCGGTATTCATTCCGGATGAAGCTTCGGTGCAGAATGCCATAAATGCGATAAATGAAATCATGAATGAAAGGCCGGTGGAACAGTAAGATGAAAATATTAGTTGTGTGCCAGCATTACTGGCCGGAACCTTATCCTCTGACCAATACCTGTGAGGAACTGGCCAGAAGAGGTCATACCGTTCATGTCCTTACGGATGTGCCGAATTATCCTCTGGGTGTTACCTATGAAGGATATGAAAAAGGAAAAAACAGGATCCAGGAAAGAAACGGAGTAAAGATATTCAGAAGCTTTACCGTACCGAGAAAAAAGGGACCGGTATTCCGCGTAATGAACTATTACAGTTATTCGCTCTCTTCAGAACAGTACCTGAAGAATCTGGATAATGACTATGATGTGGTATTTGCCAATCAGTCATCACCGATCATGATGGTACGTGCAGCGATGAAATACCGTAAGCTTCACGGAACCAAAGTCCTGTTATACTGCATGGACCTGTGGCCGGCATCATTGTCAGCCGGCGGCATCAGTTCCGGAGCAGTCTATCAACATTATCTCAAGGTATCTCAGCATTACTATAAGCAGGCTGACCGCATACTGGTCACTTCTGAGATGTTCAAGCAGTATTTCAATGATGTCATTGGAATACCAGCTGAAAAGATTGGCTGGCTGCCGCAGTTTGCGGATGACTCCTTTGAAGACAGTCCGGTAACTGAAAACAGGGATGGTAAGTTCCATCTGATGTTTGCGGGCAATATCGGTACAGCACAGAGCGTTGATACCATATTGAAAGCTGCAGAGATCATTGAAAAGGAATACAGCTGCAATGATGTTCAGTTTGACATTGTCGGTGATGGCAGTGAACTGGAACATCTGAAGCAGTTAAAACGGGAAATGGGAATTCATAATGTTGAATTCCTGGGCCGTAAGCCTAAAGAAGAGATGCCAAAGTACTATGCCATGGCAGATGCCATGATGGTAACACTGGTTAATGACGAATTCATTTCCCTGACTCTGCCTGCCAAGGTACAGTCCTACATGGCAGCAGGAAAACCGGTATTTGCCGCCGCAACCGGTGAAATACCAAAGGTCATTGAAAACAGCGGCTGCGGTATCTGCGTACCGCCGGAAGATTTCAGAGCCTTAGCTAAGGCTATCATGGACAACAGAAACAGAGAATATCTGAAAGAAGCCGGACGCAAGGGCAGAGAATACTATGATGCCAACTTCAATAAGAAGATCGTCGTAGACAGACTGGAAGAAGAACTCTCCAGACTGACAGGAAAATAAAGAAGAAAACAGGAGCAGACAATGAGGAAAATGGTAAGAATTCTACTGATACTGGCCACATGCTTATCAGCCATGATTACCAATCAGGCCGGTTTCATTGTGTCTGCGGAAGTGCTTCCTACTGACGGACGGCGGTATGCCGTACTGGATGGGGAAGGAAAACTGCTTTTTGTCAGAAGCAGTGAAACTTATGAAAACAACACAGTCGGTACGGTTACTGACATATACGGGAACAGTTATACCGGAACGATATATTCAGACGTGGAGAACACCGAAACAATACCGTGGGCAGATAAGAGAAGCAGTATTGTAAGTGTTGAAGTGGCAGCTGATACAGTGATCAGACCGCGGAACATGATGTGGTGGTTTGGCAACATGATCAATCTGACCTCATTCGAAGCAGAGGGCTTTGATACGGAAGACGTTACCAACATGAGCCATCTGTTCTATAACTGCCGCTCGCTGACTTTCCTGGATGTCAGTCATTTCAATACCGGAAAGCTGACGGTAGCCAGCAGTATGTTTGAAGGCTGCCGTTCTCTGACGACGCTGAACGTTACAGGACTCAGTACGGCACATGTCTATGACATGATTGAAATGTTCAAGGACTGTGAAAGTCTGAAGACTCTGATCGTCAGCAGTTTCATTACTTCCAATGTCATTTCCATGAAGGGAATGTTTAACGGATGCAGGTCCTTGAGCGGACTTGATCTGTCGGGATTCTCTACCGTCAAGGTAACGGACATGAGTGAAATGTTCCGTAACTGTGAATCCCTTACCTCTCTTGACCTCAGTAAATTCAATACTGCCAGGGTTGAGGATACCAACGAAATGTTCAGAAACTGCAAGGCTCTGACTTCACTTAACCTCAGCAGTTTCAATACCGCAAAAGTCAGAAACATGGCTTCAATGTTCACCAACTGTTCCGCACTGACATCTCTTGATCTCAGCAAGTTCAATACGGCAGTTGTTACCGACATGTCCGCCATGTTCTATGGCTGTAATTCCTTAAGTGATCTGAATCTAAGCAGTTTTGATACCTCCAATGTTGTTTCAATGGATGGCATCTTCGCCAACTGCAAGGCACTTAAGACGCTGGACATTGACCATTTCGCCACAGGCAAGCTGGAAAACATGGCCTTTGCGTTCTATGGATGTTCTGCTCTGGAAGAACTGCACATCGCCGGTTTCAATACTTCAAAGGTGACCGACATGAGCAGCCGGTTTACCGGTAATGACAGCCTGCTGGAAATCAGACTGTCAGAACAGTTTTCAAAGTGGTCAGATAACGCATATTTTCCGGAAGGTTACTGGAAGAACGGCCGTCTGATAAAGAGCGAACAGGAACTGTATGACAACTATACTTCCAATCTGCCTGACTGGGCCGGAACCTGGATCAAGACAGTGAAAAATGATTACATCAAGAGAGCGTTTGGAGCTAACAGATACAAGACTGCTCTGGCTGTAACTGATGTCTTCATGGAAGTTACCCAGAAGGAAAAGCTCAGTACGCTGATCATAGCCAGCGGTAACAGCTTCGCTGATGCCTTAGCCGGCAGCTATCTGGCAGCAGTAAAGGAAGCTCCGATCATTCTGGTCAATGATACAAACCTCATCCGGGTAACTGCGTATGTCAGTGAAAGGATGGATCCGGAAGGAATGATTTACATTCTGGGAGGAGGAACCGCCGTATCCTCTGAAATCAAGGATCAGTTTGAGGAAATAGCGAATGTAAAGAGACTCCAGGGTTCCAACAGGTACCTTACAAATCTGGAGATCCTGAAGGAAGCCGGAATGGATAAGGATGCGATCCTGGTCGGAACCGGTCTGAATTTCGCCGATTCATTAAGTGCATCTGCCACAGGACTGCCGATTTTGCTGGTTAAAGATTCCCTTACTGATGAACAGAAGCGGTTTATGAGTGAAAACCGGGGAAAGAAGATCTACATTCTGGGCGGAACCAGTGCTGTAAGTTCAGCAGTTGAAAGACAGCTGAAGAATTACGGTGAAACCGAAAGACTTGAAGGAAGCAACCGTGTGGCCACTTCCGTCAAGATTGCGGAAAAGTTCTTCCCTGATGCCATGGTGGCAGTTCTGGCTTACAGCCATGACTTCCCGGATGGCTTATGCGGAGGAGCACTGGCTTACCGGCTTGATGGTCCGGTACTGCTCACCAGAGCAGAGAACAAAGCCATCACTAAGAGCTACGTTAAGAACAGTTCACTTGGCAGCGCCGTAGTTACAGGCGGCATGACCAAACTGGATGATGCCCTGGTCAAGGAGATCATGGGTGTCTCTGATAACTATGTAATACGGTATTACTACCGATAGGAAACAGGTAAACAATGGAAAAGATAGATTTCGTGATAACATGGGTCGACAGTGAAGATCCTAAGTGGCAGCGGGAAAAGGAAAAGTACAGCCCGAAGAAGAGCTTCAGCGCTTCCTTTGATAACCGCAAGGAAAGATACAGAGACATGGGTACTCTGAAATACTTTTTCCGTGCCATCGACAAATATGCCCCATGGGTCAATAAGATATACTTTGTGACCTGCGGACAGAAACCGGAATGGCTTGATGAAAACTGTGAAAAGCTTGTTCTGGTAAATCACAGTGATTACATGCCGCGGGACTGCCTGCCGACATTCAATTCCAATGCCATTGAAGCAAGTCTGCACAGGATCGAAGGGCTTTCCGAACATTTCGTATATTTTAACGATGACATGTTCATCGTCAATCCGGTCTCACCGGAGGATTTCTTCAGAAACGGACTTCCGGTTGATACGCTGTCCCTGGAACCGATCCTGGCTACCGGAACGGCAACTGACGGTTTCTTTAAGAAAATCGCCAACAACGTTCAGATCATCAACAAGTATTTCAGCTTCAGACCGTTCTTTAAGAAAAACTGGAGGAAGGTCCTGTCATTCAGTCAGGGTCTGAAATACTGGATCAGAACAGCCACCATGTGCAATTATCCGTGTTTTTCTGGTTTCCACTGCACCCATCTGCCTAACCCTTATCTCAAGAGTGTCTGGCAGGAAGTCTGGGAAAAGGAACCGGACATTCTCAATGCGACCATGAGCTTCCGTTTCCGTAACAACCGCGACAGCGTCAATCACTGGCTGTTCCAGTACTGGCAGTTTGCCTCCGGAAGATTTGAAACCAGAAAACAGTCCTTTGGCAAGCTTACGGTTGTGGGAGACAGAAATCTGATCCGGGATGTAACCGGAAGCAGGTACAAGGTACTCTGCATAAATGATGATTATGACAATGAAAACTTTGAGCAGGCAATGCAGGAACTGATTGACTGCTTTGAAAGAAAACTACCGGAGAAATCACAGTTCGAAAAATGAAGAAAGTCGGGATCCTGATCGATACACCGTTCTCTTTAGGCGGTGTACAGCGTGTAAGCACGGTTTTGGCCAATTATCTTAATGATAACGGTTTTGATGTGTCTTTCCTGGTCTTCGGAAGAAACATCAGAATCGATTATGATGTCTATGGCCTTAATGAAAGTGTTCATCTGGTCAGGATGGATGAATACAACAGAACGGCTTACCGCATCTTAAGAAGGATTCCCTATGAACTGAAAAAGGTAAAAAACAGCAGAAACCTGTTTGGCATGACCCTGCAGGGACAGTTGGACATGTTTGCCGGCAGAATTGATGCCGGGATCATTGCGAAATACGTCAACGATCTTGATCTGGACTATGTGATCGGTCCGGCCATTGAAAACACGGTCAGACTGGCTGTCGCCAGAAAGCAGTTTACCAGGGCAAAGGTCATTGGCTGGCAGCATTCCTGTTACCAGGCCTATTTTGAAACTCCGGGGATCCGCATGTACAACCTCGACAAAGCCTCTGAATTCACCTTTGAAAACATTGACCGGTATGTCGTGCAGACCAGAGATGATCATGACAGAATTCTGAAAAGGTTTGGCTATGATGCCACTGTCATCAACAACCCCAATACCTTCAACAGTGATCAGACCAGTACTCTTACCGCCAGAAACTTTCTGGCTGCCGGCCGTTTTGTCCCGCTTAAGGGTTTTGACAGACTGCTGGAAGCCTTCCGGAAGTTTGCCGAGACGGATAAGGAGTGGAAGCTTGTTCTGGTCGGTGAAGGACCGGAAAAGGAGAACTATCAGGAACTGATCAGCAGACATGGAATTCAGGACAGAGTCATCATGCCGGGAAGATCCAACAGAATGGAAGATCACTATCTCAACGCCTCAGTATATCTGATGACTTCCCAGTGGGAAGGCTGGGGCATGACCGTTGCGGAAGCCATGGAATACGGCCTTCCGGTGATCAGCTTTGACATTCCGAGCATGCACGAGATTTTCGGGGAAACGGAATGCGGAATAATCGTCCCGATGAATGATGTAGAGGCGATGGCAAAGGCCATGACGGAACTGACCTGTGATCCGGAAAGATTAAGAAGACTGGGACACAACGGAGAAAAACAGATCGAACAGTTTGACGCAGACATTGTCTGCCGCAGATGGCTGGAGATACTGAAATAACAGAAGGAAACATTAATGGAAAATTCAAGAACCCGTAATTCATTCAGAAACATGGTTGCTTCAGCAGCTGCCAATATCATCACGTTTCTTCTGGGCATAATTGCCAGAAGATACTTTGTGCTGATTCTGGGGGATGAATATCAGGGTCTTAACGGGTTATATACCAACGTCATCAGCATGCTGGGTGTAGTCGAACTTGGCATGGGCAATGCGATCATATATAACCTGTATAAACCTATACACGAAAACGACAGGGAAACGATTAATTCCCTGATGGATTTCTACCGCAAGAGCTATCACATCATCGGACGGCTGGTGGCTGTCATCGGTGTGGCGATAATTCCGCTGCTGCCGTTTTTTGTCAAGGAAGTTACGGTTGACATCAATTCAACAGTCGTATACCTGTTCTTCCTGGCTGATGCGGTATTCTCCTATTTCCTGTCATATAAGAGAAGTCTGTTATATGCCAGACAGGAAAACTACATTGTCCAGATCATTCACATCCGGTGTCTGACCGCAATGAAGATCATTCAGACGCTGATACTGTATGTTACAAGAAACTACTATCTCTATCTGGTAATCATGGTCGTATTGCGCATAGTTGAGAACGCGATCATTACGATGCTGGTAGACAGGAAGTATCCGGATCTTTCAGGAAAGGGAGCTGCTCCTTTGAAAAAGGAGATCAGAGACGACATTTTCCTGAAGACCAAGGGCCTGTTCCTTCATCAGATCGGTGCCTTTATGGTTAACGGTACCGACAACATGATAATATCCAGATTCCTGGGTCTGGTTACGGCCGGACTGTATTCAAACTATGCCCTGATCATCGATTCGATCAAGAATCTGACCAAGCAGGTAATTGATGCCACCACTCCTAGTGTCGGCAACCTGTTGGTAACGGAGACCAGGGAAAAGCAGTACGATGTCTTTAAGAAAATGAGATTCATTGACTTCTGGCTGGCCGCCTTCTGCGGCATATGCCTGTATGTCATCATGGAACCTTGGGTCGTCATCTGGATCGGCAGGGAAAGACTGCTGCCGGACTATGTCATGCTGGTGCTGGCTTTCAACTTCTTCCAGAAGACCATGAGAAATACCTATGGGGCCTTTAAGACAGCAGCCGGTATTTTCCATGAAGACCGTTTTGTACCGATCATTGAATCGGTTCTGAATATCGGTTTCAGCATTATTCTGGTAAAGACAATTGGTCTGGCAGGTGTCTTCATCGGCACGACCATCAGCGGTCTGGCCTTATGGTGCTACAGTTATCCGAAATATGTTTACAGAAATCTTTTCGGAAGAAGCTATAAAGACTACGCTAAGGAAACAGTAGGCTATATTCTGATGTTCTTTGTCCTGCTGTTTACCACCTCATTTATTGCGAACAGGTTTATAATATCCAATAATCTGTTAAAATTAATAGTGAACATGGCTGTGTGTATAGTGGTTCCTAACGTAATGATGGTGCTGTTCTATTTCAGAACAGATAACTTCAGGTACTGTGTTCAGACGGTGATGGGCATTATTAACAGGCTGCTGGGAAGGAGAAATAAAGCATGAAGATCGCAATAGCCGGAACGGGTTATGTCGGACTTTCACTTGCGGCTCTGCTGAGTCAGAAACATGAAGTGGTTGCCCTGGATGTAATTCCGGAAAAAGTTGAAAAGGTTAATAACCGTATTTCTCCGATCAGAGATGAATACATTGAAAAGTACTTCAGAGAAAAGAAACTTGATCTGAGAGCTACGCTTGATTACAGAGAGGCTTTTGAAAATGCCCGCTTTGTGATCATTTCCACACCTACCAACTATGATTCTGAAAAGAACTACTTTGATACTTCATCAGTGGAAGACATCATTCAGAAGGTGCTTTCCATGAATGATGAAAGCATCACAATGATAATCAAAAGCACCATTCCGGTAGGTTATACCGAGAGTGTCAGAAAGAAATATCACACCGACAACATCATCTTCAGCCCGGAATTTCTGAGAGAAGGCCGTGCGCTGTATGATAACCTTTATCCATCCCGCATCATTGTCGGTGATAAGGGAGAAAGGGGGCAGCAGTTTGCACAGCTGCTGAAGGAAAGCGCTCTTAAGGAGAATGTTGAAGTCAAACTGATGAATTCAACGGAAGCTGAAGCGGTTAAGCTGTTCGCCAATACCTACCTGGCATTAAGAATAGCTTACTTCAATGAACTGGATACCTATGCGGAAGCCAAGGGATTGAATACCAGAGACATCATTGACGGTGTCTGTCTGGATCCCCGCATCGGCAATCATTACAACAATCCTTCCTTCGGATTCGGCGGATACTGTCTGCCTAAGGATTCCAAGCAGCTTAGGGCCAACTATCAGGATGTTCCGGAAAACATCATCAGTGCCATAGTTGAATCCAATGCCACCAGAAAGGAATATATTGCCGGTGAGATAATCAGAAGAGAACCGAAGACAGTAGGTGTTTACCGACTGACCATGAAGAGCGGGTCCGATAATTTCCGTGAAAGCGCCATACAGGGTGTCATGGAAAAGATCCGCGAAGCGGGTATTGAGATGGTTATATACGAACCTGCATTGAAAACGGACAGCTTCAACGGCTATAAGGTCATTGGGGATCTGGATGAGTTTAAGCAGATAAGTGATATCATATTAGCAAACAGAAAAGAGGAAGCATTAAAGGATGTAGCTGAAAAGGTCTACACCAGAGATGTATTTGAAAGAGATTAGAACAGATGAAGAAAATCGTAGTAGTTGACACTGCGGCCAGTTATGGCGGAGCCATGACCGTATTAAAGGATTTCCATGAGGCAGTTAAGAAAAGTGACAAGTCTGTAGAATGGCACTTCCTTTTGTCGGGCCCATACCTGGAAGAAACGGAGAACATCAGGATCCATGTCATTCCGAATGTAAAGAGTTATCCGCAGCGTATCTACTTTGACCTGCACAGAGGAAAGAAGATCATCGAGGAAATTGATCCTGATCTGGTGTTCTGCATGCAGAATACGTTGGTCAGAGGGCTGAAGATACCGCAGGTACTCTATGTACAGCAGTCCATACCTTTCCAGGAAACCTACAATTTCTCATTTTTAAAGAAACCGGAACTCAAGATAGCGGTCATCCAGAATTTCCTGGGGGCTCTGATAAAGAATTCCGTTAAGCACGCTGACAAGGTCATTGTTCAGACCAAGTGGATGAACAGGGCAGTAATAGATCAGTGTCACATTTCACCTGACATGATTTCCCAGGTATATCCGACTACCAAGGACATCGTCAACAGAACGGACTATGTCACGACAAACAGATTCTTCTATCCTACATCAATAGAGGTATACAAGAACATACCGCTGATTGAGCAGGCCTGCGAGAGACTGGATGAAGACGGCATAGAATATTCCTGCCAGATCACGGTCAACAGTACCGGCAAGGCCAGAGGCATCAATTACAGCGGGCATATAACCCTGGATGAAGTCTATAAGAACTATGAAGATGCCTGCCTGGTGTTCCCAAGCTTTGTGGAAGCATTAGGATATCCGTTACTGGAAGCCAGAAGCGTTGGCTCAATAATCCTGGCTTCTGACTGTAATTTCTCCCATGAACTGCTGGACGGTTATGAGAATGTATATTTCTTTGACCCGTTCAATGCGGACAGCCTTTATCAGCTGATGAAGAAAGTGGCATTGGGAGAAATAAAGAGAAAAGAAATAACCAGTGTTTCACCGGTAGGCAAGGATACCTGGAACGAAGTAATCAGAATATTAAAAGAAAACCTGAAATAACTGATCCTGGAGGATAATCATGAAGAAGATCGCATTTGTATTAGGAAACATATCATTAGGAGCGGGTACCGAAAGGGCCGTAACCAATCTGGCAAATGCTTTCAGCAGGGATGAGAACAATCAGGTTTTTATTGTGAGCATAAACAGTGAGGATAAGGATAAGCCATATTATCCACTGGAAAAGGGCATAAAGGTCATTCACATGAATGCCGGAAGAGGCAGCAAGGTACAGCGTCTGCTGGGATATTACGGAATCGTTGGTCAGCTTAATAAGATCATGGCTGACAATGACATTGACTATGTTCTCGGTACAACTCATGCCTTTAACATCCTGCTCAGTTTCCTTAAGGGAAAAGTAAGGAAAATCGGCTGTGAACACATGAGCTACAATGCCTGTCCTAAGGCATCACAGATCATCAGAAAGAACCGTTATAAGCATCTTGATGCTGTAGTTCTTCTGACACAGATGGACAGGGAGCATTATGACTTCCTGCCGTCAGACAAGACCTTTGTCATACCTAACATCCGTTCCTTCCAACCGGATAAGCCGGCAGTTCTGGACAATAAGAGGATCATAACAGTTGGCAGACTGGACAGCCAGAAGGGATATGACATTATGGTTGAGCTTGCACCGGACTTAAAGGAAAGAATTCCTGACTGGAAAATAGACATATATGGTTCCGGAGCAATGAAGCAGCAGCTGGAAGACAGAATAAAGGAGCTGGGCATCCAAAATTATGTCTTCATCAATGAGCCTGTAAAGGAAATCAGGGAAGAATTTGAAAAATCCAGCATGTATCTTATGACCTCCAGATTTGAAGGTCTGCCGATGGTACTGTTAGAAGCACAGGCCTGTGGCTTACCAATAGTTTCGTTCAACTGTCCGGAAGGACCGGCCGATGTGATCAATGATGGTGAAGACGGATATCTGATCGATGATTTCAATAAGAAAGAAATTGTTGATAAGACTGTCCGCATCGCTCTGGATGAACAGTTAAGAAAGAAAATGGGAGCCAATGCCTTTAAGCGGTCGGACCGTTTTTCTGAAGAATCAATCCTTAAAAAATGGTATTCCTGTTTTGAAAAATGCTGAAAGCACAGTAAAAAATACTGTGTTTTTTCTTTATGAGCAGGTAACAAGAGGGTATAATGAATTTGAATAATAAATAGGGAGGAAGTATAATGACACAATTCTTGAAAAGAATCGCCATCGTGACTCTGGCTGTTTTAATGTGCCTGACAGGATTATCTGTTAAAGCACAGGCAGAAGATACAGCGATTGCAACCGCACTTTATATGGAAGATAACATTGTCCCTTTGAATGGTACGATATGGATCGATTTCTGGCTTGATCCATGGGACAAGGACGTCAGCAGAGAGTTAAAATGGGAAAGCGCTGACGAAAGCATTGCGACAGTTGATGACAGAGGAAATGTAACGGGTCATAAACCAGGCGATGTAAAAATCTATGCAACAACAACAGACGGGTCAAATATTAAGGCAGAATGTAATGTCTGGGTTTTGAATGAAGAAAGTGCAGCCTATGCTGTTTTGATGGATAACGGTGATTTCGTATTTTTGAGATCTTTTGAGGAACCGGCTAATTACGGAGACGGACAGGAAATAAAAGATATTAAAGGAAATACTTATAAAGGCAAGGTTTTCAGTTACATTGAAAGAAAATATGCAAATGAATGGACGTATGCTGAAGGTATAAATGATAAGATAAAAAAAGCATATGTAGCTGAAGGATCAACAATTTATCTTCTGGATATGCAGAATTTCTTTTATAACTGTGTAAACATGACAGAAGTTAACTTCAATGGTTTCAATACTGAAAGAGTAGAGCGCTTTGATCATATGTTTGCTAGATGCGGATCACTTGAAAAGATTGATATGAGCGGTGTTTCAATGAAGTCTGTTGAAGGCTACTATAATATGTTCGGCGAATGTGACAGTTTAACAGAAATTATATTAGGAACAGAACTTAATGCCTGGGCATTAATGGAATTGCCGGCCGGAAAATGGACAAGAGGTACAGAGAGTTATCTGGCATATGACATTGCCATAGAGTATTCTTCTCATCCAGAAGATCTGGCAGGAACATGGACAAGAAAACTGGTTCCGGCAACAGCCATAAAATTTGAGTATGATGAATATGAAGTATGGTGTCCTAACTATGGAACAGAGCTGAAGGTTATTTTTACTCCTGAAGATGCAACATCTCCTTTGGAATGGAAAAGTTCAGATGAAACTATTGCAAAAGCATATTCATCAGGAGAGGTTGTAGGATACAAGCCTGGAACAGTAACCATAACTGTCAGAACAACAGATGGTACAAATCTGAGTGCAACCTGTACTGTTAATGTTGTACCTAGACCAGAGCCTGTTTATCTGCAACGGTTCAAGTTCACGAAAAAAGAATATGAGGTACCGGTAAATAGTCATCTTGTACTTGAATATGAGGTTACACCGGAAGGAGCAGAAATAGAGGATCTGTTCTGGGAAAGCTCTGATGAGTCCATTGCTGAAGTCTATGGAGGAGTAGTATATCCTTATAACATGGGAACGGTAACAATTACAGGAAGAAATGGTGATGGAACTATAAAAGATACCTGTACAGTAACAATTACTGAAGCGGTGGAAAAATACTATGCATACAGAGTGTCAGGTTCTAACAGATACAAAACAAGTCTGGAGATAGCTACCGTGTTCTGTGAATGGTGGGATGAAACAAAAGTTGAAAATATCATTCTTGCCTTCGGTGGCAATTTTGCAGATGCTTTGGCTGGCAGCTACCTGGCAGCAGTAAAGAAAGCTCCAATTGTCATAATCAATGACCGGAATATTGATCTGGTTAAGAAACACGTGCAAAAATATCTGGACGAGAAGGGAACAATCTATATTCTGGGTGGTACAGCTGCTGTCTCTGATAAAGTAGAAAAGGAAATGAAAAAAATTACCAAGAATGTCAAGAGACTGGCTGGAAGTAACAGATATGGCACTAACCTCGCTATTCTTAATGAAGCAGGTATGAATTCTGATACTATTCTGGTAGCAACAGGTGGAAACTTCGCTGACTCATTAAGTGCTTCAGCAACAGGATATCCAATGCTTCTGGTAAAAGATGCCTTAACTGCTGAACAGAAAGCCTTCTTAAAGAAGAACAGCGATAAGAAGATCTACATTCTTGGCGGAACAAACGCAGTTAGCAGTACTGTGGAAAAAGAACTGAATGCATATGGTAAAGTACGTAGACTTGCTGGTGCCTCAAGATTTGAAACATCTGTACTGATCGCTGAGAAATTCTTTGAAAATCCTTATGGAGCAGTAGTTGCTTACAGTAATGATTATCCTGATGGCTTATGTGGTGGTCCATTAGGATACAAGGAAGGAATTCCACTGTTACTGACTAGATCAGATAAGCTTGATGCCGCTCGGAAATATATAAAGGATAATGGTATTATGATGCTTGATGTCCTTGGCGGTGAAGCCAGACTGACAAACAAAGACATTAAGAAGCTGTTTGGCAATAAAGAAGTTAATTATTATCACGAAGAATACAAAGATTAATAAACGAGAAAGCCCTCCTTCTTAGGAGGACTTTTACTATGGTTAGTAATAACACATTGTTTGTAAAAAAACGTTTTCTACGTTATTATAAAAGATATAGTGAACAGATAAAAACACGATTTTTATCTGTTAATCAAAACAGAAAATAGAAAGGAAGCATAGGAATTATGGAAATATCTAGAAAGCTGAAACAGCTAATGAAGGTTTTGTTAGTTGTTTTCATGTCTTTAACAATGATTATTCCTGATGGATTGGTAAAAGCAGAAAATAGTCTTAGTACTGACAAGACTGAATACGAAGCAGGTGAACCAATTGTGGTAACAGCTTCAACAGATTTATCAGGTGCTTGGGTTGGATTGTATGATGAGAACACATCTATACATCTTCAATCTGTTGCCTGGTACTATGTCAGTGATTATCCGGGAGTAGCTGAAAATCTGTTGGCTCATCCGAATAATAAAGATGGTTTTCCTGTTGATAATCTGCCTGCCGGGAATTATAGAGTTGAATTACTTTATAGTAATAATGGTATTTATACACAAATAGTAGATCCAATAGCTATAACTATTGTGTCTAATGTTCCTGAAGAAATACATGTTGATAAGGAAGATGACGGATTTAAGTATCATCAGTATAAGTATTCTGAAAAGGTACTTGTAACAGCAACAAGTCCAGATCCAGCAGCAACCGTAAGATTATGTGATGAAAGCCCATCAGCTGATTATGGATATGATAATGGTTCATATGTAAGCTATAAGTTAACAGACTATGAAAATCCAGTAGATATTCTCGCATTAGCAATAGAAAAAGGTGTAAAGCCTGAAGCGGGAAAACAGTATAGGATTTATCTTGTCAATGGTGCTGGTGATTGGGTAACGCAGGCAAGATGTGAACTGTTGGTTACTTATGATGATGAAAATGTTAAATGGGCATTATCTGAAGATAAGACATCAGCAACTATCACTTTTAAACGTGTTGATGATGAAACAAAAACCGAAACATTTGATGCTGTTTTAGGTGAAAAGACAGTTAAGAAGGCAGCTACATGTACTGAAACTGGAACAGATGAATACTCTGTATCATTCCAGTTTGGCGAAGAGCCATTAGTAACTGTAAATGATACCTTAGCATTTACAGGTACAGTTGAAGATGAAGTTGCTGCATTAGGTCATGCATGGGGTGAATGGGAAGTTATTACCCCGGCTACTGAAGAAAATCCGGGATTAGAAAGAAGAGTATGTCGGAACGATCCTAATCACATCGAGGAAAGAGAAATACCTGTATTAACACATGTCCATTCACTGACTCATACTGAAGCAAAAGCAGCAACATGTACAGAACGGGGAAATAATGAATATTATGTTTGTTCCGGCTGTGGCAAATACTTTAGTGATGCAGAAGCAACTCACGAATTAAATGCAGAGGATGTAATTTTACGGCCGTTGGGTCACAACACTGGCAATTGGGTTTGTGAAAATGGCAAGCATTATAAAGTATGTGAACGCTGTGGAGAAAAAGTAGATGAAGCAGATTGTGAATATGAAAGCGTAATTAAAGATAATACGGTTACTTTTACATGTAAGGTTTGTGGCAACAGCTATAATGTTGAATTGGTTGAAACTGATAAGAATGTTTATGAATATGAAGAGCCAATCAATGTAACAATTAATGGTTATGACTGTGCAACAGGATACGTATGGGTTGGTTTATATAGCAAAGATGCAACTCCTGCAGGAACAAACCCTGCTATCTATTGGTATGATAACAGTAATTATGATTTAACGAAGGCTGTAGATATTAAGAAAACAGATAACTCCAGCGGAAAAATGATAGATTATGAAACGGGTGGAGAATACGACGTCGTATTAATGTATCAGTCAGCTGATGGGAATTATTACAATGTTGTAGGAAGAAAGACTGTTACGATCAATCCAAGTACAGTAAAAGATAATATTGTAGTTGACAAGAACGATGATGGATTTGAATATCATAACTACAAGTATTCTGAGAAAGTACTTGTAACAGCAACAAGCCCAAATCCAAAAGCATCTGTAAGGCTTTGTGATAAAAATCCTAGTGATTCACATGGATATGATAATGGATATTATGTAAGTTATAATCTGTCAGATTATGATGAGCCGGTTGATATTCTCGCATTAGCGCTCGAAGAAGGCGTTAAGCCAGAACCTGGAAAACAGTACAGATTATACTTAATCAGCCCTGTAGAATCAAATACAAACAACTGGGTAATGCAGGCAAAAGTTGAACTTTTGGTTACTTATTATGACGATGAAGAACATGTTGAATGGAAATTATCAGAAGATAAGTCAACAGCAACTATTACATTACCAAGAGTTGATGATGATACAAAGAAGGTAACCTTTGACGCAGTTGTTGGTCAGAAAACCAATAAAAAGGCTGCAACATGTACAGAAACAGGAATTGATAGTTATGCCGTCTCCTTTGAATTCACAGATGATAACAGAGTTGTTACAGTAAATGACACTGAAAAGTTTACTGGAAATGTCGATGTTGAAACAGATGCATTGGGTCATGAATGGGGCAAATGGCATACTGATCCAAATGATCCAACCAAGGAAATAAGAGAATGTAGTCGTTGTGGTGCTACTGAAACAAGAGATTATGTCCCTTGTGATCACCAGTTCCCATTAAATCACATTGAAGCTAAAGACCCTACATGTACTGAACCAGGTAATATTGAGTATTGGACTTGTTCAAAATGTGGCCGATTCTTCTCTGATGCTGAGGCAAAGAATGAAATTGATGAAGCTAATACAGTAGTAAAGGCTTTAGGTCATAATTACAGTAATAATTGGACTTTCAACGAAGAAAAGCATAATCATTACAAAGAATGCTCACGTTGTCATGACAGAATTGAAGAAGCATGTACGTTTGAAAACAAAATCAGCAATGGTGTTGTTACCCATACCTGTTCAGTCTGCGGTGGCAGTTATGAAGAAAAGTTCTTATGGACTGACAAGAAGGAATACAAACAGTATGAGCCAATCATGGTATATGTAGATCTTTCTGTAGTAGCTGATTACGAAGGTCTGGATTTAGCGAACTCATGGGTATCTATGTATCCTGCTGGTGAAGTACCTAGAGCAGATATGTCAATTAGATGGCATTATATTAGTACAACACCTAGTCCGTTTGACATGTTGGCTACCTTGTATATCAATGGTGAAGGAGGATCTGGAACAACAAACGGCAGAGATGGATATTTAACTACTGCTGGAGATTATGATATCTATCTGTTAGCTGATGGTGGTTATGATAAGAGAATATCCTACATAACAATTACAATAACAGAGGAAACAATTGCTGCAAGTGAGATTAAATTTGAGTTCAACGGCAAGGCTCAGGAAATGGAACAGAAGAATGAGTTTGTTCTGCCGATTGAAACTATGAATTTTAAAGTTTCAGTTGAAGAACCATATGGTTCATGGGTAGGTGTTTACAAAGCAGAATACGAAAAAGATTTTGACTTTGCATCAATTTCTTCATACAAATGGTGGTATATCAGAGATATCAATGATACCCTTGTTGATTTGAAGGATGTTTGTGGTGAAGCCGGTAAGTATACTCTTGTAGTATTTGGAAGCGGCGGACACAGTGACATTAGAAACCTGATTTACATTGAAGTAACAAAAGAAATCGTTGAAGAAAAGATAACAATAGAACCAACATGTACCAGTGCTGGCAGTAAGCATGTCAAGTATTCTGATAATACAGAAGAAGATCTGCCAATTCCTGCATTAGGCCATGAATGGGGTGAATTCAAGTTTGATGGTGAAGCAGCTAAGACTCATACCAAGGAATGCTCACGCTGCCATGAAAAGGTAACTGAAGAGTGCACATTCACTTCAGAAGAAAAAGACGGAATCATCACTTATACGTGCGAAGTATGCGGTGGTCAGTATACTTATGAAAAGACAGTTGCTGATGAACCTGTATACAGAGCTTCTGGTCTTAACAGGTACTTTACAGCTATCCAGGCTGCTGATGTATTCATGCAGAAGACCGGCAAGGAAAAGCTTGATACAGTAGTATTAGCTTGCGGCACTAATTTCGCTGATGCCTTGGCAGGCTCATATCTGGCAGCAGTTAAGGATGCTCCTATCCTGTTAATTGATGATAACGAAAAAGCTGTAACAGTTGAGAACTACATCAAGGAACACATGGTTGAGGGTGGATTAGTATACATTCTTGGCGGTGATAAAGCAGTAGCGCCTAAGTTTGAAAATGATCTGAAGAAGGCTGGGTTAACAGTCAAGAGATTAAAGGGCGACAACAGATATGGAACTAACCTTGAAATTCTGAAAGAAGCCGGCATTGAGGGTGATACAATTCTGGTAAGTGTTGGCAGCAACTATGCTGACAGCTTAAGTGCATCTGCAACAGGATTACCTGTACTGTTAGTTAAGGATGCTCTGACAAAGGAACAGAAGGACTTCTTAAGCAACTACAGCGGCAAGAAGATCTACATCCTTGGTGGAACCAGTGCTGTTAACAGAACAGTTGAAGGCGAAATGGGCGAGTATGGTACAGTCAAGCGTATTCAGGGTGATAACAGATATGAAACATCAACGAAGATTGCTGAGCAGTTCTTCAAGGATGCTGATACGATTCTGCTGGCTGTTGGCGATAATTTCCCTGATGGATTATGCGGAGGTGCATTAGCTTATCAGTTACATGCTCCTGTAGTATTAGTCAAGGATGGCAGAGCTGATTATGCCAAGAAGTTCGTCAAGAACAACGGTATTGAAAAAGCTGTTGTACTCGGCGGCGAAAATGCCCTGAAGAAGGCATTGGTTAACGAAATCTTAGGACGTGATCCTAAGGCTGATATCCCTGCTTATCAGTAATAGGGATAAAGAATATTAAGCTGAATCAGGGCTCATCGTAAGGTGAGCCCTGGTTGTTTTATTTACCTGTTTTTTTTATAATATATGTATTGGAATTGGAACTAATCTCATGATTAATCCATTAGTATTAGAGGAGAAATCTATATGAAAGTACAATTTAAAAATGTGTTCATTGCAGCTATTGCTATTCTGAGTTGCTTTGTTCTTTCATTTGGCGCATTTGATAAAATGCGGGCTAATGACATTGAGAACTATGCAGTAGAAACAGCAGCAATCAGCGCTGACCACTCCATGCTGAATCCTGAAAGCATTGCTTACGGGAAGACAAGTGCAGGTGATGATGTAACAATCAGAACCTTCAATACTTCACGGGACCTGGACCCGGGAATAACTGTTTCCGTAACAAAGAGTAAGGTAATCGTACAGGTTAATGGCGTGGGATCAGGCGGAACAGCCAATCTGTACAGCTATGATCCTAACGACTATCATCCGAAGGATACCTTAAGAGGATTAAGTACCGGTAATGGTTACAGCGCTACCGATATCGGTGAATATAAGCTTGGTTCAAACGCTTCGTTTGAGTTCAACCGCTATGTTCACGGCAGCGGTTATGATAATCTGTACCGCAAGTTCTATATTGTCAAGGACGGCAATATCGTTGCCGGCCCTGTCTATGCATCAGAAATTGAAGCATACAGAGACGTCAAGCCTTTTGAGACCAATACAAAGAAGGGTCTTATCTGCGAAGACTTCAGTACCATTAATACCGCTAAGGAAATGGGCATTGGCAGAACAGTTATCAACTGTGACCTGGGTTCATTGATCCTTGCCAACGAGGATGCAAACGGTAATCCTATTGATAACAGCAAGAGACCTAATACTGTTTCATTCGAATCAAACGGTGAAACTTTCTATTTTGATACTGAATGGTTAAGCCTTCAGGACCAGCTGACGATTCCTTTCTCAAAGGCAGGAATCAACGTTACTTTCGTAGTAATCGTATGGCAGCAGACGACTGTTGGCAGTAAGGAATATCCTGAATCATTAAGATATGACACAGGTGGAACCGATACCGTAACATTAGGTGTCAATACCGGTAATCCATTAGGTGCAAAATATGTTATCGCAGCTATGGAATTCCTGGCTGAAAGATATTCAAAGTCTCCTGAAACGGGTCTGGTTGACCGTTGGGTAATCGCTAACGAAATCGACTATGCTTATGACTGGTTCCTGATTCAGTCCAGAGCAAAGGGTTCTGACGGCAAGTATCACAAGTATGATTTCAACATCTTCATGGAAGAATTTGCCCGTTACTTCAGACTGTCCAACGCAGCAGTTCAGAAATATAACAAGAACAATAAGGCATACATCTCTCTGACTCATAACTGGGCAGAAAGCTGTCTGGATTCATACGGTGAAGACCCTAATACTTCAAAGAGATTCTTTGCCTGGGCACCTCTTGATATCCTTGAATGGATGAAGAAGTATGATGCACCACGCGGTGACTTCAACTGGGGTATTACCGTTCACCCATATCCAATCGGAACTACTTCCAGCAATCCATGTGTCACTGACTTACATGCTGACAGACTGAGTCCTAAGTGGAAATCAATCAACGGTAACTATAAGACATCTCCATGGATCACGGCTGCTAACCTTGAACTTTATCAGCAGTATTTCGATCTGCCTGAAAACAAGTACAAGGGAACTGAAATGAGAAATGTCATCCTGACAGAAACCAGTATCTGTAACAAGGTCAAGGGAACTGTTTCGGATGCAGAATACGAAGAATCAATCAATGAACAGGCTGCAACAATTGCGATGTACTATTACAGAGCAGCCATGCTGCCATGCATTGATGAAGTTGACTACTTTGAGGAGAATGACCAGCCTGGTTCATATGCCTTAGGTCTGATTGCTCATGACGGAACCAAGAAGCCTTCATGGACTATCTGGAAATATGTTGATACTGAACTCAGCTTCGAATATGCCAACAGATACCTGAAGTACATTTGCGAAGAACAGTTCAAGAATGCTACAAGCTACAGAGAATTCATGGACGTTGTTACTGCAGAATCAGGATTCAACTGGGATGCATACTGGGATGAAGCCAAGATCATGACCAGACCGATAACCGGTGGAGAATCTCTGGATCCGGCAATCCGGACAGATAAGGATTCATATGCAGGCAACGAACCGATTCTGGTAACTGCCAGCGGTACTGACGGCAACAGAGTAGGCTTATTCAAGAAGTCAGATGATGTAAATGCTGTTGAACCTATCTATGTTTATACTCTTGGCTTAACAACCAATGGTGTAAAGGCAGGTAATGGTGCTCAGTGTGATATTCTGGCTTATGGTGATATTTCAGCATCACGTTCTGCAGATCAGAATCTGCCGGCTGGTGATTATAAAGTTGTCTTATTAAATGGCAAGAATGATAAGGTCAAGGAATTCAAGATCACATCTGCTAATAATTTCGGCAGTGAAGAGTACTCATTATCAGTAGCTAAGAATACATTTGCTTATGGTGAACCGGTATTCGTAAGTGCTACAGGTCCGAACAACGGAAGCTGGGTTGGTATCTATGGTGAAGATCAGACTCCACAGCAGGTTACATCAATCTTCTGGTATTACGTAAACGACGGAACTCTGTTATCAGGAAAACCGGTAGCAATCCAGAATCAGCGTCATGAAAGAGATTCTCTTACTCCTGGTAACTATAAGATCATTCTGTTCAACGATGGTAATTACAGCGTTAATCAGACTGTTCATATCACTGTTGAAGAAGGAACAATCGGTGATCTAAAGAGCATAAGATACACACTCAACAACAATACAGACGGATTTGCTAATGGTATTGTCTCAGTTAACAGAGGCGATTCAGGCGCAACTGACTGTGTAATGTTCTGGGCTGATGCAAACGGAAAGCCATTGGAAGGATATGATTCCTTACAGATGTTCAAACTGACTGACGTTGTTACAGACCATAAGATGGTTACTCATACCTTCATTCCTGAAGGCGCAAAGAAGCTGATTGCTTATGGATCCAATGGCAGTGCATTATCAGCCAATTATGTTAGTGTTGATTTACCGGACAGCAGCACATATGCAGTTCCAGATGACTACATTATGGAATTCCAGATCATGAGTGACGTTCATGTTACTACTCCAGAGGGAGCAACAGGTGAAGTTACTCTGTCCAATCAGCACTTCAAACAGATGCTTGAAGACATCAAGCATAACAGCCCTGACAGCCAGGGTATGTTCATCAATGGTGATATTGCCAATACAGGCAGTGAAGAAGAATTCAAGATGGTTTACAACATGTACATGAATTCCGTAAATGCCGGTGACGGTACATTACCGAAGATTCACATGTCCATTGGTAACCATGACTGGATGAAGGGAAACCCTAGCAAGCAGTTCCAGAGATATGTAAGAATCTTCAACGATGCTGTTGAGCAGCCTGAAGAAGTTTACTACGATGAAGTAGTCAACGGTTATCATTTCGTCTATTTGGGCGGTGAACAGCCGGGCTTACATGCAATTCTGAGTCAGAAACAGCTTGACTGGTTTGATAACTTAATGGCTGAAATTACTGAAGAAGATCCTGACAAGCCGGTATTTGTATTCATCCATCAGTCATTCTATAACACTGTATCAGGCTCATTACCTGGTGAAGGATGGAATGGTGTTGATGATGAAACCAAGTTAATGAACATCATGGTCAAGTATGATCAGATCATCCTGTTCAACGGACACAGCCATTGGCACATGAACTCAATTGCCAACATGTTTGCCGGTGATGAGAACCATCCGGTAGCATTCAATACATCTGCCGGTGGTTATCTGTGGAACGGTTATGATGTCATTTCCGGTGTATATCTGGAAGGATCACAGGGTTATTACGTAAGAGTTTATGATGATAAGGTTATCTTCATGGGACGTAACTTTGACAAAGGTAACTGGATCCCTTCAGCATTGTATATAGTTGAAAAGCCGGTAGCCAGCGGTGCATCAAGAGACATTTCACTGTTACTGAACGGTGAAAGCCAGAACATCTATGATGGTGCCCGGAGCGGTGTTGACTATGTATCAAGCAATACAGGTGTTGTCATCATCAAGGAAGACGGTACATTGGTTCCTATGTCTGTAGGTACAGCTGATGTATTCGCAACAGCTCCTGCAACTGATACAACAGTTGTTGCCAGAAGCAAGTTCAAGGTTTCAGTCATCAACTCCAACCTGTTCCGTATCTTCGGTGACAACAGATACAAGACATCATTACGGTTATCTGATGCTTATAAGGCACAGATTGATAAGGCAAAGTTTGACAATGTCATCGTTGCCAGCGGTGTAAACTTCGCTGATGCCTTAGCAGGAAGCTATCTGACAGCCAAAAAGAGCGCTCCGATCCTGATCGTTAATGATGCAAACATTGCCAATGTTACAGCATACATCAAGGAAAACGTTCATAAGAACGGTACAGTTTACATCCTTGGCGGTAACCGGGCTGTAAGTTCCAAGATGGAGAGCGGCTTAGGAAGCTACAATGTCAAGAGACTTGCCGGTAACAACCGTTATGCAACTAACCTGCAGATCCTTGATGAAGCTGATGTCTGGGAAGACGATATTCTGATCTGTACCGGCAATAACTTCGCCGACAGTTTAAGTGCATCTGCATCAGGCAAAGCCATCATGCTGGTTAAGGAACAGTTAACTGAAGACCAGCTGACCTTCATCAAGGGCCACAGATATAACAAGTACTACATCCTTGGCGGTGACAAGGCTGTAACAAAGGCAGTTGAAAACGAAATCAATAAGATCGTCAAGACTGAGCGTATTGCAGGTGCAAGCAGATATGAGACTTCAACAATGATTGCGGAAGCATTCTTCGAGAATCCTGATACTGCAGTATTCGCCTTTGCTAACAACTTCCCAGATGGCTTATGTGCAGGTCCATTGGCTTATGGCTTGAATGCACCGGTCATCTTAACGGCAACCGGCAGAACAGATGCAGCTGTTGAGTACATCAAGAATGCCAAGGTAGTCAAGGGTGTTGTCTGTGGCGGTTCCGGATTGATTTCAAACAGCGATATCAGAAAGATCTATGATCTGGATGACAAGATTTCAATCACTGACTGGAGTCAGGGAAAACTGTTTGATTAATCAGAGAAATCCATAAACAAAAGAAACACGGTATGTTTGATTCATACCGTGTTTTAATGTGAAATAAATAATAAATTGTTTTCCATATATAAAATAAATTATAAAGAATAAAAGACAAAAAATGCTGTGATATAATAACCTTGATAAATTAGTTATAGGGGTGCCAATATGAAGAAACTAATAAAAATCTGTTTATCACTGTTGATGAGTATATCAACTGTTTTTTCGACAGGGTATACTCATTTTCTTGTTCAGGCAGATGATCAGGATCCTGCCGAGACAATTGAGACATACTGCTCGTGGATAAATCATATCTCATCGGAAGATGAAACGGATAATGATGCACTGTTTGAACAGTATATCAGCAAGAGATTTGAGGAAAACCTTCCGTCAATACATTATGAGATAAAACCTGGACGGGATACAGAAAGAACAAAGGTTACATTTGATGAACCGAATAGAATTTTATATGAATTTCTGGAAGGCTCCATTATTAGCACAGCAAATGGAGAAACTGTTTCAACAGTGTACAGTATACCTGTAGAGGAGTTCGGTACATGCACGGTCAATGCAAGTGCATTGGGCTTTTCAACATTTACGGAAAATGGCAAGCTTACTGAAATTGCAGCTCAAGAAATCTCTAAGTGGTTCTATTCTCGTTTAGATATAGATAAGATCATTGATGTTTTACTGTTAGATCATCCTTACGAGATGTATTGGTATGATAAGACAGCAGGCTTGAAATATGGAGGATTCGCAATAAGCACTGAAAATAATGGAAGATCGGCTACAGTCGTAGGAGATCTTACTTTCTCTTTTTCGGTTGCCAGTGAATACGCAGCTGGTCAATATGAAATAGATCCTTCTTATGGAACTATGGTAACAACTGCAATTGACAATGCCAACCGGATAGTGGGTGAACATCAGGAAGAAAGCGATTATGAAAAAATCAAAGCATACAGAGATGAAATCTGTGAACTTGTTGAGTATAACTATGCTGCTTTAGGTGATGAGGTTTCCTATGGCAATCCTTGGCAGTTAATCTGGGTATTCGATGGTGATCCGGACACAAACGTAGTGTGTGAGGGATATTCAAAGGCTTTCCAGTATTTGTGTGATGCTTCATGGTTTGCAAACAGCAATATTAACGCTTACTGTGTAACAGGTGAAATGAAAGGCGGAACCGGAGCAGGCAGACACATGTGGAATATCGTCACAATGGATGATGGAAAGAACTATCTCGTTGACGTTACAAACTGTGATGGCAATTCAGTTGGAGCAGATTATGAACTGTTCCTGATTGGTGTTGATGAAAACGACAATACCAGCAGTCCAAGCAGTGGTTACACATTCAAGCCTAACGGATCAGCAATTACATATACTTACGACGAAGATTTATATTCAGTTTATTCAACAGATGAATTAACCATAGCAAAAGGCAATTATCAGGCACCGGAAGCAGCTGAACCAGACAGCGGTATTGCTTATGCAATATTAATGGATAATGGCAATCTGATTTTCTTCAGAAGTAACGAAGAATATGAAGATGGAGTATATACAACTGTTACCGACATTCACGGAAATACATATGAAGGTACAGTCTATGCTGATGTTGAAAACGGTGCACATGGCTGGAATGCTGATGCATCCATGTTACCTGATGAAAGTGATGCAAACTACGATGTGAAAAACGTCTATGTTGCCAATAATACTGTCATCAGACCAACATCAATGCAGATGTGGTTTAACAAATGCCTTGCACTTGAAACATTCAACGGCAGAGGATTTGATGGAAGTCAACTGGAAAACACAGCTGCAATGTTTAACAGATGCAGACAGTTGACAGGTATAAATACTCTGTTCAGTACAGAAAACGTAACCAATATGATGGGCATGTTCTGCAACTGCACAAACCTGGTTGAATTCGATACAAGTTTATTAGACACTTCAAGCGCAACTGATATTTCAGAAATGTTTGAAGGATGTGAAAGTCTGACTACTCTTGACGTCAGTAATTTTAACACAGCAAAAGTAACAGATATGACTGCCATATTCAAAGATTGCGGGAATATCACAAGATTAGACCTCACAGGATTTGATACTTCTAATATTGATTATGCTCAGTATGAAAGTGAAGAAGACTATGTCAGCAAGATGTATGGCATGTTTGACGGATGCGACAGACTGTTGGAAGTAACCCTGGGAACAGGCTTTACAACATGGTATGGCGATGCAAAGCTTCCTGAAGGTGTCTGGAGTAATGGAGATATCAGTAAGAGTCAGACAGAACTCTACCAGCAATATCCGGCAAATGCCTCATCATGGGCAGGCACCTGGACAAGAACATTGCCTTTCCATCCGCATATGAGTGACATTGAACTGGTCTTAACCCCTGGTGATACATATCAGCTTAAAGTAATATATGAACCGGAAGATTATCCTGTTATCAGTACGAACTGGATGCTTGGATCAGGTGATTCAAATGTTGTTACCGTCGACCAGAATGGATGGGTTACAGCGCTTAATGAAGGTACTGTTAATGTTCTTTGTGAGGTAACTGACCGGAACGGCGGCTATTTCACTCATTGTGAAGTTACAGTCAGCACCAACTTAAGACCTTATGCTGTACTCACGGACGAGAAAGACCTGATATTCGTGAACAGCTATGGCAGGTACAGAAATGATCGCGGAGTAATACAGGATCCAAACTTTGTAAAATATTATGGAGTTGTATTTGAAGACGTTAATGATTCGTTTAGCGGATATGAAATTGATCATGTTTTTGTAGCACCAAACAATACAGTAAAAGTAGATGATTGGTATGCAAAGTTCTCTGGAACAGGAATAACATGGTTTGAATCAGCAGGATTTGACACATCAGATGCAACAGACATGAGCAGTGTCTTCTATAACTGTGATCAGTTGGTAACAGCAGACTTATCCGGATTCAATACCGAAAAAGTAACAACGTTCAGCGGAATGTTTGCAGGTTGCAGTTCATTGCAATTTGCTGATTTATCTACGTGGAATACACCGGTGTTACAATCCGTTAATTCAATGTTTGAAAATTGCAGTTCAATGACTGGCGTCGTTTTAGGAGAAGGATTTACTACTGATAATGTCGCGTTCTTTAACAGCATGTTTGCGGGATGTTCATTTATAACTCATCTTGACTTGAGCAGTTTTAATACAGCCCAGGCAACACAGATGAAGAACATGTTTAATGGATGTGGCCTGCTGGTATCCTTAGATATCTCTTTATTTGATACGCAAAATGTTACAGACATGGAGAACATGTTTGCAAATTGTCCGATTCTAAGTACGGTTGATCTGGGAGCAGGCTTTGGTAATAACTGGACTTCAAATGCATACCTGCCAGAAGGAAACTGGACAAATAGGGAAGCAGAAGAAACTCTGACAGAAACAGAACTTTATAATCGGGATAATTCTGTTTTGGCAGGAACATGGGAAAGAAAAGAAGCAAAGCCAAAATTAAGCGAAGGATCGCTGACGCTTGCGGAGAACGAAAGCTTTGATCTTGATCTGATACTTCCTGAATACTATCCAGCTGTAACGGCAGAATGGTTTACAACTGATGAAAACGTTGTAACAGTTGACCAGGAAGGTGTAGTAACAGCTGTTGCACCTGGAACGGCAAATGTAAGTTGCATGATTCGCTGGGAAAACAATTCAGTATCTTCAGTTGGATGTGTCGTTACTGTAACAGGAGGAGGACAGGTCGAAGATTTAGTATACGCAGTATTAACAGATGAGGGAGAACTGATCTTCTTAAAGAGTAAGAATGTTTATCCTTCAGATGAAAGACGGACAGTAACTGATATAAACAATAATCAATATACTGGCATGGTATTTGCCGATGCAGCAAAAATAGAAAACTTCTATTTATGGAATAACCACAGGGACGAAATAAAATCAATCAGAGTAGCAGACAATACAACAATAGAGTTTAATAGTTTAGCATACGCCTTTTCTGGCCTCAATGAACTGGTAGCATTTAACTCAACAGGATTTGATACCAGCAGTGTAAACAACATGCAATATGCATTCTACTATTGCGATAAACTGGAAACACTTGATCTTTCAGGATTTGATACCAGCAATGTCACAAACATGGAAGGCATGTTTGAATGTTGCTTAAACTTAAAAGATCTGGATATCAGTTTATTCAATACTGAATCTGCAGTGTCATTTGAACGTATGTTCTGCGACTGCGCTTCTCTTGAAACAATTGACATAAAACACTTCCAGTCAGATAGCCTTGAAAGCATTAATTTCATGTTTGAAGCCTGCATCAATCTCAGAAGTGTAGATATCAGTGGTTTAGGAATAAATGAGAATTATCCGGTTTACAGTCTGTTCTATAATTGTTATGCTCTTGAAAGCGTTACATTAGGGCCGGACCTCAAGGGTAGTTCAATGGACTTTGGATTACCGGCAGGAACCTGGACAAATGGAAGTCTTAGCAAAGACACATATGAATTGAATGAAGAATATAAGTATAATTCAGAAGAATGGGCAGGAACCTGGACAAGACAGCTGACACAGATTCAGTCATTGGATATCAGGCCAATAGCACCGGTTAAGGTAGGCAGTTCACAGTTTATTGACTGGGACATCACTCCAAACGAAAATGTAAACAGAAAACTGACCTTTACTACCAGTGATCCAGAAATTGCTACAGTTGATGTCTTTGGTAATGTTCACGGCGTTTCTGTCGGTACTGCAATAATAACAGGGACGACAACGGACGGTTCAGAAATCAGTTCTTCTGAAGAAGTGATCGTTGTAGATGCTGAAGCATTTGCTGTTCTGCAGGATAATGGGGATTTGGTTTTAATCAGAAGTGATTTCTCTGGTGACTGGTATGAAGCTGACGAAATAACGGACATTAATGGAAATACCTACGAAGGTAAAAGATATGGTCATTTAGAAAACTTAAATAGTGGTATCGTTGGCGATGACGATCTGAGTCTGGTTAAAAAGGTATATGTTGCTGACAAAACAACAATTTACCCGACTGGCATGGGACAGTGGTTTATGGATATGATTAACCTGGAAGAGGTTGACCTGACTGGTATTGATTCTCATAATGCCGAAGAATTTAATAGTCTGTTCCGTAACTGCAAATCACTTAAAAAAATCAACATGGGAACACTCAATACGGTTAAGGCTACCAGAATGTATGATCTGTTCTATAACTGTGACAATCTTACGGAAATTGTATTGAGTCCAAATATGACAGTATGGCAAGAGTATGCATTATTGCCGGAAGGAAACTGGACAAATGCTGAATTAGATATTACTAGAACAGCAATTGAATTATACAATCAGTATCCAGCACACGCAGCAGAATGGGCGGGAACCTGGACAAGACCTGAACCAATAAAGGCAGTATTAAGCGAATCAAGTATCGAACTTGCTGAAGGCGGAAGCTACCGGCTGTCTGCTTCAGTAACTCCTGAAGGAACAGAGATAGTAAATGAAAGCTGGAGAACAGGGAATGAAATTGTAGCTGCTGTTGATCAGACAGGCTTTGTTACAGGAATCAAGGCAGGTATTACCACAGTAACTTATGAAGCAACACTTGCTGATGGTACTTCTGTAAGTGCGGAATGTGAGGTAGTGGTAAGAACATATGCTCCAACAGACAGTACAGCATATGCGGTATTAACCGAAGAAACTCTGATATTCTTCAGAAGCACTGAAGTTTATAATAACGGAGAATATTACGAAACAATAACAGATATTAACGGGAACACATACAGTGGAACAGTCTTTACTGATGTTGAAATTGGAAGACATAACTGGGATATTTATCTGATCAGAAATGTTTATGTTGCTCCTGATACAACAATTGCACCAGCTACGATGGCTGGATGGTTTAGAGGACTCATAGAACTGGAAAGCTTTGATGGTACAGGATTTGATACCAGCAATACAACAGACATGCAGATGATGTTCTTCAGCTGTTCAAAGCTGAATAGCATCAATGTCAGCAATTTTGATGTAGGATACGTTGGCAGCATGGAAGGCATGTTTGCATACTGTCATGCTCTTTCTGACTTATCTCTGGATGGATGGAATCCTTCAAGAGTGACTAATATGAGTCGCATGTTTGAAGGATCAAGAGAGCTGACCGAACTGTCTTTTGAAGGCTGGGATACTTCTAATGTTACCAATATGTCTGATATGTTCTCCGGCTGCTACAAATTACAGACTCTGGATATTTCATCATTCAATACAGAAAATGTGATTAATATGTCCGGCATGTTTGATAACTGCTTCAAACTGGAACATGTAACACTGGGATCTTCATTCACAAAGTGGATAGATAATGCATATCTGTATTGGGGCGAATGGACACACGATGATATTACTCTGAATGAAAGTGGATTATATGCTCAGTATCCTGAACACGCTTCAGAATGGGCAGGAGAATGGACAAGAGAGATACCGCCAACCGTAAACTTTAATACAAACTATGTTGAGTTACATGTGGGAGAAACATATCAGCTGATCCCAACTGTATCTCCTGAAGATACTGTGTTCCTGTCAACAGACTGGTATTCACAGAACGCTGTTGTTGCATCTATTGATGATAATGGTGTAATTACAGCATTAAGACCAGGTGTTACTTCAATAACATTTAGTGGTTTTTATAAAGAAAACAATGCTAGTGCTGTCGACTGTGAGGTTGTGGTATTACCGGATACAACACCTGAGACAACAGCTTATGCAGTATTAACTGATTTGGGAGACCTTGTATTCTTAAGAAGCAATAATGTTTATGAAAACGGAACCCGTAATACTGTTGTAGATATCAATAATCAGGAATACATTGGAACCGTATATACTGATGTAGAAATAGGTAAGCATTACTGGGACAGCTGGGAATATGGATATCCAGAAAATGTCATGAGAGCATATGTTGCTGAAGAAAATACTATAGCACCGACATCAATGTGGATGTGGTTCTGTCACTGTCCAAATCTTGAAAGTTTTGATGGCACAGGATTTGACAGCAGTAATATTACAGATTTGAGTTATCTGTTTGTTAACTGCGAGAATCTGACATATGTAAACATGGAAGACTTTACCGCACCATATGTTGGACAGCTTTATTATATGTTCAATGGATGTACTTCATTGGAAAACATTTCTTTGCCAAATCTCAGTACGGAACATGTTTTGAGAACAGATTATATGTTCGCTGGTTGCAGCAGCCTGAAGACATTGAACATAGCTTCACTAAATACGGAAAACTTACCAGGCATGCTGGATATGTTCTATGGCTGTAATAATCTGGAAACTGTAGTTTTAGGTGAAGGATTTACATACTGGGCGAATGAAGCATATTTACCTGAAGGATATTGGACAAATGGTTCAGTTACATTAACAGCAGAAGCGTTATATGCTCAGTATCCGGAACATGCTGCTGAATGGGCTGGAACCTGGACCAAGACGGAAATCAGTGCTGAAAGCATAGAGCTTAATACTGAGTCTCTCGAACTGACAACAGCTCAAAACCAGCAGCTTATTGCAACAGTATTGCCAGAAGGCGCACCTGCGGATTTAAGATGGTCAAGCAGTGACGAAAATATTGCAACCGTCGATGGAAACGGTATAGTTTATCCAGTTTCTCCTGGTACAGTAACCATTACTGTTTCTTCAGGTAATGTCAGTGCCAGCTGTCAGGTAACAATTACCAAGGCTGAATATCAGAGAGATGAAGATGCAGAGTACAGCACTGTTACATACTTCTTTACTTTCAACTTCAAGAGAGAGAATTACAGCCATACTGTGCACGAAACAGAGACAGAAAAAGTCAACACTCAGAATGCATTAAATAACAAGTACTTCAGACTGGCTGTTCAGGCTGCACTGGATAAGTATGAATACAATGGCAATACAAATGTCAGAAATATCATTAACCAGTATGAGTTTGATAAGTTATCAACAGGTGAAGTTTATGGTGATCTGGTAAAGAACAAGTATGTTGAATACATGTCAGAGTACAATGATGGTTCAATTGATCTGACAGATGGATCCAATGACATGTATGATCCTGATCTGGTAACAGCTTATATTGCAAAAGCTGAAAGCGAAGGAATCCAGTTCCCAATTAAGCTTGATGTAGTTGGAATAGCTTCACGTGCACAGGGCGTGCTCAAGCTGAAGAACATGATTGAATCTGCCAGCAATGGCAAGATAAGTCTTAACGTGACTCTCTTTAATGATATTAGAGAATACAATGAGGCATTCTATTACTCTGACAGAATAGAAGATAATGATTGTGACATGATCATAGGATCAGGCTGGGCACCTGATAAGGATAGTCCTGCTGATATGATGAGAGGCGTTCTGACTCAGACCATATTCAAGGGATCTGTGGAAAACTATACTGAACTAATGTCAGAACTTGGCATAGACGTATGGAACGAAATGATCGCTGAAGCTGAAAACTGTGAATATGGTGATGAACTGTTAAGCAAGGCAGCACTGGCAGAAGCCTATGCATTAAGCAACTGCTATGTAATACCTTATTCAACATCCAGGATTACGGAAGACAGCCATGGTGTTAACTATCCTAGAATGCTGATGCATCCGGGTGATACACGTCATCTTGAAGTTTATGGAGACATTGATACAGACAAGGGAGTTACCTGGGAACTTGTTGCCAGCAGCCTGAAACCTACTGATCCTAGAACAGCAGAAGCATCATCAGAATATGCTACGATTGATGAAAACGGCAATCTGACGGCAATCAAGGAAGGCTCGGTAGCAGTAAGAGTTACATATTATATGCCGAATATTGATACGCCGGTCGATAAAACCCGGTATGTGGCAATAGTTCCGGAAGACATTACAATCAGTGAAGGCGACTACAGCAAAGTATATTCACAGGGTTTCTACATGTTAAATGATGATGCCTATGATGAATACATGCAGCTGATAAATGTTACAGATGATTGGGAAAGCGTAGATGCCCACATGCTGTACAGATTTGCTACAGAAGGAATGCCTGATGGGGTAAGAGGCAACAGGGATTTCATTGTTGAAGATTACAAGAGTGAACATCCTGAACTTGTTAATGTTTATGGTGATGACACACCGGCATATTATGCAAGTTATATTGATGGAAATACTAGTAGCAAGACTTGTGTAATTACAACTCAGGTAGTAGATGACTGGGGTGCACCATTAAGTGATCCATGTATTTCATTGACTGGCGACGGTGTATACGAAGTAGGAGCAACCGTGACAATTACGGTTATACCAGATGAAGGCAAACATGTTATGATTGGCTTCGGTTTCGGATTCCCGGGAGATATAGTATATATTGACGTTGAAGGAGACTATGGTATCATCTCAGAACGGTCTGAATACACATTTGTTGTACCTGATAAGGAAACGCTGTCTGTTTATGTTAGATACATGGATGGTATGGACGTTACAATTTCTACAAACATGTCAGATATTGTTTCGTTCCAGTCACCAATCAGAGCAGAATATGGCGAAAAGATAACCTTACGGTTTGAAATGGCAGATGGATACCAACTTGATCCAGATAAACCATTTAAACCTGTAGAATATCGGGGTATCTTTACTGAAGATGGTTCAGATTTATATTATTATACGGACGAGTCATCAATACCACAGATTAACAAAGATGTTGCAGATGTAACAACAATAAATCAGATTTCATGGTATGTCGGTATTGGCATTTTGAAAATTGAACCAAACATCATCTTCGTTGGTCATGATACTACAGAAGAACAGGAATTAGGCGATCTGGTAGTTGTCACGGAAGAAGACAACTCAGATCCTGGTGTTGTTATTTACAACCCGACAGAAGAGACAAAGACATACAATGTAACACTGAGTTCACTTGATGAAACCGGTGGAGTTGACGGTAACAGCATCGTCAATCCATTCAGAGCAACAATAAGTGCAGTCATCAGACCTGTAGAGGGAGACAACGGACTTAAGAATGTTACATTGATAACTACAACCGGCAATATCAACAACCCTGGTCAGGTAGTTACTGAACAGAATGACTATGCAAATCTGTCATCACTTGAAATAACGGTAGGACCTGATGAGTTTGTGACTTATGCTGTTAAACCACAGGAAGGACAGACTCTTGATGAGTACAAGTTTGAAGTGGTTGACGCTGATTCTAACGAAGAAGTAAGCAAGGGATATGTAAGCCAGGATGACCCGGCTAAGCACCTTGTAATCAGTGACTATGTATACGTTACCTCAGTAAATCTTGACAGTGAGTCTCTGGATTTAATGATGGGAGAAACAGCGCAGTTAACAGTTACTGTTAATCCTGAAAACGCTGATAACAAGGCAGTAACCTGGACAAGCAGTGATGAAAGTGTTGCCACAGTAGATGAAGAGGGCAACGTCAAAGCTGTTGGCGAAGGAACTGCAGTAATTACTGTTACAAGCGAAAACGGGAAGACTGCTACCTGCGAAGTAACAGTTCAAAGAGGAGAATGTATAGAGCACAGCTGGAAATACGTTGACTTTACAGTTAATGAGGAACTGACAGGCGTAGAATTCAATTATGTCTGTGAAGTATGCGGTGAAAGAAGATCTGTTGCCGGTGAATTATATGAAGACAGTGGTTCACCAGTTATAGATGCAACATGTACTGAAGATGGATTAAGATTATTCCATGCCTTCATTGGTAAGAGTGCTGCTCTTGATGGCGTTAACATGGACTTACCTTATGAAGTTACTGTACCTGCCTTAGGCCACGACTGGAATGAGCCAACATATGACTGGGCAGATGATTATAGCACTATCACCGCAACCAGAACATGTAAACATGGGGATCACCCAGAAACTGAAACTGTAAAACCACTTGTTCAGGTAATAAAGCGGCCAACATGTATTGAAAAGGGCGAAACAAAGTATACTGCTCATTTCACAAACGAAGTGTTTGAAACGCAGACAATAACAGTTGAAACAGCAGCCTTAGGTCACGCCTGGAAGTATGTGGATTACACAATCAATGATGATTATACTGAAGTCCTGTACAACTACGTATGTGAAACTGACAGCAGTCATAAACAGTCAGTAAAGGGCGAAATAACGGTAAGTAATCGTATTGAGCCAACATGCACTGAAGCAGGCAGTTTCAATGTGTCAATATTCATCGGTAAGACCGCTGCTTTAGATGGTATTAACAGAGCAGAAGGCATGGTAATTGAGTTACCTGCCTTAGGACATGACTGGAATGAGCCAACATATACCTGGTCAGCAGATAAGAGCACAGTCACAGCAACCAGGACATGTAAGAATGGTGATCATCCGGAAACTGAGACAGTCAACACAACGAAACAGGTAATTGACCCAACATGTAAGGAAGATGGACAGATCATATACACTGCAGAATTCACTAATCCGGCATTCAAGACCCAGACCAAGACTGAAAAGGGAGAAATATCCACCGGACATAATCTTGATGGAAGAACAGTTGAAGAAAACAGAGTAGAGCCTACATGTTCAGAAGATGGCGGTTATGATCTTGTGCTTTACTGCACAAAATGCGGTCAGGAAATCAGCCGTATTCATAAGACATTACCAGCAACAGGCCATAAACCTGCATCTGCAGTAAAGGAAAACGAAAAGGCTGCAACATGTACAGAAGACGGCGGATATGATATGGTAGTTTACTGTTCAGTATGTAAGGAAAAACTGAGCAGTGAACATACAGTCATCCTTGCATTAGGTCATAACTATGGTGAATGGAAATATGATGGTGAAGAAGTTAAGACTCATACTCACGTATGTGCTAATAATAGTAACCATAAGGAAACAGAACCTTGTACTTTCGATGAAGGTATAACTGTTGATGGTGTTACTACTTATACATGTAAGGTCTGTGGTGGTACTTATACCGTTAAGGAAGAAGGACCGGTAAAGCCAGTAGTGAGTGGCATAACCAGAGTATATGGCAGTAACAGATTTGGAACATCATTCGCAATCTCTGAAGCCATCCTTAAGAATGCCGGTAAGGATAAACATGATACAGTCATTCTGGCTAATGGAGATAACTTCGCTGATGCCTTAGCAGGATCATACCTGGCAGCTGTTAAGGGAGCGCCGATCATCATAACCAGAGCAGCGAAGGTATCTGAAGTGAATGCCTATATCAAGAGCGTACTGAATAAGGGCGGAACTATCTATGTATTAGGTGGAACAGCAGCAGTACCTGAATCAAGCTTAGCTGGATTAAGCGGATATAACATCAAGAGATTAGCCGGTAATAACAGATATGGAACTAACCTTGAGATCCTTAAGGCAGCAGGAATACAAGGAGACACAATCCTTATTGCAACAGGAATCAACTATGCTGACTCCTTAAGTGCATCAGCTACAGGATTACCTATGCTGTTAGTAAAGGGACAGGACAGTCTTAATGATGATCAGATAAAGTTCCTTAAGGCTAATCCAAATAAGAAACTTATAATCTTAGGAGGAGAGAGTGCAGTATCTTCTAACTTTGAGAAAGAGTTAAGGAAGTATGGAGAGGTAAGCAGAATCGCTGGAGACAACAGATTCGCTACTTCGATCAAGATAGCAGAGTACTTCTTCCCTAATGCAACTACAGCAGTACTGGCATATGGAAGTGATTTCCCTGATGGATTATGTGGTGGACCATTAGCTTACCAGGTAGGAGCACCGCTTATTCTTACAAGGAATGATAAGACAGATATCGCAAGACCTTACACTAAGGAACGTAACATAACAGATGGATATGCATTAGGAGGAACAAGTGTATTACCTGATGCTACAGTAAGAAAGCTGTTTGGAGCTTCTGACAGTGTAAAGATCAATGAGATAAAGAAGTAAACAATCTTAAAAATACGGTATGGTGTATGAATCATACCGTATTTTTTATTTTATAAGTCTTAGAAATCATATATTCCGAATAAAGTATGTTATAATTTTTATATCAAATAAGGGCAGATAATAATAAGTAAAAATTGGGGTTATTCCATCCCAGGTGTTTTGAGAACAGGAGGTTGAAACATGAAAAAGCTGCTTAATATCTTATTGAGTGTGTTAATGGTTTTAACGGCATTTGTCATAACAGTAAAGCCGACAAAGGCATCAACGCACATTGATGAAATCTACATCACCGTAGAAGAACCGGTAGCTGGTGCGGAAATCAGTTATGAGTGTTCAATTACGAGTAAGCCGGTTAATGATTCGGTAAGAAAATCTACTCTTATTGAGTGGCTGGAAAGTCCGGCAGATGACAATAATGTTCAGCATGCTACTACCATGACTGACAGTTATTTCTCTGCAGGTAAACGTTACCACATTCATTACGGTCGGCTGGCTTATGAAGGCGGAGACGCAGAAATTGACTCAAATACCAAGGTATTTATCAATGGTAAGCTAGATGACGGAACCATGAGATTCTTCATCGGTAAGACCGCTATAAAGACTGTCTACCTGTATGTTGATACTCCGGTTGCCGGTGAACAGAGAAACAACTGGGGCACAATCTATACGAACCCATATACTGATGACGTAAATAACGATTTCTTTATCAACTGGTATGTAAGTGATTATAACGACAGAGAAAAAATTCAGGATATGGAAACCAGCGAATTTGAATCCAGGAAATTCTATCATCCGGAACGGGTGGGAGATGTCCTGAAGTCTGATTCCTGGTATTACATAGATGACAATACTCAGTATTACATCAACAATGAACTGACTGTACCAAATAAGATGCGTTTCTATACCGGTAAGGAACTGACCAGAGTATATGGCGATAACAGATATAAGACATCAATGGCCATAGCTGATGTCATGCAGAATAACTGGCAGCCGGGATCAGAAGTACCGCTTGGCCTTGATGAAGTAATTCTTGCTTCAGCTGAAAACTTTGCAGATGCTCTGGCAGTAAGCTATGCATCATATAATCCTGGTGCAGAGCAGCCTAGACCAATTGTTGTTGTAAATGAAGCCAAGCAGGATGAGGTGGAAAAGTACATCAGAGATCATTTCCGTACATCTGCTCAGATCTATATCATCGGTGGTACGGCAGCAGTTCCTGAAAAGATTGAAAAGAATCTGAAGAAGGATTATTCAGTAAAGAGAATTGCAGGTAACAACAGATATGATACCAACCTGAAGATTCTGGAGACATTTGGCGTTGGCAGTTCAGGTGCTTTACTGGTTGCAACGGGAACCAACTTTGCCGACTCTCTGTCTGCTTCCGCAACAGGCATACCAATGCTGCTGGTAGGTACAAGTCTGACTGATGATCAGAAGGGTTTCCTGAACCGGATCAAGGGTGTTGAGATTTATGCTCTTGGCGGTGAAAAAGCCGTAACCAAGGATGTTGAAGCAGAACTGAAGAAGTATGCATCGTATTACGAGAGAATTGCCGGAGACAACAGATATGAAACATCTGAACTGATCGCCAGAAAGTTTGCTCAGGGACGGTCAGGTGCAGCAATCGCCTTTGGCGGTAACTTCCCTGATGGCTTATGCGGCGGACCTTTGGCAGGAAGATTAAATGCTCCGTTGCTGCTGGTTGCCGATGGACGTTATGACAACGCCAAGAACTTCGTCAGAGACTTCCACGTAAGCTGGGGCATGGCATTTGGCGGTGCAGGTGTAATATCAGACAATCTCTTCAGAACAACTCTGAGAGAAAGAGATGTTGCTCCTATTATTGAAATAAAGCACAAATAACCTATAGTTGAATTCATTACAGTGAAAGCCGTCTTTGTGACGGCTTTTGTATTGGCAAAACATTATTGAATTGGAAACAATGATGCTATAATGATAGTACAGAAGTAAATGATAATATTTAGGGGGTATTTCTATGAAGAAAAGAATAACGCTGTTTTTGTGTATTTTAGCGGCAGTCCTTTCCCTTTGTTCTACAACAGTACTGGCTGATGGAGGATGGGCAGACATTAAAGATCTGCGTATTTCTTCATCTGGTATTTTGAAATGGAAAGAAGTTGAAGGAGCTGCTGAATATGAAGTGTGGACAGATGACGGTCTTTTATTAGGATATGTAAGTCCAGGTGAAACACATGAAACATTCCTGGAATATCTGAGGCTGGGCAGTGCTCCAACAGGTAAATATAAGGCAACAGTCTATGCTCTGGATGACTGGGGTACAGTAATTGCCAGATCCACTACCAAAGAGTCTGTGTCATATACCGCAAATGGAACAACGCCAAATGTACCTTATGTCTACTGGCAGGATGCAACCATTGCCCGGTGGAACCGGGTAGAAGGAGATGAAGTATTCTATTATGTCTACCTGTATGGGCCTTCCGGAATGGAGCGGCATGTCAGAACCTCTGAAACATCGTACAATTTTGACATGTACATGTTTAAGGATTATCACTATTACTATACTGTAGTAGCAGGTCAGGCAGGCCATACCAGAAGCGGTGAAGAAAGCGTCTATGGACCAAGCACCTCTAATCGCAGAATTGTCAGACTGGCAGGAGTAAACCGTTATGAAACAGCTCTTCTCGCAGCTGATGAAGTAATTAAGAACAACGAGCCGGCATACTTTGAAAATATCATCATTGCCAATGGCGATAACTTCCCTGATGCCTTGAGCGGAACCTACCTGGCATTGATGTACAGCTGCCCGCTGGTACTGATTAATGAATCAAAAGCTGCAACAGTATGTGAATATCTGAATAATAAACTGGTTGATGATGCTCATATCAGCATTATCGGCGGTCAGAATGCCGTAAAGGACAGCTGGCTGAAGGGTATTTCAAAAAAGAGCCGTGTCTTTGAACGTCTTGAAGGTTCTAACAGATATAAGACAAATCTTGAGATTCTTAAGCAGGGTTATCTTGATGCTGCAGAGATCCTTGTCGCAACCGGCAAGAACTTCGCCGATGCCTTATCTGCATCGGCAACCGGTCTGCCATTACTGTTAGTCGGTGATAAGCTTGAAGATTATCAGAAGGATTTCCTGAAAAAGATACAGAGTCCTACATTTACCATCATAGGCGGTAAGAACGCTGTCAGTGAACAGGTTGAGAAAGATCTGGCCAAGTATGGTACTGTTGAAAAGAGACTTGCCGGGGATAACCGTTATGAGACATCTTCTTTCATTGCCTATCAGTATTTCAGCCCGCTGAATCATGATAATCAGCCTGATTTTGCCGTACTGGCAACCGGTGCCAATTTCCCTGATGGTTTATCAGGTGGTCCATTAGCCTGGAGTGTCGGCAACAGTCCGCTCCTGCTTATTGACCCGACAGGCGCCAAGGACATGTATGCCAGAGGGTATGGTGCTGACATAGCCCTGGAGCAGGGATACATCCTCGGTGGGGAAAATGCCGTTCCGGATAAGGAAGCGGTAAAGATCCTGATGTACGGTGCCTGGAAGAGATAGTCAGGCCTAGATTAATGGGTGCAAAAGGGTATCAGCTGATACCCTTTTTCTCTGGCTGAAAGGAACATATAAAATGCGCAATTGAAGGTTTTCACTGACCAGTTTGTGATGTAAACACTTTCATTTCAAATAGCAGTCAAATGCCTGTTTAAACCGGAAAAACAGATGTTATAATAGAGGGCAACGTGAAGGAGGCCGGTATGAAAAAGAGAAAAAGAAAAAAGATAAACATGCTTGATGGAAATCTGCTGGAAAACATTATTCTCTTTGCCTTACCGGTTATTGCTTCAGGGATCATGCAGCTGCTGTTCAACGCCATTGACATGGTCGTTGTCGGCAAGTTCTCCGGTAATAATTCAATGGCCGCTGTCAGTTCTACCGGTGCTCTGATTAACCTGGTAGTTAACATGTTCATCGGTTTGTCCATCGGCAGCAGTGTCTGCATTGCCAGAAGAATAGGCTCCGGAAATAATAAAAAGGTTCATGATGCTGTTCAGACTTCCGTAACCATTGCCTTATTTGCGGGCGTGGTGCTGACGATACTGGGCGTGCAGTTCAGCCGTCCGTTACTGGTCATGATGAAATCACCGGACGACGTCATCGACCTCAGTACCGTATATCTAAGAGTATACTTTACCGGCATGCTGGCAACGATGGTTTATAACTTTGCCAGTGCAGCCTTAAGAGCCAGAGGTGATACCAAGAACCCTCTGTATGCTCTGATAATTGCCGGGATTACAAATGCTCTGCTGAATCTGTTCTTTGTCATCGAATTTAAGATGGATGTTGCCGGTGTCGGACTGGCGAGTTCACTGTCTTCCTACATTTCGGCAGGAATAGTGCTGTATGTACTTATAAATGATAACAGTTCGGTAAAACTGGACATAAGACATCTTTACATTGACAAAGATGCCTTATGGGAGATTTCCAAGGTAGGCATACCGGCGGGAATACAGGGAACGGTCTTCTCTCTCAGCAATGTTGCGATTCAGTCATCAGTCAATGAATTCGGTGCTGTTACCATGGCAGGTAACGGGGCAGCTTCTTCGATTGAAGGATTTGTCTACAATGCCATGAGTGCCTTCTATCAGACCTGCCTGACTTTCACCAGTCAGAATCTGGGAGCCGGAAAGGTTTCCAGAATCAGAAAGATCCTGTTTGTCTGTGAGGCCTGTGTTCTGGTTACCGGTCTGATCTGCGGTGTTGGCGGATATCTGTTTGGCAGACCTCTGTTGTCCATTTATTCTGATGATCCTCAGGTAATTGCAGCTGGAATGATCAGACTGACATTCGTCTGCCGCCTGTACTTCCTGTGTGGCATGATGGATGTACTGGTTGGATCGTTAAGAGGCATGGGTCAGTCCATGTTCCCGATGGTCGTATCTCTGGTTGGTGTATGTGTCTTCAGACTGGTCTGGATCGCTACGTATTTCCAGGCACATCAGAACATCGAAAGTCTGTACGTATCATACCCGTTAAGCTGGGTAATTACAGGAGTCATCCATCTTCTGTCATTTATTCTGGTATACAGCAGTGTTCAGAAAAAACGGAAACTTCAGTTAACATAAACAGTCAATTATCATCCCTATGTAAGGGATGATTTTTGTATAATAAAGAAGAGAAAAGGTGATAACTATGATACAGGATATTGCTCCGCATGTTTTTAACAATCATTTTGAGAATAAAAAACCAAAGGAAGACAGCTTTGTACTGGTGGTCAGAAACGGTCAGATACTGTGCCGCTATGATGATTACAGTAAGGACCTGTTCTTTCCGTGTTATGGAGAGTTTGGTGAAAGTGGAAAGGCAGTTTATCTGTTTTCCATTGATCAGGATGATTACTTCATGCTGGAGAATACCACTGAGATTCCTGAAGGATATGCCTTTTATGCCATTAACAGTTTTCTCAGGGAACGCGTAAGTGCCAACTACAAGTCACTGGCTGCTTTTACTGCCATGCATCTGGAGAAGTGGTATCAGGATAACAGATACTGCGGCAGCTGCGGACATAACACTGAATATGACAATAAGGAAAGAGCCTTGAGATGTCCGGAATGCGGAAATGTTATATATCCGAGAATCAATCCGGCAGTCATTGTCGGAGTCAGAAATGGAGATAGGTTATTACTTACCAGATATGCCAGAGGGTACGGTCACAATGCCCTGGTAGCCGGGTTTACGGAGATTGGTGAAACAGTTGAGGAAACCGTAAAAAGAGAGGTCATGGAAGAAACAGGGCTTAAGGTTACCAACATAACCTATTACAAGTCACAGCCATGGGGCATAGCTCAGGATATTCTGATGGGATTCTATTGCGATGTTGACGGAGATGATTCCATCAGGATGGATCCATCAGAACTGAAATATGCCGAATGGGTGAAGAGAGAAGACATTGTACTTCAGCCATCTGAATACAGTCTCACAAACGAGATGATGAAGATGTTTAAAGAAAATAAGAACAAATAAAGGAGGACAAAGGTTCAGATGAAAGATATTGTTGAAAGATTTATATCATATACGAAAGTAGATACGACTTCGGCAGATGACAGTAACATCTGTCCAAGCAATCCTGATGAATTCATTCTGGCACATCAGCTGGAAGAAGAACTTAAGGAACTGGGTTTACAGGACGTCAGAGTTGATGACAAGTGCTTTGTTTATGGACTGTTACCATCCAACACTGATAAGAAGTGTGATACGGTTGGTTTTCTGGCTCACATGGATACTTCCAGTGCTACCTCAGGAAAGAACATCAAGGCCAGAGTCATTGAAAACTATGATGGTGAGGACATTGAATTAAGTGAAGGCATCTGGACTAAGGTTGCTGATTATCCTCAGATTGCCAAGCTGAAAGGCAAGGACATAATTGTTACAGACGGAACAACACTGTTAGGTGCTGACGATAAGGCCGGTATCGCCATCATAATGGATACTGTTCAGTATCTCCAGCAGCATCCTGAATGTCCGCACGGAAACATCAGGGTATGCTTTACACCTGACGAGGAAGTGGGAACAGGTATCGGAAACATCAATCTGGACGAATTCAGATGCGATTATGCCTTTACGGTTGATGGCGGAGCGGTAAACGAAATCACATATGAGACCTTTAATGCTGCCAGTGCACAGGTAATCGTTCATGGCAACAGCATCCATCCCGGTGATGCCAAGGGTAAGATGATCAATGCTTCCCAGGTTTTGATGGATTTCCATGCAATGCTTCCGGTATTTGAAAGACCGGAATTCACGGAAAAAAGAGAAGGATTCAATCATCTGGTAGAGATGCAGGGTAACTGTGAAAAGGCTGAGGGAATCTATATCATCAGAAATCATGATCTGGCTCTGCTGGAAAAGCAGAAAAAGGAATTTGAATACATCAGAGACCATATTAACAGAATGTACGGTAAGGAAGTCATTGAGCTGAAGCTGAGGGACAGCTACCGTAACATGAGAGAAGCGTTTAATGATAAAATGTATATAATTGAAGCCGCTGAAAAGGCCATCAGGGAAGCTGGATATCAGCCGGAAAGTGATCCGATGAGAGGCGGTACTGACGGTTCTCAGCTGACGGTAATGGGGCTGCCTACTCCTAATCTGGGTACCGGCGGCATGATGTATCATGGCAATCATGAACTGTTATGCATTGATGACATGAAGGAAATGGTAAAGATCGTACTGAACCTGATCAGAAACATTATGGAAAGGGAGTAATCACATGATAATACAGAGCAAAAGAGTCTGGATCGTAAACAAGTTCATTGAAGCTCAGCTGGAAGTTGAGGGAAAGAAAATCAAGGCTGTCTGGCCCTATGGTTGTAAGGAAGCAGATCGTGACTTCGGTAATGACAGAATCATACCGGGTATGATCGATGTTCATACTCATGGTGCCTATGGCTTTGATACCAACGATGGTGATGAAGAAGGCTTAAGGAACTGGGCTGCCAGATTACCTGGTGATGAAGGTGTTACTTCTTTCCAGCCAACTACGATCACTCAGAGTGTTGAAGTGCTGGATAATGCAGTCAGAAATGTCAGAAAAGTAGTTGAAGAAGGCTATGAAGGTGCTGAGATTCTGGGCATTCACTTTGAAGGACCGTATCTCGACCAGGCCAAGAAGGGGGCTCAGCCCGAAGAATTCATTCTGGACGCTGATGTTGAACAGTTCAGACACTATCAGGAAACTGCCGGCGGTCTGATCCATTACATTACGCTGGCACCTGAACATGATAAGGATTTTGAACTTACCAGATGGTGTGCAGCCAATGGTGTTGTCGTATCGATGGGTCATACCAGCGGTTCTTTTAAAGATGCAGAAATGGGCATAGCCAATGGGGCCAAGACCATGACTCATGTTTATAACGGTATGAGCAATTTCGGACACCGTGAACTTGGCATGATGGGTGCTGCCATGAGATATCAGGATGTATACGGTGAACTGATTTGTGACGGCAATCATTCTTCCGTTGATGCTCTCAAGGTAATGTTTGAAGCCAAGCATCCGGGTTATGCCGTAATGATATCCGACAGCTTAAGACCAAAGGGTCTGCCAATGGGTGAATACACCAGCGGTGGCATGAAGATCAGAGTCTGCGAAGACGGTAGTGCGAGACTGGTACCGCAGGGTAACCTGGCAGGTTCAACCTTAAGACTGAATAAGGGATTACAGGTGCTGATTGAAAAGGCTCAGGTATCAGAGGAACTGGCAATCAATTCCGCAACCATCAATCCAGCCAGACTGCTGGGTGTTGATGACAGAAAGGGATCACTGACTGCCGGACATGATGCTGACATCGTGGTTCTGGATGATGATTACGAAATCGTAAAGGTATTTGTAAGAGGAAAAGAATAATAGAAATGGCTAAGACAGGCAGAAAAGGTTTCACAAAGAAACAGCTGATCAACATTGCGGTAGCTTTGCTGGCGGTTTTTCTGCTTGGCTTCAGAATATATTCTGACTTATATCCGACTTCACCGGTTTTCGATGTTTTCAGTTACACGGACGATGAGGTCATACTGCATGCGGCAGCTTTCAAAAGGGCCAGTGATGGCGATACTGTCGTAGTAGTAATGGACGGTCAGGAAATGACAGTAAGATTAATAGGTGTTGATGCACCGGAGTCAACCAGATGTACGGTACAGGACTGTACTGATGAGGGCAAGAAAGCTTACGAATATACCAATGGGTACTTCAAGCTGGGACAGACAATTTATCTGGAATTTGACAAAGGGCAGAAGGATAAATATGGAAGAACTCTGGCCTACATATGGACATCCAATACCTGCAAGTTCAATGACTTCAATGAGTTCAAGAAATATAATTTCAATGCGCTGTTACTGCAGAATACCCAGAGCAGGGCAAAGTACTATTCACCAAACGGGAAGTACCGTAAATGGTTTAACCGCATTGACCGAATGAAATATCTGTATGAGGAATGAAAAGATGATCAGAAATCTTATTTTTGACATGGGAAGAGTACTGATGGAATATGATCCTGTTTTTTATGTAAACAGGGTAAAACCGGAAAGCCCTGAGGACCGGGAACTGCTGTTAAGGGAAACCTTTCACCATGTCCAATGGCATCAGATGGATGCCGGTGAACTCAATGAACGTGCAATGTATGAAAGCGTCTGCCAGAGAATACCGGAAAGACTGCATGAAAAGGCCTATGAGCTGATATATAACTGGAATGTACCGGTTTTTCCTGTCAAAGGAATGGAAGATCTGTTAAGGGACTGTCATCAGGCAGGTTATCATCTTTATCTGCTTTCCAATGCCAGTGAAAGACAGCCGGTATACTGGCCAAGAGTTCCGGGTAATCAGTACTTTGAAGGAACAGTTGTCTCGGCTCTGGAAAAGACAGTGAAACCGGATCTGAAGATATTCCAGATATTACTGGACAGATATGATCTGAAAGCAGAAGAATGCCTGTTCATTGATGATCTGCAGAGAAACATTGACGGGGCAGCCAGGGCTGGTATTGCAGGGTATCTGTTTGACGGGGATGCGGAAAAACTGAGACAGTTCATCCGGAAAGAAGGAAGACTATGATCAGATATGTGGCACTGTTAAGAGGAATAAACATCAGTGGCAAGAATAAAATCCCTATGCCGGAATTAAAGAAAGGCTTTGAAAGCCTGTCTTTTGAAAATGTCCGAACATATCTGAACAGTGGAAACATGCTGTTTTCCACTGATGAAACGGAAGCTGCCAAAATCAGAAATAAGATAGAGAAAATGATAAAAGAGCAGTTTTCCCTGGATATTCCGGTTTTCATCATTGAAATCAGTAAACTTGAAGACATTCTGGAACACGCACCGCAATGGTGGGGTACAGATAATAAGGAAATTTATGATAATCTGATCTTCATTCTTCCACCGGTAACCTTTGAAGAAGTATACCGGAAGATAGGGGAACCGAAGGAAGGACTGGAGCAGATCCTTGAATATGAAAATGCGGTTTTCTGGTCATTTGATCTTAAGAAACACCGGAAAACCAACTGGTGGCCTAAGACGGCAAGTCTGCCTATAGGATCTTCCCTGACGATCAGAACGTCAAATACCGTCAGAAAAATAGTTGAGATTCGGTGAGTTTGTTAATTGACAAATAGAGGTTATAATAAATACATGAGCAAAATACATACATTGGATGAGCACCTGACCAACATGATTGCGGCAGGAGAGGTTGTTGAAAGACCTTCCGGCGTAGTCAAGGAACTGGTGGAAAACAGCATAGATGCCGAAGCTGACAGAATTACAGTCAGAGTCTTTAATGGCGGCTGTGACAGCATTGAGGTCAAGGATAATGGAATTGGCATGGACAAGCAGGATGCTGTTAATGCCTTTAACCGTCATGCGACATCCAAGATAGCCAATACGGAAGATCTGTGGGACATTCAGACCATGGGCTTCAGAGGCGAGGCTCTGCCGTCAATTGCTTCAGTAGCCAAGGTAAGTCTGCTGACCAGTGATGGTATAGACAGCACTGAAGTAAATCTGGAATACGGCAAGCTGACCAAGGCAGCACCGGCTGCCAGTGCCAGAGGCACGACCATAAAGGTTGAAGGTCTGTTCTATAAAACTCCGGCCCGCCTTAAGCATCTTAAGAGCGGATCAACCGAACTTAACAGTGTCATTGACGTGATGCAGAAATTTGCGCTGGCTCATCCGGAAATTGCCTTTGAACTGTACCGGGATGACAGAATCAAGCTGCAGACTCCTGGAAACGGTTCACTGGAAGAAACAGTGATGCACATATATGGACTGGAGATAGCCCGTAACAGCATTCCAATAGAAGTGAGTGACTTTGACTTTACCGTCAGGGGAGCACTTATTCTTCCTAGCATCAACCGTTCAACCAGGTCTTACATGAACATATTCATCAATGGCCGAATGATCAGAAACTATCTGCTGCAGAAAGCGGTAACGGAAGCTTATCAGGAATTCATGATGCCTGACAGATATCCGATCTGTGTGCTGAACATTGAAGCTGATTACAGGCTGGTTGACGTTAACGTTCATCCTTCCAAATGGGAGATCAGACTGTCCAAGGACAGACAGCTTTATAATCTGCTGAAGAATGGAATCTATGAAACCTTAAGAGAACACTTCAGACCGGCTGAAATAAAGCTTAACAGGAATCCTGTTAAGATTGAGGAAACCAGACTGTTTACCGACACCTATGTATCCATTCCGGAAAAACCGGAACCTCTCTTACAGGAAACTAAAGTTGAATATCATGCAGAAGAAGTAAGCAGTAAACCAGAGAAAACTGAAGCAGTGGAAATAGAACGATTCCAGTATCTTGCTCAGTTGCACGGCAATTACATCATTGCCTGCGATGAGGAGAATCTTTATATCGTTGACCAGCATGCTGCCATGGAAAGGTGCATGTATGAGGAAATCTGCAAGCAGATTGAAGAAGAGAGCATTCTCACCCAGCCGTTGCTGGTACCGCTGGTTGTGGAACTGAGTCCGGCTCAGTTTGAACAGCTGGATAAGCTCAATGAAGTATTCGGATGCATTGGTATTACACTGGAGCCATTCTCCAGGACGACCTGTGTGGTCAGAGAAGTTCCGGTCTGGTTTGAAGACATTAACGAACGGGATTTCATCAATGATCTCGTTGAGGAAATATTAAGCGAAAAGAAGATGAATGTGCAGGAGATCAGGAAGGACAAGATCGCTACCTTAGCCTGCCACAGTTCGATTCGTTTTAACCGCCGACTTGACGTAATTGAAAGCAGAAAGCTTTTAAGCCGTCTGAGCAGGTGTGCTCAGCCGTTTAACTGTCCACATGGCAGACCTACCATGATGGCCATTTCTGAAGCTCAGCTGCAGAAGGAGTTCAAGCGTGTATAAGGTCATCAGTGTCGTAGGTCCTACTGCCGTTGGCAAAAGCAAGGTAGCCATAGAACTGGCCAGAAGGTTCAATGGGGAAATAATAAACGGCGACAGTGTTCAGGTTTACAGGGAACTGAATATCGGCAGTGCCAAGATAATGGAAGAAGAAATGATGGGAATACCTCATCATCTTCTTGATTATGTCAATGTCGGTGAGGAATACAGTGTCAGACATTTCCAGATCGATGCCCGCAATAAAATCGAAGAAATCAGTGAAGAGAATAAAACGCCGATAATCTGCGGAGGAACCGGTCTTTATGTCAAAGCTCTGTTATATGACTACGAATTCGTGGAAATGGAAAATGACCATAATGAATACTCTGATCAGTCCACTGAAGAGCTCTATCAGAGGTTGCTGGAAGTAGACCCTGAATCTACCAGAAGCATTCACCCGAATAACAGACGCCGTATAGTAAGAGCGCTGCAGCTGGCGGACAGCGGCAATCTGAAAAGCCGGCAGGAAGCCAGTCAGCAGCACATTCAGATCTATGACAGTTACATCGTGGGGCTGACCATGGACCGCGAGCTGTTAAAGCAGCGCATCAGCATGCGTGTTGACCAGATGATGGAAAACGGTCTGCTGGATGAAGTAACAGCCATTAATGAAAAATATGATTGGGATGTCAAGGGCCTGCAGGGTATTGGCTATAAGGAATTCAGGGATTATTTCAATGGAAAAAACAGTCTGGAGAAGACTGTGGAATTAATTAAGACACATACCAGACAGTTTGCCAAAAGACAGTATACCTGGTGGAACCACCAGATGCCGGTAAACTGGTATGATGTTACGGAAGAAGGATATCTGGACAGAATATTTGAAGATATCGGAAAGTGGCAGAATGGATAATCAGTTTGAAAGAGTGATCAACGTCTTGGGAGAAGAAAACCTCAGAAAGCTGCAGAACGCTCATGTGGCTGTTTTCGGTCTGGGAGGGGTTGGTTCTTTCAGTGTTGAAGCCTTAGCCAGAAGCGGGGTTGGAAAACTGACTCTGGTCGACAGGGATAAGATCGAACCAAGCAATCTGAACCGCCAGATTGAAGCTGTCATTGATACCGTAGGAACTGATAAGACTGAAGCCTTTGAGCAGAGACTGTTAAGCATCTGTCCTGATATTAAACTGATTAAGAAGAAAGTATCCGTTGATGAAAGCTCTGTTGAATCATGTTTTGAGGAAAGAGTGGATTATGTCATAGATGCCATCGACAGTACTGATGGCAAGCTGGCCATCTGGAAGTACTGTCAGGAAAACGGGATACCTTTTGTTGCCTGTCTGGGAGCAGCCCGCAGGCTGGATCCGGAACAGCTGACCGTTACGACTCTGAATAAGACGGAAAAGGATCCGTTAGCCAGAAAGCTGAGATATCTGGCCAGACAGAAGGGAATGGACCTTAAGATAAAGGTGGTCTGTTCAAAGGAAGATCCATTGCCGATGAATGACAGCGGAGTGTTGGGATCAATGATTTTTGTACCGGCAACAGCAGGTCTGATCTGCCGGAAGGAATGCATTAAGGAATTATTAGACATTGGAAAGTAATTGTGTATAATTAAGCGTATGAAACTGATAGTTGGTTTGGGAAATCCCGGAAAAGAATATGAAAACACCAGGCATAATACCGGGTTCTTATGCCTTGATAAAGTTGCACGGGCTCTGGATGTAAAGGTAAACCGCAGAGCTTTTAATGCACTGATCGGCAAGACTACATACAGGGGTGAACAGGTGATCCTGATGAAGCCGCAGACTTTCATGAACCTTTCAGGGGAAGCCGTAGGCAAGGCAGTAAGATATTATCATCTGGATCCCACCAGTGATGTTCTGGTGGTTTACGATGACCTGGATCTGCCTGTTGGGAATCTGCGCTTAAGAGAAGGCGGCAGTGCCGGAGGGCACAATGGCATCAAGAGCATCATTGCCCATCTTTCCACCCAGCAGTTCTGCCGTATCAGAGTCGGAATCGGTTCAGATAAGAAAGAAGATACCAGAGACTATGTCTTATCAGGTTTCTGGGGTGAAGACATTGAAAAATGGCAGGGTGCCATTGATGAAGCATCCAAGGCCTGTGTTGAGTTCATCAATAACAGGTTCCAGGATGTAATGAACAGACATAACAGAAGAAACAAGGCTGGTGCATGATTATGGAAATGAACATCAGAGATCAGGCATATGTAACTGTAACCAAAAAGGGAGAACGCTGGTTAAGAAACGGGCATCCCTGGGTATATGAAAGTGACATTGACAGCATCATCGGTGAATACAGTAACGGTGACATCGTTACTGTTTTGTCTCCTAAAGGCAAGTACATCGGCAGCGGTCTGATGTCCGACTACAGCAAGATCAGAGTCAGGCTGATAAGCCGTGAACATAATCTGGTATACGATGAAGCTTTCTGGAAAAGAAGGATCGAACATGCCTGGAATTACCGCAAGACCGTAATGAAGGATCAGTTGTCCTGCTGCCGCATCATCTTCGGGGAATCAGACTTCTTCCCGGGACTGACGGTAGACCGCTTCAATGACATCCTGGTAACCCAGACCCTTACCTATGGTATGGAAGAACTGAAAAAAACCATTTTCCCGCTGTTACTGGAAGTATTAAGGGAAGACGGTCAGGATATTAAGGGCATCTACGAAAGAAACGATGTAGCCATCAGGGATCTGGAAGAGTTACGTCAGTATAAAGGCTGGTTCTGTAAAGAAGAAGGCCTGGGGACTGAAACAGTCATTGAGGAAAACGGCATAAAGTATTACGTAGATGTGGAAAACGGGCAGAAGACCGGATATTTCCTGGATCAGAAGAGAAACCGTGAAAGAGTAGGAAAAATAGCTGAAGGCAAGAGAGTGCTGGACTGCTTTACCCATACCGGTTCCTTTGCGCTTAACTGTGCCAAAGGAAAGGCTGCCAAGGTTACGGCAGTTGACATCTCGGAAACAGCGATCAATCAGGCCAGAAAGAATGCAGAATTGAACGGATTGAATATCAATTTCGTCGTTGATAATGTCTTTGAGTATCTGGATAAGGTCAATAAAAAGGAATATGATCTGATTATTCTGGATCCTCCTGCCTTTACTAAGAGCCGTCAGACGGTAAACAATGCCTACAACGGATATCTGGAAATCAATACCAAGGCGATGAAGCTACTGCCTAAGGGCGGATATCTGGCAACCTGTTCATGTTCACATTTCATGCCTCATGAACTGTTTGAAAAGATGCTCAGCGAAGCCAGCATAAAGACAGGCATTCAGATGAGAATGGTATCCGTATCCCAACAAGCAGAAGACCATCCGATCATGGTAAATGTACCGGAGACAGATTATCTAAAATTCTATATTTTGCAGATACTTTAATCTCGAAATAACCGGAAAAGATTCAATTTACCGGTTTTTTTGATGCCAGAATCCTGTGATGCGGGGAAAGACTGTACTGGTAAACCAAAACCTTTATAAGATATAATAAAATATATTTAAGGAGAATTAAATGATGCCGATAAGTATGAAGATGAAGAAAATAACTGTTGTTTTATTATCCGTACTGATTTTGCTGGTGAACTTATCAGTTCCTGCAAAGGCAGAGGAGATTGTATTAAGTACAAATCAGACAAAATACAGAATGAATGATCCAATCCTGGTAACTGCTAGTGGAGGTGTCTGGGTTGGTGCATATAAATATGGTGAAGACCCTAGTGTTGAACAAGGACGATATTTCTATCGTTTTGATGTAAATGGTGAAACGCAGAATCTGTATAATGGACAAATGGGAAATCGTGGAACCAGTTTCATTGCAACCATTCCAAAGTCGCTGGGAAGACGGGACATATTCCTGTTTGGAGATGAAGGGTATGACAATGTTTTAGCGAAGGTAACCATTCAGATCGTAAGTACTATCGGCGAATCTTCTCTGAGTACCAAATCAGTACATCCTTTTGGCTCAGATGTATATATTCAGGCATACAGTAATGAAAGAGATGCCTGGGTAGGTGTTTATTCCGGCAGTTACTCATTAGCTGATGACTTAAAGGCTTTGACACCGGTTCATAGATGGTATGTCTGTCACAGAAACAATGAAGGCGACTATGTTTCAGGATTGGAAATCGGTGATTACACAGTCGCACTGTATAAGGAAAATGGCATAGTTGACAAACTCGTACATTTTTACGTCGGCAGCAGTGATGAGATATTGGCTACAGACATGCAGACATATTATCTGGACAGTCCGGTACTTGTTACTACAACGGACTATTTTGAAAACGGATGGGTTGGTCTGTATGAAAAAGGAGCGGGATATGACCCTGCAAACGGGGGAGTGGTTCCTATCTATCAATATGAGCTGACAGAAGAACAGCCACAGGAGCAGAACATTCTTGAGGGAACTGCCAACAGAGCGGAAGATTATAAGGCTGGAGAATATACGGTTGTACTGTTTGCTGACGAAACGTATGAAAACAGCATTGCTTCAAAAGACATTACTGTAATTGACAGTGTTGCACCTTCACTGTCAACAAATGCAGAAAAATACAGAATGAATGACCCTATTTGGGTAAGTGCCAAAGGGGGAGTATGGGTTGGTGCCTATAGAGTCGGTGAAGATCCTGCAGACAAGAAGGATCAATTCTTCTATCGCTTTGATGTAGATGGAGAAACACATAACATATACAGTGGAGAGCTTGGATATCGCCCGGGAACATTTGTTGCAACAATTCCGCATTCTCGGGGAAAACGGGATATTATCCTGTTTGGAGATGAAGGATATGAAAAAATATTGGGCAGAGTTACTGTTCAGATCGTATCAACCATTGGAGATTCTGTATTAAATACAGAAGAACGGTATTCTTCAGATGATAATGTTTTTGTGGATGTCTACAGTAACCAGAGAGATGCCTGGGTAGGCATATATAAGGGGCAGTATGATGAAAACACCCGGTTTGACAAGATTGAACCATATGAGAAATGGTTTGTCTGCCATAGAGATAATACAGGAGTAGATCTTGGCAAGCTTGGTGAAGGATATTATACAGCGGTTTTATATCAGAATTCTGGATATACGATTGACCTGATTACCGGATTCAAGGTTGGAAATGATGAGAACATGCTGGTAACGGATAAAGATACCTATGAATTGAATGAACCAATCAACGTTACCACAAACTGCCTCAACGGCAATGCCTGGATTGGACTATATTTAAGAGAAGACTGGGCAAAACTGAAGGATAACAATCCTTTACCTGTTTATCAGTACACATTGTCTGCTCAACAGCCTGAAACCAGAAACATTCTGACCGGTACGGCTAACCGCCCTGATGATTATGTGCCGGGTTCCTATGTTGTAGCTTTATTTGGCAGTTCAGGAACGGATCATGTCCTGAAGACAAAGGAAATAACCATTAACGAATCAACCATACCGGCTGATATTGTATATACTAAGGTAACCTGTACGGGTTATGGATATGTTAAGATCTTTACTTATAACGGTTCATCATATTATGAACTGCAGGAACCTCTGGGACACGATTTCGGTGAATGGACATATGATCCCGAAGTAAGAGCTCACATGCATTCCTGCAAACGCTGTGGAATCTCTGAACATGCTGAATGCATCTTTGACGATGGTGAACTCATTCAGGTTCCAACAATCAGTCAGCCGGGCATGAAGAAGTATACCTGCAGTATCTGCGGGGGAACTTATACGGAAGAAGTTGCCTATCAGGGCATTCAATATGAACGTATTTTCGGAGATAACAGATATGCTACAGCCTTCAAAACTGCTGATGAACTGAAGAAAGTTCTCGGAATTGAGAAGTTTGAGGCAATCGTCATAGCCAGCGGTCTGAATTTTGCAGATGCCTTATCAGGTGCATATTTTGCCAATAAGGTTAATGCTCCTATTCTGCTGGTTAATGACAGCGCTGACAAGATAGCCATGACAAAGGATTATGTAAAAGCAAATCTGGCAAAGGATGGCATGGTCTATATTCTTGGCGGTCCTCGGGCAGTAAGCAACAAGTACGAAACCGAACTCAGCAGGTATAAGGTCAAGAGACTGGCCGGAAATACCAGGTACGAAACAAACCTGGTAATCCTTGAAGAAGCACAGGTTGCCAGTGAGAATATTCTGATATGTACAGGAAACAGTTTCGCTGACAGTTTATCAGCTTCATCCATCGAAAGACCGATCCTGCTGGTTAAGGATAAGCTTAATGATAAGCAGCTGAAGTTCCTGAAAGATCACAACAAATCGAGATATTACATAATCGGCGGAGAAAAAGCTGTTAGTACTGAGGTTGAAAATCAGATCAGAAGCATCCGCTCATACAGAAGACTTGCCGGGGCAAACAGATACGAAACATCTGTACTGATAGCTCAGGAATTCTTTAAGAAACCTTCACTGGCAGTAATGGCCTATGGCAAGGAGTTCCCTGATGGACTGTGTGGCGGACCTTTAGCCGCTGCTCTGGATGTTCCAATCATTCTGGCAGAAGAAAGCAGAAAAGAAGAGGCTTCACAGTACTGCCATAACAACTATGTTTCACATGGAATAGTACTGGGTGGCCAGGTGCGTTTATCTGATAAGGCAGTAGAATACATACTTACTGATGAACAGGAAGTAGTTGTTAAGAATGAATATCGCATTATTTATATGCTGGATGGCGGCGTAAATAACATTAATAACCCTCTGAAGTATAAGACAAGAACAAGTGTAAAACTTTTTGATCCTACCAAGGTTGGCTGTCTGTTTGGTGGATGGTGCATTGATGAAGAATGCGATTTGCCATTCCGTGGGTTTACGGAGACTACGACCGGAGATGTAACTCTTTATGCAAAGTGGATACCGGAGCCTCTTAATGTTACAATTGATGGCAATGCCAACATGATCTGGTCATGGTGGTATTCACCTCAGGCGATTTCACATGAAAACAAGCTTTACTGGGGCTTTGCTGATAACAATGGTTACAGTGGCATAGCTGAGTATGACAGAACAACCGGTAAGACAAGAAAAACCTTCCTGAAGAAGGTTGAAAAAGTCGATGACCATAATGGCGTTGGCATTACCGTAATGGATGATGGAACCATTCTGTGTGCATTTGCAGGCGGTCATAATACTGACAGGTTGATTCATATCCGTCTGTCTAATGAACCATACAATGTGGAAAGATTCGACAGAGAGATAATTCTGGAATCTGCAGAGAATACCTGTTATGGTCAGCTTCTGCACTATGACGGAAAGATATATCTCTTCTACCGCCTGAGCAATAAGCGTTGGCGGTACCGCAGCAGTAAGGATGGAATAAATTGGACTGATGAGGTAGTACTTGTCAACGCTGATGAACAGTATTACTGCAAGTTTGTTGAAACAACACAGAAAGGGTTATTCAGAGTAGTCATGTATGCTAACCCGGCAGGAACGGATACCAACATCCGTATGGGATTCTTTGATCCTGACAGAGGAGTATTACTGAATTCTGATGCAAAAACAGAATTGGGTACATCGAGGGTATCCTTCAGATCTTTTGACATCATAATTCCTACACCGGGAACAATGACACAGAGAATGTTTGACGTTGCAGTAACTGATCCTGATAAACCACGTATTCTGACAGCAGAATTTGTAAATACAACAAGTTCTCTGGACAGCATTTATAAACTGTATGACAGCGGCAAGACCACGGTAATATGTCATGGTGGACATCCGTTATGGAATCCAAAATACCAGCTTGGTGCATCCTTCATGGGTAACGATCAGATCGTTGTCGGCAGAAATGAATCAGATACTGACTACATAGAACTGTACAGCATCGGAGCTGACGGTTCAGTTAATCTGGCAAAGTCAATTTATTCGGAAGATACCAATAATTACAATGTCCGTAATGGCCGCCCAATTGCTGACATTAATGGAAAAGCAATTCTGTGGCACAGAGGATATTATGATGAAGCTGTTTATACAAGATTCGATACGGAATCCATGATTTATTATCTGGATAACTGATGACAAGATAATGGTTTTGAAAGCCAGTCTGAGAAGACTGGCTTTCATAATGGTTAGCTTTAAACCATTGGAGATGTTAAGTGTGTTAATGCTTTGAAATACAAGGTATAATCATGCTAAGTTCTGTCAAGTGTTTTTTAGGGAATAATAAGATGAATAATCAGCGCATGATGAAAAAAGCGG
>SVBJ01000030.1 GCA_015058955.1 Erysipelotrichaceae bacterium
CTGGACGAAGGTCCTGCGCAACATCATGCCCTTACAGGGCTTTCGATACCACCAATTTTATTGGTGGTTATGATGTCCAAGCATTTGTACATTCTGTTTTACCGGTTATGTCATACTCAATCTGGATGGAGGTAAATGATAATGCTGGTAAGAATTGAAAACAGAAAAGAAAAGGAAAGAATACTTGATGAACTGGAAGACAGGGGCTTTACCTATCAGAAATGCTACTACAATTCAGCCTTTGATACGGACAGAAAACTGTGTCTGGAAACGGACAGGCCTCTGGACATTGATCTGGTGGTCAAAACGATCAGCGTCTTCAGATCGCTGCACTGCCGGTGGTATGACATATATAATTCCAGCACCCTATATGATGCGCTGCACGGCATACTGCCTGAAAAAAAGGAATATGAGAAGGGCTATGTGACGGTATCAGGAAATCAGACCAGGGAAGCTGAAATACTGAAAAGAGAAAAGGATTATTCCATCGTCAGATTTGCGGGTTCCCATGGAGCGGTAAGGATCAGAAACAACCGTGTGTTCTATGGTGTAGCGGATGGAGATTAAACCGGTCCGATGAGGAAAGTTTAACCGGAATGTGATATAGTGAAGGTAACAGTCAGGAAAGGGATGGTCATATGAAAGTAATGCATACCAGCGATCTTCACATCGGCAGAGTACTGCTGGAAGAGTCGCTTTTAGCTGATCAGCAGCACATACTTGATGAAATCATCAGGGTAGCCAGGGAAGAGAAGGTGGAGGTACTGATGATCTCGGGAGACATCTATGACAAATCCATTCCTTCAGCTGAAGCAGTCAGATTGTTTAATGATTTCCTGGTAAAGCTTTCCCGGCTTGACTGCGAGGTACTGATGATCAGGGGAAACCATGACTCGGCAGACCGTCTTAATTTCGGCTCACGGCTGTTTGACCGCCTGAACATTCACATTGTCTGTGAATATGACGGTCATATCAGTAAGTTCAGCACAGGAAACGTTGATTTCTACATGCTGCCGTTCATTAAGCCGTTCCATCTGAAAGGTTATCTTTCTGAAGAGGAATATGCTGAAATCAGAAGTTCCAATGACATGATGAAGGCTGTTTTAGAAAAGGAAACGATTGATGAAAGTAAGGTAAACATCCTGATGATGCACCGGTTTGTCAAGGCCGGGGATAAGATGCCTGAGTTATCGGAAAGTGAGAGTCAGATGATCGTCGGTACGCTTGATCCGATTGACAGTTCCCTGCTGGATAAGTTTGACTACGTAGCCCTGGGACACATTCACAAGCCTCAGGTCATAAAAAGGGATACCCTCAGGTACTGCGGTACCCCGATGAAGTATTCCTTCAGTGAAGCGAATAATGATAACGGTGTGGTCATTTATGATACGGAAAGTCATGAAGCCAGAACCGTCAGACTGAAGCCGTTAAGGGAAATGCGCAGCCTGAAGGTCACATATGAGCAGGCAATGAATCTTCCTGACAGTGATGACCTGTTAAGGATCGAACTGCAGGATGAACCGATGGTCAGCTCACCGCTGGACAATCTGAAAAGGAAGTTCCCGAATCTGCTGTCACTGGTGCCATTGAGACATCAGCAGCAGTCCAGAGGCATCTTTGCCCAAAGAACGGAAATAAGCGCCCGGGATACCCCGGAAACCCTGTTTGCGGAGTTCTTTGAACTGCAGCAGGGACGCAAGCTCAATGAGAATGAAGAAAAATACTTCAGAAGCATAATGGAAGAGTTACGGGAGGAAGAAGCATGAGATTACAGAAACTTTCAATGCAGGCTTTTGGCCCGTTTAAAGACAGAGTGGAAATAGATTTCCATAAGGAAAACATTGAATCCGGCTTACTGTTAATAACCGGTGAGACCGGGGCAGGAAAGACCTCCATTTTTGACGGGGTCTGTTATGCTCTCTATGGTGAGGCTTCAGGTGATACCAGAGAGGGGAAATCACTGCGCAGTGACTTTGCCTCTGACGATGTCGATACGGTCGTGACCCTGAATTTTGAGCATAACGGGCATGATTATGAAATAACCCGCGGCGCCAGGATGACTAAAAGGGCAAAAGAACAGAAACGGAATGAATTCCAGCAGTTTGAGATAAACGGACAGAAGCTTACCGGCAAGACGGAAGTCAATAATGCGGTAAAGGAACTGCTGTCACTGGATTACGGTCAGTTTTCCCAGGTAGCCATGCTGGCTCAGGGAGAGTTTTCCCGTTTCCTGCTGGCTTCGGCTGATGACAAGAAGATCATCTTCCGCAAGATCTTCAATTCAGATAACTACAATGCCATCATGAACAGGCTTTCCCGGAAAGCCAAGGAACTCAATGAAAAGAGAAAGACGTCTCTTGGCATTCTGGAGGCTGCCAAAAACAAGCTGACAGACATTGAGTGGAAGACGATGACTGATGCCGATCTGCTGGATACGATCAGACAGCGCCGTGAAAAGGAAACTGAAACAGTTGAGCAGGAAAGAAAGGCCCGCGATGACCTGAATGTCCAGTTAAAGAAGCTTAACGCGGAATACCTGCAGCAGGATCAGCTGAATAAACAGATTAAAAAACTGCAGGAAACAGAAGACAATCTGAAGAATCTGCAGGAAACCAACAGAAACATAGATGAAGACAGGGAATTGCTGAAATACAACCGCTCTGCGGCTGCAGAGATAGCAGCTGTTCTGAAATCATTACGGGATAATGAGAGAAATCTGAAGGAATATGACAGAAATCTTGCCATAAAAGATGAAGAGCTGAAACAGACGGTTAAGCAGATCCGGGAAAAGCAGCAGAATTTTGCCAGACTGGAAAGCTATAATAAAGATCATCTGGCAATCATCAACAGACAGAATGCTCTTAAGGATGATCTTAAGAAATATAAGAAATATGGTGAGTTAAGCAGGGAAATAGACAAGGACCTTAAGAAACTTGCCGGACTCATAGACCAGCTATCTCAGGAGACCCTGAAGCTGGGTACCATGGAAAAGGCCTATTATCTGGGTCAGGCTTACATGATGAGTCAGAGACTTAAGGATAATGAGCCTTGCCCGGTATGCGGATCAACGCATCATCCTGCCCCGGCTGTAAAAGAACCGGAAAATGTCAGCCAGGATCAGCTTGATGGTCAGCGTGTGAAAACCAATAACGTTGAAAACCGGAAAATTGCCTGTGAAGCTAGAATCGAAGGCAATAAGAATCAGATAGAGGACCTTAGCATTACAGTTGAAGGGGCCATCGATGACAGAATTGCGGAAATCAATGAGAGCGTAAAGGCGGCTGAAGACCAGCTCAGGAAACTGGAGCAGGAAAACGACATGCTGAGCAGGCTGAAGAAAAAACTGGAATCTGATCAGACAGCTGCTTCCACGGCCATTGATGGCATAAAAACCAGCATTGCCAGAGAACAGGAAAAGCAGAAGCATAATCAGCAGGAACTTGACCGGCTGTATATCAGATACGGGACTTCGCTGGAAGAATATCAGCAGAAGCATCTTGATCCGGAAGGATTAAGAAAGCTCGATAAAAAGATATCCGACTATGAAGTGAACCTGCGGAAGCTTAAGGCAGATGTTGAAACCCTCAGTCGGATTGTTGCCGGCCGTAAGGCAGTTGATCTGACTGAAAGCAGGAAAAAAATCGATGAACTGGATCAGGACTGGAAGAAAGCTGACCGGCAGTATTCAATCCGGCAGGGCAGATTAAGCAACCTGAAGCAGGCTGAAAAGGACATCCGGAGATATTCCATGGCATACCGGCAGATCGACGGTCAGTATGTGATAGCCGCTGAATTAAGCTCCGTAGCCAATGGTACCAAGGCGGGAACGCAGAGAATAGACTTTGAAAACTATGTCCTGTCTTATTACCTTAACAATGTGCTTGACCAGGCTAATGGCCGACTGGCCCGCATGACTGATAACCGTTATGCCCTGTTAAGAAAAGACAGTTCTGATAAGAAATCTGACAAGCTTGGTCTGCAGTTTGCGGTGTTTGACTCTCTGACAAACAAGGAAAGAGATGTCGGATCACTGTCAGGCGGAGAAAAATTCAAGGCTGCACTGTCACTGGCTCTGGGGTTAAGCGATGTTATCAGCATGTATGCCGGAGGAATAAAGCTGGACTGCCTGTTTGTTGATGAGGGCTTTGGTTCGCTGGACCAGAATTCCCTTGACCAGGCCCTAAATACCTTGAGTGAACTGGCTGAAGGAGACAAACTGGTTGCGATCGTGTCGCATGTCAGGGAACTTGAAGACAGAATAGATAACAAGATCTTGGTTACCAGAACGAATAACGGCAGCCGTTTAAGTGTCAATCCATGAAAAAAAGATGCCTGCAAAGGCATCTTTTCTTATCTTTGATTAAATGTTTTCCTTCTTGATAATGTCCTTGGTGATTCTGAGAATGGACTGGAATACAACCATTATTTCCAGTCTTCCTAAGAACATGCCGATGCTGGCAGTCCACAGGATCACGGCCGGAGCGTTGTAGTTGGTAATGCCGACTGACAGGCCTACGGTTGAAATGGCTGAAGCGAATTCAAACATTGAGTCCTGCAGGTTATTACCGTAAAGAGTAAAGATCATTGATCCGGTAAAGAACAGGATCAGATAGAACAGGATGTAGCTTGACATCGAGGAAACTTCCGAAGAAGTAAGCACGCTTCTCTTGCCGGCTCTGGTAATAAAGTCGGTAGTTACTGTCTTGTATGTTCTGACAGTGTTCTTTATTTCCTGAAGTATTCCCTTGAGAACAACGATTACTCTGTACTGCTTGATACCGCCGCCGGTTGATTCCAGATCGCCGCCAATCAGCATCATCAGGATCATGATTGTCGCAAAACCGCTTGGTAAGCCTACCAGGGTAGGTACGGAGACAAATCCGGTGGTGGTCAGACAGGTGACAAACTGGAATACGGATATTCGCAGTGTTTCACCGAAACCGCTGCTGTAACCGGTCTGCTGGAGGTTGATGAACATCAGAGTGATGAACACCACGGCCAGGAAAATGAAGAATTTGGTTTCACAGTGATTGATGATCTTCCCGAATTTCTTCTTGATCAGAGCCAGATGCAGAATGAAGCTTGTCTGACCCAGCATCATTAATACAATCGTAACTATTTCAATCGGCAGTGAATGATAACCGTAAATGCTGTCGTTGAGAACGGAGAATCCGCCGGTTGATAATGCGGCAATGGCGGTATTAATGGCATCAAACACCGGCATTCCGAACAGCACATAGAAGATAGCTCCTCCGAGAATGTATGCTGAATAAATTGACAGGATCAGACGGGCTGACTTGGCCAGGTTAGGCATAAGTCTGTCGGTATGACCCTCTGCGTTGTAAAGATTAAGTCCGTATTTATCTGAGAAGGCGGAAGTGATGATCAGCACCAGACCGACACCGCCAACAAACAGGGTAATGCTTCTGAACATCAGGAAGACATGCGGAGTGGCTTCGACATCGACAACAGACAATCCGGTAGTGGAGAAGCCGCTGGTCATTTCGAAGGCTGCCTGGGTGAAGTTGTAGTCACCTTTAAGCATCCACGGTACCGTTGATATCAATATGGCAGACAGCCAGATCAGAACGATCAGAACAGCATCGTAGTTTTTATCCAGCTTGACTATTTCCGTTTTTCCCTTCAGCAGCTGACCGACCAGTAAACCTATGACGATTGAGGCCAGTCCCGGAATCAGGAAGCAGCTGACATAGCTGATCTCATCCGGATAAAACGGCAGCACCAGTAACGGAGTAAGCTGAATTATCCCGATCATGATGACAAAGATGCTGAGATAATACGCAATGAGTCGGTAAAAATTCTTTCTCATTATTTTTTCCTCTGGAAGACTTTCATAACCTTGTTGCTGTTGTTATGAGTGGTTACTACAAGTATCTTGTCATCGGCTAATAATTTTGTGTTGCCATTAGGAATGATTCCCTTGCCGTTACGTACGATTGAACTTACGGATGCGATATTGGAAATGTTGATTTCCTTAAGAGTCTGGTTGCAGATATACATGTCGGAGGTGATCCTGAACTCGGTTATGTGGATCTCGTCGTTTTCCAGAGACAGTGTACGGATCAGGTTCTCAATTGTGGCAGCGTTTCTGATCTGCTCACCTAACAGATATGTTGATGACATGACGGAATCTATACCCAGACTTCTGAAGGCATCGACGTTTTTAGGGTTAATTGCGGTGGCAATGCATCTTTTGGCTCCCAAAAACTTCTTGGCCAGCTTGCAGGCAACATAGTTTTCAAATTCGCTTTCTGCCAGGGCAATGAAGAGGTCAGCATTTTCAGCACCTGCCAGCTGCAGGTCACTCATTCTGGTAGGATTGCCGCGCATTACCGGAATGTTATTCTGAGCACTCAGGTAGCGGCAGGTATCTTCATCCTGGTTGATTACAATGACGTCGTTCTTTCTGTTATTGTACATGCTGATGATGTAATCGGCTTCATGCTTGCCGTCAACGATGACGATTTTCATTACTGATTACCTCCTTCTTCCATTTTCTGCTGGAAATCAGCCAGTGACAGATCAAACGGACAAATGCATTTGACGATCGGGTCAACAAGATTGGCCTTGCGGGAGTCCTTCAGTCTGATAAGCACATGTTTTCTGTTAAACAGGTACACAAAGACATCAGCCAGGAAAATATTGATATTATCATCATCAGTTACGATGAGAATGTTTTCAGCTTCGTTTGCCCCATTCTGAATCAGGAAATTAACATCAGTAGCGTCACCGACTTCAACAAACCCGGAAAAGTCAGTCAGTCTTTCGATCTTTCTTTTATCCTTGTCAATGACAAGAATGCTGTCCTTTTTGCCCAGGGCTTGAGCCAGAGTATTACCGACTCTGCCGGCTCCGATGATAATTGTGTTTACATCGTTCATAGTATTCACCTTCTATTCTGAAGACCCAAGGTCTTCATACTATAATATATTAAATATAAAGAGTACTAAATTTCAAGAAAAATCGGTTTATCAGCAGCCGTTTACGGATGCGCACATCGTTAACTAATCTGTAGTTAAAATTGCTGTGTTGGTTTATTATTTATTTGTAAAGAGGAAACACAATGAAGGAAATATCATTTGCTGCCGGTGAACTTCTCCTGGCGGTTGCATGGGTACTTATCCGTGTGATCTGCTGGATCAGGAAAGGCCGAATTGACTGGAAGAGAGAAGCTGCACTTATGCTGATGTATATAAATCTGGCGGTGATAATCAGGTTTGCCTTTTATCCTTTTTCCAAAGTGAACGGTCAGGTTCAGCCGCTGGTATTTGATCCGGACAGCGTATTTCCTCTGAGAATCAATCTGATTCCCTTCAGATATCTGCTGGAGTATTCCAGCAGGAGAGATCTTCTCATTAACATAGCAGGCAATTTTGGGATGTTTGTGCCCAGCGGAATAGTATTGCCGGTAATCTGCAGAAAACCTGATAATTTTGGAAAGACAGCTGCAGCCGGTTTTCTGCTGTCACTGTGCATTGAAACAGCCCAGCTGCCTTTTGCTGTCAGAGCTACTGACATAGATGATCTGATACTGAATACTCTGGGAGTAATGACAGGTTATGGCATATACCGGCTGGTTAAGGGAAAGAAAAAGAGGTAAGCGTTCAATGTATGAAACAAAGATATATGTAGGACTGAATGACTCGGAAACAATGACGCAGCATTTTTCCACGGAAAAGTATGTCAGCATTCTCAAGAATGTCTGCTACAGCTATCACGTGGCTTTTTCCTTTTCAGTTGTCCAGGGCGGCTATTTCCATGAAGACGGTCAGTATACTCAGGAGAATACCCTTGTTCTGATCCTGATCGATACCGATAAGGACATCGTCAATGAGATTGCCAAGGATCTGTGCGTGTTCTTCCATCAGGAATCAGTCCTGATCACGGAAGATGAAATAAGAGCATATTATGTAAATGAGAGGTTATAGGAAGTTTATGAATTATGTTACCTTAAGGGAAAGACCTGAACTGAAAGATGCCGCCGCAAAGTGGTTCCATGAAAAATGGAAAGTACCTCAGGAAGCATACCTTGAATGCATGGAGGCTTATCTTTCCGGAGAAACGGAATATGGCTGGTACATCTGTCTTGATGAGGACAGAATCGTGGGTGGACTTGGAGTAATTGAGAATGACTTCCACGACCGTAAGGATCTCTTTCCTAACATCTGTGCCGTCTATACGGAAAAGGAATGTCGAAAAAGAGGGATTGCCGGCAGACTGCTGAACATGGCGGTTGAGGACCTGAGGTCAAAGAGCATCACGCCGGTATATCTGCTGACGGATCACACCGGTTTCTATGAAAGATATGGCTGGCAGTTCCACTGTCTGGCGCAGGGTGATGGTGAGCCTCAGCCTTCCAGATTATATGTACATTATTAAAAAATGAACCGGAGTGATCCGGTTCATTATTCGCTTAACGGGTATTTAGGTGTGCCGTTTTTGTTGAAAACGTAAGAGTAATAGTTTTCATCCAGGATGGCATAGGAGTAAGTCTTCATATCATCCAGCATCTTATTCTTGGATTTGACATAGTAGTCAATCTGATCATCGCTCAGGGTACAGGCAGCGGATTTCCTGAATTCGCCGGTATAAGTGTAGTAGGTTCCCTGAGGGGTTTTCCAGTTCCACATTCCTCCCGTATTGGTGGAGGTGTTGATGATGGCGATACCCTCGCTGTCGGAGAGAATGTCGGTACCCATGATGAAGCGGGAATCATAATCCAGGCCGAACAGATTGGCCAGGGTAGGAACGATGTCAATGGCACAGCATGGCTTGTCAATGACTACCGGTTCCTTCATGGATGAACTCCATAAGATGAAGGCATTGTGATACAGTTCAAAGTTGCCTCTGACATCACTTAACGGCAGGCCGTATAATTCGGCGCATGACTCATCGGATAAGCCGTAAGGATAATGATCACAGCACATGGCGAAGACCGTATCATCCAGCTTGCCGGCTGCTTCCAGTCTTTCTATCAGATACTTCAGCATGTTTTCCACTTCGATTTCGGTAGCGAGATAGGCTTCAACTTCCTCACTGAAATTGAGATCTTCAACTTCCTGGCGATGCTTGGATGCCATGGTATTGCCTACATAGGTATAGTAGGTATGACCGGAAATGGTCATGTAGTAGGCATGGAACGGTTTTTCGCTGTTAATGTATTCATCAACAGTGGCTACGGCCATCAGATGGTCGCTGTTTGGCCAGGAATAGCTGGACAGATACAGACCGCCATTGACGCCCTTATACACATCATAACCGAAGTTAGGATGGGAGAGGTCACGGTCGTAATAGTTGTAATAGCCGTTATGGTAAGCATAGGTACCATAACCCTCATTTCTGAACAGTGTTCCCAAGGCAGAGTAGGTAAGCGTTGTGGAACTGTCAGGCAGACAGAAGGCATTGTAATAGAAGTTACCTGTCATGTTGGCATATTCACCGGATGCCGTACTTCCGCCCCAGAGCGGATCGTAGAACTGGGTGAACTTAAAGCCTTCATTGTACATCTTGTATAATGTCGGAGTTAATTCCGGAGAAATGCACTTGTAGGAGAAGCCTTCCAGAGTCAGGAAGATAATGTTCTTTCCTTCAAAGATACCGGTATAGTCATTCTGGTTTGTAGCCGGACGGGAAGTGAAGTAACGGTGCATGTCGGCTATCGTGCTGTTTGGAGCAGAAGCGATCATGGCCTGTTCATCCATTTCCAGAATGTTCTTGAGAATGACCTTTATTTCAGTCATCTGAATGTCGGTCTTTCCCAGCAGGGAAGGATCGATGATGGTTTCATTATCGGAACCTGCCTTGTAATTGGTGAGGACCTGATAGATATCCGTACCGTTGGAGGCTACGATGCCGTACTGATAGTAGAAGTTTGACGGTGTATTCTGGAAGTTGCGGAACAGCTTGAGGTCAGTCTTGTAGACATTGTAGACACTGTATCCGGAAGTAAGAATGATGATTGCCAGTAAGACAAGGCGGTGCTTCAGTATGGCAGTGTAGTTTTTATGCATGAAGACGAGCAGATACGCCAGTAACGGGGCAAACGCAATGACTATCATGTACCAGCCGTTTTTCATGCCGGTAAGAGCTTCTCTCCAGAAATGCGTTACATCCCCGGCCAGACCAATCGTCTTCCACATGAAGAAGGACTGGAATATTGAATAATAAACTGTGGAGATACCGAATAATACTGCCAGAAGCAGCAGGATCACAATGATTACGGCTTTCTGGGCTTTTTTCTTAAAAAAAGATCCGATCAGGGCAATAAGGGATCCGACTCCGATCGCAATGATTATCTGTGAAAGAATATAACTTCCTCCGGAAAAACCGAAGAGGGAGAAATGACTGCCCAGTTCCAGAAAGATCATCATGAGCGGGAATAAGATGTACAGGTAGAAAATGTTCTTCATGGGCTAACCCTCCACTCTGTACAGGATGAAGTCATCCCGGCTGTAATATTCATTAAACAGGTATTTTCCCTCAGTATTCAGACCGCTGTTTCTGACACCGACCACGATGCCGTCATAGCCTTCCGGAATCAGAATGTTCATGACGATGGTAACGGTCTTGGTGAAACCGTCATTCCTCTTGGTCCAGTTGGAAGAAGAAGTCACTGACTGGCAGAGACACTTGTCGTAGTCCTGACCATTGTAATTAACGGTAAAGCTGTTTGAACCGGATTCATTGGCCTTATAGGACATTTCAAAACCGGCAATGTCATAGAAGTCGGTTATGAAATAATTATAAAGGAAACCGTATTCGTTGCTGTTAGGATCTTCCATGTCAATGGTCATGGTGATGATGTGCCAGTTATAGCCATTTAGTGCCTGATGGGTTTCATCAGAAGCGATGACGCTGTCACTGACCACAGTAAAAGTACCTTCAGCAGGGAGGTCCTCTTCATCGCAGCGGGTAATATATGCAGTAGCCTGTTCTGTCTTGACAAAACCGTCTATCCCATAAGCGTCAAAATCAGCCTGTAACGGCAGACCTCTGGTTTCGTGACAGATGCTGCAGGTAGAAGGCTGCTGATAATTGGCGTCGTTCCATTGATGGGAGTGGAAGGAACTGCATCCCCGCGGGATGGACAGTAACAGTAATAATGCTAAGATTCTTTTCATGTAAAAAATTTTATCACAACATTACTGATTATGTAAAAGTATATTTTATTTATATTATAAACTGTCTTTGGAATGCTTAATACAGTGTAATAATGTATAATAATATCAGAAGATATTTTCAATACGCAGCCCATAGATAAAGGAACAGGGAACCTGCAGACAGTATTGAGGAAAGGATGAATAATATGAAACCAGAGAAGAAAGCAGCAGAAATGACGGTCAGGGAATTGGCTTCCTATATTGATTATTCCGTCTTGAAACCTGAATTCACCGAAGAAGAAATAATTGAACTGACAAAGGATGGTGCCGCCCTGGGCTGTGCAACCATCTGCATCAACCCAAAGTACATTGAACTGTGTGAACCATATGTCAGGGGAACCGAAACCATGCTGTGCCCGGTTACGGACTTCCCGTTTGGCCTGAGTTCCACGGAAAGCCGTGTAGCTCAGATACGTTTTGCCGGGAAATATGACAGTGTCAAGGAAATCGACATTGTTGCCAACTTCGGTTTATTGCGTTCAGGCAAGTATGATGAGGTAACCGCTGACCTGAAAGCCTGTGCTGATGCAGCTCATGAGCTGGGACATCCTCTGAAGGTCATTCTGGAAACAGATGCACTGAATGAGGAACAGATCAGACAGGGCTGTGAATGCATCATCGCTGCCGGCGCTGATTTCATCAAGACATCTACCGGCTTCCTTACCGGTCACAACACGGTTGGTGCCGCACCGGAAGTCATTGCCATGATCATGGATCAGAATAAGGGCCGTGCGAAGATCAAGGGCAGCGGAAACATCCGTACCCGTGAACATTTCCTGCAGCTGATCGACATGGGTATTGACAGAATGGGAATCGGATACAGATCCGTTCCGGTAGTACTGGATATTAAGAAGTAACAGAAAAACCAGCTTTGAAAGCTGGTTTTAAAGTGTCATTTCGTAACCTTTTTCGTTTTTGGTAAATCCCAGTGAATTGAG
>SVBJ01000036.1 GCA_015058955.1 Erysipelotrichaceae bacterium
CATGGCTTGCCATGCGGAACGTAGGATTCTCCATGTTTCTTCAATTTGGGACTTGATTTATATTATCGAATTTACATGTTCTGGTTATTTACAATATCGTATATCTTTCCGGTCTTTTCCTGATCCAGTTCAACCGGGATCCTTTCGACATCCTCAATGACTGTTGCCAGTTCCATGTTGATGACTTCATTCTGCAGAAAGTCAAAACCCTTTCCAATCACTTCATCAGACAGGCTCCCTGTCAGCAGTCTGCACATCACACAGGCAATCAGGAAATCACCGTAAGGGCCTGCATGTTCCCCATCGCGGAAATACAGTTCAATGTCAGGACATTCCTGCTGTACCCTCTTCCATACTTCCCCGACCGGTGCCAGTAAAGCTCCTCTGGTTTCAGCCAGTTGCTTACAGGTATCGATCATCTTCTGCTGATTCTCCGGGAATCTCTTTTCAGCCCAGGTCATGTATACAACCGGAGTTACATGGTACTTCTTGCACAGATCAATGATCATTCCGCCGTATTCCAGCGTTTCCTCAATAGGCGGATACGGATGTGCTGCCTGCTGGAGGATGCAGTAATCAAAACCGCCATACATCAGATTAAACCTCAGGGCAAAGTATTCCTTGCGATGCCATTTATAATCTCTGCCCCCATATGCCAGCATTACCACTTCCGGCTTTTCCCCGGTAGTCTTTTCCACAAACTGAGCAAACAGTTCAGGCATGTCATTAAAAAAGGTATGGCTGTTACCTACAAACAGTACTTTCATAATGGTCCCTCATTTCCTATAACATCATAATAGCACAGTCCAGCAACACTTCCCTTACAGACACTCAAAAAGAGCTTTTCAGCTCTTATCTGTCTTCCATAAACCAAAGTCCTTTTCACAGCCTCATCATCTTTTTTTCTTTGGAGCCGGCAGCTCATCATACATGGCTTCAATCAGTTCCGTCATAAACTCTTTATTGTCTATGCCGTCAACCACCAGCATGGGCTTTGCCCCTTCATATGGTATCTCATAAGATGCCTCATCCATCATTGCCAAGGCAGCCTTTACCGGTTTGACCAGAAATCTGTCATCGTAAATGCCGCCAATGATCTTTCCCTGATAATAGATGATGTACTCACCCATCATCTGCCTGTAGCTTATCTCCGGAAGATCCGACAGCTGCTCCAGAACATAGTCCAGAAATCCTCTGCTTGATGCCATGTTTTCACCTCTTTAATACTTTCTTTCATTCATTTTATCATGATAATATCCAATGCTGATACAAATCGCTTTTCTCAATGATGGGGCATATATTAAAATGTTATCAGGAGAACAAACTTTAATGAATAAGACTTACCTGCTGGTGATAATCTGCTGCTGTCTGTACATCGGAGCCTGTACCGGTACCGCCAATGCCTACGGTGCCTTTATTGTTCCGCTTTCCCAGCAGATGGGTGCCTTAAGAGGCACGGTTTCACTGGCCTCAACCATTTACGGGATCATATCCGGCCTCTGTGCCACTTTGATGCTGTGGGCCATCAGGAAATTTCCTCTGCGCATCGTCATGCTGGTAACGGCCATATGCAGTTCCCTGTTAACCTGCAGTTTCGGTTTCATGGACAATGTCTATCTTTACCTCGCCAGCAATCTCTTCAAGGGTGTCCTGAATTCCATTTTCAGCAGTACCATAATCATATTTGTCATCGGCAACTGGTTTAAGGACTACCGCAGTTCCATTTCTGCTCTGGCACTTGGCTTTTCCGGCATTGCCCGGGCCCTGTATTCACCGCTGTTCAGTCACATGATCACCACTTATGGGTTAAGGATCGGCTTTTTCACCATGGCCTTCTTCCAGTTTGTCCTGGTACTGCCTGCTTTCCTGTTTCTGACTCTGACTCCTGAAGAAAAGAACTTCAAGCCTTTCACCAGTTCTTCCGCTAAGGAAAAGGGAAAGAAAGAAGAGAATATGCGTCCTCTTCCATATAAGGTCAATGACCCGGTCTTCTATGCCCTGTGTGCCGTTTCCATACTGATGGCTTTACTGATACACATCAACAACCATCTCAACGGCTTTGCCCGGTCTCTGGGAAAACCTGCCTTAGGGCCATTGTTAGTAAGCTCAATAATGCTGGGTAATCTGTTTTTCAAGTTTTTCGCCGGCATTGTATGCGACCGCTTTGGTGATCAGTACGGTGCTGCCTTTGGCTGTGTTACTGCCATACTGGCCTGTACGATCATGCTGGTCAGTTCCAATGACATCGTTCTTCTGATCGGTGCCTTCATACTGGGAACTGCCTATGGCAACCAGATAACCACTTCCGCCTTAATCAGACATGTCTATGGCAATAAACAGTACGCCGATGTCTTCGCCGCCCAGTCAGTGCCTTATGGCCTGATGTATTTCGGCAGCATGATCTTCGGTTACATCTATGACTTTACCGGTTCGTACCGACCGTGCTTTGTGGTGGGAATAGTTCTACAGGTAATCGCACTGTTATTAAGCATCTACATACTGAACGTTCATAAAAAACATCAGAACAGTTAAAGGGATGACACAT
>SVBJ01000037.1 GCA_015058955.1 Erysipelotrichaceae bacterium
AGGATTTTCACAAAATTTGATTTCTCAAAAAACAAAAAGTGCCAAAAAGCCTTTATTTATAAGGGTTTTTGACACTTTCAGGCACGAAAAAGGTTCCCTTTCGGAAACCTCATTTTTTACTATGGTGGAGCATACGGGGCTCGAACCCGCGACCTCATCGCTGCCAGCGATACGCGCTCCCAGCTGCGCTAATGCCCCAACAGTATTCATATTATAACACTAATCTCGCAATAAACAAACACATTTTTATCAAAGCTCTGCACATCGTATATGTTCCAAATAGGCAATGCCTATTATATAATAGTAGTGATAGATGATTCATTACAGAATCGGAGGTAACTAGAATGGACATTAATTTATCTGAGTGGAAGAATCTTGCCACCAGAATGCGCCGTGACATCCTGAAAATGTGCTCCGAAGTTAATTCAGGACATCCCGGCGGATCTCTTTCCTGTGTGGAAATATTCATCACTTTATTTGAACATGAAATGAATCTGGGGAAAGGGTCAGATGATCCTGACAGAGACCGCTTTGTCTTCTCAAAAGGTCATGCCGTACCGACTCAGTATGCCTGGATGCTGGAAAAAGGCATCCTTGATCCTGAAGAAATTCACACCTTCCGCAGAACAGGAAGCCGTCTGCAAGGCCACCCGGTTAAAGGCTTAACACCTTTTACCGATTTCAATCCGGGTTCCTTAGGTCAGGGTGTTTCTGCCGCAACCGGTATGGCTCTGGGTTATAAGCTGAAAAAAGCTCCACAGAAAGTCTATGTTCTGATTGGCGATGGCGAATCAGATGAAGGCATTGTCTGGGAAGCCGCCAGCGCTGCCGTTCACTATCATCTGGACAATCTGACTTACATTGTTGACATAAACGGTGTACAGCTGGATGGAACAACTGCAGATATCATGAATCTGGGAGATCTGCATAAGCGTTACGAAGCAATTGGATTCCTGGTTGATGAAATCAACGGCCACGACTTTAATGAACTTCTTGAAGCTTTCTCTCATCATGAAGAAGGAAAACCTCATGTCATTCTCGCGCATACCATTAAGGGAAAAGGTGTTTCCTATATGGAAGGCGATTATCACTGGCATGGCAAGGCCCCGAATGCCGAACAGCTGGAAATAGCGCTGAAAGAACTGCAGGAGGAAGAGTAATATGAACAAGACTGAAAAACTGGCAACACGTGCAGGCTATGGCCAGGGATTACTGGAAGTAGGAGCCCTGCATGATGATCTGATAGTTCTGGAAGGTGACTTAGGAGCCGCAACCGGTTCAGCTGTCTTTGGAAAGACCTATCCTGAGCGTTATATTGAAGCTGGCATTGCCGAGCAGAACGAAGTTGGAATGGCATCCGGTCTGGCAGCTGTCGGCTGGGTACCGTTTGTAACAAGCTTCGCAATCTTTACCGCCGGCAGAGCCTGCGAAATCGTCCGTAATGCGGTTGCCTTTAACAACATGAATGTCAAACTGGTAGGTTCCCACAGCGGCATTACCTCCGGAATGGATGGCGGGTCTCACCGGTGCATTGAAGATCTGGCCTGGATGAAGGCTATTCCGGGAATGGTAGTGCTTAATCCATGTGACTACAATCAGACAAGACTGATGGTTAAGAAGATGTATGAATATGACGGTTACTGTTACATGCGTACTTCCAGAGAACCTGTCTACAATGTGACCACCATGGAAGATGACATTGAAATAGGCAAAGCTCAGGTTTTAAGAGAAGGAAAAGATCTGACCATTGCAGCAACCGGCATCATGACTACCTTTGTCATGGAGGTTGCCGAGAAACTGGCAGAAGAAGGAATTGAAGCAACCGTACTCAACTATCACACTATCAAGCCATTTGATGCCGAAACACTGGCAGACTATGTAAGCAAGACCGGCAATCTGCTGACTGTTGAAGAGCACAACAAATTCGGTGGTCTGACTGAATCATGCCGCAGTGCCCTGTTCAACAGAGTAGAAAACATCAGGTTCGATTATGTTGCGATTGAAGACCGTTTCGGTGAAACCGGCAACAGACGGTCTCTGTATCCGATATTCGGACTTGATAACGAAACGATATACAGAAAAGCCAAGGCGCTTGTCAAATAAGGAGAGAAAATGGAAAACTTACAGAAAGTATATGATTTCTTAAAGGAAGCCGGAACATATTATCTGGCTACAGTCGAAGGCGACCAGCCAAGAGTACGTCCTTTCGGTACAGTCAACATCTTTGAAGGAAAACTGTACATTCAGACCGGTAAGATCAAACCAGTAGCACACCAGATCATGGACAACCCTAAGGTTGAAATCTGTGCCTTCAAAAACGGAGAATGGATCAGAGTCTGTGGTGAAATGTATCTGGATGACCGTATCGAAGCCAAGAAAGCCATGCTGGACAGTTATCCTCACTTAAGAGGCATGTATGACGAGAATGATGGCAATACCCGGGTATTCTGCTTCAAATCAGCAGTGGCAACCATCAGCAGTTTCACCAAACCGGCAGAAACAGTTGAATTCTGATAATTGAAACGCAGATCTGAATCTGCGT
>SVBJ01000013.1 GCA_015058955.1 Erysipelotrichaceae bacterium
CAAATGAAATTTCCGTCAAAAAGCCACACTCTTATCTTACACAAAACAGTGTTATCCTATAACTCAAATGAGAAGTTGTAGGGTATAATTAAATCGTACTAATGTGGTTATGAAAAAGGTCAGAAAACTGAGAATGGACAGACTGCTGATACTGCTAATGGGAGTATTGCTGATTGCAATCAGCATTCTTGGTGCGCGCTATAACATCTTTCCAGCTAAGAAATATACGGCTGCTGACTTCAGCATTGAAGTAATCAAAAGCAGCATGGACTATGATAATGACGGCATTGATGACTATGCCGATTTTCTGGCCGGGGCCAAGAAGGATGCCGCCAATCATCCGGCCTATAACGGGACATACTGGCCTGATGGGGGCTATCCAAGTGATAACTATGGCGTATGTACCGATGTGATCTGGCGAGCCTTCAGGGAAGCAGGATACTGCTTAAGAGACATGGTAGACAATGACATCAGGGCATATCCTGATGATTATCCGGATGCAGATCCGGACATCAACATCGATTTCCGCCGTGTCAGCAATCTGGAAGACTTCTTTGACAAGTATGCCATTTCTCTTACTACAGACATCAACAAGATTGAGGAATGGATGCCGGGAGACATCGTGGTGTTCAACGAGGGAATGCACATCGGCATGGTATCCGATTACCGTAACCGGAAAGGTCAGGTCTACATAATTCACAATGGGGGTCAGCCAAACCGTGATGAGGATTATCTTAAAAGAGGAACCGTTTATAAACATTACCGTTTTGATGCCTCGCTGTGTAAGGACATCCTGGTGCGGTGGTATTAAAAAAGACAGCCCTGCGGCTGTCTGGGAAATACTGATGGTGAAGGAGATCATTTCTCCTTTTTCTTTACCAGTGAGAACCTGTTCTCACTGTGATTGAGCAGCCTGTGAATGTTGGCCTTGTGCTTGTAGACGATGAATACCGTCAGTAAGGTAAGCAGGGCTGCAATGCGCTTGTCGGGATTGAAGATCCAGGCTACAACGGAAGCGCTGATGAAGGCGCTCATGGACGCCAGGGAGATGTACTGGGTCGTCAGGGCAAAACCCACGAAGAAGGCCAGAGGAATCCCAACCTGCAGGGCAAAGTACCTGAAGCTGGTCAGCGAGACTGCCAGAAGTATGCCGGCGCTGGTGGCCACACCCTTGCCGCCCTTGAAGTTGGAAAACAGCGGATAGCAGTGTCCCAATACCGTACCGATGGCGGTTAATAAGGCCAGGGTAGGGTCGATCTGCTTGAGTATCATGTAGGCAATAAAGCCTTTGGCCGCATCCAGGGCAGCGACTATGTAGAACACCTTGGTTCCCAGAACTCTGCCGGCATTGGTCGCGCCTAAATTGCCTGAACCTTTCTCACGGATGTCGGTGTTGTAGAACACCTTTCCGATGATCAGAGCCCAGGGAATCGAACCGATCAGATAGCCAGCCAGAAGAAATAAAACAGCTTTCAGTATCATTTTTCATCACCCTCCTTATAATAACATAATGGAATGTTTTTCAATACATAATGGCTCAGATTTGGTATAATAATATCGTGAGGTTTTAATATGCCTGTTAAAGAATATAACGAGAAAAGTATTCAGATTTTAAAGGGACTGGATGCAGTCAGAAAGAGACCGGGAATGTACATTGGTTCCACGGATTATCACGGACTGCATCATTTAGTATGGGAAATAATGGATAATGCGATGGACGAGGCTCTCAACGGCTTTGGCAAGGTCATCAGAGTCACCATCGAGAAGAATAACGTAATATGTGTTGAAGACGAAGGCAGAGGCATGCCGACCGGCAAGCATGCATCCGGTGTTCCGACCATTCAGGTCATCTTTACCGAGCTTCATGCCGGTGCCAAGTTCTCCAGTGAGTCCGGCTACAAGACAGCTGGGGGTCTGCATGGGGTTGGTGCTTCAGTCGTCAACGCCTTAAGTGAATGGCTGGAAGTAACCACCAACTATGGCGGCTACACCTGGCGCATGACTTTTAAAAACGGCGGCAGTGATGTTTCCAAGCTGGAAAAGCTTGGCCCTACCAACAAGACCGGTACCAAGGTGCGTTTCCTGGCTGACAAGAAGATCTTCGGCCGCATTGAATATAATTACGAGACCATTCTGGAAAGAGTCAGAGAGGCTGCTTTTCTGACCAATGGGCTTAAGATGGTCCTGGTCGATGAAAGAAAGAATCAGAAAGAGGAATTCTGCTTTGAAAACGGTCTGGAGGCCTTTGTCAATTACCTTCATGCCGACAGAGACGTTCTTACTCCGGTAGTTACCTTTAATGGCGGTACGGCTAAGATCACGGTTGATTTCGCCTTCCAATATACCGATGGGGTAGCTGACAGCTCATATTCATTTGTCAACCACGTCAGAACAGTTGACGGGGGAACCCATGTCATCGGCTATAAGACAGCCTTTACCAAGTGCTTCAACGACTATGCCCGTAAAAACGGCTTCCTGAAGGAAAAGGATGACAACCTGGACGGCAGTGATATCCGTGAAGGTCTGACAGCCGTCATTTCCCTGACAATCACCGAAGATCTGCTGGAATTTGAAGGGCAGACCAAAGGCAAACTTGGTACCCCGGAAGCCCGTAACGTGGTGGAAAGCGTCATCTCCGAACGCCTGACTTTCTATCTGCAGGAAAACAGGGAAATGACTGACAATCTGATCAGAAAGATGTTAAGAGCCCTGCAGGCCAGAAAGGCTGCCCAGAAGGCCCGTGAGGAAGTACGTTCCGGCAAGGGACGCAACCAGAAGCAGGAACGCCTGATCTCCGGCAAGTTAGCCCCAGCCCAGAGCCGCAATGCCAAGAAGAACGAACTGTTCCTGGTTGAGGGTGACTCAGCCGGCGGCAGTGCCAAGAGCGGACGTGATTCCAAATACCAGGCCATCCTGCCTTTAAGAGGCAAAGTGCTTAATACTGAAAAAGCCAGTGATGCCGAGATCCTTAAAAACGAGGAGCTGGCAACACTGATATATACCATCGGTGCTGATTTCGGCGACAAGTTTGACGTCGAATCCAGCAACTATGACAAGATCATCATCATGACGGATGCTGACACGGACGGTGCCCACATTCAGGTACTGTTACTGACTTTCTTCTACCGTTACATGAGACCTCTGATCGAGGCCGGCAAGGTCTATGTGGCCTTACCGCCGCTCTACAAGGCTCAGAAGGGCAAGGAAGTTCACTATGCCTACAGTGATGATGAACTTGAGGAAATCAAGGAAAAATACGGCAAGGTTGAGATTCAGAGATACAAGGGACTTGGTGAAATGAATGCCGATCAGCTGTGGGAAACCACCATGAATCCGGAAACCAGGACCCTGATCCAGGTCAACATTGACGACAATTTTGCGACTGATAAGAAGTTCAACATCCTGATGGGTGACCGTGCGGACATCAGAAGGGAATGGATCGAGGACTTCGTAACCTTTACTCTGGAAGACAAGTATCAGCTGGAGGATAAGTAATCATGGCCAAACAGAATGAAAATGAATTCATGAGATTAGCGCTTAATGATCTGATCTCCGAAAGATATGGCGACTATGCCAAGTACATCATTCAGGACAGAGCTCTGCCGGATGCCAGAGACGGTTTAAAGCCTGTTCAGAGAAGAATTCTCTATGCGATGTACAAAGAGGGCAATACTGCCGATAAGGCGTACAGAAAGAGCGCCAAGACCGTAGGCATCGTAATCGGTAACTATCACCCGCACGGTGATTCCAGCGTTTACGAAGCAATGGTAAGACTGTCACAGTCCTGGAAACAGAACTATCCGTTAGTGGAAATGCAGGGCAACAACGGTTCCATCGATGATGACCCGCCGGCTGCCATGCGTTATACCGAAGCCAGACTGGCCGGATTAAGTACGACTCTGCTGCAGGACATTGACAAGGAGACCGTTACCTGGTCACCTAACTTTGACGACACAGAAAATGAGCCGACGGTTCTGCCGGCCCGTTTCCCTAATCTGCTGGTCAACGGTTCAACCGGTATCGCTGCCGGTTATGCCACCAACATCCCGCCGCACAACCTGAAGGAAGTGGTGGATGGGACGGTTTACCGCATTAAGCATCCGAAGTGCTCTCTGGATGAGGTAATGCAGTTCATCAAGGGACCGGATTTCCCGACCGGAGGCATCGTACAGGGACTGGATGGAATAAAGGAATCCTTTGCCAGCGGCCGCGGCAAGATCGTGGTCAGAGGCAAGGTCAGAATTGAAGAGGGCCGCAGCAATAACCAGATCATCATCTACGAGATCCCTTATGAAGTCATCAAGATCAATCTGGTCAAGAAGATCGATGACATCAGATTCAACAGGGACATTGACGGCATTCTGGCGGTCAGAGATGAATCTGACCGTAAAGGCTTAAGGATCGTCATCGATGTCTCCAAGGACATCAATGCTGAACTGATCCTCAATTATCTCTACAAGAATACCGATCTTCAGATCAACTACAACTACAACATGATTGCGATCGTTGACCGCCGTCCGACGCAGTTAGGCTTGCTGGACGCTCTTGATGCCTACATTGCCTTTGCTCAGGAAGTCATCAGAGCCCGTTCACACTACGAATTCAACAAGCGCATTGACAGATGCCATATCCTGGAAGGCCTGATCAAGGCCGTCAGTGTTCTCGATGAGGTCATCGCCATCATCAGAGGATCCAAGGACAAGGCAGACTCCAAGAAGAAGCTGATTGCCCGCTTCGGCTTTACCGAAGTGCAGGCAGAAGCCATCGTCAATCTGCGTCTGTACCGCTTGAGCAATACCGACATCTTTGAACTTAAGGATGAGTTTGCCAGACTGGTAGGCGAACTGAAGGAGTTAAAGGAGATCATTGAAAACGACTCCAAGCTCAATCAGGTATTATGTAAGGAACTTAAGGAAGTAGCCGACAAGTACGGTACGGAAAGAAGAAGCGTCATTGAGAATGAGGTCAGCGACATTGTCATTGACAAGACCGCCATGATCGCCAATGAGCACATCGTCTTCACCCTGTCCCGTGACGGCTACATCAAGAGAGTATCGATGCGTTCCTACTCATCCAATGATTCCCTAACCGGATTAAAGGATCAGGATGAACTGATCGGCTTCTCGGAAGCAGATACCCTGGATACCTTACTGGCCTTTACTGAAAGCGGCGAATATGTTTCCATCCCGCTGTATACCCTGGCGGAATACAAGTGGAAGGACATCGGTGACCACATTTCCCGTTATGTCAGAGTCAACAACTCTGAGAAGTTTGTGGGAGCATGTCTGGTCAAGGACTTCAATACCTATGCCTGGATCATCTCCGTTTCCCGCAACGGCATGGTCAAGAAAACCATGCTGCCGGCCTGGCAGCTGCAGAGAACCTCCAAGAGTTCCACCGGCATGAAGCTGGTTGATGATGACAAGGTAATAACCGTGCTGGTCGGCTATGAAAATGATGACATCACCTTTGTTACCAAGGAAGGCTTCATCTCCCGCTATCCGATCGCCGAGATACCGCAGACAGCTACCAGAGCCAAGGGCGTCAGAAGTGTCAAGCTGGCAGAAGGGGACTATGTTTCCGATGCCGCCATCATAAATGAATACGTCAGTGAAGCAGTCTACCTGACTGAAAAAGCCGGTGCCAAGCGCATCAAGACCGCTGACATTGAAGTTACCAGAAGAGCTACCAAGGGCATTCTGGTCGCCAAGAAGAACAAGACCAATCCGCATGCCATCAGATATGTGATCACGGCAGCCTTAAATGACAGTTTGAATTTGATCACCACAGAGGGTATGATGGATTTAAAGAGCAAGGACGTTTCCCTGATGTCCAAGGATGCCAGATTCTCCAATCCGGTTACCGGTAAGATCTGGTATCACATCCGGGGCATTCCGGAAGTTAAGATAATTGACATTCCGGAAGGGGTAACGGAGAAGAGTTTTGAAGAACTGACTTTGGAGGTATAAAGATGAAGCTTATAGGAAGATTACTCATTCTTTTACTGGTAATGGCCCTGACGGCCCTGGCCACTTTCGGCATAACGACCTGGTATTACCGCATACCGGTACTCAAGGATGCCTCCCTGCAGCTGTATGGCAGCATTGGGGCAGGTGTTCTGTCATTACTGGCAGGATTGCTGCTGGTGGCTTCAAAGAAGAAAAAGAAAACAGCTGTTAAGGCAGAAGAACCGGCTGCCAGGACGGAAAAGAAGATTGAGACAGCCAGAGTCATCACTCCGAAGAAGGAAGAGATCGGCATCACTGTTGATGAAATACCTATCCAGCCTGAGGTGCCGGAAATGCCTGCCTATGATGAACCGGACATTGACCTGTTCAATACATCAATGGCCATGCCGGTGATCACCCCGGAACAGGAAGCTGCTGAAGCAGAGAAAGCCCGTCAGGGTGAACCTGATCTGCAGCCGATGGGTGACAGCGCTGCTCTGGACAATGTTCCGTTGGTCAACTACGAGGACGGACCTCAAGAAGTCAAGCAGGCCTTCATCGATGATACCACCCGGGTCATCAACATGGCTTCCCTGAGAGATTATCTCAACAAGACTGAAAAGGAAAACGGAGAGGATAAGACCACGGTTTCCAAGGCTTCGGTTTCCCCGATCCAGACTGTTGTTTCGCCGTTTGGCCCAAGAAAGACCAGTACTGAAGAGGTTCTGAATGAACAGTTGGCACAGCAGGTCAGCAAACCGGTGGAAGAGGTAATTGCTGAAACAGCTGAAGAAGTAATTGAAGAACCGGCTGAAACCGTTGAAAATACTGTTGAGGAGATCATAACTGAGGTACCGTTTGAGGAAGAAATCAGCTTTGATCATCCATACTTTGATACCGTAAAGCAGGAAGAACCTGCTGAACAGGAAGCCCAGCCGGCAGAAGAAATCAGACAGGAAGAAATCCAACCTGAAGAACCTGCTGAAGAAATCGCTGCAGTCAGCGAAGAACAGGAAGTACAGCCTGCAGAAGCCGTTGAAGAACAGCCGCAGTGGACCGCTACCGAACGGGTCATCACTGAACCGGAAAGACAGCTGCAGCCGCAGGAGGCTGATGAGCTGGACAATACCCTGACCAAGACGCGGGAACAGTTCATCACCAGAAGCAACATCTCCTATATCGATGAATCCGGTAAGCCGCAGTTCCGCGTTACCCAGGAGATCAAGAAGGTTGAGGTCTCCGATGAGGAATTAGGCATCGGCAAGGATTTTGAGGGATTTGACGTCAGAGCCGAGAGGAATGAAAGGATCAATCACATCCTCAACACCATCATCACTCTGCTGGCAATCCGGTTGGCACTGATCGTAATTTATTATTTCTATACCAAGTTTTTCGGATAAATGAGCATTTTAAGAAAGTGTAAGGGCTGTGGAGCCATATTACAGAATACTGATAGTCAGGCACTGGGATATGTGCCTGATTTGACTATGGAATACTGTCAGAGATGTTTCCGTCTGACCCATTATGACCGTCAGCAGGATTACATTGATCTGACCGTTACCCAGGATCTCTCACTGATTGAGGATCTGCAGGGCGTCTTTGTCTGGATCGTTGATGTCATCGATCTGGAAACTTCCTTACTGTCGGTAATACCGCAGTTTCTGAAGAACAGACGCTTCATCATGGTCGTTAACAAGTGCGACCTGTTACCGGCTACGGTAAAGGAAATGAAGATCAGAAAGTACATCGGCTTACGTCTGAAGCAGCTGGGACTGCAGAGTGAGGCAGTGATCATCAGAGGCAGGGAATCAGACTTCCGTGAGAAGATGATCGAGATCATCAGAAACAGAAAAGAGGACTTCATCTTCATGGGCATTGCCAATGTCGGCAAGTCCACCGTCATTAATGATCTGCTGGGACAGCAGTTACTGACCGTCAACCGCAATCCGAGCACTACGCTGGCTGTTAACAGAATTGAAACCGAATACGGCACTCTGATCGACAGTGTCGGTCTGGTAGCTGGGGAATCGGTTCAGGCTTATCTTGCCAGCAATACCCTCAAGCAGGTCGTACCTTATGCCCCGATCAATCCGCTGATCTATCAGTTAAGAAGTTCACAGAGCATTGCGATAGGGGGACTGGCCAGAATTGATCTGCTGGATTGCGACAGACTGACCTGTGTGGTATACTGTTCCAATCTGCTTAAGGTAACCCGTGGCAAGCGGAGCAACCGGGATAGCCTGTGGCAGCGCCATTACGGCCGTGAGCTTTCACCGGTGGTAAAGGGCACCAGAGGGTTAGGACAGATGAAGAAAACCTCGTTTGAACCTCACGAAGACAAGACAGACATCTGCATTGCCGGCTTAGGCTGGATCTGCGTATCCGGTAAGTTCAGCAGGATCGAGGTTTATACTGCACCGCAGATCGGTGTACATGAAAGAAAGGTGTTGATATAACATGTTGAATAAAGCACAGAAACAGTACCTTAAGGGACTGGCCAATACATTAAAGCCACTGGTACAGATCGGCAAGAACGGACTCAATGACAACATCATCATGTCCGTTGATGAGATCCTGACGGCTCATGAGATCGTCAAGATCACCGTACTGAATACCTGTGAGACTTCCAGCAATGAATTAGCTCTGGATATCGCCGGGGCAACCGGCGCTGAGATCGTCTCTCAGCTGGGACGCAAGATCGTCTTATACCGCAAGAATCCCAAGAAGACTTCCATTGAACTGCCAAGATGAGGATCGGACTGTTTTACGGACGCTTTGATCCGGTCAGTTTACCGGAGATAAGACATGCCTTCATCATGAGAAAGCAGCTGAACCTGGATGAGGTCTGGTTTGTGGCGGATGAGGATGGAACTGACTATAAGCACCGTCTGACATTACTGAAACTTGGTCTTTACGGCAGGGGGTTCAGGGTTCTGAGGAAAAGTGAACTGGCTGAAAGCAGAAATGACAGATACATTGACATAACTGATGCTTCACTTGCCATTAAGGAACTGGGTTACAATGAACTGAAACTGCTTAATACCCGTCAGAAGAGATACATCATGGATCATTATCTGTATCTTGAGAGTATCTCCAAGTCTACCCTGAAAGAGAAAAGATGGGCCCATGTGCAGCGTGTCGCAGACCTGTGTGTCCAGTTTGCCAGGGAAAACGGGTATGATGAAAGGAAAGCTTACTGTGCCGGGATGCTCCATGATCTGGCCAAGAACATGGATAAGGAAATACAGGAGTATTATGTCAGGACATACTGTCCGGAAATACTGAATGAAAACTGGCAGATCTGGCATCGGCCGGTAGCTGCCATATTACTGAAAAGCAAGCTTAAGATGAGTGACAGAGAGATCATTAAGGCCGTCAGGCATCACTGCCTGGGCGATGATGAATCCGTTCTGTCAATGATCGTCTACTGTGCCGACAAGCTTGATCCGGGCCGTGGCTATGACTCCAGCCGGGAGATAGCGCTGTGCACGGCAAACATAGGAAAGGGATATCAGACTGTTAAGCAGCAGCAGTTTGAATATCTGAAGAAGGAGGGTGTGATATGATCGGAATTATCGTCGCAATGAATACGGAACTGGAAGCCATCAGAGCACTTCTGGAAAATGAAAGGGAAACACCTTACTATGCTCAGAAGTATTACAGCGGAATCATTTCCGGCAAGGAAGTCACCATGGTGGAAGGGGGCATCGGCAAGGTTGCCGCGGCCATTACCTGTACCCGCCTGATTGAGAAGTTCCATTGCGATACCGTCATCAACATTGGTACGGCCGGTGGCATCAAGGAATTTGAAAACGTTCTGGACATGGTGGTCGTGGACCGCATGACCTATCATGACTGGATCTCCGAGACCATCAACAATGTCACCTCCAGCTTTGAAAACTCCGAGTATGTCTTCTATTCCGATGAGAAACTGGTGGAAAAGGCCAGGGAAACCATGTCCCAGCTGGATAACCACAATGTCTTTATCGGCAACATCGTTTCCGGTGATGCCTTCATCTCAATGGATGATCAGGTAAAATACATCCAGGAACATTTCCCGGAAGCCATAGCCTGTGACATGGAGAGTGCTTCAGTAGGACATGTCTGCACGTCCTACAACGTGCCGTTTGTGATCATGAGATCATTAAGCGACATCGTCATAAAAAAAGACAACGATCTCGATTTCGTTGCCTATGTCGGCAAGGCCAGCGCCAGAGCTGCTGACTTTACCAGAGAGTTCTTAAAGAGACTGTAATATTGTGTAAATGAAAACAACCGCCGGTTTACTGTCCGGCGGTTTTTGCATGGATCAATTCGTTGGTCTTCAGCCAGTTTTCGACTTCTTCATAAGTCAGGCTCTTGGTATCGCTCCACTCTAATGAGGAGACGATCTCCAGAACATTGTCAGTGGCCTTGATCCTGACCAGGGCAGGGGTCTGATAGAAACCCCAGTGGTTCTTGGTCTCATTCTCACTGCTTTCCATGGTGTCGACATTGCAGTAGACCAGTCCTTCAATGGAAGGTATCTCATACTCTGTTATCAGTCTGGTCAGCAGCTTGTTGAACAGATAGATGGAGTTGGTGGCCTGACTCTTGTAGAACAGCACGAAGCTGTCCTTGCTCTGGGAGAGCAGATAGTCATCAATGGTATTCTGGTTGTACAGCGGTGAGACAGTGAAGTTGATGGTCTCCGGAACATAGTCAATGACATCAGGAGCATATTCCCTGAAGACACTATAGACTCCGAAGCCTGTCAGAAACAGTACAAGTGTATATAAAACAGCTCTTTTAAACATATCTTTTCCTCAAAGACTATCATAACACAAAACAGGGCGGGGAAGAATAAGAAAAGAGATGACGCTGTCATCTCTGTCCATTATGCTTTTTCAAATATGTCGATAACGAACTGATTGGTTTCTTCCTCGGTATCGAAAGTGGCAATGTACATGTAGTTGCCCATGGTTCCTGCCAGGGCATCGGCTACGCGGCCTTCTTCCCTGATGTGGGAGCCATATCTGGCGTAGATCTCATCATGGTTCAGCTTGTAGTTGCGGCCGTCACGGCGTCCGGTGAAGACGCAGAACTGTGACTGCTCCTTGATGCGGTCGGTCTTGTCATAGGCGATCATGTCCGCCCAGATCTCATAGACGTCAGTACCGTTGGCATAGTTCATCATGGTAGGGGAGATGCCGCCGCTTGGTCTCATGTTGACTTCCAGCGCTACGATGTCTCCTTCCTTACCCAGATACTGATCCTGGGTCAGCATGAAGAATTCCAGATGCGTGAAGCGATTCTTGACGTTGAAGGCTTTCAGGGTCCTGCGGCCGATTTCAGCCAGCTTTTCCGGAACGCGGTTACGGATGTAGAAGACACAGTCCAGCTCATCGTTGACGGTGTCCATCAGGCTTCTTGGGGTAACGTTGCCGGTCTCAAAGATCGGATCGCCGTTGGAATCACAGATGGAGTCGAAGGTAACGACCTGACCGGTAATGAATTCTTCCATGATGTAGATCTCATCAGTCTTGGTTTCCAGGAAGTGACGCAGATCATCATCACTCTTCAGCTTGTAGGTATGGGAAGCACCGACACCGTTGTCCGGTTTTACGATTACCGGATAACCGACTTCATCAATGAATTTACGGCAGTTGTCGAAGTCATCGACAAGGTGATATCTGGCTACCGGTACACCGGCCTTGATGTAGTTTTCCTTCATCCTGGACTTGAACTTGACCTGCGGCATGTCCTCGACCTGGAAGCCGGAAGTGATGTGGAAATCGGTACGCAGCTGGGCGTCTCTTTCCAGCCAGTATTCATTGTTTGATTCCAGCCAGTCAATGCGGCCGTACTTGAAGATGAAGTAGGCGACGGCACGGTAGACTTCGTCGTAGTTTTCCAGGGAGGAGACTTTGTAATATTCATTCAGGGAATCTCTTAACTGCTGGGTCAGGTTGTCATACGGACAGTCACCGATGCCCAGAACTCTTAAACCGTTGCGCTTGAGATGGTTGCAGAAGTTCCAGTAGTTATCAGGAAAGTTCGGTGAGATAAAGATAAAGTTTTTCATAAAATTCCTCCTCAGTCTTCAAGCAGATATGGCAGAAAATACGGAACCTGTTTGTACCACCAAGGCCAGTCGTGAGCCACGTCATAGCCCCAGTAGTCAACCCAGGCATTTATGCCAAGTTCATGGAAGCGCTGGTCAACAAACTGAGTGCTCCATGGGATCTCCCAGGCACCCTGGCCGACACAGATGACGGCTTTATTGTTATTGTAGCGTTCGATGAACGGGTGATCAGGCTGCATGCCAGCCAGATAGTCGGTAATGGAATTCTGATAGACGACATCGTCCATGTAGTCACCTAAGAAGAATGATGCGTTGTATACCCCGGAAAGGGCCAGACAGCGGTCAAAGAGATCCGGGAAGCGCAGATATAGGTTCAGAGCATGGGTAGCACCCATGGAACAGCCAAAGGTCATGATCCCCGGATAACCGTCCCAGCCGTTCTTGTCGTTGACATATTCACGGATGAAAGGGACGACTTCTCTGGTGATGTAGCTGATCCAGTCTTCGTGGTGACGGATGCGCCAGAACGGATCACCGTACTTGTCGCTCCAGGTCTCGGCATCGATGGTGTCGATGGAGAAGACGATGCATTCACCGGCTTCGATCCACGGTTCAAAGGTATCAGTCATATGGAAATTCTCAAAGTCGAAGAATCTGCCGTCCTGACAAGGTATGAACAGGACCGGGCGGCCATGGTGACCGTAGACCTTTATCGGCATGGAACGGTTGAGAATGTTGCTGTAGTAATCAAAATAATTAACTTCCATTGGAAACCTCTTTCTAGTAGAGCAGGGTATCGATGAAAAACGGGATCTGTTTCTCCCAGCTGGCTTCGGAATGATCACCGCCCGGTACGATGCGGCTTTCCAGCAGCACGCCTTTCTGCATTAACCGTCCGGCGACGTTGGAATAAAGTCTCTTCAGAGCACGGGAACGGAATTCGTTCTGCCCATAGTCCATGTACAGGACCGTATCCTTTCCGATACGGGAGTATCTGATCATTCTTAATACGCTTAACGGGGCAAAACCGATCGAAGGTGATAAGGCAGCCCCACGTGAGAATACCTTATTGTATCTGGTGACGGCATACAGCGTCATTAATCCGCCCATGGATGAACCGGCAATGAAGGTGCATTCACGGTCAGGACAGGTAGGATAGTTATCATCGACATATGGCTTGAATTCGTTGACGAACCAGTCCATCGTGATCTTGCCGCGTCCCTTGATGTCACCCCAGCGTCTGTCCTTGAAGTCAAACGGTGAATATTCGGATAAACGTCCGCCGCAGGCATCCTGTTCAGGATGGTGATTGCATTCAACGGCAGCCACGATCAGGGGAACATTGGTTTCTTCCAGATAATCAAGCATGCCCCAGCTCTTGCCGAAGGATGCTTCATCATCGTCCCACAGGTTGTGCCCGTCGAACATGTATAGTACAGGGAACTGTGTTCCTTCTTCGTAGCCATCAGGAACGTAGACGTATGCGAATCTTTCTTCATCTCCCGTTAACTGGGGGATGGTTATAGGCCATTTATCCAGCATAACAAACCTCGTTAATTCTATAAGTACTTCCTATTTTACATTAAATATGAAAAGTTTTTAACATATTAATGAAAAATTTACTATATATGTACTGATGCGAACCCGTTTCATCCATTTCTTTTTTTTCACATAGTGCTGTGCTATACTTAAAAAGATACAGAGATAGGGTAAACTTACACTATGAATCAGAAAGTCAGAAAAAGCAGCTTTGCTGAAAGCACATATTTGATGTATATAGCATTCATGATTAACGGTATCATCGGGGCGCTGTACTATACGCCTTTTTTAGCGATGATCGGTCATGAAGGATTCTATGTATATGACAGTGCCTACAGCATCTTCTCGCTTTTCCTGGATCTTTCAACTTCCGGCATTCCGGTAGCCATGAGCATGATCGCTTCGGAATACAACAGCCTGGGCATGTATTCTTCCAAGGAGAAGGCCTTCAGCATCGGCAAGAAGATCATTACCGGATTCTCGCTGTTTTCCTTCTTCATTCTGCAGATATTTGCCCGCAACATCGGTTATTTCTACATCAGTGACGCCATTGATCCTATGACAGCGGAAAGGATCGGCGATGCCGTCAGGATCGTTGCCTTTTCACTGTTGATAATTCCGTTCATGGCCCTTAAGAGAGGTTATCTGCAGGGGCACCAGCTGTTTGTGGTGTCATCCCGCAGCCAGCTGATCGAACAGATCACCCGTATCTCCGTGGTACTGGGCGGTGCCTTCATTACGGTCAAGGTCCTGGGTTATTCAGTATACGGCGGCGTATACATTTCCTTATGGGGACTTACGATATCCGGTCTGGTGACCTACTATTATCTGTCCCGTAAGACCGCCAATAACGAAGAACTGTTCCAGAAGGGCAGTAAGGATGAGAAGGTTGAAAATACCAGAACGATCATCAAGAAGATCGTGGTATACTGCGTGATCATTTCCATCGTGTCAATGTCCCAGTCTCTCTACATGATCGCCAACAAGAAGCTGATCCTGGTCGCTCTCAGCAATCTCAACTACGGAAGTGCCCAGATCCAGGAGATCATCGACATTGCGGTTTCCCTGGTTACCAAGATCGGTACCATTGTCATATCACTGTCACTGGCCATGACCAGTTCCATTGCTCCGCACATTGCCGGCAACTATGCCAGACAGGACTATAAGGGAGTAAATGACAAGCTGAAGCAGGTGGTTTCCATCGTGCTGGTCATTGCCGTTCCGATGGCCGTCGGCATCATCTTGCTGGCTCCGCAGGTCTATTATGTATTCTTCGGCTTAAGTGAATACGGTCCTCGTGTCTTAAGAGTGGCCATTGCCTATAACGTCATCAGCTGTACGACCGCAGTGTTCTCCACAGCATTACAGAGCATGAATCATGGCAAGCAGGTGTGTGTTTTCACTCTGATCGCCATCGCTCTCAACATCGCCATGGACCTGCCGTTAATGTATCTGTTTAACTGGCTGGGATTGCCGCCTTATTTAGGTGCCAACCTGTCCAGCATCTTATCAGAACTGGTATTGCTGGCATTACAGTTAAGAACCCTGTATGTAGTCGTTCACTTTGACTACCGCAAGGCTTTCACCATCATCCGTCAGATCCGGATCCCGTTAGTTGCCATGATGGCTCTGGTAGGGATCATGAAGATATTGATTCCGGTACCGCTGGTAAGCCGCTGGAAGGTTCTGGCTCTGCTGTTTGTCTATGCCGGACTGGGAGCTGCGCTGTATTTCTTCCTGTGCTACCGCTCAGGTGCTCTGCAGAATGTCTTTGATAAGGAAGTAGTGGATTCACTGCTGGCCAAACTGGGAAGGGGTAGAAAAAATGAAGAGAATTAAAGTGTTTCTGGCAGTACTGTTCTGCCGCTGTGTCCGTCTGGCTGCCAAGCTGGTAGGCAGGGGCAGCTCGATTCCGGGGTTAATAACTCTCAAGCTGTTCCCGGGCATTCTGGGTGACATTGAAATGCCGAAACTGGTGATTGCGGTTACCGGTTCCAACGGCAAGACCTCAACCGTGGAAATGATCCATAAGGTTCTGCTGGATGGGGGACTGACTGTTGCCTGCAACTCGGAAGGCTCCAACCAGACCGAAGGTGTCGCAACCTGCATTCTGGCCAACTGCAGCTTATCCGGCAGGGTGAAGACCGATGTGGTCTTACTGGAATCAGATGAACAGTATGCCCAGCATACGTTCAAGTACTTCCAGCCTGATTACTTCTTCATCACCAATCTCTACCGTGACCAGCTGACCCGTAACGGCCATCCGGAATGGATCGCCAATGTGATTTCCAGAAGCTTCTCTGATAAGATGACCCTGGTACTCAACCGGGATGACCCGCTGGTTTCATCATTAGGTGAAGGCAGGGAAAAGGTCATCTACTTTGGAGCTGATCACTTAAAGGGTGATAAGACGGTCAATACCAGCATCTACAATGACGGAAGCTACTGCCCGATCTGCAAGCATCCGTTAAAATACGATTACTATCATTACAATCACATCGGCAGCTATCATTGCGATAACTGCGGATTCAAGAGAAATAAGACTGATTATACACTGACAGCCGCTGACTTTGATGAAGGCTACATCATCATCAACGGCCAGTACCGCATTGATCTGGCCTTCAAGGGGATCTACCACTGCTACAATACTCTGGCAGCCTTTGCGGCCGGAGCCATTGCAGGGGTTTCACCGGAAAGCGCTGTCAAGACCTTAAATAATTACAACATGACTTCAGGACGCGTACAGAAGGTCGTCTTCGGGGGAAGAGAAGGAACTCTTCTCGCCAGCAAGCATGAGAATTCCATTTCCTATGACCGCTCCATTGACGTAGCCATCGCCGATAAGAACAAGCCGGATGTCATGATCATCGTTGATGCCATTTCCCGCAAGTACTTCACTTCGGAGACCAGCTGGCTGTGGGACATCGACTTTGAAAACCTCAATAACGAAAACATTGGCAACATCGTGCTGGCTGGCCGCTACTGCTATGATCTGGCGGCCAGATTTGAATATACCGGCATCCCGGCGGAAAAGATCCAGGTATTTGAATCAATACCGGCCCGGGCTGACTGGCTCAAACAGGATAAGGAGCATCCGTTCTATGTGATTACCTGCTTTGCCGATTCCGGCAAGGTACTGGCCTTAAGCGAGATAAAGGGGGTGAGGTTATGATCAGAATTCTGTATTTATATCATGATCTGATGAACCTCTATGGCGATAACGGCAACGTCCGCGTCCTGGAAAGATACCTTAAGGATCAGGGCGAGCAGGTAACTGTTGACCGTAAGAGTCTGCAGGATGAATTTGACATCAGTCAGTATGATTTCATCTATTGCGGCCGGGGTACGGAGAAAAACCGCAATGCTGCCTTAGCTGACTTAAAGAAGCATGAAAACGAACTGAAAAAAGCTTATGAAGCAGACAAGGTGATCCTGTTTACCGGAATCAGCTGGCAGATGCTCGGAAAGGTCATTGTAACGGCCGATAATGTAACACTTGAGGGATTAGGCCTGTCAGATTTTACTGTCACAGAAGGCTCTAAAAAGCGCTATGTGGGGGATGTGCTGGCCCGCAGCAAAATGTTTGATGAGATCTTTGTCGGCTTCATCAACCGTGCCAGCCAGGTTAAAAACCTCAATGAGCCTTTCATGACAATTGAAAAGGTCATCGGCAACATCCCTGACAGATATGACGGGATCCATCAGAGAAATCTGTTTGGAATATCTCTTAACGGACCGGTGCTGGTCAAAAACCCGCATTTTGCCCGTTACATCGTGAAACTGCTGGTCAGTGACTATCACGAAATTGACTATGTAAACGAAAGAAAAAGCTACAAAACAACCATACACGAACTTACTGAAGACCGGGAGAAACATAAATGAAGAAATGGTATCAGGAACGCTACTTTTCCCGCCGCGACTGGCTGCTGGAAAACATGAACAGACTCGAAATCAGTCCCACCCAGGGGCTGATCCTTCTGCTTATTGACTATTATCAGGAAGGCCGCCAGGTCGTCACCATGGAGAATCTGGCCATGCAGTGCCATCTGGATCTGGAAGAGATCGATGCAGCCATCGATGATCTGGTCAAGATGGACTACCTGGTGATTTCCACCAAGAACCGCAAGGTCTATTTTGACATTTCCGGCGTCTTTGAAGACAGACCTAAACTGGAAGTATCCCGTGATCTTTTTGAAGTGTTTGAAGAGGAATTCGGACGCCCGCTGTCCCAGAAGGAAATGATCGCCATTTCCCAATGGCAGCAGTCCTATGATTCCAAGACCATCATCAAGGCTTTAAGAGAAGCGGTCATTCAGGAAAAGCTGAGCACCAGCTACATTGACCGCATTCTGGAGAACTGGAGCAGAAATGGCAAGGTATAAGCCGGATTGCGGATATATCTATGATCAGCTGGACAGGCTGTTTCCCCAGGCGCATTGCGAGCTGGATTACGGCAGCATCTTTCAGCTGACGGTAGCGGTAATGTTATCGGCTCAGACCACTGATGTCTCGGTCAATAAGGTTACACCGGCGCTGTTTGAAGCCTATCCGGATGCCTTCCGGATGGCTCAGGCAAACCAGAAGGATGTTGAGCATCTGATCCGCTCCATCGGACTGTACCGCAACAAGGCTGCCAATGTAATTGCGATGAGCAGACAGCTGGTGGAAGAATATGAGGGAAAGGTGCCGGAAACAATGGAGCAGCTGACAAAGCTGAGAGGTGTCGGACGCAAAAGCGCCAACGTCATTCTTTCGGAAGGCTATAAGATCCCAGCCATCGCCGTTGACACCCACGTTCACCGTGTTTCCATCAGACTGTACCTGGCCGGGGAAAACGATGACGTCAGCCGGGTGGAAGCGAAACTGATGAAGCAGTTTCCAAGGGAAAGATGGAGCAAGCTGCACCATCTGCTGATATTCTTCGGAAGATACATGTGTGCGGCCAGAAACCCGCAGTGTGAGAAATGCCCGTTCAGTGAGCACTGCCGATACCTGAAACAGAAAGGATAGTTTATGAAGTATTACTGTTTGGGAATAAAGGGAACCGGAATGAGCACCCTGGCGCAGATCCTTTACGATCTGGGCAATGAAGTGTGCGGTTATGATGACGTAAAGGACTACAAGTTCACTCAGAAGGGACTTGATACCCGCGGCATTGAGGTGTTCTGTGACAACCAGCATCCGCTGGATCCGGAAATGATCGTTACCTATTCCGTGGCTCTGCCGCTGGATCATAAGGAACTGGTCAGATGCCGCCAGAATGGCCTGACCATCAGAAAATACAATGAAATAGTGGGGGAAGTAACTTCCCTGTTTAGGACCATATCGGTCAGCGGCACTCATGGCAAGACCACCACGAGTTCCCTGATCAGACACATTCTGGAACATACCGTCGGCACCAATTACTTCATCGGGGCAGGGGACGGACATGTGGATAAGGAACATGATTTCTTCGTGATCGAATCCGACGAATTCAATAAACATTTCGTGACCTATCATCCTAGTTATACCGTCATCACCAACATTGAAGAGGAACACATGGAGTGTTACCGCGACCTGCAGGACATCATCGATACCTTCGGGATCCTGGCAGCCAATACGAAAAAGTTCATCATCGCCTGCGGTGATAATCCAAATGTCAGAAAGGTCAGGACAGACAGGGAAATCCTGTACTATGGTTTCAATGAAGACAATGACATCGTAGCCCAGATCACGGACATGAACAGGCGCTATTCCGTCTTCCGCGTCAGATTTGCAGACCTGGATGAGGAATTTGAAGTACCGCTGTTTGGCGCTCACATGGTCTTGAATGCCACAGCTGCCATAGCTATGTGTTACAAGCTGGGCATCAAGGCCGAAGACATCAGGGAAGCCCTGAAGGATTTCCGCAATGCCACCAGAAGAATGGAAGAAACTGAATTGGGTCAGGGAATCACTCTGATTGATGACTATGCTCATCATCCAACCGAAATTGCTGCCACCATTTCCTCAGTGCGTCAGAAATACCCTGACAGGAAGGTTACTGCCATCTTTAAGCCGAATACCTATTCCCGTACCGTTGACTTCACTGAGGGCTTCATAAGGGCTCTGGGAAAGGTTGACAGAGTATACCTGACGGAAATAGATTCCAATCGTGAAAAACAGGAAGATTATCCGGGAGTATCATCACGCATGATCACTGACGGCATTGAAGGCTCACAGATCGTCAATGAAAACGCACTGGACAATCTGGTGGTACAGCCGGGTGAGGTATTACTTGTAATGTCTTGTGCCTCGGTAAGCCATCTGATTGAAAACATAAAAAAGAAATACAGTTAGTCAATTATCATGATTAATACATAAAAAAGTAACTGTCAGCTGACAGTTACTTTTTTGTTTATGGATTCTCCGGCTCCGGCTCCGGTTCCGGTTCAGGTTCCGGATGATAAGCCGGGACGTTGATCGTGGCGGTTGCGGTATTGGAGTTGACCGGAGCGATCGTGTACTTGTACATGCAGCTTACCGTGAACTGCTGGCTTCTTTCCAGAAGCTCAGGTTCCCAGGAGATGCTGTTTTTGTCGGCGTCGATCGTGTAGACGACATTGCCGCCGGAATCGGTGATTTCGAAGTGATACCTGATCGGACCGTCAACCGTTGAGTAGTTGAACAGTTCCGGTTTCTCCGGCTTGCCTTCAACCTTCCACTTGTCAGGGTATTCAGGTACGGAAGCCTTGATCAGGTTGTTATCCTTGTCATAGGAGACCTTGACGGATTCAACTGAGCCGATGGTCGGTTCCGGATATTTGGCCAGAGTAGCGAACTTGGAGAGAACCCAGGTCGTGTTGGCGCTCTTTGATCCGTATGCCGGTACGGCAGTGAATGGCATCAAGCCGCGTACATGAGTCAGTGAGACGACTTCGGAAGGTCTAGGGTTGCCGTTCTTAGGAACGCCATAGACTGCTTCCAGCTTATTCAGAATGCTTCTGAACATTTCACGGTCATAGTTGCTGGAACGGTAGTAAGTATCGATGTAGCCTTCCAGCGGTGAACACTTGGTGTAGTCGTAACCGAAGACCGTAGCGATCGCAAAGTCATCAGTTCCGCCGATTACCCAGCAGTTCTTGAAGTGGTCAGTACGGTAGTAGGCATCAGGAAGGGAAGCGGTACCGGTCTTGACATAGACATTGTAGCTTCTCTTCAAGCCTTCCATTCTGAAGCCGCCGATGCCAGGTTCAGTGGCATTGGCCGGGTTGACGACCAGTGACATGCAGTACTTGGTCATCCAGGCAGCACCGGCTGAGATAGCCTGGACACCCGGTACCTCTACTTCGATCGGCTCCTTGGTGGAGTTGATGTATTCGATACGGGTAATGGTGTGAGGTCTGTGATATGTTCCCTGTGACAGGATGGTGGAGATGGCTCCGGCAACCTGCATAGGTGAAGCGGTAAAGTATTGTGAGCCTAGGGAATACTGTTCGTTGACATTGATGCAGACATCTTCGTCAAAACCGACTGTTCTCAGATATTCCCGGATGCGGTCCTCGCCGGCCGCATTGGCTGCTCTTCTGTAGGTCTGAACAGCCGGGGTATTCATTGATTCAGCGAAGGCCAGCTGTACGGATACCCAGTCATGATATCTGCCGTCATCGTTACGGATGGTAATTGATGTACCGGCCCAGTTGATGGCGTGATCATAAATGTAGCTGGAAGTTCCCAGACCGCCGTATTCAAAGCCCATCGGATAAGTCAGGAAGCTCTTGGCTGAGGAAGCCGGCTGCCATCTGGAGTCAACTGCCTGGTTGAACATACGGGCACGGTCATAGCTTCTGCCCCCGACCAGCCCGACGATAAGTCCGGTCTTGTTCTGAACAATGGCTGCTGAATAGTTGATCCACTGGTCTCTGTAAGGCATTATTTCACCGTTGCTCATGGCGTCGCAGTGAGACTGGACTTCCTGATTCATGGCGGTGTAGACCTTTACGGCTGTGGTATAAGGGTCGATGTCATAGACTTCTTCAAGCTCCTGAACGACTACGTCAATGTAGGCCTGGTTCTTGATGGTTCTGCCGTCAACGTATTCAGCTGTCTTTTCACCGGCCAGCAGATTGCAGATGTTGACCTTTAAGGCCTGCTGGTATTCCATTTCAGTGATGTAGCCGTGGTTGTACATCTGATAGAGAACTGTCGCGGTACGTCTCTGACAGTTCAGCGGGTTGTAATACGGGTTGTTCAGGTTAGGAGCGTTGATGATGCCGGCCAGCATGGCGGCCTCAACCAGGTTGAGGTCCTTGGCATCCTTGTCGAAATAGTATTCGGAAGCTACCTGGACACCACGGGTATTGGCTCCGTAGTTGACCTTGTTGATGTATAATTCCAGCAGCTTTTCCTTGGATACCAGACCGGTGATCTTTAAGGAATAATAGATTTCCTGGACCTTTCTGGCAATGCCGGCGCCGCCGTCACGGTCAGCGTTGGTATCCCCGGCCATGAAGTAGGAGTTCTTGATGATCTGCATCGTCAGGGTCGAACCGCCCTGGCCGAAGCTGAATGAACTCAGGTTCTCCAGGATCGCCTTGGTGAAACGCGGCAGGTCAAATCCCGGATGCTCGAAGTAACGGGAGTCCTCAACGGCCACAAAGGCGTCGATCAGACACTGCGGCATGTTGGCATAGGAGATGTTGATTCTGTCTTCCTGGCCCAGCATGGCGATTTCATTTCCCTGGGAGTCATAGATCAGGGATGCTTCTGCGCTCTTGAGGTCTTCAGAGTCAAGGATGACGTCTGACTTGTTCAGGATCAGCCAGACGCTGGACATTCCTGAAGCGATACCTAATATGGCACAGAAGACGATGAAGCCCAGAAAGCCGTTGACGATGCGTCTTCTGGCTTTCCGTCTTTCATATTTGGTCTTCTTTGGTTTTTTCTCTTTAGTTGTCTTGGTTGAACTCATTAAAAGTTACCTCCGTCAATAATTTTATCCACGATCTGCAGATAATTCACTTTTATAACATAATTGTAAGGAATCAAGGTACAGTTTTCCTGAAACCATTCGTGTTTTACCGAGCGTGCTGTGGAAGAGGCGATCTGTTTGAGAAACCGATCTGCCGGTACGAAATAGGTTTCATCGTACACCGCGAACCTGACGATCAGGAAGGCGATGCCGCCGTATTTCAGAACCCTGGCCAGATGATCCAGCTGATGCTGGTGGATCATGGACAGCGGCATGGAAGTGCGGGAGTGGGTCTCCTTGGCTTCGAAGTCAATGTACTGACCGCGGTATACCCCGTTGTAGTCAGTGGTTGATGGTATCTGAAAGTAGGCTTCGGTGATCTTGGCGGTCTCACGGCTCTTGTAGTCGACGTTTACGATGGTGATCGGGGTCGGCTTCTTGTAGATGGCAGCCTTGTCGGTATCAAGATAGTACTTGTTGGTATCGTTGATGTCCCGTTCCAGGGTCATGCCGCGGTGAGCTGCTGATATGTTCTTGTCTTTGTAAGCTTCTTTCTTATTCGGATAGTTAACCATAAAATCACCCATAGTATTATAGTAAATATATCACGCAAATACAAACAAATGAACAGATTATGTGCTATTTCACAAATTCTTAAGAGTCTCAAAATCGGCTTTTAAGGCCTTTTTAAAAGGTTTTCTGCCGATAATAATTGACAGGTGAAATGCAGAGAAATCATAATAATATATAGTTCTTTAAAAGAACCGGGAGGTAAATTTTATGGATTTTTCAAGCGCTAAGAAAGGGCTGAAGCAGTTATATTTCGGAGAAATGCTCGAACTTCTTTCCGCGATCGCCGTTGGTGTCATGGGATTCGCCGGTAACATGGCTGAAGGCATCAAGGAAACCGCAAACTATGACAAGGTCATATCAGTTGCTGCCATCCGGCTGGTAGCCGCCATGATCCTGACCGCAATAGCTTCACTGTTAAAGGTACTGGGCATTTTCAAGGCCAGCCAGGATCACAAGAACTTCGGCAGTGCATTGATCTTCGTTCTGATCAACCTGATCATGTCATTAATGAGTTCCTTACTGAAGAAGTGGGGCATCAGCGAAGACACCATGAGTCTGGTAAAGGGCATCTGCAATACCTTTACGATGCTGTTTGTCTTACAGGGTGTCACTGCCTTAGCCGGCAAGATCAGCAACGCTGAAGTTGAAAAGACCGGCAAGAGAGCAATATGGTATGTCCTGGCCGTTGAAGTATGTGCCCGGGCTGTCAGCATCCTGTCACGCTTCATCACCAGCAAGTCTGATCTGTTCTGGATCCCGGCCGTGATCTCCGTTGTCACGATGATCCTGTACATCATCAGCTACATCGTATATCTCAAGACGATAAGAAAAGGCTCAAAGATGCTGTAAAAGGCGTTAAAAAACGCAGATCTAAGCCTTCTTTCCCGGCTGAAAGAGGGCTTTTATTTCCCAGGGCAAAATAGTCTCTTTAATATAGAAAAAGTTATTGAAAGGGCATTGCCTTTGTGGTAAAATATTCCCGTTGCAGCTTCCCCGGAAGCTTCAACCGCTCTAAGTAAGGTTGTAAAAGTACATGAAATGTCACCTTACCAGGCGAGTCTAAGTAGAAACAGGAGGTAAAGCTATGTACGCAATTATTGAAACAGGCGGAAAGCAGCTGAGAGTTGAAGAAGGTCAGGAGATCTTCGTTGAAAAGCTCGATGTTGAAGCCGGTGATGAAGTTGTCTTCGACAAGGTCATTCTGGTTTCTGACAAGACTGCCAAGGTTGGTGCTCCTTACGTAAAGGGTGCCAAGGTCGTCGCCGAAGTAAATAAGCAGGGTAAGGGCAGAAAGATCATGATCTTCAAGTACAAGCCTAAGAAGGGTTCAACCAGAAGACGTCAGGGTCATCGTCAGCCTTATACCAAGTTAACCATTAAGTCTATCGAGGCTTAATTATGATCTGGGTTAAATTTCAGACCCGTAACGACGCATTTGTCACGCTCGACGTTTCAGGTCATGCCGATTTCCGGGAGGAAGGGCAGGACATCGTATGTGCCGCAGTATCGCTGAGTTCAGTCGGACTGCTCAATGCCATCGATGAAATGGAGCCGGACAGCTGTGAATTAATCAAGGAAGACAATCACATCCGTGTGGAAGTTCTGCAGGACAGTGAGAAGCTTCAGACCATTCTTACCGCATTCTATCACGTATACAAGACATTGGAATACCGCTTCAGAATGTATGTGAGAGTTAGAAAAACGGAGGTAAAATCATGAGATTTGTATTGGATATCCAAATGTTCGCATCTAAAAAAGGTGTAGGTTCTACCAAAAACGGTCGTGACTCAGAATCTAAACGCTTAGGTGCCAAGAAGGCTGATGGACAGTTCACTAACGCAGGTTCAATCATTTACCGTCAGAGAGGGACAAAGATCCATCCGGGCGTTAACGTTGGACGCGGTGGTGACGATACCTTATTTGCTTTATGTGCCGGCATCGTTAAATACGAAAGACTTGGCAAGGACAAGAAACAGGTATCTGTTTATCCGGTAGCTTAATCAGGACAGTAAGAGCGAGTCAATCGCTCTTTTGTTTGCCTGTAAGGCAGAGAAATAGTATTATGAAAAAGAGGTAAGCATATGCATTTTATTGACCATACATCCCTTATAGTAAAGGCAGGAGACGGCGGTAACGGTATCGTCTCTTTCAGACGTGAGGCCTATGTTCCGCTAGGCGGACCTTTTGGCGGTGACGGCGGAAACGGGGGCAGCATCATTTTTGAAGTTGACACCCACAAGTCCACCCTGCTGGATCTGCATTTCCTGAAGATGATCACGGCCCAGTCCGGTGAAAACGGCAAGAACAAGAAAATGCATGGTGCTGACGGTGAAGACAAGATCGTCAAGGTTCCGCTTGGAACCGTGGTCAGGGATAAGAGCGACAACAGGATCATTGCCGACCTGACTCATCCTTTCCAGCAGGCAGTCATTGCCAAGGGCGGAAAGGGCGGCAGAGGCAACTTCCACTTCAAGAGTGCCCGCAATCCGGCTCCGGACTTTGCGGAAAACGGTGAAGAAGGCCAGAAGAGAGAGATCGAGATCGAACTGAAGCTGCTGGCTGATGTCGGTCTGGTCGGTTTCCCGTCTGTCGGCAAGAGTACGATCCTGTCAGTTGTATCCGCAGCCAGACCGGAGATCGCCGATTATCCGTTTACCACCCTGGTACCGAATCTGGGTGTGGTAAGCGTACCGGACGGACGTTCTTTTGTCATGGCAGACATGCCGGGATTAATTGAAGGAGCTTCCCAGGGTAAGGGTCTGGGGCATGATTTCCTGCGCCACATTGAAAGAACAAGAGTTCTGATCCATGTGCTGGACATGTCCTATGCTGCCGGACGTGATCCATTGGAAGACTATGAGATCATCAACAATGAATTAGGTTCATACAGATATAATCTGCTGCAGAGACCGCAGGTCATCGTTGCCAACAAGATGGACGAAGACGGAGCCCTGGAGAATCTGGAAAGATTCCAGCAGAAGTATCCTGAACTGGAGATATTCCCGACCACTGCATTAATTGCGGAAGGTCTGCAGGATGTGCTGTACCGTGTAGCTGATCTGCTTGACGTGACCGAACCGTTCCCGTTAACGGATGAGGAAAGCGTTGGTGTACTCTACAAGTATGAACCTGAGCCAGAGAAGTTCACCGTTAAGAATCTGGGCAACGGCCAGTGGTCCGTCGAAGGCGATGAGATCAACAGACTGTTCTCCAGATACAATTTTGAAGATGAGATGCAGGTAATGCAGTTCGGCATTGCCTTAAGAAAAATGGGCGTTGATGATGCCTTACGCGAGAAGGGCGTCAGAGAAAACGATACGGTCTACATCAATGACTTTGTCTTTGAGTTCACCGACATGGAAGAGAGCAGGTGATAAACAGTGATCAGATTCGTCAGAGGAAGTGTTTATTCGTTCGGTACCGATTATGTCATCATCGACTGCAACGGCATCGGCTATTACATTAACTTTACTCATCAGAACATGATCTCTCTGGGCCAGAATGTGACCATCTTTACCTATCAGCAGTTCCGCGAGGATGCTCAGGTATTATATGGCTTTCTGGATAACAGGGAACTGGAACTGTTTGAACAGCTGATCTCCGTCAAAGGCTTAGGCCCAAAGACGGCCATGAACATGCTGGGAGCAGCCCGCTATACCGATATCATCAGTGCCATTGAAAATGGTCAGATTGAATTTCTGACCAGACTTCCTTCCTTAGGCGCCAAGACTTCCCGCCAGATCATCCTTGATCTAAAGGGCAAGCTGGTTGAAGACGAGAAGAAGGCCGGCGGCAAGAACAGCATTGCGCTGGATGAAGCCATTTCCGGTCTGAAATCCTTAGGATACAAGGCTTACGAGATCAATACAGTATTGCCGGATCTGCGTAAGATGGATAACCGGTCGACGGATGAGCTGTTGAGAGAAGGTCTCAAGCTCATTCTGCAGCGTAAGGGAGGCTGATTATGGACGACAGATTAATGAATGCTAACCGTCAGGTCAGGGATGATGATGCCACTTTAAGACCTACTTCCCTGGATAATTATGTCGGTCAGAGCGCAATAAAGGAAAACCTGCGCATCTACATGGCAGCCGCCAAGGGCAGAAATGAAACTCTGGACCACGTGCTTCTGTACGGTCCGCCGGGACTTGGCAAGACCACGCTGGCTTACATCATCGCCAATGAGATGGGCGGCAACATCCGCATCACTTCCGGTCCTTCAATTGAAAAAAGCGGTGACTTAGCCGCCATCCTGTCTTCCGTCAATCCGGGAGACGTCCTGTTTATTGATGAAATACACCGTCTGCCTAAGCAGGTGGAAGAGGTCTTATATCCGGCGATGGAGGACTTTGCGATCGACGTACTGGTCGGCAAGGATTCCTCAGCCCGTACTTTAAGGCTGGATCTGCCGCCGTTTACCCTGGTTGGAGCAACTACCAGGGCAGGTGACATCACCGCACCGTTGCGTGACAGATTCGGCATCATCAACAAGCTTGACTATTACACCACTGAAGAGCTGGGACAGATCATCAAGAGAACTTCCCGTGTTCTGGAAACCGAGATCACCGATGAGGCCGTTCATGAACTGGCTACCCGTTCCAGAGGCACCCCGCGTATCGCCAACAGGCTGTTCCGCCGTGTCAGGGACTTTGCCCAGGTATTAAGCGATGACGGGGTCATTGACCTCAAGATCGCCAACTATGCCCTGGACAGATTGAAGGTAGACAAGCTGGGTCTGGACGATGTTGACCAGAAATATCTCAAGGGCATCATTGAAAGATTCAAGGGCGGTCCGGTCGGTGTTGAGGCCCTGGCCAACAGCATTGCCGAAGAGATCACTACCTTAGAAGATGTCTATGAACCTTATCTGTTGCAGATCGGCTTCATTCAGAGAACACCAAGAGGCCGTGTGGCCACCGCGAAAGCTTACGAGCACTTCGGCATACCGCAGCAGCAGGATCTGTTTTCCCTGCAGTAAATATCAGCTAAACTCCGTTTGAAAGTTCAGACGGAGTTTTTTGTTCACATTTCACATTGGTTACCTTATAATGTTAGAAGGTGATTATATGAAGGTTCTTATCGCAACAGGCGGAACGGGCGGGCACATATATCCGGCCATCTCGCTGGCTGATTACTTGGCCAAAAACTACAAAGACAACAGCTTCATGTTTGTTGGAAACGCCGACCGTATGGAAAGCACGATAATTCCGCAGCTGGGTTATCGTTTTTTAGGTATTGAAGCGGCCAAGTTCAACGGTGCTGATAATAAGATCAAGGCTCTCAAGACTCTGTATAAATCCTATCAGGAATGCATTAAGGTAGTTGACAGCTATCAGCCGGACATCATCGTCGGCTTTGGCGGCTACGTTACCGTTCCGGTCATCATGGCCGGGGTGCACAATGGGGTCAAGACGGTCATTCACGAGCAGAATTCCTTTGCCGGCATGGCCAACAAGGCCTTAAGCCACTTTGCCAACAAGGTCGTGACGGTCTATCCGTCAGTCAATGACTCTTTCCCGAAGCGCAAGGTAGTCAATCTGGGCAATCCAAGGGAATCCGCAGTGCTGGATCTGGTAGTCGATAAGAGAAACCTGGAACAGTTCGGCTTCAACATCAAAAAGAAGACCCTGCTGATCGTCATGGGTTCCTTAGGTTCCGTCACGGTCAATGACCGCATGGTTGAGATCCTCAACCGGATGAAGAACAAGGACTATAACGTCATATATGTTACCGGTAAGAATAACTATGAGACGATGATCGCTCAGGTCAGCGAATCAGACAATGTCAGGATCGTTCCTTACATTGACCAGCTGAAGATCGCTTCCTGCTGTGATCTGATCATCTCCCGCGGCGGGGCAACCAGTGCCTGTGAATACATGGCTCTGGGATTGCCTAGCATCATTATCCCAAGCCCGTATGTTACCAATAACCACCAGTATTACAATGCCAAGGCCATGGTGGATAACGGTGCCAGCGTCCTGATCGAAGAGAAGGACCTGGAAGTCGGCCGACTGATCGACACCGTTAGTGACCTGTTAGGTGATGACATGAAGCTGCAGGATATGTCCAAGGCAGCCAGAGCCATGTCACATCCGTATGCGGCCAGGGAAATGAGCGAGCTGCTCTACAAAATTGCAGGTATTGAACATGAATGATTTTCGCTTGAAATTACTACAGTTCGGCGAAGTGGAGGAAGATGTTTCCTTCACCCGTCTGACAACATATAAAGCCGGGGGCGCGGCCCGTTTTGTGGTGTATCCACGCAACGTTTTCTCGCTGCAGTCAGTGATTGAATTCTGCAGGGAAAACAACCTGGAATTCAAGGTGTTTGGCAACGGGTCCAACATCTTATGTTCCGACGAGTACTTTGACGGTGTCATCATCAGACTTAACCGTACGATGAACCAGTTTTACTATGAGGATGATCAGCTGGTCGCCGCTGCCGGATGCTCAATAATTGCTCTGGCATACGATGCTGCCAAGCATTCTCTGTCCGGCCTGGAATTTGCAGCCGGCATACCTGGTTCACTTGGAGGCTGTCTGTTCATGAATGCCGGAGCCTACAAGAGTTCGATGAGTGATATAGTAACTGAAGTACAGGTACTGATAAACAACGAAGCCATCTGGCTGAGTAAGGAAGAGTGTGGCTTCGGCTACCGCAGTTCCGTCTTTGAAAAGCATCCGGACTGGATCATTCTGGCTGCCAGAATGCAGCTGACCCCTGGTGACAGGGAGACGATCCAGAATCTGATGGCCTCCAGACAGAAGCGCCGCTTTGAGACCCAGCCGCTGGAATTTCCTTCAGCAGGCAGTGTCTTCCGCAATCCGGAAGGTGATTTCGCCTGGAAGTATGTCGATCTGATCGGCTACCGCGGACATTGCATCGGGGATGCCTGTGTTTCCGAGAAGCATTCAAACTTTATCGTCAACAAGGGCAAGGCTACCGGAACCCAGATCCTGACTCTGATTGAGGAGATCCAGAGCAAGGTCAGGGAGCTCTATGACATCGAACTGATTTTGGAAGTGGAGAAATTCAATTGGAAGAAGTAAAAGAACCTGAGATCCTGGAACCAAGGGAAGAGTATCAGCAGGAAGTTGAAGCAGGAATAAACATCATCCGTCAGAAGGTTGACCTGGAAAAGACCAGGAAGAAACTGAAGGCGAAAAAGAAGCTTTATTCCATTTTTGCTCTGCTGGGAATTATCGGGGCCTTACTGTTAATGTGTGTGATATACATTCTGCTGCCGGGATCCAATGTACGTTCAGTCAAGATCATCAATAACAACTATCTTTCCGATGAATACATTCAGGAGCTGACAGGCATCTCAACCAAGAGCGAGTATGTGCTGCTGTTTCCTTCATTAAAAGCCTTCAAGGCCTCCAGGTCACCGTTAGTAAACGGTGTGAAGATCGAAAGAGGATCAAACAAGACTGTCATCATCGACGTGGATGAAAACCCGATCATGGGTTACCGTTATAATAACGGCATGGAACTGGTGCTGGGTGATGGCTCGATCATCAGGTTTGATCAGAAATACATCAAGGGACTGACCATATTGCCGATGTTCATGAACGTAGGGGATGACAAGGTGTCTCAGGTAGCCATTGCCATGAGCAAGCTGGATTTCGACACGATCTCCCGCATTGCCGAGGTGAGGGACTTCTCTTTGAGTTATGACTCCAATATGGTAAAATTCATTATGGATGAAGGTTATGCGGTGTACTCCTCAATCGACGGCATTCCGCTGTTGAAGAACTACATCGACATCATCACCACGACCACCAGTCCTAATAAGTGCATTTATCTGGACTACGATCACAACAATGCCATTGTCCGTAACTGTCAGGAAATGGAAAAGATGGCAACCGGCGAACAGGAGCCGGAAAATAATCAGACTGAAGAGAATACTGAAAATACACAGGAGGGCAGCCAGGAATGAAATCAAAAACAACATTAGGTGGAATCAATGTATCGGTAGACGCCATCGCCTCAATGACGGGTGCGATCGTCTGTGAGTGCTTTGGGGTTGTCGGCATGGCATCCCGCAAGTTCCTCAAGGACGGCTGGGCCGTTCTGTTAAGACAGGAGAACTATTCCAAGGGCGTTGAAGTCAAGCAGACCAAGGACGGCCTGGAACTGGACATCTATGTCATCATTGCCTATGGAGTAAAGATCACGGAAGTTGTTTCCGAGATTCAGAAGAGAGTTAAGTATCAGGTGAGCAAGACCCTCGAGATCGAGATTGCCGCCATTAATGTCTTTGTACAGGGTGTCAAGGTAATTGACTAGAAACAGCAGGTGAACTTATGAACGCTTTGAATTGCAGGCAGTTCAGGGAAATGCTGGTATCAGGTGCCAATAACCTGGCTAACCAGCATGAATACATCAATACTCTGAACGTCTTCCCGGTACCTGACGGTGATACGGGAACCAACATGAACATGACCTTCGGCTCCGGGGTCAGAGAAGCCGTCAAGTTGCCGAGTGAAAACATCGGTGAGGTTTCCAAGGCTCTGGGCAAGAACATGTTAATGAGTGCCAGAGGAAACTCCGGCGTCATTCTCTCTCAGATCTTCAAGGGAATTTACCGCAGTCTGACTGACAAGCAGAGTGCTACCGCTCAGGATTTCTGTGAGGCTTTTGAAAATGCCTCCAGAATTGCCTATAAGGCTGTCATGAAGCCGGTTGAAGGAACGATTCTGACGGTAATCCGTGAATCAAGTGAGGATGCCTCACGTTTCTTCAAGGCCAATAAGAAATGTACGGTTGAGCAGTATTTCCAGGCTCTGGAAGAAGCTGCCCGAAAGTCTCTGGAACACACTCCGGAACTGCTTCCGGTCTTAAAGGAAGTAGGAGTGGTGGACTCTGGCGGAGCCGGTCTGGTCACCATCATTGAAGGCTTTAACGCCTATCTCCATGGCAAGCCGATCGCTCTGGCAGGTGCTCGGGAAACCAAGGCTGCCGAAAAGGGCTACTGTGTGGAAGTTGCCTTGAAGGTCAATAACAGGGATCATGACTTTGATAACTTTAAGAACCTGTTAGGCCGCGTGGGCTCAATTGAAAACATTGTCAGGGAAGATGACGTCATCAGACTGCATGTTCATACCCTGAAACCGGGCGATGTGCTCAACAGATGCCAGAAAGAAGGTATTCTGGAAACAATAAAGATTGAAAATATTGAAGTGGATCACCATGTGACCCTGGATTATACCGAAAAGGAAATTGAAAACGTTCCTTATGCCATCATTTCCGTAGTCAACGGCAAGGGCATTGAGGAAATGTTCCGTCAGGCAGGCGTTGAATACTTTGTCTCCGGCGGTCAGACGATGAATCCGGCAGCCGGTGACTTTGTCTCCGTGATCAAAAACATTCACGCTGACACCGTCTTCATTCTGCCGAACAACTCCAATATCATTCTGGCCGCTCAGCGGGCCAGAAAGGTTGTCAAGGACCGCAATGTCATCGTCATTGAAACCAAGAGCATTCCGCAGGGCTTAAGTGCCGTGCTGGCTCTGGATGTCTCAGCTGATCCTGACAGCAATGCCGATAACATGAGGGAAGCCATTAAGAGTGTCAAGACCGGTTCGGTAACCACCGCCATCAAGGACACCAGCTTCAATAACGTGGCCATTCACAAGGATGACTACATGGGCATATTTGAAAAGGACATCGTCGTTTCCTCTGCTGACATGATGGAAGCAGCCAGGAAGCTGATCGATGCGATGATCGATGAGGATGCCTCCTACGTTACCCTGATCTACGGATTAGGCGTTGATGAGGGACAGGCTCACGAAATTGAGAAATACATAACCGATAAATATCAGCTGGACTGCGGAGTAAGTTCCGGAGGCCAGGATATCTATCCGTTTATCATTGGAGTAGAATAGCTCTTTGAGTCTCTCAAAGAGTTTTCTTTAAAGAAATGAAAGAAATCAGACTGACACCGAAAAGAAGGGAAGCCCTGGGGCAGCTGGGCATCAACAGTACCGAAGATCTGCTGAACTACTTTCCTTACCGCTACGAAAAACTGGAATTTCTGGACTATCACAAATGGACCGTGAATTCCCGTGTCATTGTGGAGGGAAAGGTCTTTTCGCGTCCCAAGATGTTCCGTTTCGGTTCCCGCAAGAGCGTACTGCACTTTGAACTGGGAAACGATCAGGATGTCTTCAGGATTTCGGTGTTCAATCAGCCGTGGTATAAGACCCTGCAGATCGGGGACCATCTGACCGTTGTCGGCAAGTATGAAGGCGGCAATAAGATCGTTGCCTCCCAGACAACCAAGGATGACATGGCTTCTCTTTTAGGCATTACGCCGGTCTATTCGATCAAGGACAAGATCAAGCCCAAGACCTTCAGAAGTCTGATGCAGCAGGCCCTGGAAGAAAACCAGGGACAGATCGAGGAATTTCTGCCGGTCTCATTAAGAAGCAGATACGGTTTTACCGACCGTTATTCGGCTTTGTGGGCCGTGCATTTCCCAACGGATGAAGCTTCCCTGCAGAAGGGCATTGACTTACTTAAATATGAGGAGTTCTTCCGTTTCCACTGTGCCATGCTGCAGAGAAGAGGTGCTTACAGGGAATCGGATAAACGCTTTGCTAAGGAATTTGATGCCAGGAAGATCCGTGAGTTTGCGGATAAACTTCCTTTTGAGCTGACTGATGATCAGAAATCAGCAGTGAATGATATTATTAAAGACCTGCGCGCCAGCTACCGCATGGCCAGATTACTGCAGGGGGATGTAGGCTGCGGCAAGACCGTGGTCGCCTTCATTGCCATGTATGCGGTATATCTGGCAGGGGGTCAGTCCTGCATGATGGCCCCAACCGAAATACTGGCCAAGCAGCATTATGCCAACATGGTCAGGATGTTTGCGGGCTATGATGTCCATATAGACCTGCTTTATTCCGGGCTTTCTGCCCGGGAAAAAAGAGCAGCCCTGGAAAGAATAGCCAGCGGGGAGACGGATTTTGTCATCGGTACCCATGCTCTGTTCCAGAATGATGTGGAATTCAGGAATCTTGAACTGATCATTACGGACGAACAGCACCGCTTCGGAGTCAGACAGAGACAGTTATTGCAGGATAAGGGCGCTTACGCGGACATGTTGTTAATGTCGGCAACCCCGATCCCGCGTACCCTGGCTACCTCACTGTATGGGGATCTGGATGTAACGACCATTACCCAGACGCCTAATGCCTCCAAGAAGATCACCACTACCTTGATTAAGAAGAACAGTTTCATGGCCATTGTAAAGCAGATCGAAAAGCTGCTGGATGAAGGCAATCAGATGTATGTGGTCTGTGCTGCCATTGAATCAGGTTCCGATCTGACGGCCCGCAACGTTACCGATGTATATCATAATCTGCGGACTTACTTTGATGGGCGCTATAAGGTGGGATTGCTGCACGGGCAGATGGATGAAGAGCATAAGGATGCGGTTCAGGAAGGCTTCCGCAATCACGAGTATGACATTCTGGTGGCCACCACGGTCATTGAAGTAGGTGTTGACGTGAAGGATGCCAATATCATGGTGATCTATGACGCCAACCGCTTCGGCCTAAGCCAGCTGCATCAGTTAAGAGGCAGGATCGGCCGCGGGGAAAAGGAAGGGTACTGTTATCTGTTAACTGATTCCCGGGATGAAGAAGCCCTGAAGAGACTGCAGGTCATCGTGGAAAACACTGATGGCTTCAAGATCTCCTATTATGACCTGAAGTTAAGAGGTCCGGGCGACATCCTGGGTTACCGTCAGAGCGGTCTGCCTTCGTTTAACCTGGGCAATGTCGTTGACGATGCGGCAATAATGAGTGCTGCCCGTAAGGATGCACAGGAAATAATGGCTCATCTTGATGAACCGGAAAATGAAAAAATCAGAAAATATCTTGATGGCATAAACGCAAATGAATCTGTTTATGTCGATTAGTTATGGTAAAATAAGTCTATGAATATTTACGAATGGTTAGAAAAGCATGATGTTAAGATAAGCCGTCATCAGCTGATTGATGACGCTTTTACTCATACCTCATATGTCAATGAACATAAGCAGGCTCTCCATGACAACGAGAGACTGGAATACATGGGTGATGCCGTAATGCAGATCTGGGTCTCCGAGCAGCTGTTCAATCATGAACCGGTGCTTTCCGAAGGCCAGATGAGCAAGTACCGCGCTGCCATAGTCTGTGAAAAAAGCTTTGCCTCCTTAATGAGGAAGATGCAGTTAGGCAAATACATCAGATTAGGCGTGGGGGAAGAGAAAAACGGCGGCAGAGACCGTGATTCGATCCTGGCTGATACCTTTGAAGCCTTTATCGGGGCTTTGTATCTGTGTTCGGGAATGAAGAATGTTGACCGTATCCTGAGGGAATACGTCAAGCCGATCATTGACAATCTTGAGGAACTGGAAATTACCGACTACAAGACCAGACTGCAGGAATACGTGCAGTCTGACATCCGCAAGGCCATTGTCTATAGGCTGTTAAGCGAAAGCGGCCCGTCCAACAATCCGTTATTTGAGATCGGAGCCTATCTGGATGAAGTTCTCTTAGGCAAAGGAAGCGGTCATTCCAAGAAGGAAGCTGAACAGCGGGCGGCCAGGGAAGCATTAAGAATACTGGTGAAGTAAGATGGATATACTGGAAATACTGAGAAAAATAAGATTCAGGGAAGATTACCTGCGTTATTTCGAGAACGCCTTTTTAATGACCCCTGAATTCAGTGAGAAGAAGCACAAGGTCGTTTTCCGCGTGGTCACAGAGAAGGTTCTGCCTTTTGACGTGTACAGACGGTTAAGGGACCTTTTATCACAGGTTTTTGACAGCGGCATTGAACTGATCATCAAAGCCAATGACAATACCATCAATACTTCCGAACTGACCAACTATTTCCTGGATTTTGCCCGTATCAACAGCGTCAGAAGCGACATTCCTCTGGTTACCGATAACAAGATCAACATCACGCTGCCGGCCCATGAAATGCAGCTGCTGCGTGACTACCTGAATGACAAGGGCATAACATATGAGCTTGTCAGTGAAGAAATCAAAATTCAGGAAAAGGAAAATGAAAGTCATGAATATCTGGCTAAGCCGGCAAATAACCGCTTCAGAAGCCGTGCGGCCACGGTAAGTGAAGCTGACAAGGATAAATACCGTCTGATGCCGATAGCTTCTCTCAAGGCGGAGATGAAGGACATCTGCGTACTGGGAAAGGTGTTCAAGGTTGAATATCAGACCTTCCGTAACGGCAGGGAGATGCAGAAGATCTATCTGACTGATTATCAGGAAGCCGTGATAATCAAGCGCTTTGAAGACAGGATGACCACCAAGGCCATGCTGCATGAAATCGAAGAAGGACAGATCGTCAAGGTCTACGGTTCCATGAAGCATGATGACTATGAAAGAGATGACGTGCTGACCCCGGCCCTGATCGAAAAGTGTGAACAGGACCCATGGGCCCGTGTTGACGGTTATCCGGGCGAAAAGCACATTGAACTGCATGCCCATACCAACCGTTCGGAAATGGACGGGGTGGCAGATACTGCCAAGCTGATCAAGCGGGCCGCTGCCTTTGGTCAGAAGGCCATTGCGATAACCGACATCAACGTCGTTCAGGCCTTCCCGCTGGCCCAGGGCGCTCAGATCGATCTGGACAAAAAGGGCAAGGACTTCAAGGTCATCTACGGCATTGAGATGAAAGTAGCTGATGAACAGCTGCCGATCGTCTATAACCGGGATGATTCGCTGGTTTCCAAAGCCGAATATGCGGTAATAGACCTGGAAACGACAGGCTTAAGTATCAAGTACGATTACATCATTGAATTCGGCGGCATCATTGTCCGCAACAATACGGTGATGGAGAACATGAAGAAGCAGATCTTCGTCAAGCCTCCGATCACCTTGCCACCATTTATTGAACAGAAGACAAACATTACCAATGCGATGCTGGAAGAAGTGTCGCCTCTGGAAGATGTCATTGATGAGATCCTGGATTTCATCGGGGACAGGGTAATTGTTGCGCACAATGCCGACTTTGACTTCAAGTTCCTTAATGAGAAGCTGAAGGAACTGGGCAGGGAACCGTTAAGGAACATCTGCCTGGATACCTTATCCCTGGCCAAGGTCGTGGTTCAAAACCGCAAATACTACCGTCTGGGTCAGATCGCCAAGAACTACAATGTCAGCTATGACGATGAAGCCGCTCACCGCGGTGACTATGATGCTCAGGTTCTGGCGCAGATCCTGGTCAAGATGGTAAAGGACATTCCTGACTATGAGCATGTTACCTTCCGTCAGCTGCAGGAAAACCAGGGCGATGACATCTATAAGAAGGCCTATACTCATAACGTGGTTCTGCTGGCTAAGAACATGGCCGGCATTAAGTCACTGTATGAGCTGGTTACCCTGGCTCATACCACCTATCTGACCTACTTCGCCAAGAAGGATGCCAAGAAGACCGACAAGGACGTGGTCGCTGAACCGCGCATCGTCATGCGCGAGATCTTAAAGAGAAGGGAAAACCTGATAATCGGGTCAGGCAACCTTTACGGTGAGCTGATTGAGAATGCCTTCAACCGTTCGGATGAAGAGGTTGAGGAATGCATGAAGATGTTCGACTACATCGAATTGCAGCCGCTGGCCTGTTATCAGCCATTAAGTGAAGAGGGCACCAGTGTTGATGCCCGGCGCATTGAAACGATCGTCAGAAACATCATCCGCATTGCCGATAAGTTAGGCAAGCCGATCGTGGCTTCCAATGACGTCTACTACATCAATCCGGAAGAGAAGATCGCCCGTGAGATCTACATCATGGCCAAAAGGATCGGCGGGGGCCGACATCCGTTATGTCCGTTAAGAAGTGACCGCCAGAAGAAGTTTGAAGCGCCGCCAGCTCATCTGATGACAACAAATGAACTGCTGGATGCCTTCAGCTTTGTCGCGGAAAGAGCTCAGGAATTCGTCATTGACAATCCTAAGAAAATCTCGGACATGATCGATAAGCTCTATCCGATCCCGACCAAGTTAATGACTCCGACCATCGACGGCTGTGAAGAGCTGCTGACCAAGGAGATATATAAGAATGCCCATGCAATCTATGGCGATCCGCTGCCGGAAATCGTCAGAGCCCGCATTGAAAAGGAGCTCAACAGTGTCATTACCCACGGTTTCTCCGTGCAGTACTATATTGCCTACCTGTTAGTTAAGAAGAGTAATGAGGACGGTTATGTCGTCGGATCCCGTGGCTCGGTAGGATCCAGCTTCATTGCGACCATGGCCAACATTACAGAGGTCAACCCATTGGTTCCTCACTATGTGTGCCCTAAGTGCAAGCATTCCGAATTCTTTACCAATAACGAATATGCCAATGGTTTTGATTTGCCGGAGAAAAGATGTCCGGTCTGCGGTGAGATAATGAACCGCAACGGCCATTCCATTCCGTTTGAAACATTCTTAGGCTTCCATGGGGACAAGGTTCCAGACATTGACCTTAACTTCTCCGAGGAAAACCAGAATACCTCCCAGCTGTTGATAAGAGACATCTTTGGTGAGGAATATACCTTCCGTGCCGGTACCATCGGTACGGTTGCCCAGAAGACGGCCTTCGGCTACGTCAAGGGCTATTGCGAAGACAAGGGCTTATTGAATTCCGAAGGAAGACCGATCTATTCCAATGCCTATCAGGAACTGCTTTCCCAGATGTGCACCGACGTCAAGAGAACGACCGGTCAGCATCCGGGCGGCATTGTCGTAATACCTAAGGAAAAGGAAGTCCATGACTTCACCCCGGTCCAGTATCCGGCCAATGACCCGTTTGCGGACTGGAAGACCACGCACTTTGCGTTCTCCGACTTGCATGACAACATCCTGAAGCTTGACATTTTAGGTCACGTTGACCCGACAGCGGTAAGACTGCTGACTCTTTATACCGGCGTTGACCCTAAAAGCATTCCGATGAATGACCCGAAGGCTCTCTCGCTGTTCAGTTCAATTGATGCCCTTAACATCAACGATCCAAGCGGAACCTATCCGGAGAAAAACGGAGCAGCCGGTCTGCCGGAATTTGGCACTCATAACAACCGTCACATTCTGGATAAGACCAAGCCTACAACTTTCGCCGAACTGGTTTCTCTGTCCGGTCTGACTCACGGTACCAACGTCTGGGCCAATAACGCCGAAGATCTGATCGACAACAAGGGACTGACCCTGAAGGATGTCATTGCCTGCCGTGACGACATCATGACCTATCTGATCTCCATGGGACTGGATTCCAAGGAATCATTTGACATCATGGAAAAGGTCCGTAAGGGCAAAGGCTTAAGCGATGACTGGATCAGGGACATGAGGGAACACAATGTTCCGGAATGGTACATTGACTCCTGTCTGAAGATCGAATACATGTTCCCGAAGGCTCATGCCGTAGCCTATGTCATGATGGCTGTGCGCATTGCCTGGTGGAAAGTCTACTATCCGGCTGAATACTATGCCTGCTTCTTCTCCTGCCGCTGTGATGCCTATGACATCGAAACGATGCTGAAGGGTGAGGAGGCCATCCGCACCAGATTGCAGGAATTAAGAAAGAAGATCGATACCGGCAAGAACTCCGTTACTCCTAAGGAAAAGGCCCTGGAAACCACTCTGGAGAGTGCCTGGGAAATGAGTCTGAGAGGTTACAGTTTTGCCAACATGTCTTTGAAGAAGTCACAGGCAACCAGATTCATTGTTGACCCGGATGACCCTAAGAAGATCATCCCGGCCTTCTCTTCACTGGATGGCTTAGGAGAGAACGTTGCCGCTTCAATCATTGCAGCCCGTGAAGAACGTCCGTTCAACTCCAGGGAAGACCTGCAGAAGAGGACCTCGCTCAACAATACCCAGATGCAGAATCTGGCCAAGCTGGGCGTGCTGGACGAACTGAATGAAGAAGATCAGCTCTCGCTGTTCTGATATACACAACTGAGGTTAGCTTATGAAAAAGATACTTATAGCGATAATGACCGCATTACTGCTGATTACATCAGGATGTGCCCAGACTGACGAACAGAAAGTTCAGAAGGTTGCCCAGAAAGCAGCCAAACTGATTGCGGACAGCAATGGCTATCAGGGCGCCATCGATCTATTCAAACAGTCACTTGAAAAAGGACTGCCGACAGAACTGGTAAAGCCGCTGATCGAGGAAACCTATGTCAGCTGGTCAGTGGCTGCCATGACTGAAGCGGGCGGTGATGTTACCAAGGCCCTGGATGTCATTGATGCAATGATCGAAGAATACCCTGATTCACAGGAAAAAGGGGAACAGGTCATCCTTGATTATGGCAAACTGATGATTGAAAACTGCGGTGAGGATGTTTCTGCCATGAGTAAAGTCTGGGAAGGCTTCATTGCCAGATACTACATGAGCGATAAGATCTGTTATGAGATTGACCACATTTTCAAGTCACATGTCACCGCCTTGACTGACAGACAGTTTGATGTCATAAAGGATTCACTGTTAGCTGCCCTGGAACGGGATGACTGGCAGGCTGCCTTCCGGCGGATCACTGAATTCCGTCAGCAGACTTATGCCACGCTTCTGGGAAGAGGCGGTATCTTCCCGTATACCAGAAAAATGAATAACGGCAAGACCGTCATCGTTGAATATGTTCATACCTTCTTTACCCTGTACTATGGGGAAGTTGACAGTGATAATAAACGTAATGGTGAAGGCCGCCAGATGACCTATGCCGTCAACTATGAGAAGGCACCGGAACAATACATTGAAGAATACCTGCACGGCAATTTCATCAATGACATGGTCAATGGTGAATTCGAAGAGGTCAATCACGTTAACATCAGCACTGATTCGGTTGCTCATATCAGCGGAATGATGATAGACAATAAGTATGACGGTGAGATCATTTCCGTTTACGAAAATAACGGCAAGACCCGTGAATACACCTTTACCTTCAATGACGGAATCGTAAAATCACTGGGACGACTGGTTAACTTCGAGGGCGATTATTATGCCGTAGGCGTGACAAATGAAGAACCGCCATTCTATTATGGATATCAGAAAGAGAATCTCAAAACGGAACGCGGTTTCTATCCATACTACGGCAAGCTACATTAACGAAAAGCAAAAGCATCTTAAGATGCTTTTTTTCAGGATAATGAGCCACTTTGGAATATATGGTAATTGTAGAAGAAAGTAAATCGGACCCGTAAACAACTGGCTTTATCAAAGTATTGAGATACAGAGGTTGAAATGTTAGAATCATAATGTAATACATTTGTGTTACATGGAGGTGCGCTTTATGGGTTCAACGGTAACAATCAGACTGAATGATGAAGAAAAGAGGATTTTCATGGAATATTCGAAGATGTACAAAGGTGGATTATCGACAATGATCAAACAACTGGCGCTGGAAAAACTGCAGGATGAATATGATCTGCAGCTGGCGGCAGAGTTTGAACGCGGACTTTCCCAGGGAACCGTTACGGTCCGTCCATATGACCGGTTGCGTCAGGAGGAAAACCTGAAATAGAATGGGATATGAGTTCTATACTTCTTCCGAGTTTGATAAGCAGTTCAGAAAACTTGACAGGTCTGTTCAGAAGACCATTGACAAGTGGATCCAGGTTCACCTTATCAATACTGATGATCCGCGCGCTTCGGGTAAGCCATTGGTCGGTGATCTGAAGGGATACTGGCTTTACAGGATTGGCAGTTACCGACTACTGGTTAAGATCGTTGATGATGAACTGATCATAATTGCGGTAGACATTGATCATCGAAGCGTGGTTTACAGGTAGTTTTCAGTAAGAAAACAAACAGTTAATTTGGGTATTGCATAAAAAAATTTTTTAAAGTAATATATATGCGTAATGAGGAGTGGTTAAGCCACTCCTTAATTAATGCTTTAGGAGGAAACATGGAATTAAGCGAATTAAGCAGACTTTCCGGTGAGATCTTCGAAAGATTCGGGATAGCGAAGCATGAATTCAAGTGGATCCCGGGGAAGACACCGACACTGGAAGTCAAAATCATGAAAGCAGACGGTTCAATGGACATGGACACCTGCGCTCTGGTTTCCCAGGATTTATCCAAACTGCTGGATGAAGTCGATTATTCTGATAAGGCCTACAACCTCGATGTCTGCTCATTTGGAGCCGAGAGAGAACTGACGGTTGGGGAACTGGATGCCATGGCGGACACTTACATCCATGTGGAGTTAAGGAATCCGACTAAGGGAATCGACACGATCGAAGGTTATCTGAGAGAGACCGACGATAACAGCATTACTGTTGAATACAGTGACAAGGGAAGAAAAAAGACAGCTCAGATCGAAAAGGACAACATCAGATTTGTCAGGATCGCTGTTAAGTTATAGGAGAAGGGTATGAGAACAAAGAAGGACAACACACCATCACTTGCGGAAGCATGGGGTGAGATCGTAAACAACAATCTGATTCCGGAAGAAGTATTCCAGGAAGCCCTGAAGGAAGCTATCATCAAGGCTTACAGGAAGCACATCAACTGCCCGGATGCAGAAGTAAGAGTTGAACTGCTGCCTAACGGTAAGATGAATGTATTCCAGCAGAGAAGAGTCATCGACACGGAAGTTGAAGACGATGAGATCGAGATCTCTGTTGAGGATGCTCAGGCCATCAATCCTGAACTTCAGGTAGGCGACATTCTGGAAGAACCGGTCAGCATCGCCGAATTCGGCCGTGCCACTGTTTCCCTGGCCAAGAACGTCATGCTGCAGAAGATCAAGGAAGCCAGCAAGCAGATTGTCTTTGATGAATACAGCGACAAGATCGATGACATTACCTGGGGTAATGTCCAGACAGTCGAAGACAAGTATACCCTGATTCAGCTCGACAAGACCCTGGCCATGATGCCTAAGAGCGAGCAGATCCCTTACGAAGTCTTAAAGGACAACCAGAGGATCAGAGTCCTGATCAAGTCCGTTGCCAAGGAGACCAAGGGTGCTCAGGTCATCGTTTCCCGTGCCAGTGCCAACCTGGTCAAGAGACTGTTTGAAACAACCATCACGGAAATCTATGACGGTACGGTCGAAGTCAAGGCTATCGCCAGAGAAGCCGGTGAAAGAACCAAAATGGCCGTATGGTCACGCAATCCTAACGTTGACGCCGTCGGTGCCTGCATTGGTCACCAGGGTGCCAGAGTAAAGGATGTTCTGGATGAAATCACCAAGTATTCCAATAACGATGAAAGAATCGATGTTGTTGAATGGAGTGCCGATCTGGTACAGTTCATCAAGAACATCATGAAGCCGGCCGAGATCATAGGCGTATTGCCGTCAGGTGACGGTAATGGCTTATTACTGGTCGTTGACAATGAAAAGCTGTCACAGGCCATCGGCAAGCGCGGCATCAATGCCAGACTTGCCAGCAAGCTGTTAAACCGCAAGATCGACATCAAGAGCATGTCAGAAGTAGAGTCAATGGGCATTGACTGGCTGGCTGAATCCCAGGCCTTCGCTGCCAAGGAAGAAGCTGTCCGCAAGCAGAAAGCTCTCGATGAACTCAAGAGAATCGAAGAGGAAAAGGCTGCTGAAGAGGCTGCCAGAGCTGCTGAAGAAGAAGCCAGAAAGGCTGAAGAGGCAATGCAGGCAGAAGCTGAACAGCCTGAAGAAGAACCTGTTGTTACTGAGACACCTGTTGAGGAAACTCCAGTTGTTGAAGAACCAGCCGTTCAGGAAGAACCTGCTGTGGTTGAAGAGCCTGTTAAGGAAGAAGAAACTGTCAAGGCTGAAGAACCGGCTGTCGAGGAAGAACCTGAAGTTACCGAAACTGTCAAGAAGAGAAAGCCTAAGCTGGAAAAGGCCAGCGAATACGTCTCCAAGTATGAGGAACTGGCTGATGCCAGAAAGTCTCAGAGCAAGACTACTTCAAGCAGACGTAAGAAGAATACCAAGGAAGAAGAGGAAGCAGCTGAATTAAGAAGAAAGCTCGAAGAACTGAGAAATCAGGAATACCTCATCAAGCCTGAGTACACTGAAGAAGAGCTCGAGGAATTCAACAATGATGATGACGAGCACTGGTATGATGAAGACATCGACTATGATGAGTACGATGAATACTACGACGATGAGGAATAGAAATGCGTAAGATCCCGATGCGTAAATGCGTCGTTACCAACGAACGCTTTCCGAAAAACGAACTGATCCGCGTGGTGAGAACCCCGGAGAATGAGATCGTCGTCGATCCGACAGGTAAGAAAAACGGTCATGGAGCTTACCTGAAAAAGGATGCGGAAGTAATTGCCATGGCGCAGAAAAAAAAGATACTCAACAGGATACTTGAGGCTGAGATTCCTGATGAAGTATACCGGGAGTTACTGAAGCAGATTTAACTGACCAAATAGAAAGGTGGTGCGGATATGGCAAAGAAAGTCAATCACAGAAATAACAACAACAGAAACAGAAGGACGGATTATGATAATCAGCCCCGCAGGGAAACTGAAGCAGTTAAGGATTGTACATACCAGGAGGGCATCACAGTAAAGGAACTGGCCACCAAGATCAACAAATCTCCGGCCGAAATCATCAAGTTCCTGTTCCTGATGGGTAAAATGGTTACCATCAATGCGGCATTGGATGATGAGCTGATCCAGCTGATCGCCATGCAGTACAACATTAACATTACCAAGGAAGAACCTGAAGATGAGTTCTCACTTCAGGATGAAGAAGAGGATGATCCGGCTGATCTGGCTCCGAGAGCACCAATCGTAACCATCATGGGTCACGTTGACCATGGCAAGACTACCTTGCTGGACAACATCAGAAAGACTCATGTTACCGAAGGTGAGTTCGGGGGCATCACTCAGCACATCGGTGCCTACCAGGCTGAAGTCAAGGGTCAGAAGGTCACATTCCTGGATACCCCGGGACATGAAGCCTTCACGGCCATGAGAGCCAGAGGTGCCAAGATGACGGATATCGTTGTCATCGTCGTCGCTGCTGATGACGGTGTCATGCCTCAGACCAAGGAAGCCATCGACCACGCCAGAGCGGCCGGTGTTCCGATGATCGTTGCCGTCAACAAGATCGACAAGCACAATGCCAACATCGACAGAGTCTACAGTGAGTTAACTGACTATGATCTGATGCCGGAAGAATGGGGCGGATCAACAATGTTCGCTCAGATCAGTGCCAAGCAGGGCATCGGCATCGACAACCTGCTGGAAATGATCCTGTTACAGGCAGAAATCATGGAACTAAAGGCTAATCCTAAAAAGAGCGCTACCGGTACGGTCGTTGAGGCCAAGCTGGATAAGGGCAGAGGTTCCGTGGCAACCCTGCTGGTACAGAACGGTACATTGCATACCGGTGACATGGTTGTCTGCGGTACCTGCATCGGACGTATCAGAAAGATGACAGACTATAAGGGCATGGAGATCTCATCAGCCAAACCTTCAACACCTGTTGAAATCATCGGTCTGGACAATGTTCCGGAAGCCGGTGACCCGTTTAAGGTCTTCACCAATGAAAAGGTTGCCAGAAAGATCGCTGCTGAAAGAACTCAGGCCAAGATCGAAGCTGAGAGAAGGAATACTGTTACTTCCATCGATGATCTGGCTGATGCCATCAAGGAAGGCTCTGTTCAGGAAATCAACATCATCATCAAGGCTGACGTTAACGGTTCAGCTGAAGCTGTCAGAAGCTCCATGGAGAAACTGCAGGTCGGTGATGTCAGGACCAATGTCATCAGAGCTACCGCTGGTGCGATCTCCGAAAGCGACATCATGCTGGCAAACGCCTCCAATGCGATCATCTACGGTTTCAACGTCAGACCGTCAGCTGCCATCAAGAAGCGGGCTGAGGAAGCCGGTGTTTCCATCAGACTGCACAATATCATCTACAAGGCTCTGGAAGAGCTGGAAATGATGATGAAGGGTATGCTTGCTCCGGTATATGAGGAAGTTGTCATCGGACAGGCTACTGTCAAGCAGCTCTTCAAGGTTTCCAAGATCGGTACTATTGCCGGATGCATGGTTGATGACGGTGTCATCAAGCGTGACAGCAAGATCAGACTGATCAGAGACGGTGTCGTAGTCTATACCGGTGTGATCGGTTCATTACAGAGATTCAAGGACAATGTCAGAGAAGTATCTGCCGGCTATGAATGCGGTCTGACAATTGAAAAGTATAACGACATTAAGGAAAACGACGTCATCGAAGCCTTCGAGGATCAGGAAGTAAAGGAGGACTAGCATGGCCAGAAAGACAAGTCTTAAAAGCGAAAGAGTTGCCAGCATCATCAAAAGATGCATCTCGGAAATGCTTACCACTGAACTCAACGATCCCAAGATCGGCTTTGTGACCGTAACTGATGTAGAGGTCAGCAATGATCTCTCATTCGCCAAGGTATATGTGACATTCCTGGGCAAGCAGGAAAGAAATGATGCCGGACTGCGTACGCTGGATAAGGCCAAGGGCCGCATCCGCAACTATGTCAGCAAGAATCTGGATACCAGAAAGTGTCCGGAACTTATTTTCCTGCATGATGATTCCCTAGAAACAGGCAACCGCATTGAAAGTATCATTAATGAATTAAATGGCAAGGAGAATTAATCCTTGCCATTTTTTGTGTTTATTTATGACTGTTTTTCCTTAGCCAGTTCCAGGATCTCCTGTTTAAGTACAGTGGCGATCTCTGCTTCCGGTATCTTGCGTATAATTTCACCATGTCTGAATAAAAGTGCTTCCTTATAACCACCGGCTACACCAATGTCAGCATCCCTGGCTTCACCGGGACCGTTGACAACACATCCCATTACCGCTACCTTGATGTCAGCATGGACAGTAGTCAGGAATTCTTCCATTTCATGCATCAGAGGCAGCACGTCATACTGGGTTCTGCCGCAGGTCGGGCAGCTTACCAGATCCGGTACATTATGGATCAGGTCAAAGGCCTTCAGCAGCTTCTTGGCGGCTTCCACTTCATGACGGCAGTCATCGGAAATGGATATCCTGATAGTATCTCCAATCCCATCATGTAACAGAGCTCCTAAGGCCGCTGATGACTTGATCAGGCTGTAATCCTTGGTCCCGGCTTCGGTAACTCCCAGATGGAGCGGGTAGTTCCATCTTGAGGCAGCCAGACGGTAGGTATCGATGGTCATCGGTACGTTGGAACTCTTGAAGGACAGACAGATGTCATGGAAATCCAGTTCTTCCAGGATGTCGATGTGCTTCTGGGCACTTTCAATCATAGCTTCCGGACAGCACTTTCCATACTTCTGGTACAGATCCTTTTCCAGTGAACCGCTGTTGATGCCGATCCTGATCGGAATGTTGTATTCACGGCATTTCTCTACAACTGCCCTGACGTTTTCCTTTGAACCGATGTTACCCGGATTGATCCTTACTTTTGAGGCACCGGATTCAATGGATTTAATGGCCAGGCGGTAGTCAAAATGGATGTCAGCCACCAGAGGAATGGAGATCTGGGAAACGATGTCTCTGATTGCCAGGGCATCCCGTTCGTCCAGAACGGCTACTCTGATGATCTGACAGCCAATCGCTGCCAGCTGATTTATCTGTTTAACGGTAGTGGCTACATTCTTGGTTGGAGTGGAACACATTGACTGGATCAGTACGTTGCTGGATCCGCCTAATTCAAGATTACCGACTCTGATTTTTCTGGTTTGTTCTCTTGTATACATCTTTTTTTCCTCATTTCAATTATAGATAAGTCAGGAATGATTTAAAAGAGAAAAAGAAAAACTGGTGTTTTCCGGCAAAAGAGTATATGTAGGGCAGAGAATACCTTGGAACAACAACATTTTATATAAATTCTGGCAGAAAACCCATTAATCTACAGTCGATGGGATGAATGCCATCATCCCTGGTTTTCAATATACTTTCTAACAGTATCTGGGTTTGTCTCGCCAATAGAACAGACAAAATA
>SVBJ01000031.1 GCA_015058955.1 Erysipelotrichaceae bacterium
CACTATATGTCAGATAACTTGTCTTTTATTCACTTTCCCCGGGGAAAGTGCTTGATTTCTTTATAGTTATCTCCATATTATATGATTATAGCATTTTCCATCATGGATTTGCGATGACTCCGGTAAATAACACCGTATTGTCATAACCACTCTTCAGGGCAAAGAAGAACGGACGGTCAAAGGTTAATTTAACGTGCTCCTGCAAAGCCCCGCCAATGGCCATTTCCACGGTATAGGCTGCTGCTTCAATTCCGTTTTCATCAGCTCTGACACGGCAGGCATGTTCAATGGCACTGATAGCCAGCGGTTCATCGCTGATTGTTCCAAAGGCATCGCTCTGGGCCCCGAATATTCCCTTAATTCCCAGAGACGGCAGGATCTCTTCCAAAGCAAACCTGGCTGAAACGTCAAACTTTGGCAGCGTCAGATCCACCATCCGGGCTCTTACTTCATCATCGTTGACCTGATTATCAAAGACAATTCTCCTGAATTCCTCACTGTCATACATTTCCTGGAAGCTTACCCCTTCCTTAGGAAGCAGAAACAGGGCAATCTCACTGCCGCTTCCCACGAAATCAAACACTCCGGTAAAATATGGGTTATCAAGACAGATCATGCTGACACTTTTATGCATCATGTCCGTGTTTACATCACCTTCAGGGCTGTGGAATACTTCCTTTCGGGTATTATCCGGCAGGTAACCCGTCATCCAGCTACCCTTATAGTAAATCGTGGATGCCAGAGCCATTCTTATCTCCTTATCAAGTTTAAGGGCTGATACGTAATCAGTGAGCATCTTTCCAGTGTTGTCATTGAGCCAGCTCTGGAAAGCACCTGTATATTCATCAGTACCGGTCGTGCCCACAAATACCGGCGTGTAATAATCGTCGGAAAAGTCTTTCAGATTCTGCTTCTTAAGCTTCAGCTGATCAGAGAACCAGATGGAGCTGGCATAGTTAAATACGGTCTTCCCGGTGAACTGATTATCCTTCCACTGTCTCTGATAATCAGTCAGGGCATTTTCTTCATCAGTTCCCAGCAGTTCCATGATTTCCTGTTTTGCGTCTTTCTGAGTAATGGCTGCCAGGGCAGTCAGATTAAAATACAGATTCACCGGTGAGAAGACCCGGTTTTCCTTTCCATCTTTCAGCAGGGTTTTAACCATTGTGTGATAGAATGGCGCCAGAGTGCGGTTAAACGTAATGTTGGCCTCAATGTCCTGATTCCTGGTTGTAAACTCAGCCAGGGCAATGCTCCAGCTTTCATGATCCAGAACCCCATCTTTGGTAAAATCTTCCCTGCTGGGATAGTAAAGAGGCTGCGGCAGTTCGCATTTATACATCAGATACCTGTCATAATCAACATCTGCGATTACCGGTTCTTCCGAAGGCTTACTGCATCCTGTTAACAGCACCATCAGCCGGCAAAGCATAATAATAATGATTTTTTTCATTTTCACACCCTTTTTCTTATAATTTAGTATATCACAAAGCACAGAAAAAGCCGTCATCAGACGGCCCTTAATTCAATTACACGGTACTACTTCTGTCCGCACTCACATTCGTGATGAGGCAACTTATACTCGCCGCAGTTTGGACATTTAACCAATGTTGGAGCAACCAACTTGTAGTGTGTTCTGCGCTTGTTTTTACGTGTTTTTGAAACTCTTCTCTGTTGAACTGCCATTGTCACACCTCCTATTCATCCTGCGGTACATAATCTTTCAGTGCAGCCAGCGCAGGATTTACCTTGCCTGCCCTGTTCTTCTGATAAGTAGCTTCATCCATTACTGCCCAGCCATCACCCTTCGGATAATCAATCTTTCCGGGCTTGACTACGGTGATTGGGACTTCTACCAGTATTTGCCTGAAGATTATAGGCAACAATTCAATATATTCACCTTCGGCCTGCAGGATTTCAATGTTCTCAAAATCCTTCTTGTTATAGCTGATTATTTCGTCTGCCTCTGAATCGAAATCCAGGTCCACATCTTCACCTGTGATGTCACACGGACAGGTCATTGTCCCGGTAACATGAAGGTTCAGATACAGACGCTGCGAGCCAGCATCATAATCACCCTCACCCCTTGCCTCAACGTTTCTGAGCTTTCTGATGCGGGGAAACTTCTTGTAGGTATCCTCGTCAAACTCAATGAATTCGTCGAATGACAGGTGACGGTCAGGTAACTGTAGTAAATCTTTACGTGAATATCTCATCGTTACGCTCCTTCTACAGCCTTTTTATTCTATTACAAACTGAACGGTGAGTCAACAATAATATAATATAAAACTTTTAATTCCCGGCTTCGCTTTCCTCAATGGCCTTGATCTGAATGTCAAGCCAGGAAAGGATGTCCTTATAAACGATCTTTCTTTCCCTTTCATTGAGGATCTCATGTCTCATGTTCTCATAGACATTGGCTTCAATGTTTTCATAACCGGCCTTGGCCAGGTTATCCAGTGAATGTCTGAATCCTGTCGGAACGTCACTGCAAGGGTCATCCTGACCGCTGACAAACAGGATTGGCAAATTCTTCTTCAGCACTCTCCAGTCCTTATTGGAGAAGACATCGATCATGCCGTCCATCAGATCCAGATATCCCTGGTTGGTGAACGGGAAGCCGCATAACGGGTCTTCAATGTATCTGTCGACGTTATCGATGTTGTAGCTGAGCCAGTCAAAGTCAGTACGCGGATTCTTGATGGCGTCATTGTAGTTGCCGGCTGCCTTAATGAGAGTCTTGGAATGGTTCTTTGGTCCGTTCAGCTTGCTCATGGCAGCAGCCAGCTTGCGTCCCATCGGTACAGCCTTGTTCCAGGCCGGCATGCCGGAGAATATCACACCGGAGATCATGTCTTCAAATCTCTTCAGATAGGAAGTTGCCAGCAGAGCGCCCATTGAGTGTCCGATAACGAAATACGGCAGATGACGGTACTGTTCCTTGATCTTCTTGGCCAGGGCATTGAGATCCTTCAGGTCAGCCATCCAGCCATCCTTGTCAGCAAAGTATCCCAGCGGAATGTTCTCGCTGATGCTTTCCCCATGGCCTCTGTTGTCCATTATGATGACAACACAGTTCAGTCTGGCCAGGATATTGCAGAATTCATCATATCTTTCCTTGTGTTCAGCCATTCCATGGAAGACATGAACTATTGCCTTCGGATCATCAGGAATGTAGATGTTGGCAAAAAGCTTCAGCCCGTCAACGGTACTTATGAGCTCCAATTTCTTTTTCTGTATCATTTTTACACGCTCTCTTTCAAAGTCTATTATACCGAAAAAACTTTTTTTGTATATAATGTTAGTATTATTACTTGGGTAAATGGTATGAAAGTAACAGGAATAATTGTTGAATATAACCCTTTCCATAACGGGCATAAATATCATCTGGAAAAAGCCAGAGAACTGACAGGATGCGACATTCTGGTTGCCGTCTGCTCGGGCAATTTCGTGCAGCGCGGACAGCCGGCCATCATTGACAAATGGACCCGCCGGAAGACAGCCGTGGAAAACGGCGTTGACCTGGTTGTTGAACTGCCTTTCCCTTTTGCCGTCCAGTCAGCTGCCTATTTCGGCAAGGCTGCTGTTGACATTCTGGACAGGTGCGGGATCGATCATCTGGTTTTCGGATCGGAAATCAACAATCTGGAGGAGCTGCAGGAAATAGCCTCAATGAGCTTTAACATCGACAACTTTAAGGAAAACATGGCCCGGGGCTATTCTTACCCTGCTTCCTACGGATACATGGCTGACAGCTATGGTCCAAATGACATTCTGGCCATTTCCTATCTGCGTGCCCTGGAAAACCATCCGGAAATAACTCCGGTTTCCATATTAAGGACCAACGATTATTTCAGTGAGCAACTGCAGGGAGAGATCACCAGCGCCCTCTCAATCAGAAAGGCCCTTGCCCGGGGGCAGGATGTCAGTCAGTACACCGTCATGGGTGACCAGCTTAAAAACTATCCTTCCCCATCTATGGATAAGCTGTATCCGTTGATCAGAACCATGCTGCTTACCAGTTCCCCGGAAGAACTCAGAGAGATCTTCCTGATGGATGAAGGCATTGAGAACCATCTGATCAGACAGGCTGAGGAATGCTACAGCTACGGTGAATTTCTCAACAATGCCACGACCAGAAGATATACCTCTTCCCGCATTCAGCGCACATTGTGCCACCTGTTGGTCCATAACACCAGACAGTTCATGAAGGATCTGCCGGAATACGACATCATCAGACCGCTGGCCTATAACGCGAACGGCCAGAAATACATCGGTTACCTGCAGGAAAACGGTGTCAGAGTCGTCAATCACTTTTCCCAGATCATCAAGCCATACCGTCAGCTGGAATACAAGGCGGCTGCCGTATATGGAATGTTAATGGATCAGCCTGAACAGGAGAAAATACTACGCGGTGAGATCTGCGGCCCTTACCCATTGAAAAAGCGCCCGTAAATCAGGCACTGTAAAAACATTACTCTGTTCTGTATATGATATCCTTAATACGGATCGTAGTGGTTATCAGTGGTAATTAATCATAGATAACTGGGGTAAGTATTATTTTCTGACTAATTACCAAATATATTATTATCCGGTATTGTGTACGTTTTGTGAACATTGTGTGAAGTCTTCACAAAATGAAACTCAACGGTCGTATTATACGACAGCAGATTATTCTTTGAAGAGTCTCAGGAGGCTCTTTTTTCATGGCAATATATTCATTCACATTCTATGATCGTCTTGACCTGTCCTTCAGCATCAATGATCGCAAACATATCCTTGTTATCGACCTTGCTGTGACACAGATATACCTCATCTTCTTTTCTGATTTCCTTCCTGTAGGTAATGCGGAAATCATTAAATTCCGGGACATTGGCATAATCGATCAGGAAATCAAAATACTTAACGTTATTTACATGTCCGTTGAAGTCCAGATCGCTTTTTCTGATGGTTATTGGAGTTCTGATGTCATATTCATCCAGCACCATCATATGTTCCAGTTCTCTTTCAGCAAAAACAGACATACTGTCTTCATTTCCATACCGCTGCAGTAATTCCGGAGTAACACTCTCAAATGACCTTGTTGCGACATTCAGCAAGGCCCATTTGGAAGTGGCCTGAACACACAGTTCATCATTTACGTATATTTCAAAATCGCGATAGGAAAAGCTTCGGGCAGCATCTCGACCCCACGTTCTTATCGTTAACTCCTCGCCATATAACGGCCTTCTGATCACTCTGACCTTCCAGTCAATGACAAACCAGGTCAGCAAAGTCTGCGGAATGTCCAGAATGCCGTAATGAATCGAATCGGACTGAAATGATGCCGTGTTTTCAAAAGATACGATAATAGCCCTGTTGGTCATTAACAGTTTTCTGTTTACTTCATCAACGCCGACTCTATGCTTTCTCTCAAAAACCATGTTACTTATTCTCCCAATTAACCACCAGCATTATATCATAAGTTTCTGTTTCCACGCTGTTTTACACTATCTGAGCAGTTTCTCCAGGGCATTGGCATTGAGTATCGTATTTGAAATAAACCTGCCTTTGTAGAAATTCGCCCAGTTATTGAAAACGCATGGCACAGTTTTGGCTTTTTCCAGTGAATCTATTTTAACAAAATTCAGCTTAATGTCCTTAGCCTCAGCATATTCGGACAGTTCTTTTACTTCATATTCAACATAAGGGCATTCGTTTGAATAATAAACCGTAAAATCCTGTGAATCGATTTCCATTTTTCTGGCGCTTTCAGTAAACACAGGTGTTGCTTCATCATCAAATGACAAAGCCATCAGCTGATAGTCATTAATGGCATCCACCACCCTGAAGCCGAAATGTTCAAAGAATTTTCTTTCGCCCAGAAACGGTTTCTTCTTCTGCGATACCAGCGTACATATTCCGCTCATTTTCTTTTCCCTGGCATCATTTACGGCATACTCCAGCAGTTCTCTGCCGATGCCTTTTCCTTTGAAGCTCCCGGCGACCCACAGACAGTATATGTACATGTAGTTTTTTCCAATTACTGGTACCCAGGCACTCTCCAGCGGTTCATATTCAATGAATGTCTTTCCTCTCGCATTCAGCTTTCTGAAGACATGTCCTTCCCTGAACTTGTTTCTGATCCACTCTTTCTTTCGGTCTACGCCAAACTGATGCTTGGGATCACCGATGGCACAGCAGATGTGCTCATTATCAATGTTGTTTATGTCCAGATTAATGTATTCGTTCATATATAAAGCCCCACTATTACATATCATTCTATCACAAGTCACAGAAAAGAGCCCTTGCGGGCTCTTGTTTCCAGTTAGATTATCTTGGGAATTTAACAGCAGCCTGAGCAGCAGCCAGTCTGGCGATTGGAACTCTGTAAGGTGAACATGAAACATATGTTAAGCCAACCTTATGGCAGAATTCAATTGAACTTGGTTCGCCACCGTGCTCGCCGCAGATACCTAACTTGATATTCGGACGGGTCTTGCGGCCTAATTCAGCAGCCATCTTGATTAACTTACCAACGCCGTTCTGGTCTAACTTGGCAAATGGATCCTGTTCGTAGATCTTCTTGTCATAGTAAGCGCCTAAGAACTTGCCAGCATCGTCTCTGGAGAATCCGAATGTCATCTGGGTCAAATCGTTAGTACCGAAGCTGAAGAATTCTGCTTCTTCGGCGATTTCATCGGCCAGTAATGCGGCACGTGGAATCTCGATCATGGTACCTACATGGTACTGAACCTTGACATCAGAAGCTGCGATGACTTCATCAGCAACCTTGACAACGATGTTCTTGACGAACTTTAATTCCTTGACTTCGCCTACTAATGGAATCATGATTTCAGCGACAACATTCCAGCCTGGATGTCTTCTCTGAACATTGATTGCTGCTTCGATGACAGCCTGTGTCTGCATTTCAGCGATTTCAGGATATGTAACAGCCAGACGGCAGCCACGGTGACCCATCATAGGGTTGAATTCATGTAAGCTGTCGCAAACTGCCTTCAGTTCTTCGAAGCTCATGTTCATTTCCTTGGCCAGTTCTTCGATGTCCTTGTCTTCCTTTGGTACAAATTCATGCAGAGGTGGATCCAGGTAACGGATTGTTACAGGGTTGCCCTGCATTGCCTCATAGATACCTTCGAAGTCGCCTCTCTGCATAGGTAATAACTTAGCAAGAGCGGCTTTTCTCTGTTCAACTGTCTTGGAGACGATCATTTCTCTGATTGCCTTGATTCTGTCTGCTTCGAAGAACATGTGTTCTGTTCTTACCAGACCAATGCCCTGTGCACCGAATGCATATGCCTGAGCAGCATCCTTAGGTGTATCGGCATTTGTTCTTACCTGTAACTGTCTGACTTCATCAGCCCAGTTCATGAATCTTTCGAAGTCACCTGAGATGGTAGCTGGAACTGTAGGGATTCTCTCGCCGTAAACACAGCCGGTAGAACCGTCGATTGAGATCCAGTCGCCTTCCTTTAAGGTAACGCCATTTACGGTAAATTCCTTGCCGCCCATGACGATGTCGCCGCAGCCTGATACGCAGCATGCACCCATGCCTCTGGCAACAACGGCAGCGTGGCTTGTCATACCGCCTCTGACGGTCAGGATACCTTCAGCATTGTGCATGCCTTCGATATCTTCAGGTGAGGTTTCCAGTCTGACTAAGACTGTCTTCTTGCCGTCTTCCTTCCACTTGATTACATCTTCAGCAGTGAAGACGATCTGGCCGGTAGCAGCGCCTGGTGAAGCAGCTAAGCCTCTGGTTAAGACCTTGGCGTTCTTTAATGCAGTTGCGTCAAACTGAGCATGTAATAATGAATCCAGCTGACCAGGTTCAACTCTTAAGATGGCTTCCTTGGTATCGATTAATCCTTCATCAACCAGGTCGCAGGCGATCTTCAGAGCAGCAGCACCTGTTCTCTTACCGTTACGGGTCTGTAACATGAACAGTTTGCCGTGTTCAACTGTGAATTCCATGTCCTGCATATCCTTGTAATGTGCTTCAAGGTTATTGCAGATGTCAACGAACTGTGCATAGGCATCAGGTGAAGTTTCAGCTAACTTGTCGATTGTCATTGGTGTTCTGACACCGGCAACAACGTCTTCGCCCTGTGCGTTCATTAAGAACTCACCGAATAATTTCTTTTCGCCGGTAGCTGGGTTTCTGGTGAATGCAACGCCTGTGCCGCAGTCATCACCCATGTTACCAAATACCATCATCTGTACGTTAACGGCTGTGCCCCATGAAGATGGGATGTCGTTCATACGACGATAGTAGATAGCTCTGTCGTTATTCCATGAACGGAATACGGCCTTGATGGCTTCCATTAACTGAACCTTGGCATCCTGTGGGAAGTCTGCGTTCATGTTCTTCTTGTAGTAAGCCTTGAATCTGGCTGTCATTTCCTTCATGTCATCAGCATCAAGTTCAGTATCTAACTTAACGCCCTTTGCTTCCTTCATTTCATCGATGATTACTTCGAATGTGCTCTTTGGTAAACCCATGACAACATCAGAGAACATCTGGATGAAACGACGATATGAGTCATAAGCGAATCTAGGATTGTTAGTACTCTTGGCAACAGTCTCAACGACCTTGTCATTCATACCTAAGTTCAGAATGGTATCCATCATACCAGGCATACTTGCACGTGCGCCTGAACGGACAGAAACGAGTAATGGGTTTTCTTCACTTCCCAGAACCTTGCCACTCTTTGCCTGTAACTTTTCCAGATAAGCTAAGATTTCTTCCTGGATATCATCGGCAATTTTTTCACCGTCTTCATAGTAACGAGTACATGCTTCTGTGGTGATAGTAAAACCATAAGGAACAGGCATGCCGATATTAGTCATTTCAGCTAAGTTGGCACCCTTGCCGCCTAACAGTTCACGCATATTTGCATTGCCTTCTTCAAACAAATAAACGTATTTCTGGCTCATTTATATTCTTCCTCCTCTTTAACTATAATATCATACCAAAATAACGTGAAAATATCTATTGTTTTCCGATAATAAAGAATGAAAAACAGACTCAAAATTCACAACTTCAGTTATCTTAGAGTTGCTCTAATCTTTTATAGAAAAAATAACTTCAGCAAAAAGAAAAACCAGCCATAAACCGGCTGATTCATGCTTCCTACTTATAATATCTTATTGCCAGTAACAATGCTCCAATCGATTTGGCTTCGTTGTCTACATAGCCGTTAACGGCATAGCGGTTGATATCCGAAGATACTCCTGAACTGCACATGGTATTAATCAGATTTCCCTCTACTATGCGATCTGTCACCATTGCATTAAAACCTCTTAATCCGGCCAGATGATACTTTTCATCCGGCAGCAGGCCTGTCCGGTATCCCTTCAGCAGACAGTAGCTCAGCATGGCAGACACACTTGATTCCGGGATGTTATCGGTTATCTCTTCACGGTGATCAATGACGTTATACCACAGGAAGGTTTCATCATCCTGCCAGTTCAATACTCCATCCATCAGCTGACGGAAATAGCCCCTCATCGTTTCTCTGTATTTTTCAGGGCAGTTCAGAGCAGCCTCCAGCAGAGCCATGGCATACCAGCCGTTTCCTCTTCCCCAGCATACCCCATTGGTAACCTTTTCCGCAACACAATAACCGTGATACAGCACTCCGCTTTCGCTCAGCATGTTCTCCATGACAAAACGCATTCTTTCACACAGATCATCCCAGAGGTCTTCAGCCTTTACAATATTGCCCTCAAGATCCATGACCTCAATGGTACCCTTCTCAATTGACTGCGCCAGACGGGAAATAAACAGCTGTGACATGAATATCCCATCAAGGCAGATATTCCAGCGTGTCCATGCTTTGGTAGGGACACCGTTTCTCTCGCTGTGCTGCCAGCATTTACCTGCTTCCGGATATTCTGTCTGCTTTTCCAGTTCGTGATAAACAAAGTTCACCGCACTTTTATACAGTTCTGTTTCTTCCCTTGTCAGTTTATTGCTATTGATCAGATCTATTATTCCGGTAGCAGTAATTACCGAATCAAGTTGTCCATCGATATATTTTTTAATTGAGCCATCATCATTTATGTGCTGATCATAATAGTCCTTTATCAGACCGGAATACTTATCTATGTCGCACTCAAGGAATCCCTGTATCATCAATCCAGTAGTATAAAGCCAGCTATGACTGGCATGATCATAATACCAGGTGAAATCCCCTACAGTATAATCATCTCTGATGTTATCCTGATATACCTTGTCAACATATGCGGTGACTTTTTCCAGATTCTCAGATTTAACAGTTGAATAATCACGTTTTCTTAGTTCCTTTTCTATATTTGAAATACCCTGAGTCTCTATGATATCTACATCTCTGCAGTTATATATATGACAGACCGTTTCATTACTAATGGCAGAAGTCCCGCCTAATACTGCCCCAAACTGAATGTTATTATTACTTACATAATCTGAACCATATTCGTATCGTTTATCAGATACCAGAAGTATTGGAGCATCATACACATGTCCCAGCAATCCTCCGCACAAACCATCAGGATAGTTCCCTGAACATGCTACGATGGCAAAATCAGCCTGCGGAAAGAATTCCCTTGCAATCCGGTAAGATGTCTCTTCACGGTTTTCACCCTGCAGTCTTCTGACCTCTCCGAATTCCGACAGTTCTTTTTCGATCCTTTCACTGACTGCATTACTGCCGCCAAGTATTGTTATCATGTCAAACTTATTCTCTGACAGCAGTTTTTTCTGACTGTCATCAAGTCCCTCTGAAGCCACCAGAAGGACTGGCAATCCACATGATGAGGCACTCAGACTGTCTGCGTAATTGGTTCCTGTACTGACCAGCAGCTGATTTCCGAGGGAACCACATTCCTGTAATATTCTGAGATTGGTCTGATAGCGGTTTGCGCCGTTAAGACGGCTGACGCTGCAGTTTTCAATGTCCATCAGCTTGTTTTTGGCTTCATGGGAAACAGCACTGGTTCCTCCCAGAATGTATATCTTTCCATTTTCCATAATGCTATCTCTGATATATTCAACCACAGCATCGGCGCTGTCATCGTTTATCAGCAGAATAGGAGCCTGTAGTTTTGCTGAAAGATAACAGCCTCCCAGGGCATCAGGAAAACTGCTGCCGCTGGCAACGATCACATTTTCTAACTTATCTGTCTTTTTCTTTTCCTTTATGGATTGCGCTATGGCAAATGAAGTCTGATAACGGTTGTTTCCGGCAATGCGGGCAATCATCTTGTCAGTCTTATCTTCTGCTCTTACTGATAATGCAGACACATTAAAAGAAACAAATATCATTAACACGCTCAGCAATGTATTCATTATTATTCTGTATCGAAAGCCTGGTTTCATAATTCCTCCATACAGTAATTATCACTTATCAACGTGATTATATCATCCATCCGTTTTGAATTAAAGTTTGCACAGTGAACCTCCTATAAGCTAAAGACTTATGGGCTTCTTAAGAAGTTTGATATTTAAGCTTTGCTCACCTGACAATAGTTAGTGTACCATGATCAGGCTATCCTTATTCTTAACGGGCTGTCCACTTGCCCTCTACTGTAT
>SVBJ01000014.1 GCA_015058955.1 Erysipelotrichaceae bacterium
TGCGACCCCCTGGTCCCAAACCAGGTGCACTACCAAGCTGTGCAACATCCCGACTTCTTCAGCGCTTTATGATTTTAACATACATCTCAAATTACTTCAACAATTTTTATTAAGTGTTCATAAAAATTTTTCAATGAGGTAAAATAAGGTTATGAAAATAGGTTTAGTATCTTTAGGCTGCAGCAAGAATCTGATCGATACGCAGACAGCCATGAAATTCTTAAGCAAACAGGGACATATATTTACGGCCAATGTCAGAGATGCTGACGTCATTATAGTAAATACCTGTGCTTTTATCAATGATGCCAAGCAGGAATCAATTGATACCATTCTGGAAATGGCCGATTACAAATCCGGCAGATGCCAGAAGCTGCTGGTAATGGGCTGTCTGGCTCAGCGTTACTGTAAGGATCTGCAGGCCGCCATGCCGGAAGTTGACCGCTTCATTACCATTGATGAATACCCGCACCTTGAAGAGATCCTGAAAAGCGAGATCGAACCGGCAGGGGACAGTGAGGAGAAAACGGTTCTGGCCACCAAGCCATGGACAGCTTATCTGCGCATTTCCGATGGCTGTAACAACCGCTGTGCCTTCTGTGCGATTCCTTACATCAGAGGTCCATATCGCTCAGTTCCTTTTGAGGAACTGATAAATCAGGCCAGTGAACTGGAATCACTGGGAGTCAAGGAAATAAATCTCATTGCCCAGGATACCAGCCGTTATGGGTTTGATCTGTATCATGAAAACAGACTGCTTGATCTGCTGAAGGAATTAAACAGAATGAATTTCCACTGGATCAGAGTGCTGTATCTCTATCCGGATCTTATCACTAAGGAATTCCTGGTTGAAATGAAGAAACTGGATAAGGTACTGCCTTACTTTGACATGCCGGTACAGCATGGTTCTGACCGACTGCTGAAAGCCATGAGAAGGATCACGGACAGTAATAAGATAGCTGAACTGACAGGTTGGATAAGAGAAGTGTTTGAAGATCCGACATTGAGAACTACCGTGATCGTCGGTTTCCCATCTGAAACAAGATATGACTTCCGGGATCTGATCAAAATGGTTTCTGAAGTCCGCTGGGACCATCTGGGAGCCTTTAAATATTCCCGTGAGGAAAATACCGAAGCTTATTCAATGAAGCCTCAGGTGGCTAAAAAGACGATGCAGAACCGTCTGGATAAGATCATGATATTACAGCAGGGCATTGACACGGAAGCCAAGGAAAAATATCTGGGCAAGACAATGGAAGTTCTCATTGAAGGTAAGGATGCCATCAAGAATCTGTATATCGGAAGAAACAGAACCCAGGCTCCTGATAACATTGATGGCATGACCATCTTTACCTCTGACAGACAGCTTGAACCAGGCGAATTTGTCAATGTCAGAATAACACGCATTCAGGGATATGACATGTATGGAGAAACCGTATGAGTGAACTTGAAACAATCGCTAACAGAATGCGCATTAACATCATCAGAATGATACATGCTGCCAACAGCGGTCATCCCGGCGGATCCTTAAGCTGTGCAGACATCATTGCCACTCTGTATTTCAGGATAATGAATGTTAATAAAGATAACATAAACAGTACCAACAGAGACCGCTTCATTCTGTCAAAGGGACACCGGTGTGAAACTCTCTATGCTGCTCTGACAGAAATGGGAGTTATACCTCAGGAGGAACTGCTGACATTCCGTAAGTTCGGTTCTCGTCTGCAGGGACATCCAAGCATGAACAAGTGTCCGGGAGTAGACATGTCTTCCGGTTCATTGGGCCAGGGTCTATCAGTCGGTGTAGGGATGGCAATAGCCAATAAGATGGATGGAAATCCCAACCGTGTGTATGTATTATGCGGGGATGGAGAATGTCAGGAAGGAATGATCTGGGAACGGGCCATGTCCCGGTCTCATTATCAGCTTGATAATCTGTGTCTGATCGTTGACCATAACTACCTGCAGTCTGATGGACACATCCGTGAAATAATGAATAATTCTCCATTGGGAAAGAAATTCGACTCCTTTGGCTGGAATGTCTTCGGAGTAGACGGACATGATCCGGATGTACTTACCGCTGCCTTAATGCGGGCCAAGACCGTAAAGGACAAGCCAACTGTCATCATAGCCGAAACAGTAAAGGGGAAGGGTGTCAGCTTCATGGAAAATGAACCAGACTGGCATGGCAAGGGAATAAATGATCAGCAGTATGATCAGGCCATCAGGGAACTGCGGGGTGAAGATCATGAGTAAGACGGAAATCAGAGATGCCTATGGCAAGGCCCTTGTCAGACTGGCATTAAGCAATCCTGATGTAGTTGTTGTGGATGTCGATGTTTCCAAGCCGATCAGATCAGCGGAATTTGAAAAGGTGGCACCGGAAAGACACTTCAATTTCGGTATTGCTGAAGGCAACATGATGGGCGTGGCAGCAGGACTGGCCTTAAGCGGCAAGATTCCTTTTGCCAACAGTTTTGCAATATTTGCAGCTGGGCGAGGCTATGAACAGATCAGAAATTCCATTGCTTCACCGCATCTCAATGTCAAGATCGTCGGTTCTCATGCCGGATTCTCACCGCGCATTGACGGGGCAAGTCACCAGTGTCTCGAAGACATTGCTTTGATGAGAGTATTGCCGGGTATGACGGTAATTCAGCCATGTGACGAAAGAGAAACCATTCAGGCGATTCAGGCTGCCGCTGAATTCAAAGGACCTGTATATATCAGATTAAGCCGCAGCCGGGTTGAAGATGTCTATGATGACGATTACAGATTTGAGCTGGGTAAGGCCGTAGTACTGCATGAAGGAGAATCGGCGGTTGTGATGTTTGCCAGCGGTACGATGGTACAGCGTTCATTGCAGGCGGTTGAACTGCTTAAGCGGAAAGGAATTGATCCTACGGTGATCAATGTTCATACGATAAAGCCTCTGGATCAGGAAACTGTATTGAGATTCGCTGAAAAAGCTTCGCTGATAGTAACTCTTGAAGAACACAGCGTCATCGGAGGACTAGGCGGGGCCATTGCGGAATTACTGGCAGCACACTGTCCGAGAAAACAGCTGTTTATCGGAGTACATGACCAGTTCGGTGAAACAGGAACAGTGGAACAACTGTTTGAAAAGCACGGTCTGACCGCTGAAAAGATCGCTGAAAGCATAGAAAAAGCAACCTTATAGTTGCTCTAAAGACATATGAAAAGTGCTGTATTTCAGCACTTTTTTGATTTAAGAGAACTTTATGCGGTTGTGGAGGACCTTGCCGACGATCCTGACCTGTTTTTCCTGCTGATCTTCTCTGGTGAGAACGATCGGTTCATAGTTTTCGTTGGCAGGTTCCAGGATCATGGCGTCATCGGTATACTTTACATATTTGACAGTTGCTTCATTATCAATCAGGACAACTCCGATGTCACCGTTGTCAAGGTAATCCTGCTGTCTGACATAGATCAGATCCCCCGGAAGAATGCGGGCGTCCTTCATTGAATCCCCGGTTACTTCCAGATAGAAACAGTTACCGTGAGCGGCATCATCAGGAATGACATGTTCAAAGCCCAGATAGTTCTGATCAGCCAGGATAGGGGTACCGCCTCTGACCAGCCCAAGCACCGGGATCTCATTGGATGGTCTGACAGTAAGGTCAATGTTCATGATGTCATCGACTTCAACATTAAACAGCTGAGCTATCTTCTGAATGGTCTTATATGGCGGGACAGCTGATCCGTCTTCCCATTTCTGAATGGTAGTAAAGGAAGTATATCCCAGATGTTCAGCCAGAAAAGGCTGAGAGTAATTGTTCTTTCTTCTCAGAAATCTGAGGTTCTTGCCAAAGTTCATAGTAAAGCCTCCGTTTAACTTTATTATAATTCATATTGAAAACAAATCAAGTATTTTCAGGATAACACATTGAATCATATTCAAGTAATGGTTATAATAAAGATATGAAAACAGCAGTAGATGTCATATGCCTTTATCCGCAGAACGGATTAATAAAACCGTTATTCATCATCTGGAATAACGGTGCAAGATATCCTATTGATTCTGTTGACCAGATCGTTCCGGTCGCTGACGGGGAAGTATGCGGAGTGCGCTACAGCTGCCGCTTGGGCAAACATCAGCGTTACCTGTTTCTGGAGAACGGTAAATGGTTCATTGACAGATCATAGTTTTTCTATGATCTTGGAGAAGATGTTCAGTCCGCTCAGTATCGTACCAAGCGTACTGCCTACATTGGCCAGAATGACGACCATCAGGACCTTCAGGACTCTGTTGGAGAAGAATGTCTTAACTGAACCAAGGTCATCGGAAACCTTCTGAAAATCCTCGACTGTAGGTTTTCTGATGTAAGCCTCTGTCAGACCGGCAAACCAGCCGGCTGCCAGTAAGGGATTCAGAGATGTTATCGGGGCAACCAGGAAAGCAACCAGAATGGAAATGATGTGACCGCCAGCCAGAAGTGTACCCAGGGCGCTGGCAGTTCCGTTGAACAGGATCCAGGTCTTGATCTGCTGTAATCCGATCTCCTTATCCTTGCTGAAGGAGAACAATATTAACAGGATGATGGCCACTGGTAATATCCAGGATGCGATCCTGCTGGCAGTGCTTTTAGGAGGGATCTCATCGAACTCCTTTATATCATAATCTTCATTAATATGCTTCTGAACGCCAATGGTATGCGCAGCACCCATGACTGCCACGATATTGGTACCGGGTGCATTTTTGATTTTATAGGCAAGATACTTGTCTCTTTCCGTAATCAGCACTTCAGCAACATTAGGGAAGGCCTTGGATACTTCTTCCAGGGCAGCACTGAGTGCTTCGGACTGCTGCAGGTTATTGAGTTCCTGTTCAGATATTTCCTCGTCGTCAAAGATGGAAGAGACAATTACATTTAATAATCTGATCTTATCCTTAGCAGTAAGCTTGCGCCAGGTTCTCTTGAAGGTGGTCTGGATATTGCGGTCAGCCAGGACCAGATTGGCTCCTGACTGTTCTGCCTTGTTCATGGCCGTGATCATTTCATTTCCGGTCTGTGATCCCAGATGCTTAGCCAGTCTTTTCTGATAACTGCCCAGGATCAGGTTAGCCAGAACATAGCCGACTCTTTTTTCCTTAATGATCTTTACAATGTCGGTATTTTTGAATTTGTCCGGATTCTTCAGGGATTCATAACGGCTCTGATCCAGTTCAATGCAGATGGTATCCGGCTGCAGTTCATCAATGGTAGCCGCAACCAGTTCGGCACTGTTCTTTGATACATGTGCTGTCGGTATCAGTGTTATGTTCTTTCCGTTGCATTCCAGTTTAATTACTTCAATATCCATTTTATTCACCTGTCTACTATTATACTCTACAGTTTTTCCCTGGCAATTTCCATTAAGAATCACATACTTTTCGGGTTTAACTGTCTGTTGCAGATATGTTATAATACTTAAATGAAAAGAGGAATTCAACATGAATGTTCAGTTTACATATGAGTCAGTAATAAGGTATCTGCAGATCGGTGCAGATATCGCTGTTGTCTGGCTGTTGTTAAATTATATCATTAAGGTTGCCAAGGCTTCGCAGAAGACTGTTCAGCTTTTCCAGGGCATTCTTCTGATCCTGATCGTTCAGGCAATTGCCAAATACCGGGGTCTTAACACTGTTGCCGTCATTACCGACAACATCGTATCCTGGGGCTTTCTGGCAATAATTGTCGTCTTCCAGCCGGAAGTAAGAGCTATTCTGGAAAGACTGGGCAAGAGCAACGCCCTGGCCCGTATTTCCGTATTAAGCCACAATGAAAAGGAAAGACTGGTCGATGAACTGGTAGCTGCCACAGCTAATCTGTCAAGTTCTCAGACCGGTGCTCTGATCACTCTTGAACAGAGCCAGTTCCTCAATGAATATGTCAATACCGGAGTAAAGCTTAACTCTGTTGTTTCTGCTGAATTATTATGTTCGATCTTCCAGACAACCACACCGTTGCATGACGGTGCTGTCATCATTCAGGGTGACCGCATTGCCTGTGCTTCCGCATACTTCCCGCCGACTACCATGGATCTGCCTTCCAGATACGGAGCCAGACACAGAGCGGCAATCGGTATTTCAGAAGTATCAGATGCCATCACAATCGTTGTTTCCGAGGAAACCGGACGTGTTGCCATCACCAGAGACGGCAAGATCCTGCAGATGAATGAGCACAAACTGCGCAATTATCTGGAAAAGATCCTGCTGGACAAGGAAGTTGTCAAGGGCAAGAGCACTAACGTGGCTTCCGCTGATTCCGTATCAGTGGAAAAACTGGTATCACGGAGTGAAGCATCCAGTGATGAGGAAATTGATTTCAAAGTTGATGATCACAGTGAAAACGAAAAGATGATGAAGACTTTCCAGTTCACTGATTTCAAGGCTGATGTTGACAAGGAAGAAAAGGATGTCTTCCGCAGAAAGAGCCAGAGCAATCCGGTCGTCAAGCAGATCGTTACTGAAATTGCCAACGAAAGAAAACGGGAACTGGCTGAACTGAACAACACCAGTGATGTCAAGGCTGACATCAAGATCAAGACCGTCGCCGTTCCTAAGGATACGATCACTGAACCTCAGCAGATCGAACATTTCGATGTTGAGGAAGTTTTTGAAACGATCAAGACTCAGAAAATCGTTGAAGGAAACAAATCAACTGATAAGGAAGGGGGTAAGGACTAATGGCTAAGAAAGATAAGGCTCAGGAACAGAATTCCCGTCAGAAAACCGAACTGGCCCAGAGAATTGCTGAAAACTCCCAGAGAATGGTCAATACCTATGCTTCATTTGAAAATACCATCATTTTGATGTTCCGCCGCATTACCGGCTTGCTGAACAAGCTGATCTTTGACTCCAAATTCTCCAAGATCTCCTCACTGATCATTGCGGTAATCATTTACATCGCCGTAAACGGCAATAACTCCAATAACGTTCCTGTATCTCAGGCATCCCAGATCACCGGGATTCCGGTACAGGTAATCTATAACAGTGAAATCTATGAAATAACCGGTGTTCCGGAAAAGGCTGATGTCATTGTCATGGGTGACATGACTGACATTACCCTGCAGAAAAGCCAGGTAAACTCCAAACTTACCGCTGACCTTTCTGGCTTAACAGAGGGAACATACACGGTAAAGCTGACTCCGACGAACTTCATTTCCCGTCTGTCAGTCAACGTCATTGATGCTCCAAGCATTACCGTAACCATAAAGAAAAAGACATCTACCAGATTCAACATTTCGTATGAATTCATCAATACAAATGCCATGGACAAGATCTATACACTATCCCGGCCGACATTTGATACCACGGAAGTTCTGATCAGAGCTTCCCAGGATACCATTGATTCCATCGCCTATGTAAAGGCCCTGATCGATGTATCCGGTGTCACTGATACCTTCACCAGAGATGCCCGCATCGTAGCATACAACCAGAGCGGTGAAATGGTTGAATGTGACTGCTTCCCTGAATATGTTTCTTCCACTGTAGTGGTAACAAGCCCGAACAAGAGTGTTCCGATTATTGTCAGACCGGTCGGCAATCTGCCGGATGGACTGGCCATCGACAAGATCACGCTTGACTACTCTACGGTAACTCTATACGGTACTGAAGCTGTTCTTGATGAAATAGACGGTATTTTCATTGATCTGGATATTTCATCAATTTCCAAGAATACGATATTCTCAACAGCTTTAACGGCTCCTAGCGGCATCAGCAAGATGAGCGTTACCCGCGTCAACATGGAAATCGTAGTCGGACCTGCTGTTTCCAAGGTCATTGAGAAGGTTGAAACCCAGTTTGTCAATAACACTTCAGCATATGTCTTTGCCCCGGTTAACAGCTCAGATGTCTACATGAACATCCTGGTTACCGGTACACAGGCCAACATTGACTCAGTCAATGCCACCAACGTTGTTCCGGAACTTGACCTTTCAGGCATTACGCCAGGCACCATCAGCGTACCTATCAGAGTAACTGGCAGCAACAAGTATGTTACATACCAGCTGGAAGACGGACGTACGGAAATTGATATAGTAGTAAAGGAGCAATAGTTTATTATGGTAAAAATTCATTTTGGAACTGACGGTATCAGAGGCAGAGCCAATGAGAACCTTACAATAACCATGGCCTACAGGATCGGCCAGTATCTGGGCAGACATTTCTCTAAAGAGAGAAAAGCCAGGATCCTGATTGGCAGAGACACCAGATTATCCGGAACAATGTTTGAAGCTGCACTTTCCGGTGGCATAACCGCTACCGGCGGAAATGCCTATGTATTGGGTGTATGTTCAACTCCATCGCTGGTCTATCTGGTAAGAGAGAGGCAGTTTGACTGTGGTTTAATGATATCCGCATCACACAACCCGTTCCATGACAACGGCATCAAGATCATTGCCGGCGGCGGTACCAAGATGGAAGCTGCCTTTGAAGCAGCCATCGAAGAATACATGTATGGCGATGGGCAGATGGAACTGGTATTCGGTGATAAAATCGGTGAGGTCTTTGACTATAAGACCGGACTGGAAAAGTACTTTGACTTCCTGGCTGAAAAGTTCCCATATGATTTTACCGGATATAAGGTACTGCTGGACTGTGCCAACGGTTCCGCAACGGTAACAGCTGAACACATGATGAAGAGACTGGGCGCTGATGTTACGGTCATGAACAATACTCCTGATGGCATGAACATCAACAGAGGCTGCGGTTCCACTCATCCTGAAGGCATTTCCGAAGCAATGAAGAACGGTAACTACGATGCCGGCTTTGCCTATGACGGTGATGCTGACAGAGTTATCGCCATTGCCTCTGACGGTACAATCGTTGACGGTGACAAGATCATCTACAGCTGCGGTAAATACCTCAAGAAGCATGGTCATCTTGACGGCAACAAGGTCGTATGTACCGTCATGGCCAACCTGGGATTATTCAAGAAACTCGATGAATTCGGCATTGGTTATGAAAAGACCAAGGTCGGAGACAAATACGTATATGAAAACATGTGTGAAAATGACTATAAGCTGGGCGGCGAACAGTCTGGTCACATCATTTTCAAGGATTACGCCACAACCGGTGACGGCTTGCTGACAAGCCTGTTCCTGTTACAGGTCATGAAGGATGAAGGCAAGAGCCTCAATGAACTGACTGATGACCTGTTCATCTATCCTCAGCTTCTCGTCAATGTTGAAGTAAAGGATAAGAACAACGTTCTTAACGACCCTGAGATCAAGGCAGCCTGTGATAAGGTTGATGAAGAACTCAAGGGTGACGGACGCGTACTGGTAAGACCTAGCGGTACTGAACCACTGATCAGAGTAATGGTTGAAGCAAGTACCGATGAACTGTGTGCTTATCACGTTAACAGAATTGTTGATCTGATCAAGTCAAAGGGACTGTAATATGAAGTATACCCTTGGTCAGATTGCTGAAACAGTAAACGGAAAACTATACGGCGATCCTGACATTACGGTAACAGGGGTTGCCATTGATTCAAGGCTCATTAAGGACAATGAGCTTTTTGTACCTGTAATAGGGGAAAGAGTTGACGGACACACCTTTGTCCGCGGCTTATTTGAAAAGGGCATCGAAGCCAGTTTCTGGCAGAAAGGCATTGAGGGAATGCCGGATAGCGGCAACATCATCATCGTTGACAATACCATTGCTGCCTTGCAGAAACTTGCCGCCAGATACCGTAAGGATCTGGGCATAACCATCGTAGGTATTACCGGTTCGTCCGGAAAGACCAGTACCAAGGATCTGGTTGCCTCTGTCCTGTCTCAGAAATACAGAGTGCACAAGACCGACGGCAACAAGAACAATGACATCGGTGTTCCGCTGACCTTACTGTCAATTCAGCCTGAAACAGAACTGGCCGTCATTGAAATGGGAATTCTTGATTTTGGCATCATGGACAATCTGGTGGAAATGGTAAGACCTGATTATACGGTCATTACCAGCATTGCACCGGCTCATATCATGGCCTTCAAGACCATGGATAACATAGTTCAGCAGAAATGTCTGATCAATAAGTATCTGGATGAAGGCATCTGTTTCTATAACCATGACACATATGGTCTGGCAGACTATGTTCCAAAGATGGGGCTGAAGAAGGAAGCAGTAAGTTACGGCTTTGAAAAGGATAGCAGTGTTGTCATTCATCCGGGTGTGTTTACTGACAGGGGCATGACTTTCACTCTTTCTAAATATCCTGATGAAGTATATGCTGTTCCATTATTGGGAATGCATCAGCTTCTTAACTCAACTGCAGCAGTTTTAGTTGGAAAACAGCTGGGATTAAGTTATGAACAGATAAAAGATGGCCTGGCAGCAGTAAAACTGACACCGCATCGCCGGCAGATCGTTCCAATTAACGGAAATATCGTCATAGATGACACATATAACAGTAATCCAGGCAGTTTAAAGGCATCCTTAGAGATGCTCCAAGGTTTGGAAACAGCCAATAAAAAGGCTGTCTGTCTGGGCGATATGCTGGAACTGGGAGAAAATGAGGCAGCATTCCATGCCTCAATCGCCGACAGCATAGATTTCAGTACATTTGATCATGTACTGCTGTTTGGCCCATTAATGAAGAATTTACATGAAAACATCATTTCTCAGCAGAAAAACTCTGAATGGTATGCTGACAGAGAGGCTCTGCTGGAGAGATTGAAACAGATCATGAAGGAAAATACCGTGGTACTGTTTAAGGCATCCAATGGTTTGAAATTCATGGATCTGATAAAACAACTGGAGGAATTTTATGAACACTAGAATCGCAGTTTTATTCGGCGGGCAGAGCCATGAGCATCCCGTCAGCTGCATGTCAGTGACATCAGTACTTAATAACCTTGATGACAAGTATGACGTATACATGGTAGGCATCACTTTTGACGGTGTCTGGTACCATTACTATGACAGTGTGGATCTGATTGAAAATGACAGATGGCTGGAAAGTGAAAAGAAAGAAGAAATCGTTCTTTCTCCTTCACCGGCTCATCATGGATTCATCAATCTGAAAACCGGACATAATGACAAGGTAGATATCATTTTCCCAATGCTGCATGGACGCAATGGAGAAGACGGAACAGTACAGGGCTTATGTCAGCTGGCCGGCATCCCTTGTGTCTCCTGTGACATGACAGCCAGTGCCATAGCAATGGATAAGGAATTTACGCACATCATTGCCGAAAGCTATGGCGTGCCGATGGCCAAGTACCGTGTTGCCCGCAGAAGCAGTCATCTTCTTTATCCTGAACTCTATGCTGAAATTGTCAGAGATCTGGGATTGCCTTGTTATGTCAAGCCAAGCAAGGAAGGTTCAAGCTTCGGTGCTCATAAGATCAATAACTATGAAGACTTCGTCAGATATACCGATGATGCCTTCAGCTATGATGAGAAGATCCTGTTTGAGGAATTCATTTCCGGTACGGAAGTAGGATGCGGAGTCATGGGTGACGGTGAATGCGGACTGGTATACGAAGTGGTTGTTCAGACCGAAATGTATGGCTATGCCGAAAAATACGACGGCTATAAGACAAACATCTATGTTCCGGCACTTAATCTTACCCAGGAGCAGATGGATGAAGTAACCAGACTGGCCAAGATCGTCTATAAGGCCTTAGGATGTACCGTTCTGGGCAGAGCAGACTTCTTCGCTTCTGACCGCATTATCTTCAATGAGATTAACCTGATTCCGGGATTTACCTCACACAGCCTGTTCCCGGCAACCTTCAAGGCCAAGGGCATGGATTATAAGACAATGCTCAACAAACTGATTGAGCTGACTCTTAAGGAAGCACAGAATTAATGGAGCCAAAAAGATGCTGGGTTGAAATATCCCGCAGTGCTGCCATTCATAACATAGAAGCCATCAGAGATTATCTGGGCGAGGGCATCGGAATGCTGGCCATTGTCAAGGCTAACTGCTATGGCCATGATGCCACTATTCTTCCCAAGGTAATGGAAGAAGCTGGAATTTCTGATTTCGGTGTTGCCTGCTGTGACGAGGGAGTCGTCTTAAGAGAATCAGGAATAAAGGGCAGTATTCTGGTACTGGAATACATTGACAGAGAGGACTGGAAAAGAGCTTATGACAATGATCTTATCTTCTCCATTTCTTCAGTAGACCATGCCAGAAAGCTTAACGAATGGGCCAAGGAAAACAACCTGAAGGTCAAGGCTGAAGTTAAGGTTGATACCGGAATGAGAAGAATAGGAGTAAATGCCGAGTGCCCTGACCGGGACATTGCCGCAATATATGGATGCAGCAATCTGCTTATCAACGGTACATTCTCCCATTTCTGCTGTGCCGACTCCTTTGCGGAAAACGACAGGGAATTCACGATGGTGCAGAACAGAAGATTCTCTGATTTTATTCAGCGTGTCAGAGAGCTTGGTTATCAGACGGGCAGATGTCATCTGTCAGCTTCTTCAGGTTTCCTGAATTATCCGGAAATCAGATATGACTTTGTCAGACCGGGATTTGCCTTATACGGATATTATGTCGGTGAAGTTGAACATCGCTTTGAAATTGAACCAGTGCTCAGTCTTAAGGCCAAGGTTGAATATGTCAAGGATGTGGAAGCAGGAGAGGGTATCTCTTACGGACGACTGTACTATACGGACAGAAAAAGAAGAGTTGCAACTGTTGCCGCCGGTTATGCTGACGGTTACCGCCGTTCTCTTACCGGCAAGTCCTATGTACTGATCCACGGGCAGAAAGCTCCGGTAATCGGCAGGATCTGCATGGACCAGATGATGATCGATGTAAGTGACATCGAAGATGTAAATGTTGAAGACATTGTTACCCTGATCGGCAGGGATGGCAATGAAGAAATAACTGTTGAACAGGTCAGCCGGTGGGCCGATACCATCGGAAGTGACTACGTAACGACTATTCCGGAAGCGCGTATTAAGCGCTATCTGGTTGACTAGGTGGTGAATATATGAAAGAAAAGAATTTAGGAGAACTGACAAATGCCGGTATCAACAGATATGTTGACCGTCACGGCAGGACGCTGCTGGTAAACCGCAAGAAGAAAATTGCCTACATAATTGACAAGAACGCACAGAAAAAAGAGGTAGTTTTCTCCAACCGTTATATCCTGGCTGTTGTTGTGGCAGTCCTGGTTGGTACCAAGAATGTCTATCTGGGAATCGGACTTGGTGTTGTCATTGCCGTTGTGCTGGAGGCAGCTTATCGTCTGTATTATCTGAAAAGTCTTAATACTATTGAACTGGAAGACCTCCCAGAAAAATTCTCATTTGTCACTAACGCACTGAAACAGACACCTGGCCGCAACCTTTCAGTTGGCCTTGTCGGATTGGCAATTCCGGTTTTGCTGGTAATCAATGCGTTTCAGACCGTTAAGGACTGGGAAGCAATTTTCAAGTTCAACGATGTCAACAATCTGTTTTTGGTAGTTGCCAGCATCGTCATGGGCGGATTTGCCGGGTTTGTCGGATGTGTCTGTCTGAATGCCTATTTCACTCAGAGAAAGGAAGGACATTAACATGTTGGAATTCAAGTTTGATACACAGCTGCTTATCGCAGGTGAAGATCTCGATGAAGATGAGATCCATGATTACATTACCGAACATTTCAATGGTGACTGCCTGCTGGCTGTCGGTGATGAGGATCTGATCAAGATCCATTTCCATACCAACGAACCTTGGCTGGTTCTGGAATATGCTGCAACCAAGGGTGAAATCTACGACATCGTTGTCGAAAACATGGAAAGACAGGCTGAAGGCCTGCAGGGATGATTCAGATACTGTTCAGCCAGTATTCACAATCATGATATATCATGGATCCGTAAGGAGGTATTTTTCATGGCTAAACTGCTAATTGTTGATGATGAACAGAAGATCAGGGAAATGATCAGAAAATATGCCGTATTTGAAGGGCATCAGGTGTTTGAGGCATCTGATGGTTTTACGGCAGTTCAGATGGCTGAAGAAAATAACTACGATCTGATAATCATGGATGTCATGATGCCGGAACTGGACGGTTTCAGTGCCGTCAAGGCTATCCGCAAGTTCAAGCAGACACCGGTGATCATGCTGTCAGCCCGTGGTGAGGAATACGACAGAATTCACGGCTTTGAAGTAGGCATTGATGATTACGTAGTAAAGCCGTTTTCCGTTAAGGAATTAATGATGAGAGTACAGGCCATTCTGGCTCGTGGCGGTAATTACAGCAATGAATCAAATACGGTTTCGTTTGAAGGACTTACCCTGGACTATTCTGCCAGGATCGTTACCATTGACGGCAAGAGAGTTGACCTTTCACCAAAGGAATATGAACTGTTATTCTATCTGGCCAAAAACAAGAACATTGCCTTAAGCCGTGAGAGACTTATTACGGAGATATGGGGCTATGATTATTATGGGGACGACCGTACACTTGATACTCATATAAAGCTTTTAAGGAAGTCTCTTGGTGAATACCAGAAATTCATTGTCACCGTAAGAGGGGTAGGTTACCGCTTTGATGCCTGAGAATAAGAAAATTAGGGGATCACTGTTCACCAGGATCCTGATTGCCATGATCTTCTTTGTTACCTTTATGGTAACGGTACTATGGATCGCCCAGATTGGCTTTCTGGACAGCATGTATAAAGGCATAAGGACTGCTCAGGTCAAAAGCATAACCAAGATAATTACGGAAAATCTTGACTATGACGACATTGAGGATTCAGAGATACCGGGAATATACGAGAACAATACGGCCATAATCGTCAGAAACAATCTGACCAGAATCCAGTATGTAGCCAATAACCAGCTGCTTGACCGGATCATCGGCCGTGATGTCAACATCAAGGTAACTCAGCTTTTCCGCATGATCGATAACAGTGATCTGGATATCTTCTATATCACTACAGCAAAGGGCAGAAGTCTGTTTGATGACATTGAAACACAGATAACGACCAATTCGGAAGAACCTAACATCAATGCCGTCGCCTATGTAACTCATGCCGAAGATGATGAATTCACCATTATCGGCATCGGTATCGTTACTCCGGTCGATGCAACAAGAGACACCCTGAAAAGGCAGCTCGTGTTCATCAGCATTCTGTTTGTCCTGATCGCTCTTGTGATTGCCTACTTTATCGCCAAGGCAATATCCAAACCTCTGGAAAATCTTACGGCCAACGCTGAGGAAATGTCCAGAGGAAACTACGACATACAGTTCCATGGTTCCGGCTTCAACGAAATTGAAGTGCTGAGCGATACATTGAACTTCACTGCCGAACAGCTTAAGAAATCAGATCAGCTGACCAAGGATCTTATTGCCAATGTGTCACATGACTTAAGAACACCGCTTACCATGATTTCAGGGTATGGTGAGGTAATGAGGGATATACCTGGTGAAGCAACACCGGAGAATATTCAGGTGATCATTGATGAAGCCAACAGACTTACCGGACTGGTAAACGGCATGATGGATATTTCCAAACTGCAGTCAGGTACGGCTGAAATATCGAAAGCCGCCGTCAATGCCAGTGAACTTATCAATAAGATCTACAATACCTACAATACCCTTATGGAAAACAGTGAATATCATTTCATTGTCGATACCGATGATGACATATATGTATCCGGTGACTCCGGCAGACTTGAACAGGTTCTCTATAACCTAGTCAATAACGCTGTCAGTCATGCCGGTGATGATAAGACAGTTATCATCAAGTGTCACAGGGAAGGCAAAAAAGCAAGATTTGACGTCATAGATCATGGCGCCGGAATCAAGAAAGAAGATCAGCCGCTGATCTGGAACAGATATTACCGTGTAAACAAGAATAAAGAAACAGGTTCCGGACTTGGGCTGTCAATAGTCAAGACAATTCTGGAACTGCATGATGCAGAATATGGCGTCGAAAGCGAAGTCGGAAAAGGTTCTGACTTCTGGTTCAGACTGCCGTTACTGGAGGAATAGAATTATGAGTGCAAAAGAAGAGTTCAAAGCCAATTTTCTGGCTAAGCCAAACATCCACAGCAATATCAAGAAGATATTTGCCATCGTGTCAGGTAAGGGAGGAGTAGGCAAGTCACTTGTTACTTCCCTGACAGCCGTTGAATTAAGAAGGAGAGGCTACAATGTCGGTATCCTGGATGCAGACATTACCGGTCCAAGCATTCCACAGATCTTCCAGCTGGAAGGACCGTTATACAGCAGTGATGAAGGTATTATTCCGGCTGTAACCAGAACAGGGATTCAGGTCGTTTCCAGCAATCTGATCGTTGAAGACAAGAGTGCTCCGATCATCTGGAGAAGTCCGATCCTGACGCAGCTGATCAAGCAGTTCTACAGCGATGTATTCTGGGGTGAACTTGACTATCTTCTGGTTGACCTTCCTCCGGGAACAGGGGATGTACCGCTGACGGTATTCCAGTCACTTCCGTTGAATGGTATCGTAGTTGTTACCACACCACAGGATCTTGTTTCCCTGATCGTTGAAAAAGCCATTAACATGGCTGATCAGATGGAAATTCCAATGCTGGGCATCGTGGAAAACATGAGTTATGTTGTATGTCCTAACTGCGGTGAGCAGATTCAGCTGTTCTCCAGCAAGAAGAGCTACATCAACGATTATCAGCCTATTGCCAAGCTTCCTTTAAACGGAGAACTGGCAGAACTCTGTGATGAAGGAAGACTGGAAGAAAACAATGTCAATTACCTTGATGAACTCATCAGAAAAATAGAGGAAAACTGAGCTGAAAAGCTCTTTTTTTCGTTTACAGAAGACGTGCCTCTTGTTTATAATGAATAATGAACAGAGGTTCATTTTTATGCCGCAGATATTAAAAGATGAAGTAAGAAACAGAATCGTAGAAGCAGCGAAGCGGGAATTCATGGAGAATACCTATGAAAGAACTTCGATGCGTAACATTGCCAACAGAAGCAACATAACCGTTGGCAATCTTTACCGTTATTTCACCAGCAAGGAAGAACTGAATCAGTTCATTGTCAGACCTGCTCTGGAGAAACTGCAGGAACTGGTATTGAAGATCTCCAATAACCAGGTAGACATTCTTAACATGGAAAACATCTCGCTGACAAGCTCCCAGATGCGTGACATGCTGGATTCACTGGCTGATGGTGTCGTTGACATCTATTCCAGACACCGCATAGAAATGAACATCCTGATGATGAGAACAAATATCAATAAATATCTGGTTGACTGGTTTACGGAAGCCATCGCTTCGATAATTGCGAATAACTTCGCGATAAATAAAGATCTGCCATCAGTAAAGCTGCTGGGCAGGGTATATGCAGAATCCGTATTCTCCGGGTTTATAACCATGTTAAAAAACAGTACAGTTTCAAATGATCAGCTCAAGAAGCTGGCTAAACTGTACATGGAGTCATATGTTGACATGATGGATCTTGACCTGATCGACAAACTGAAAGGTGAATTAGTATGAGTTTCATAGAATTTAAGAATGTATCAAAAATATACCAGATGGGCGAAGTAGAAATCAGAGCCCTGGATAACATATCCTTTGACATTGACAAGGGACAGTTTGTCGTGGTCCTTGGTGCTTCCGGAGCTGGAAAGACTACCATTCTGAACATTCTGGGCGGAATGGATAAGGCTACCAGCGGTGATGTCATTGTTGATGGCAATAACATTTCTCAGGCCAACGAAAAGGCATTAACCGATTACCGCCGTTATGACATCGGCTTTGTCTTCCAATTCTATAATCTGGTTCAGAATCTTACAGCCAGGGAAAACGTTGATCTGGCCTTGCAGATATGCAAGGATCCTTTAGACAGCCGCTTTGTTCTCAAGATGGTTGGCCTGGAAGACAGAATGGATAACTTCCCAAGCCAATTGTCCGGTGGGGAACAGCAAAGAGTAGCCATTGCCCGCGCCGTAGCCAAGAATCCGAAATTATTACTGTGTGATGAACCTACCGGAGCTTTGGACTATAAGACCGGCAAACAGGTGTTAAAAGTACTGCAGGACATGTGCTACAAACACGAAATGACAATTGTAATGATTACCCATAACAGCGCTCTGGCTGAAATGGGTCAGAAGATAATCCGCGTTAAAAGCGGACAAATTGAATCCATAACCATGAATGAAAATCCAAAGAGCATTGAGGATATTGAATATTAATGTTTCATCTTGACACTTTAAGGCTTATCAAGCGCACCTTTAACCGTTTCTTCTCACTTCTGATGATCGTGCTTATCGGGGTTGCTTTCATGATGGGCTTATTGAGTTCCAGACCGATAATGGAAAAGAGCGTTGATGCCTACTATGACCAGTATCATCTGCAGGATTTCCAGATCTATTCTTCCTATGGCTTTGATGAAAATGACGTAAAGGCCATAGCTGATTTGGATTATGTCGACAGATGCTTTGCTTCCCGCATGGTGGATGTCTACAGCCGTGATGACAATGACAATGTCAATGTGACCAGAGTGGAAGAGCTGACCCGTAACATGAATCAGTTTGAACTGATCGAAGGTAGACTGCCGCAGAAAGATGATGAGCTTGTCATTGTTGCCAATAACATGAGCATGGACGTTTATCACATTGGTTCTCATCTGGAACTGTTTCTGGATGACGGAGACATCTATGACAGCCTGACAACTGCCAACTACACCATTGTCGGCATTGCCAAGACTCCTGTCTACATGGCCAAGGCCTTAGGTACCAGCAATCTCAAGAACCTGGAACTGGATATCATAGTATACGTAAAATCCGATAATTTCCTGAGTGATTATTACACTACGGTATACGTTACTGTTGATGATGCTGACCGGCTGGATAACTTCTCGCGGGATTATGCCGCCTTAAGAGATATCCGCAAGGATGATCTGCAGACCTTCGCCAACCGTCAGCAGGACATGCTGAAGGACAGGCTTTTAGGCGAATACCGTGAAAAAATCGAAGAGGGTGAAAAGGAACTCAACGAAAAGAAGGAAGAAGGGCAGAAACAGCTGGATGAAGCCAGAAAACAGCTTGATGATGCCAGGATCCAGATAATTGCTGCTCAGACTCAGATGGAAACCCTGCAGGCGGCCCTTTCAACAGCCAATACCCGTGTCAGAACTCTGCAGAAACAGTATGACAGTGAAAACACCCGCATCAGCAGGGAAATTGAAAAGATTGAAAAAGCTGACAAGCAGGGCCGTAACTTTGAAGCCATCCGGACTGAAACCACTGCGGATTATGCCACATATAATGCTCTGTTAAGACTTAAGGAGTCCAGCAGCGTATCTCCTTATCGGGATTCCATTGCCCGCATTGAACGGGAGAACGCTGAAAGAAGGACAGCTCTTAACGATCTGTACCGGCAGCAGTCTGCTCTTAATGCCAGGATCGCTGACTCATCCATTTCCGTTGATGAAAGGGAACGGGCAGTAAATGAACTGGCCAGTGTCAATTCACAGATAACTTCCCTGGAGAATGAAATCCAGGTAAATCAGCTGCTGATCGATAATCTCAGGGAAATGGAAAACCAGAGTCAGACGGGTAACATAGATCAGCTGATGGATGATCTGCAGAAGAAATATGACGGACATCTGGAAGCCCAGTACATCAACTGCATTTCGCTGGCTCAGGACCGTTTAAGACTTGAGACCACTAAGGAAGAAATCAGAATTGCCAATGAAGCAATCAGCAGGGTAAACAGTGAAATAGCATCCAGTTCCGCTGAAATAGAAAAAGGCAAGCAGGAATATGAACGGGGAGAAAAGGAATACCTGGACGGTGTAGTAAAGTTCAATGATGAGATAGAGAAAGCTGAAACCGAAATCAGAAAAGCCTATCAGGAACTTGATGAACTGCCTGACGCCAGATGGATCATTCTGGACCGTGATTCTCATTATTCAACCTACATGTTTACCAACAATGCCATGCAGATGGGAAACATCGGAACATATCTTCCGATACTGTTCTATCTTGTTGCCGCTCTGGTATGCATGACAACCATGACCAGACTTATCGATGAACAGAGGGGACAGATCGGCATATTCCGTGCTCTGGGTTTTTCTAAAGGACAGGTAATATCCAAGTATGTTATCTATGCTCTGGCTGCTTCGCTGATAGGAAGTGTTTTGGGCATTGTTTTCGGCATGATGATATTCCCAACCGTCATATATCAGACCTGGAGACTGATGTATGATCTGCCGCCTCAGTTAAACATTGTTCCTTTGGAAAATGTTATAATCTGTGTTCTGGCTTTTACCGTTTTAATGATGACTGTTACTTTCTTTGTAGTCAGAAAGACCCTGAATGAAGTGCCTAGCCAGTTATTAAGACCTAAGGCGCCGAAGAATGCGAGAAAGGTCTTCCTGGAAAACATTGAATTCATCTGGCGCAGACTATCCTTCACTTCCAAGATCACGGCCCGTAACCTGATCAGGTACAAGTCAAGATTCTTCATGACAGTGATCGGTGTTGCCGGATGTACCGGTCTGCTGGTAGTAGGCTGGGGCATAAAGGATTCAATTGCCGATGTCGTAGCCATTCAGTTCGGTGACATCTACAATTACAACTACATAGTCAATCTGGAAAATGACCATAACATTGAAGAAATGCAGCAGGTACTGGAAAACAATCTGGCCAACGAATATGTCGTGCCTCAGATGTCATATTCCACCAAGGTCTATCTCGACAAGGGAGACAAGGTTGCCACTGTCAATGTCCTGGATGCCCGCAAAAGCAATGACGTTTATAATCTGCGTGACAGGGATCATAAGACACCGATCAAGCTGAACAACAGCGGAGTAATAGTTTCGGAGAAGTTTGCTGACCTGCATAAGATAAAGGAAGGGGATTTCATCACCATCGAATCTTCAACAGGTCTGAAAGGCTCCGTAAAAGTTATAGAAATCTGTGAAATGTATTTCCAGCATTACATCTTCATTTCTCAGGAATACTATGACGCCATCTTTGATGAAAACGTTCATTACAACACCATTCTGGTCAAGACCAGTGACGGTAACGAACTGCAAAGATGTGCGGAAAACATTGAAGGATACTCAAGCATACTTGACTTTACAGGGGTAATAGATTCCTTTAACACCATGATCAAGGCGTTGGACTACATCATTCTGGTAATCATCATTACTTCCGGTGCATTAGCCTTTGTGGTGCTCATAAACCTCACTCAGGTCAATATTTCGGAGAGAATAAGGGAAATAGCCACCCTGAAGGTTCTGGGCTTCAGAGACAGGGAAATCAACTCCTACATCTTCAAGGAAATTTTGCTGCTGACACTTATCGGCGCCTTGATTGGATTGCCGTTAGGGGTACTGGAACATCACTTCATAATGGGTGTTATTGACATGGAAATGATCCGTTTCTCCAACAACCTCAAGCCGCTTACATTCATTTATGCCTATCTTATAACAGTCATCTTTACCTTCATTGTTCTCAACTTTACCAAGAAGCCATTGAAGAAGATTGAAATGATCGAATCGCTGAAATCAGTAGAATAAAAAAAGCTCACTTCCGTGAACCTGTGTTCTGCGAGTGAGCTTTTCTTTATGGTTCTCTGGCACCTATGTAGATGTAATAGCTGCCGATGATTATGAATCCCAGTGATACCAGTCCCAGGGCTGCCATCAGCAGATATGTTGAGGTATTGAGTGCCAGAACATTGGTGTCATGAGTTATGTTTCCCCGATTGTGACTGGCGGGATCGAAGTTGATCGTTCTGATTATCGTAAATACATAGGAGTTGACATCACCATTTTTACCGGTAAGAGTCACGATGATCTGATTGTTTATCTCATCTGACACTTCCATTTCTACGTCAGGATTTTCCGGAACGAAGTCATAACTGAGTCTGGCCCTGCTGTCAACTTCTACCTTGTAGGCAGATGTGAGCTTGTTGAAGACCGGTGTGCACTTGGCATCTGGGAAATCAGCTTTCTTCAGATACAGGCTGTGCAAAGGCTTCTGATGAACCTGCATGGCCAGAGTATCATTTACAAATGACTGATCAGTATTAACTGTTCTGTCTTCATATATCGGGTCAGGTATTACGATCTCATCAATGCAGCCGCCCATCGCCTGACAGGCTTTTTCCTTTTCCTTTGCTTCATCGATCTGTTTCTGGTTGATGACGGTTTTCTCCGTTATCAATACATCAGCATATACGTCAGAAGTGGTAATGCTTATGTCACCGGTTTTCTCATGTACGACAAAGGTGACGGTAAACAGGGAAGTATCAGCTGTAATGTTTGACGAAGACTGAGCAGCGAAATAGATGCTGCCGCTGGTCTTGGTATCAAAAGTGACATTGACTTCACTGAGTGAGTCGTTTTTTTCAATGGAGAATACTGAAAGCCTGTCAGCAGGGTAGTTGATGTATCCGCGTACATTGTTGACGGCATCGCCTCTGATGGAGAAGTCTACCATTGTAAGCGAATCGCTGGTAACACTGGAACTGCCGGAAAGTGACACATAAAAATCTCCTGCCTTGACAGGAGCAAGTGTCAGCAGCAATGCACTCACGATAATAAAGGCATTTACAAGCTTTCTCATATTGTTATCTTAACATTATTAAATCTTTTACTCAAGTTGCGGGAAAAGTATATAATGGTAATAGAGTAATTCGGAGGGTAATATGTCATCATATATTTTATCAATTGACCAGGGCACTACCAGTTCACGTGCAATTGTTTTTGATGAGAAACTGCAGATCGTCGGAGTAGCCCAGAAGGAAATTCCCAACTTTTTCCCTAAACCGGGATGGGTTGAAATGGATGCCAATGATATCTATGAATCAGTAATTGAAGTAGTAAAGGAAGTACTGATCAAGACCCGTGTCATGCCTGTTGAGATAAAGGGCATTGGCATTACCAACCAGAGAGAAACAACCATTGTCTGGGACAGAAAGACCGGCAAGCCGGTATACAATGCCCTGGTATGGCAGTCACGTCAGTCCAATGATCTGTGCGAACAGGTCATCAGAGCCGGACATTCCAACTACATAAAGGAAAAGACCGGTCTGACCGTTGACCCGTATTTCTCCGCCAGCAAGATCAGATGGATCCTTGATCACATTGATGACGGTCAGCAGAGAGCCATTGCCGGTGAATTAATGTTCGGTACGGTCGACAGCTGGCTGGTATACAAACTTTCCAACGGAAGAACTCATATCACTGATGTCTCCAACGCCAGCAGAACGATGCTGATGGACATTGATAACTTATGCTGGGATAAAAAGCTGCTGGATATCTGGAACATTCCGGAAGTAATGCTGCCGCAGATCAAGGAAAGCAGTACGATTTATGATTATACTGATTTCCTGGAAACCGAGATTCCTATTGCATCTGTAATAGGTGACCAGCAGTCTGCACTGTTTGGCCAGATGTGCTTTGAAGAAGGTCAGTGCAAGAATACCTATGGTACCGGCTGCTTCTTGCTGTTCAATACCGGTAAGAAGAGAGTCAATTCCAAAAACGGTCTGGTTTCCACCATTGCCTGGAAGATCGGGGATGAAGTCTATTACGCTCTGGAAGGCTCTGTATTCGTTGCAGGAAGCGCAATTCAGTGGCTTAGAGATGGTCTCAAGCTTATTGAAACAGCCCCTGAAAGCGAAGAAAGAGCAGCAAGAGTGCCTGATTCAGGCGGAGTATACGTTGTTCCGGCCTTTACCGGCTTAGGAGCTCCATATTGGGATCAGAATGCCCGCGGTGCCATCTTCGGACTGACCAGAGGAACTACCAGATCACATCTGATCAGAGCAACTCTCGAATCACTCGCTTACCAGACCTTTGACGTCATTGAAGCTCTGGAAAATGATACCAACATTACCGTTAAGGGATTACAGGTTGACGGCGGTGCCTGCCGCAACAATCTGCTGATGCAGTTCCAAGCTGACATTCTTCATGCTGAAATTATCAGACCGGTAAACTTTGAAACCACTGCCTTAGGTGCCTGCATGCTGGCAGGACTGGCTGTCGGAGCATTTAAGTCGCAGGATGAATTGCGCATGATGTATAATGTTGATCGTAGATTCGAGCCAATGATCTCCATTACTCACCAGTCCAGACTGATTCAGGGCTGGAAGAAGGCGGTCAGGGCCACAATGGAATTCTAGGAGGTAACATGGTATTTGAATATTATCCGACTGGCGTCTGCAGCCGTCATTACACCTTTGACATTGAGGATGACATCATCAAGAGCGTGGTTATCGAAGGCGGATGCAAGGGAAATCTTTCCGGCATCTCCAAACTGATCAAGGGAATGAACATCAACGATGTCATCGAGAAACTGGAAGGTACAACCTGCGGAGCAAATCCGACCAGCTGTCCTGATCAGATCTCACGTGCTCTCAAGCAGTACAGAGAAAAATATTCTGCAATGTAATAGAAGTACCCTTGGATCCCTCACAGGTGAAAAGGGTATTTTCATAAGAAATCTGGAGTATGGTTATGCTAAATGAAAGAATGGAAACGATGGAATACTGCTTCGGCAGACTAAACTCGCGTATTATCAGTGTTATAAAGGACACAGATCTTAACGAAGTGTTTGAAAAGCTTAGGGGGCTTGACAAACCGACGATAGTTACCGGAGTAGGCGGATCAAGCGTGGTCAGTGCCTTTTTCAGCAAGGTCATTGAAAACAAAAATCATGTCATCTGTACTGACATGATGCCAAGAGATCTATTATACCGTGATCTTAAAGGGTACCGAAACGTGGTTGCCTGCAGCTATTCCGGCAATAACATTGGAGTCAGAGCATCTTTTGAAAATGATCTGAATCATTATCTGTTCTCAGCAAATAAGAAAGATGGCATCAATTCCATTCAGTATGTGGTAAATGATCCGGAAGTAAGCTTCATTTCCGTTGCCGGCACCATGATGCCGCTGGCGGTTCTGTTTCTTTACTATACCGACAACAATGTTGAACTGCTGAAGCAAATACTTGCCAGTGATGCGGGATTCAATATTGATCCGGATAACATGGTTTATGAGATCATGTTCGGATATGAGAACCGGGTTTCAGCCCGTCTGTTGGAATCAACCATTACCGAAGGAGCCCTGGGAGTACCGTTACTGCATGACAAGTATAATTACTGCCATGGCCGTTACCAGCTTAATGTCAGGGAAAAGAATGATCTGATCTATTTCGTCAGAGATACAGAACTTGATGAATTGTATCTTAAGGAGTTGAAAGAATGTTATGACAGGATCATCTGCATTCCACAGAAATACCAGGATCCCATCATTGCGGATTTCCATACCGCAATACTTTGCTTTAAGCTGTTGAAGAAGATGGCGGAAGCGAAGGGAACAGACTTCTGCCGCAAGGATGTACCTGACCACGGTCAGATGTTCTATACTTTCAAGGGAAAAATGTAAAAAAGCTGTCAGTATCAACTGACGGCTTTTCAGTAATTGTTCCTTATGATTTCCATGGCCTTGTCCAGGTCATTTTCAGCTACGATGGTAAGCATTTCTCGGACATAAGCCACTGTTTTTTCCGGCATCAGATACTGTTCCCGGGATCTATCGAGGAACTCCAGGGCACTGGAAGGGTGATATTTGTCTTTCTGATAGACCATGCAGGCAGCAATGCGGTCACAGATCATTTCCTTGATGTATTTCATTGGCATTTCCAGCTGAACAATCTTTCCTTTATGAAAATCGGTCCAGTACTGCCAGTGATGCTTGTTGCGGCCTTTGTGATGAAGCCAGGCAGTGGAATAACCTCTGTCTTTTCTTTCAGCATCAATAGGTGAGCGGTTTCCCTGAAAATACCTGACTCCCAGCCAGAATTCCTCAATGGAATACTTGGAAAGATCGTGGGTAAGTCCCTGCCAGTACAAACCCATTTTAAAGCACAGTTTACAAACCAGAAAGCGGTGCTGATTTATGGTATGAAGATGCTGGAAAAACGATATAAAGAGGTTGTGATTTTCTTTCATAAATCCATATTAGACAGTTATTCTTTAATAAGCAAGAGGGATTTGCTATAATAAACGCGGTACATTTTATGAAATTACGTGACTGGATTATCGTTATAGTACTTATTGCAGCTGATCAGATCAGCAAGCTTTGGATCTCTTCCGCAATGCAGCTTAACCAGAGCATTGAAGTGATCAAAGACTTTTTCTATATCACGTATACCACCAATACCGGAGCTGCCTGGAGCGTTGGCGAAGGGTTAGGCAGTCTGTTTGTAGTCGTAGCGTTTGCATTGTGCGGTGGTATCGTTTACTATCTTTATAAGCATGAAGATACCGGCTGGTTCTTAAAGCTGGTACTGCTGCTGATCGTAGCAGGCGGACTGGGAAATGCCATTGACAGAGTCAGACTGGGCTATGTCATAGACTTCCTTAATTTCTATATCTTCGGATATGATTTCCCGGTATTCAACATTGCTGACTGCTTCATTACGCTGGCGATGTTCGGCCTGATCATTTCAGTAATGACTGAAAAGGAGTAAGAATGGACACAATTGAAATATTAGTTGATGAGACACTGGCAAAACAGAGAATAGATAAGCGGCTGTTGGAGACAACAGGTTTTTCCCGTACCCGTTTCCAGCAACTCGTTGATGAAGGTCTGGTCCTGGTGAATGATGAACCTGTCAAGTCAAACTACAAGCTGAGACTCAATGACCTGGTTACCATTGAAGTACCGGAAGCGGAAGAATACAATCTTGAACCGGTGGAAATGGATCTGGACATTGTCTACGAAGATGCTGACATCATTGTCATCAACAAGCCACGCGGTCTGATCGTACATCCTACACCGACTACCAAAGAAGCAACTCTGGTAAACGGCGTTCTGTATCACTGCAGGGATCTTTCCGGTATTAACGGTGTGTTAAGACCGGGAGTCGTTCACCGCATTGACAAGGATACTACCGGGCTGATCATCATGGCCAAGAATGATGAAGCCCATCAGTTTCTGGCAGCCCAGCTGGCAGACAAGACCATGAACCGCAAATACTATGCCTTAGTCAACGGTGTCATTCAGCATGATAACGGAACGATCGATGCCCCAATAGGCAGAGATCCTAACGACCGTCAGAAGATGGCTGTCACTGATAAGAATTCCAAGGAAGCCATTACTCGTTTCAAGGTAATCAAGAGATACAGAAAGCATACGCTGATCGAGTGCTCACTGTTAACAGGCAGAACTCACCAGATCAGGGTTCACATGGAATACATCGGTTATCCGGTAGTAAATGATCCAAAATATGCACCTAAGAGAAGCAGGGGAAACGGGCAGTTGCTGCATGCTCACCAGCTGAACTTCATTCATCCGCGCACCAGACAGCAGATGGTACTGGAATGTCCGTTACCGGCTGATTTCCAGGAATATCTTGATCAGCTGGATAAGCAGGAGGCACGGCTATGAGAAATACCCGTCTCTGGATGAATCAGCTGATCAGATACTTCATCATGTCACATGACTATGCCCAGATCAGCTTTGTCAATCCGACAACATCACAGCCATTGGAAAGCATCTGGCTGGTAAATCCAGCCAAGGAATACATGGCCATTCACATTTCAACCGATACCCAGGCATCAACGATTGCCCGCACTACCCAGATGAAGAATGAAGCCTATTCCATCTTCAATGCCTTCGGCAAGCAGGGCAGGATACTTGACATCAGCTTTGATGAAGCTGCCAGAAACTTCATTGATGAGGAAACCACATTCATCGCCATATATCCGCAATGTGAAGTCACTGATGCCGTCAAAAGACAGTTTCCGGAGATAGGAACAGTCATCTATGATGTTGACGATCCTGAGGCTGAAATAAAGAAAAACAATGACGAGATCAAGACCTTCCTCATTAACAAGATGAAAAAGAGCAGATCACCGTCATTCCATACGCCTGCTGAATTTCTTGAATCAATGTCCAAGACATACATTGTTGCCGGCATTATCTGCGTCATCGTCTGGGCTGCATTATACATTCTCAGCGTCATCACCAAGATAAATACTACTTATCTGGGACTGACCTTCGGAGCTTACTTCAAACCTTACATAACCGCTCTTAACCAGTGGTACAGACTGATTACCTGCGGATTCATGCATGTTTCACTGTTCCATCTGCTGGCCAACATGATCGCCTTAAGGCCGCTGTCCAAAGCCGTGGAAAACCAGTTTGGATTTGCCAAAACGATTGCCACATTGTTAATATCCATTGTCATTGGTTCGCTGTTTGTCTATTTCAGCAATTCCAATGAGATATCAGTAGGATTATCAGGCGGTATCTATGGACTTATCGGTGCTCTGATGGTGATACTGTTTCAGGAAGGACTGTTTAAGGTACCGGCCGTCAGACAGAGATTAATGAGTACGCTGTATCTCAACATCATTCTCAATTTCCTGCCTAATGTCTCATTCATGGCTCATCTGGGCGGATTTATTTCCGGAGTATTCCTGGGATTCATCTTCTCACAGAAATCAGACAAAGCATTACGAACTAACTTTACGATAGCGGGACTTATCATCGTTGGATTTATGATCGGTTACTGCATCATGAACCACTCGGTAAGCACCGTTTATCCTGATCTGGATGCCCGAATGATACAGGTATTACGCAGATTAAACCTCAACAGCTATGCTGACAGATTACTGGCCATGCTGAAGAAATACTATTAAGGAGAACTGAATATGGAAAAAAAGAAAATTCTGAGCTGGGATGAATACTTTCTCTCACTGGCACATTTAAGCGGAATGCGTTCCAAAGACCCTAACACACAGGTAGGGGCTGTCATCGTCGATGACAAAAACCGCATTGTTTCAATCGGTTACAACGGCATGCCCAGAGGCTGCTATGATGACCAGTTCCCTTGGGGAAGAGAGGGAAGCTTCCTGGAGACCAAATATGCCTTTGTGGTTCATGCTGAACTCAATGCCATTCTCAACTCCAGCCGTCCGGTAGAAGGATGCACGATTTATGTTTCTCTGTTCCCATGCAATGAATGCGCCAAGGCCATCATTCAGTCAGGAATAAAGGCTGTCTTCTATGAATCAGACAAATACGCCGATTCCGATAACGTCATAGCCTCGAAAAAAATGCTGCTCAATGCCGGTGTGGCATTAAAGCAGCTTGATTTCGGTGTTGATGTTGACGTTGAGATCACAAAAAACTGACAATGGTTTCCAGATCCGTCTGCAGATATGAGGCATCATGAGTCTGCAGATAGGCTATGACATTATCCAGCAGTACTTTCGGTGTTGAGGCACCGGAAGCAACCGCTATTCTGTCATTTTCACTGAATTTTACATTTACAAGGTCCCGGGCAGTTTCAATGCGCAGGACTTTTCTTATGCCGGCACTGGATCCCATGCGGGCCAGCTGCAGGGTATTATTGCTTTTGGGATCACCGACAACGATCAGTACATCGGTATCCTTTAGATTACGGACAGCGTTCTGTCTTCTTCTGGTGGCATCACAGATTTCCTCGGCGATTTCAGCATGAGGGAATCTTTTTCTTATCTTTCTGATTATATCTGCCGTATCGTTTATTGACATGGTAGTCTGAGTCGTTACCAGGATATTTTTATCCGTATTATTAATTTTATCTACATCATCGGCATCGGTGATCAGGATAATGCTTTCGTTGATCGAAAGGGCAGCTTCTGATTCCGGATGTTTCTTCTTGCCAATGTAGAAAATGGAATAACCGCGGTTTAGATAGTCACGGATGATCTGGTGGGTCTTACGGACAAACTCGCAGGTGGCATCAACCACGGTCAGACCTTTTTCAATGGCTCTGTTTTTGACACTGTCTGCGATCCCGTGCGCAGTAAAGACGACAACGCCGCTCTCTATTGATTCCACAAGCTCCATTTTCGACTTGCTGGAATCATCAAGAGTAATGACGTTTCTGGTTTTTAAGGCATCAACGATATAGCGGTTATGGACCAGCATGCCCACGATGTAAACAGGCTGATCAGGATAATCCCAGACAGCTTTCTTGACCATGGCCAGGGCATAGCCGACACCCTTGCAGTAACCTGACGGCTTTACTTCACATATTTCCATTTCCACCACCACTTATATTTATAGCACGTTTTTATTTCTTTTAAAAACTGTTATAATTTCTGTATGATTAACCGTAAAGAACTTAAGCCTGAGATCCAGGCACTTATTGAAAAGAAGAAATTCAGGGATTTCACTCCAATACAGCAGAAAGCTTATCCGCTGATCGTGAAGGGAAAGGACGTAGTGGGCATTTCAGCTACCGGTACGGGAAAGTCTCATGCTTTCATCATACCGATCCTGCAGCTGATTGATACTTCCAAGGATCAGATACAGGCTGTAATTACCGCTCCAACCAGAGAACTGGCCCGCCAGCTTTTCCGTCAGTTCAGCGAAATAAATGAGTTTGATGATTCCTACAGGATCAAGCTGATCAGTTCAGGAATGGATAAATCCCGCATGATAGAAGGTCTTAACAGCCAGCCTCACATTGTCATCGGCACAGTGGGAAGACTGAAGGACCTGTTTGTTGATGAAGCGGTCTTAAGACTGGACAAGGCCAGAATACTGGTCGTAGATGAAGCAGACATGACCCTGGAATTAGGCTTCATTGATGAAGTTGACCAGATCTGCGGCCGTCTTAACCGCAAACTGCAGATGCTGGTATTCAGTGCAACGGTACCAGGTCAGCTGCAGCCTTTCCTAAGAAAATACATGAACAAGCCGACAGTTATTGAAGCAGATGAGGATCATCCTAACAATCCTCAGATCGAGCATGTCCGGATCAACTGCCGTCATCTGAGCTATCAGGAAAAACTGTTAAGGATTTTGCCGGGCATCAATCCGTATGTCTGCATGATCTTTGCACGTACCAAGGATGAAGTAAAGACCACTTCCGATCTGCTTAAGGAAAACGGCTACAGCATCATTGAACTCCACGGTGACCTTACCACCAGAGAAAGAAAGCAGGCCCTTAAAGCCATTGATTCCGATCAGATCAGCTACATTGTCTGCTCTGACATCATGGCCAGAGGTCTGGATATTCCAAGCGTCAGCCATGTAATATCCCTTGGCCTGCCGTCATCACTGGAGTACTATACTCACAGATCAGGCAGAACGGGACGTGCCGGCAGAAGCGGAATTTCCTATCTGCTGTTTAATGAAAAGGACATTCAGGGAATCAAGACTCTGAGAACTCAGGGTTTTGAATTTGAATACAGAGATTACCGCAAAAGCGGCTGGGTAACCGTCAAGCCGTTTGACTATAAGCCTGCCAAGCCAAAGAACGAATTTGACGAGGAAATTGAAAAGATCAGGAAACGTCCTGTCAAAAAGGTAAAACCAGGCTATAAGAAGAAGATAGCAGCTGAAATCGAATCAGTCAGAAGAAGACAGCGCCGTCTGATGATCAAGGCTTCCATCAAGCAGCAGCAGAAGGAAAGAGCCAAGGCCAATCAGCGTGCTGCCAGGAGTAAGAACAATGCTTAAGATCGGTTCTCATGTATCCATGAGCTCACCCGAATACATTCTGGGATCAGTAAAGGAAGCGTTAGCCTACAGGGCTAATGCTTTAATGTTGTATACAGGTGCCCCGCAGAATTCCTTCCGTGTCCCGATAAGCCAGTTAAGGATCGAAGAGGGTATCAGCCTGTGGAAGGAAAACGGAAATGACGTGAAGGACATCATCATTCACTGTCCCTACATCATCAATCTGGCCAATACGCTGAAACCTGAAACCTATCTCAGCGGCAAGGAGGTACTGCGCAGAGAAATAGACCGTACCCAGGCCATCGGAGCAACCATCATGGTATTGCATCCGGGTTCTTCATTAACCGGTGATGTGCATGAATCACTGTTACAGTGTGCCAGAGGAATAAATGAAGTGCTTAAAGAAGAGGACAATGTGATCATTGCTTTGGAAACAATGGCAGGGAAGGGTTCGGAAATAGGAAGAGACTTTTCTCAGTTAAGAACGATTATTGACAATATTGAACTTAAGGATAAGATCGGGGTCTGTCTGGATACCTGTCACATTCATGATGGGGGTTATGATCTGATGGACTTTGACGGTGTCCTAAAAGAATTTGATGAGATAATCGGACTGGACAGACTTTCTGTCATGCACATAAATGACTCTAAGAATATCAGAGGTGCCCATAAGGACAGACATGCCAACATCGGTTATGGTGAAATCGGCTTTGAAACGCTCAACAGGATCGTGCATCATCCGTTAACCGACAACATTGCCAAGATTCTGGAAACGCCATACATTGATTCAAAGTCACCGTACGGTTACGAAATAGAGAACTTCATCAACGGAGAATTCAGGGAGATACCTTTATAAGATGGATGGAATACTGCTGGTAAACAAGCCTTCGGGAATAACAAGTCACAAGCTTGTGGAGAAGGTCAGAAGGATCATCAACAATCCGAAAGTCGGCCACACCGGAACACTGGATCCGCTGGCTGACGGTCTGATGCTTTTAACCGTGGGCAAGGCCACCAAGATCCTTCCGTACATCGTTTCCCATAACAAGGAATACATTGCGGTACTGAAACTGGGGTATTCAACTGATACGCTGGATGTCAGCGGTGAAATCATCAGGGAAAAGGAAATCGTTCCGTTCGACAGGGAACAGGTACTGTCTGTTCTTGACAGTTTTCTGGGACGGCAGAAACAGCTTCCGCCAATGTACAGTGCCAAGAAAATTGACGGCAAAAAGCTGTATGAATATGCCAGGGCAAATAAGGAAGTTGAAAGAAAGCCTGCTGACATTGAAATAAGGGAAATGGAATTACTCGATCTGAAGGATGATGAGATCACTTTCAGAGTGAAGTGTTCCTCGGGAACATATGTCAGAGTTTTATGTGAAGACATAGCCAGAGCGTTGAACAATGAAGGCTGCATGAAACAATTGACCAGAACAGCCATAGACCGCTACAGACTTACAGACAGCTGTACCCTGGAAGACATTCAGAACGGCAGTTATTTGCCTGTCAGCATTTATGACATTCTTTCCGATTATACCTACATTGAAATGGAAGATACTTCGGACGTAAGAAACGGCAAGCCAATATGCATTAACTGTCAGGATGAAATCGTCTTCATCACTCATCAGCGAGAAGTACTGGCAGCATATGAAAAAGACGGCGATGTCTATCGCTGTAAAAGGGGATTGTGGTAATGAGAATTTACAGAATATCACAGAAACTCAAAGGCAATTACAGACCGTCTGCCGCAGCAATCGGCCTTTTTGATGGAGTACACCTGGGGCATCAGAAACTGCTTCAGAAAGCCTTAAAACTGGCCCGGGAAAGAAATATTGACAGTGCTGTCATAACCTTTGACCCTGATCCGGTAGAAGTATACCGTACTAATGGCAGACTGCCGCATCTTAATACTGCCCGGCAGAAATACGAGCATTTTCGCAGGATTGGAATATCACGTGTATATGTAATTGAGTTTGATTACGTAATAGCTTCGCTGTCACCGGAAGCGTTCATTGATTACCTCAACAGACTGAATGTCAGGGAACTTGTCTGCGGATTCGATTTCTCCTTTGGCTTTAAGGGAAGGGGAAACAGCAAAATACTGGTTACATCAGATAAGCGCCGATTCAATGTTACCATCATCGATTCCGTTGACCATGATGGCAGAAAGGTAAGTTCCACCAGGATCATCAATGAGTTAAGAACAGGATCAGTTGAAACAGCCAATACACTTCTGGGATACCGTTATGAGGTAAGTGATCCTGAAAGACAGGTCATTCCGAAAGACGGGGTCTATCAGGGAATCGTAAATGAAAAACCAGGCAGAATTACCGTAAAAGACGGCATGATCATATCTGACAAAACAGCGGAAAACAAACAGGATAATTTAAGCATCGTGTTTGAAAAGCGTATATAATTACATGCTAAAATATGATATAGTTATAAAGAGGTAAATACTATGGCTACTGAATATATCGTTTCAAAGAACAGAGAAAACAAATTGGGAATCATCGGACTGTCTACAGCCGTTTTTGAACTGATTGCGGAAAGTGCCGTTGAAGAGATCGGTGATGTCAAGGTCGCAGCCCGTTCCGGGTTAAAGAAGAGCATTACCTGCAAGGTCGTCAACAGTTACATCGTCATTACCATGAATGTTCTGGTAAACCGCAACAATAACATCAATGACGTATCCAGTCTGATTCAGCAGAGAGTTCACGATTCAATCGTTCAGATGACCGAATTCAAGGACGTCATAGTCAATGTCAACGTAGTGGGATTTTATTATAAATAGTTATGAAAAGAAGAGATCAGAGAATTAAGATCATGAACTGTCTTTATCAGTATTTACTGACTGAAAAGACAATTGAGGATATATTTGATGATAACCTTGATGTCGATGATAAAAAATCGATATCTTTTATCGTTGAAACTACCGTCAACACAATTGAACACATCGAAGAACTGGAAGATCTGATAAAGGAAAATCTGACCAAGGACTGGGATTATGAACGTCTGGGCTTTGTGGAAAGAGCTCTGCTTTTAATGGGAGCCTATGAGATCAGATATACCGATACGGATAAGCCGGTAATCATAAACGAAATTATTGAAATAGCTAAAGTATACTGTGATGAAGAGGCAAGCGGACTGTTAAACGGAGTTCTGGATAAACTGTGATCAATAACAGAGTTTATTCAATCAAGGAATTAAGCAACGCAGTCAATAATGTCCTCTCCACCATAAACATTGTAACGATCGAGGGAGAAGTGGTTCTCCCGATGATAAGAGATAACAGAACGAATCAGGTAAGATATAAAGAGTTAGATCCAGCGAGTCACTGGTATTTTCCTTTGAAGGATTTGAATGAACCGGATGACTATCAGTTTGATGTAACTGTTTTTACGTATAACAGAGTAGCTGACATCATACCAAAAAACGGAGATGTCGTCAGAGTTACCGGTTATGTAAGCCGACCGAACGTCTCTGTTTACTCCAAAAGCAACAAGCTGTCCTTCCGCGGATACAAGGTGGAGATAGGCGGAACAGGACAGTTCTATGCTTCATTTAAAAAGACTTATGCAAAACTGGAACCATTAGGTTACTTTGATCCAGCTCGAAAAAAACCGTTACCGAAATATCCAATGAAGATTGCCATTATCTCCGGCAAGCAGACTGCAGCCTTAAGAGATGCGGTTTATCAGATTGAAACCAGATGGCCATGTGCTGAAACGCTGGTGTTTACTGCCCTGATGCAGGGAGATGGATCTCCGGCCAGCGTCATTAAGGCCTTAAGACGGGCTGATGCCTGCAACCCTGATGTCATAATCCTGACCAGGGGAGGAGGTTCTGTCAGTGAGTTATGGTGCTTCAATGATGAAAACCTGGCTCATGAGATCTTCAGAACCAGGGCACCGATTATCGCCGGAATCGGTCATAAGCAGGATGATACCATTGCCGGACTGGTGGCTGATGTCAATGCAGCAACACCGACGGAATGCGGCATTCTGGCTACACCGGTTCTCAAGGATGTCAGAAAGGAAATTGAAAATTCAATTGAGACCATTGATCAGCAGATCTCTCATAAACTGATTACTGCTTCACAGTCACTCAGGATCAGTGAGATGGAACTGGACAGGATACGTGTCAGAGGTGAAAATGAGCTTATAAACATTGACCTGATGATGAATTCCTTAAAGGAAAGCCTGTTAAGGATGCCTCAGGTTCAGCAGAATCGGCTTAACAGTCTCAACAGTCAGCTGCTGTTGACAGGGCAGAATCTCTATCAGAAGAATTCACTGTTAATAAACCGGCTGAAGGAAAGGCTGTATCCTGACATTCAGAGATACTACCTCCATCAGAAGGAAAGCGTTGAGCGCTGCACTGAGATGATCGATTCATTAGGACCGCTCAGTGTAATGAGAAGGGGATATTCGGTATCTCTGCAGAATAACAGAGTCATCAGAAACATTGATGACATTAATGAAAACAGCGAAATGGAAACCAGACTTAAGGACGGTTATGTAATAAGCAGACCGTTAAGGAAGGAGAAATATCATGGATAATATGACATTTGAAGAAGCCAAGAAGAAGCTTGAAGAGATTGTAAACAAAATCAAGAATGAAAACTGCACTTTGGACGAAGCACTGAATCTCTATGAAGAAGGTGTCAGGCTTTCAAAGTTCTGTGATGAAAAGCTCAGCGTCTTCAAGACCAGACTCAGTGAAATAGTTGATCAGACAGGAGCACTTGACGATGAGCGGTAGTTTTGAAGAGTATCTGGCCTCAATCGTAAAGGAGGACATTCTGGTCGACAAAGCCATGAATTACGCTCTGACGGCCCCTGGGAAGCGTTTACGCCCGTTATTGCTGCTGTCATTCATTCAGGACTGCGGTTTTTCGGCTGAACACGGTTACCAGTGTGCGGCTGCCATTGAAATGATCCATACATATTCTCTGATCCACGATGATCTGCCGGCCATGGACAATGATGACATCAGACGCGGCAGACCGACTGTCCATAAGCGGTTTGATGAGGCCACTGCCGTATTGGCTGGGGATGCTCTGTTAACCAAGGCCTTTGAAGTAGTCGCTGACAGCAAGTACACTGACTATGAAAAAGTCCGGATCGTTTCCATCCTGGCCAAGTGTGCCGGTCATCAGGGCATGATCAAGGGACAGGACCTGGATATGGCTTTGCTTACCAGGGAAAACATAGAGATCGATGATCTGTCCATGATGGAATACTACAAGACCGGAATGCTGCTGACAGCCCCATTGTTATGTGCTGCCGTACTGACCAAGCATACTGAACTGGAAACTCAGATCATTGAAATAGGCAAGAAGATCGGACTGGCTTTCCAGATCCAGGATGATGTACTTGATTACACCGCCGGTGAACAGATCATGGGAAAGAGCACTTCCGATGCCAAGAACAACAAGGTCACATTCTACAATCTTCTCGGATTGAAAGGATGTACGGACGTATATACCAAGCTTTACAATTCAGCAATCAGAGACATTGATCTGATGCCGATCGGACTTAACAGTGTCAAGAAGATAATTCTGGACATGAGAAACAGGAGAAGATAGACTTTCCGTCTATACAGTATATGAAGCTATCCATATATCTGGTAGAACAGGGTTACTATACAACCCGTTCGCAAGCCCATAATGCCATTAAGGAAAGAAAAGTCACTGTTAATAACAGAATCGTTACCAAGGATGGCTACGAAGTAAATGATGGCGATGTAATAACGGTTGCCAGGGAAGATGATACATATGTCTCCCGCGGCGGATACAAGCTCAGAGAGGCTCTTACTGCGTTTAAAATCGATCTGACTGATCTGGTTGTACTGGATATCGGTGCCTCTACAGGAGGATTTACCGACTGTGTCCTTCAGCATGGAGCCGGAAAGGTCTATGCCTATGATGTCGGCCATGACCAGCTGGCTGAAAAGCTCAGAAATGATCCCCGCATTGTCTCCAAAGAAGGAGTCAACGGCAGAGATCTGCACAGGGATGACTTCCCGGAAAAGATCGACTTCATCTGCATGGATGTTTCATTTATATCCTGCAGCAAGCTTTTGGCCAACATTGCTGACATTCTGCATGAAGGTGGACAGGCTGTAATACTGTTTAAACCGCAGTTTGAAGTAGGACCTAACAATCTTAATAACAAAGGAGTAGTAAAGAATAACGCTTTAGCTGCTGCCAAAATGAAGGAAACCCGGGAAATGGCCCGGATACTTAAACTGAAACTGAAGGGAACTGTCAGATCTCCGATTACCGGACAGAACGGCAATCAGGAGTATCTGATGTACTTTGTCAAAGAAGGAGAATAAATGTTAAGAAATCTCTACATCAGAAACTTTGTTCTGATTGAAGAACTGAATCTTGATTTCAATGACGGCTTTTCGGTATTTACCGGTGAAACCGGTGCCGGAAAGAGCATTTTCATCGATGCCATCAACATCCTGATCGGCGGACGTTTTAATACGTCCATGATCAGAAAGGATTCAGACCGCACGATAATTGAAGGAACATTCGATGCTGATGAAGAGATTTCAGTCCGCTTAAAAGAACTGGGTCTTGATGATGATGTGCTGATCATAACCCGTGAATTCTATTCCAATGGGAGAACTGTCAACAGGATCAACCGCCGCAGCGTTACGGCTGCCGTGATCAGAGACATGCTGGCTGACAAAATAGACATTCACTGTCAGCGTGACAGTCAGTATCTGCTAAACAGCCGCTATCACATGGCACTTCTTGACAACTACTGTCATGACAATGACCTCCTTAATGAAACAGGGGAAAAGTACAGGGAATATAACAGACTTCAGAAGGAATATGAAGATCTGCTTAATAACGAATTCAACGGTGCTCAGCTGGAAGTAATTGAATATCAGCTCAATGAACTAAACAAGCTGAAGCTCAAAGCAGGTGAAGACGAAGAAATCGAACAGCAGTTAAAGCTGTATCAGGCCAAGGAGAAAATCAGATCACTTGTAGAGAACACAAGAGACATGTTTACAGCTGATGATGGCATTCTTACAAAACTGTACGATTTTACCAGACAGCAGGACAATTTTTCTGATTTTGAACGGATCAGTGAAAACGTCAGCAACATTGTAAATGCCTACTATGCCATAAATGATGACTATGACAGCATAATCAGTTATTTTGACAACGATGACATCAGTGTAGAAGACATTGATGCACTGAATTCACGTCTTTATGACCTTCAAAGAGCGAAAAGAAAGTACAGTCTGGACTTAAACGGGCTCATTTCCCTTAAAAAAGAACTTGAGAATAAACTTGATAGTTACTCTAACCGCGAGGCAATTCTCAAGGATTTGCTTAAGAAATGCGAAATTGCTCACGATGATTATCTGAAGTCAGCTAATAAACTGAGTCAGATGCGTAAATCAGCATCTGCAACACTGGAAAAACAGGTTGTTGACCAGCTGAAAGACCTTAATCTGGAAAATGCTGTATTCAAAGTTGGTTTTTCTGAAGGTAAGGAAACCGCTAAAGGCAATGATGACATTGAATTCATGATCTCCATGAACAAGGGTCAGCCGTTACGGCCATTGGCTCAGGTAGCCAGTGGCGGTGAAATGAGCAGACTGATGCTGGGACTTAAGACTGTGTTCTCATCATTACAGGGAACCAGATTAATCATCTTTGATGAGATCGATACCGGCGTTTCCGGATACGTGGCATTCAACATGGGTGTCAAGATGAAGGAAATATCACACCGTGCCCAGGTATTTGCGGTAACCCATCTGGCTGCGGTTGCTTCACTGGCTGATTATCATTTCCGCATCGAAAAGACTCAGAATGATACTACAACAACTGATGTCGTGGAACTTGACAATGAAGGCAGAATCAGAGAACTTGCCGTATTATCGAGTGCTTCCGTCAGTGATGCCTCACTGGCTGCTGCCAGAGAGCTCTTACAGAAAGCGTCAATGGTAAAATGAAGGTAAAGGAAGCCATTGAAAACTATCTGTATCACATTACAGCCATAGAAACTAAGTCCGACAGGACTGTTTCTTCTTATGCGAATGATCTTTCCAGATATGAAGCATTTCTTAATGAAAAAGGGATAGAGAACATTGAAGATGTTACCAACAGTGACCTTCAGCAATTTCTCGGCGAACAGCTTGATCAGTTATCCAAAAGATCAGTTGCCCATTGCCTGACGGTATTGAGAAATCTGCATTCATATCTTTTTGTTACCTTCAATTTCAGAAATCCTACTGATAATCTGACGGTCAAGGTCAATGCCGATCATCTGCCGTCTTTTCTTAATGAAGAAGAGGTAACCAGACTTCTGGACAGCTTTGATGACGAAGATCCCAAGCAGTATTACCAGAGAACGATCCTGGAACTCATTTACAAGACCGGGATGCGTGTTTCCGAAGTCTGCAATCTGACTGTCGGACAGATCAATACCGTTCACAAGCAGTTAAGAATAACCGGGAAGGGCAATAAGGAAAGAATCGTTCTGATGGATAATGATGTAACGGAAAGGGTGATATATTATTACCGCAATATCCGTTCCCTGTGGCTGAAAAGAAAGGATGAAGCAGTATTCTTCATCAATCAGAAAGGTAATGTCCTCAACAGAGAATATGTATTTGCTCTGATAAAGAAAAAGCAGGATGAATTGGGATTGCGCAGCATTTCACCGCATTCATTAAGACACTCATTTGCTACTCATCTGCTCGAAGAAGACACTGATCTAAGAACAGTACAGGTACTGTTGGGACATTCAGATATATCAACAACTCAGATATATACCCATGTACAGACCGGCAAGCTTCATGAAGCGGCTTCCAGACTGCACCGTGCCGGATTAAAGAACAATCAGACAGAAAATAAGAAAATCAATGATAATTAGGATACAGTATGCTTAAAATCGAAAACCTGAAGGTTTATGAAGATCTTGATAAGGAAGCGGTAATTGACAAAGCCTTACGCAAGGCCAGGATCAATCCAAGAGATGTCATCAGATGTTCTATAACCAGAAAATCAATAGATGCCAGAGATAAGAAGGATGTTCATTATTCTTATTCTTTTGATGTTGAGGTTAACGATGAAAGAAAGTATCCGAAGCTGAAGAAAGCCATTTACAAGCCATTACCTGAAATAAAAAAGAACAGAACATCACAGTATTCTCCGGTAATTGTGGGCAGTGGTCCGGCCGGACTGTTCTGTGCTCTCACGCTTGCAGAAAACGGCTATAAGCCGATAATCATCGAACAGGGAGACTGTGTCGAACAACGCCAGAAGTACGTCCAGACGTACCGAGAAACCGGCAGAATCAATTCCCTGTGCAATGTACAGTTCGGGGAAGGGGGAGCAGGTACTTTTTCCGACGGCAAGCTTACTACTGGAATCAATTCGCCTTATATTAAAAAAGTACTCGATACCTTTTATAGGTTCGGAGCACCTGAAGACATTACCTATCTGAGTCATCCTCACATCGGTACTGATAATCTTGTCAATATACTTGTCAACATCAGGAAGTACATTACCGAAAGAGGGGGACAGTATCATTTCAATACAAAAATGACTGACATTGAAAGTGACAACGGGATCATTCGAGTCATCTGCAATGACAAGTGTTTTACCACGGATGCGCTTGTTCTGGCCATTGGTCACAGTGCCAGAAGCACTTTTGAGATGCTTTACCACAAGAATGTTGAAATGAGAAGAAAGAATTTCTCCGTAGGAGTCAGAATTGAACATCTGCAGGAAATGATCAATGAATCCCAGTACGGTACAGAAACAAAACTGAAACTGCCGGCTGCTGAATACAAGCTCGTCTATCATGATGATGAAAGAACATGCTACAGTTTCTGCATGTGCCCGGGAGGGGAAGTAATGGCCTCTGGAAGCGATGAAGACGGTATCGTGACAAATGGCATGAGCTATTATAAAAGAGACGGCAGAAATGCCAATTCAGGCCTTCTGGTGAATGTCAACACTGATGATCTGCCTGGAGATAACGTTCTGGAAGGACTGTATTTCCAGAAAGAGCTGGAACACAAAGCCTTTGTTGCCGGCGGCAGCAATCATCATGCACCGGTCCAGAGATTCGAAGATTTCGAAAAAGGTTGCGTTTCCAACCATATTGGAAGGGTAATACCGACCTATAAACCCGGATACACATTTGCGGATCTTAATGAGATACTGCCAAATTTTGTCAGTACCACACTGAAGAAAGGAATCCGTTATTTTGACACAAAAATTGCTGGGTTTGCCGATCCTGATGCCATATTGACTGGCGTGGAAACCAGAACATCATCACCGGTAACCATATTGCGTAACGATGATCTGGTATGCAGCATGGATGGTGTTTATCCATGCGGTGAAGGAGCCGGTTATGCCGGCGGAATTACCTCTGCTGCAGTAGATGGTATAAAAGTAGCTTTAAAAATCATGGAAAAAGTGTAGAATATAATTACGAGAGGGGGACTTTCAGCGATGACAGACATTATGAACTTCTTCTTTGACTTAGTCTGGAAGATAAATCCGATATTATATTTCATCCAGATTCCTCTGGCTATTGCTGGAGTCTGCCGGATCCTCTGGCTGATTATTGCGATAGTTAAGCTGATCCAGCATTTCGTGAATAAGTCAAAGGCAAAGAAACCAGCATAATGAACAGGAGCCAAAAAGGCTTTTTTTTAAATTAGAATAATATATTGATAAATAAATCACAATATGCTACAATCAGAGCATAAAAGGAGCATATTTATGAACAGTGAAAAAGTTTCAGTAAATATCAATGATGACAAGCTGGCTAAAATTGACATGCTGGTATCTGAAGGATTCTACAGCAACAGAAGCGCATTTATCAATGATGCAGTATCGGATTTGCTGGCAAAGAATGAAAATCTGATTGATAAGATCATTACAGAAAGTAAAAGATCTTACAGCTCAGATACATGGTTTGTTGGTATACAGAATTTATCCAGAAAAGAACTACAGGACTATCTGGAACATAATGCACAGTTCAGCATAAAAGGTTTTGGAATATTGTATATCGATAATGATGTAGATACAGAATTATTAAGTAAGACAGTAACATACATATCAAATAAGATAATCGTACGCTGCAGTGATGATTTACAGGAATACATCAAAACCATCAGAAAATAACTTATTTTTACACTATTTATCTTACATAATCTTTATTATGCGAAGTAAATGACTTAAAAATAGAGCTTTAAGCTGCTGCTATTGCTCTCTCCTTTTGATCATCATAATACTGGTTTTTCTTTACATAAACATAATCATTGTCCATCAGAATTTATTTTGGTTAGGCTACTTTTTCCAAATATTCTTTTGACATATATATGCTTTGTACTTGTTCTATGTAATACTTATCTTCTGATAATTCTTGATCAAGTTTTGAATATATTTCATGCTCTTCCTTTAGGATCTTACTGATGGCCTCAATCGGCTTGTCCAGTTCCCTTAAAAAGCAGATGATTTTCATGCGTTTCAGATCATCTTCCGAATATAGCCACCTGCCTCCTTCAGAAAGCTCACTTGGTATCATGATGTTTCTTGCATTATAATACTGCACCGTCCGGACTGTTACACCGCAAAGCTTGGCAACCTCTCCCGTCGAATACATTGACATGACCCTTACCTCCTTACACCACGAATTCTACTTCATGACGTTACCTAACAAGCAATACCTTACGCAGGATTATTTTTCATTTTTTTACAGGAAAATTTTATCATCAAGCGCAAAGTAAAGAGAGAAACCTGAAGTTTCTCCCTTTTTCACATTCTTTGATTTACTTTATTATTTACCTATTCTGCTTAAAAGAGCATCACTGTCATTTTCACCAGAAAAGAATTCCAATGTGACTGTAGCATGACCTCTCTGTTCAAATACGTCGAAGCCAACATACTTATGCAGTTCTTCATTCAGGTATGCGTATGTTCTGTATGAACCTACAGTCTGTGGATTGATGTAATCATATCCCTGCTCTTCCATTCTGGCAACATATTCATCCAGGTATGCATATGCTTCATCCAGAGTATCAAATGGCTGGTAAACCAACATCTTCAGTCCTGTAAAGCCACTCTGATTATGGGTGTAAGTGGTCTGATCTCTTGCTCCAATGTCACCATGAACGTTAGCTTCTGGTAAGCCGTGTTCCTTAAGCATGTTATTAACTTCATCAGGAGTTAATGATCTTTCATTCTTGAAGGTGATCTGTACTAAGCCATCTTCCTCTTCATTAAACAGGTAAGTGTATGACTTGAAGCTGTTAGAGTTTTCATAGGAAGCACCGTTTGGAGCATAGCTTTCCTTGTAGCCAATTTCCTTCATGCGGCTGCCATATTCTTCTAAATATGCCAATGCAGCATCATGATCTTCAAAGGTCAGCTGTAGGGTAATGTACATGTCATAGTTGAAATAGTATAACCAGCCTTCACTTCTTGGTACGGCTGTATCGCGGGCTGTCCAGCCTTCAAATATGTCTGTATCCTTTAATTCAACAAAGCCGTTGGCAACCAATGCTTCATTCAGAGCATGTATGCCTTCATATACAGGAATTTCATAATGCATTCTGCCTACCATTAAGAAGCCATTGTCATAGTTGACTTCCAGTTCTGCAGAAGCTTTCTTTTCTTCCCTTAACAATAAGCGGTAAGCAGTATTGCCATTGTCCAGTGTTACCTTTTCATAGCCTCTGTTTAACAGAACGTTAATGTAATCCTCAACATCCTTCTCTGTAGCGTGAGCATCATAAACTTCAAATTCGCCACGGTCCATGTAGGCGTTCTTGTCAAAGATCAGCGCATAGCTGGCAAATTCAGGGAACGGTACGGCAAGTTCGCCATAGTCTCTCATGAAGACGGCGTCAAAGTTAGACAGGTCATATACATTCCAGCCGGTTCTCTTTGCCGGATATTCCGGGTTCTTCAACCACTTGTCAATGCGTTCATCTGATGTAGCCTTGCCAAAGCTGATGGTTAAGTCAAGGTCATCATAGTGGTACATGCCCATGTCACCAATGGCAGCTGTAAAGTGAGCTGTATTTGGATCGCCCTCGTCTAATTTCATGTGTACTTCTTCCATTACTTCCAGGGCATTGGTAGTTGTACCTGACAATGTCAGTAAGCTTGTTTTAACCTGTTCATCATGAGTGGTGAATTCCAATGGATCATTAGGATTGTTATAGAAGATGTTCCAGATATTGCCTTCAGCGATGTTGACCCAGTTATTAGGCAGGATGTTCATTACTGAATCTGCGGCATTACCAGGAGCGTAGAAATCAATGTCATTCATTTCACCTTCATCAAGATATCCATGGAAGGTTTCATCCTTTAATGTAACAAAGGCAATGTTTAACTGTGAACCAGGATAATGAGAGAAGTAAACCAGGTCCTTAGAATAAACATTCAGCTTTGCATAATCTCTGGATTCAACAACGTAGTTATACTTATCCAGCTTAGCCAGGAAATTATCCATAGCTGTTTCAGAATCAACTACTTCCGGTTGATCCGGTTCTGCCGGTTTATCATCAGGTGTTTTCTGCCCTTCACAGCCAAAGCATGTTAGAACAAGAAAGAGCGCCAATAAAATGGTAAATATTTTTTTCATATGACCTCCATTATTCATTATTAATCATATTCATATCATATATATTTTATTCTATTTAATTACTTTTTTACAATTCGCTAAGGCATATTTTTGATACTGACACACTTTTTAAACTTTGCATACAAAAAAACATGACCTTTTCAGTCATGTTCGTCTTATTAACAACCTTTTCTGCCGCTCTTATGGTCTTCAATTGAACAGGCAATTCCAGAGCCGTATTCAACTAAGCCAACATCAGCCGGATCAATTGTGACGGTGCCGTCTTCAAGTACAAAGGCTGGGATACCGACATCACCGATCTTCTTACAGCGGTCAAAGACCGGATTAGTGTCACGCAGTCTGGTAAAGGCACTCATGTTACGGATGTTTTCGCCAATGTTGATGTATTCAAATTCGTCTTCGCGTCCCTTGACCTGTTCATGAACAAAGTCACAATAAGGACAGGTAGGCATGCCATAAATCTTTATCATTTTCTTTTTACCTCTTTTTTACACCTAGATTATAACAAATCTAACCTTACATACTATATTTTTTGCTCTTTTAAAATTTACTTAACTTTTACCTGATTAACTTTCATTATTTTCAGATAGGTGTATAATATCTAACTGTTGGCCGTCATATAAGAGGTTTAAAAATGGATTACGATTTTTTTGATTATAAATACAACATATTTGGATATAGCGGGCAGGATTTTGAATCTGTCATCCGCATTCTCTATCTTATTATTTCAATCTTCTTATGCCCTGTTCTTGCGGAAATTACAAGAAAAAAGGGTGTTAAGACAGCGGAAAGAATATTCAGGTTTCTTTCCGTTTATCTGATCATTGAAGAGATCTTCAAGATTTCCTGGGAATCTTATTGGGACATTACAACCGGACAGGGCTTCAATGCCGGTGGAATATTACCGCTTGATACCTGTTCAATATTTCTGTATGTACTGCCAATAGCAGCCTTTGGCAAGGGCAAAGCCAAGCGATGTGCCTTAAGCTGGATGAGTACGATTGGCGTACTGGGAGGAATCTGTTATCTTATCTTCCCGATGGTATTGAAATGGTATCCGTTATTTACCTTTGGAGCGTGGCATTCATTAATGTATCACTTCGTAATGGTATATGCCGGTTTCACCGTCATTTCTACCAACATGCTGGAAGTAAAACGTACTGACTATTTATTGGGTTTCATACCGCATATGTTAATGGCTCTAATCGTCATACCGCTTGATTATCACTTCGGCTGGGATTATATGTTATTAAGAAACGCTTCCGGCGTACCTTTTGTTGAAAATATAGCTTCTATATTATCAGCCATGAATCTTAATTACCTTACAACCGTAATAATGCTGGGTTTCTATCTTGTAATTGCCATGCTGTTTAACTTCATTAACATCAACATTCAGAAGAAACTGAATGACCATGATTATGTTCACCATAAGCATGAACTTAAATACACCAACTGAACCGTCACTTATCTGACGGTTTTTTCATTAAAAAAGGTCTCACTTGGAAAGTGAAGCCTTCTTGTTATCTGTTTCGTTGAAATGGTATTTTTTTCTGAACAGTATTTCAAACCAGATCTGACCGATTATGCATATTACAACGTTGCTAAGAATCATGGCGATCCAGATACCTGTTGGTCCAAAGTCAGTATACTTACCAAAGGCATATAGCATCGGTATTCTCAAAGCTCAGAGTCTTGTAACGTTGATCACAAATGAACTGCCTGTTTCTCCTGCCCTTTTTAACAGGTCGTTTGACTTGTATGTGGCCATGATCATACACTCCTGTTTTTGACAAGAGTACAATTATAGTCATGTCCTTACTTAAGCGCAATTAAAGAGATACAAAAAATCCAGAACTTCATGTTCCGGATTTAATAATTCAAAAATAATTAGATTATCTGTACTCTGGTTACGGCGAAGGCAATCAATGCGCAGGCATCAACATCGCTTTCACGGCAATAGATCCTGTATAAGCCTTCCATCATTGCGATGTCTCTTAAGCCACCCTTACCT
>SVBJ01000003.1 GCA_015058955.1 Erysipelotrichaceae bacterium
ATCCGGAATTAGCGTCTTTTTTCACACTAAAAGGTCCTGTACCACGCGCATAGCACGTGGTATCTGTCTGCGACAATCAGAAAAGAACCGGTCAGCTGACCGGTTCTTCCGTTGTTTTATTAAACTATCTGATTCTTAACTTGCCCAGACCGATGATCTTGCCTGTGCTTCTGGAGAACAGCATTGCATCATCGCCCTTGAAGTTGACTTTCTTCTTATCACCAAGGCTGTAGACTACACCGCCGAACATTACGCTGGTCAGAATGTAATTTCCGATAGCGGCACGGACGGTTGTTTCCATGCCGGTAGGCATTGATGAATAGATTTCAGCGTCATAGCCTTCATCACCGATTTCCACGAATTCAGGTCTGATGCCGATGACGAAATCATCATCAGTCAGTACCTGCTCATCGCCATAATCCTCAACTTCATCAACTAACGGCAGATGATATTTGAAGACAGTTTCCTTGTTTTCCTTTTCAACATAGCCCTTCCTGCTGGCTTTTTCTGCCAGGGCTTCCCGGGCACGTTTTTCAGCTTCTCTTTCCTCGACATACCACTTGGCAACATCAGTATTGTCATTGAAAGTGAATACAGCCTTCTTGCCGTCAAAGACATCCAGTTCAATCCTGCCGTCCCCACCCTGTCTGCCTTTTGCTTCAATGAAGTTGATGGCTGGGTTACCGACGAAGTCAGCGACAAACAGATTGTCAGGATGTGAGTAGACTCTTAACGGTGCATCATACTGCTGCAGGACACCGTTATCCATCAGACAGATCCTGGTTGCCAGGGTCATGGCTTCCATCTGGTCATGGGTTACATAGACAAATGTACTTCCGGTTTCCAGATGCAGTCTCTGCAGTTCTGATCTCATTTCCAGACGCAGCTTGGCGTCCAGGTTACTTAACGGTTCATCCATGAACAGTACGCTTGGCTCCGGTGCCAGGGTACGGGCAATGGCAACACGCTGCTGCTGTCCGCCTGACAGTTCAGCCGGATATCTGTCCATGAACATGCCGATCTTAACGATGCGTGAAACTCTTCTGACCGCCAGGTCGATTTCTTCCTTGTCCAGCTTTCTGACACTTTTGACTGGCAGACCGTCTTTCATGACGGTAAAGTCTTCGCTTAAGGTATTGCCCTGTGACTGTGCTTTGGCCTTAGCCCGTTCAACGGCCTTATTGAGGTCTCCAGCCAGCTTGGCAGCCGTAGCTTTCAGATCAGAAGCATTCTGCAGATTGTATCCCATCAGCTTCTTGGCTGTATATGTTGAGATCTCATAGTTATCAATTAACTTGATGTTCAGCTTGTTCTCGTCAATCTTTCCCTTCTTGTCATAGCATTCCTGAATGATTTTGACGACATCTTCAGGTTTGGACAGGATCTGAGCCAGTCTGGCATTGTTTCTGGCTTCGAAATCAACGGTTTTCATCTCCTCCTTGACATTGGTCAGACCGAAGGAAATGTTCTGGTAAACGGTCATATTCGGCCACAGAGCGTAGTTCTGGAACAGGAATCCTACCTTACGCTTGTTGGCAGGTACATTGATTCCCTCAGCAGAGTCAAAGACAACTCTGTCACCGATGGTGATCTTGCCGGAGGTTGGAGTTTCCAGACCGGCGATCATTCTCAAAGTCGTGGTCTTGCCGCAGCCTGAAGGTCCTAACAGGGTAACGAACGCATTGTCGTCAATTACCAGATTAAGATCATCAACACCGTAGAATTTATCCCAGCGCTTTGTTATGTGTTCTAATACGATTTTTGGCATTCTCTTATCCTCCTATACCTTCGTCAAGGCTGGCGCCTGTGACTTTGTTAACAACGAAATTACTTACTAAGATTGTGACAATCAGAATCAGGTTAATACCGCTGGAGAAGGCATACAGGCCCATTTCATCGAAGTAATCCAGCGTAGTGGACAGGATGAAGCCCTGAGTGCACAGCAGCATGAACAGAGATAATTCTCTCAAGCATGTCATAAACGGTAATAAGAATCCACTGATTATTGAAGACTTCTGAATCGGAATGATGATGTTCAGCATTCTCTTGATCCAAGGTACGTTCAGAATCATGGCTGATTCCTCTATTTCTCCGGAAAGCTGCAGCATTGAGTTAAGTGCGCTTCTGGAAGCGAAAGGAATGTATTTAACGGTACCGACTATTACCAGTGCGGTATAGGTGTTAAACAGATTGATCTTTCCGCTGGAGAACAGAATGAAGTAAGCAACACCGACGGCCACGGAAGGCATCAGATATGGCAGGAAAGCCATGGAGTTAACATAACCGGCCAGTTTTCCCCTTCTGTCCTTGCTGACGGCATAACCGATCATGGTACCGATCGTACCGGCAAACAGACAGCACAGCACAGCGACCATGATGGTGCCCTTGAAGGCAGACCAGATCGTCTGATTATAGAGGATACCCGTCTGACCGTACATGCCCTGCTCCGTGATGTTTTCACTTGTCAGCCACCACTTGGTGGTCAGGTTGTTGATATCACCGGTATACAGGAATGAATAGTCGCCAGGGTTCGGCAGGAATGTTTCAAATGAGAATGAAATGATTGGGAAGATTGAAGTAAAGAAAGTAATGAAGATCAGCACGATGGCGATGGCATACTTTCCGACTCTTCCCAGATTTACCTTTGAGATCTGTCCGGACTTACCGGTAACCGTAGTGTAATTCTTGCGTGAATGTAATGACATCTGGTTCATGAACATGATGATGACACCGAAGATCATCATGATGATCGCAATGATGCTGGCTTCACCGGCATACTTGTCATTCATTGAAATGTACTTGGTTGCCAGAGTAGTCAGACCCAGATAATGCGGTACCGGATAGGAACCGACCGCACCGCCCATGACCAGCAGGATCGTTGACAGAATGGCCGGCTTGATCATAGGGATGGTGATTCTGGTAAAGATCTTCCAAGGAGGAGTATCCAGGATCGTTGCCGCTTCTTCCAGGTTGGCATCCATATTCTTGAAGATGCCGCCTATCAGAATGTAGGCAAACGGTGCATAGTGCAGACCCAGGATCAGAATAGACGGGAACAGACCCTTGCACCACCATAACGGCATGGCAATTCCGGTCAGTGAAGCGATCAGACCGTTGGAAGTACCGGTAACGGCATTTGAGTTGAACAGGTTCTGCCATACAACTGCCAGTGTCCACTGTGGCATGATGTACGGGAAGATGAATATTGAACTCAGATACTTTCTGAAAGCCATGTTGGTACGGGTGATCAGATAGGCGAAGATGCCGCCGTACAGAATGGCAATTATGCATGTCCCGATTCCCAGGATCACCGTATTCTTCAGAGGCACCCACAGATTGGATCTGGCCTGGGCACCGGTGAACAGGTCGATGTAGTTCACTACGGAATATCCGGTGGTCTTTCCGGTAAGATAAGCATCAATTGAACCCGGATGGATCTTGAAAGTATCCTCAACGATTGCGATGATAGGTGCAATCGTCGTGAAGGTTACCAGAATACCTGTCAGCACCAGAATTACATTGTATGGTTTTGAAAAGAATGTTCTGATGTTATTAAGGATGATTTTTGTATTCTTTTTTTCCATAGTATTCTTCCTTTATTTAATGAAAGTGCCCTTATACACTTACAGATAAGGGCACATTGGTCTAGTCAGATTCGAGCAGGGTTTATCCCTTGAACTTAGTCAGTAATTCGATCCATGAACCAACTGTGAAGGCAACCTTTGCACAGTATTCAGGATCCTCAACAACTAACTTGCCATCGTTGATCCACCAGTCATAACCACGGTCATTCTTGGCTGGGAATGTGTCGACACCGTCAACATATCCACCCTTTGAGTGGTTGTACTTGGCTTCGTTTTCAGCCAGCAGCTTAGGGTTGGCAGAATAGCCGCCCATGTCCTTGCCCCATGCAGAGAAGCCGTCAACGGTTTCAACCATGTAAGCGATGAAAGCGCATGCTGTCCAAGGTAATGGTGAGTTGTCAGTTACGAATAAGTAATGGCAGTAACCGTAACCGCCGATGCCCTCATAACCGTCCTGGTATGCAGCAACCTTGATGTTGTTTACTGATACAGATTCAGATTCCTTGACTGAACGTAACTTTGAATAAACGATCAGACCGAACTGGTCAGTAGCTGACTTGTCAACTAAGATGTTGCAGATAGGGCCGTCATCTGTCTGAGCTGAATAGCTTTCAACCCATAACTTGATCCATGCTAAGGCATACTTGCCGTTTTCGCCTAAGCCTAAGTCCTTGGCTTCTGCATCCATGGCATCGATAACGCTCTTGAAGTAACCCTGCTTGTCAGCCGGCAGCTTTTCATAAGCTTCCTTTAACATTGCAGCATACTTGTCCTGAGTCAGCATGTATAAGAAGTTCTTACCGACGATTTCTGAGTCAATGTCCATGTATAAGCCATGTTCACCTTCAGCGACGAAATCCCAGCAGTTAGTGTAGGTCTTTTCGCCTGTGCAGTTGTACATGAAGACCTTGTTCAGAGTCTGTAAAGGCAGATATCCCTTGTAGGCAGCAGGAGTTGTGCCGTTTGCTTCAGCCCATTCCTTTGGAATGAAGGTATCAAGGACGCCTGTCTTGACCATCTTGGATTCGATCTGGTTACCGTCCTGGATCAGAGTCATGGCGAATGTACCAACATCCTTTAATCCATCAGCTGTTAACTGGTCGAAGATCTTGTTGTTCTTTGGCTGCTGCCATTCGAAATCAAGCTTGTATGATGAATCGATTGACTGCAGATATTCAATGAATAAAGGTAAAGCAGACTTACCACGGCTGGAGTTACCGACACCGTAGAATGTTTTGCCGTTTGACTCTTCAATTGCTTTCTTGGCTAATTCTTCAAGAGACATGTTCTGAGCTTCAGCTATGATCTTCTGAACTGCAGACTGGCTGTCATCCTGATTGCCACCATTATTAGTACAAGCAGTCATAGAGAATACTAATAATGCGCTCATAAGTAAACAAATAAACTTCTTCATATTATCTCCTTTTCTACTATGTAAGCGATTTCATTATATAAACTATACCATTGTTAGTTAAACCGAATTTCACATATATTTCACAAACTCATCCTGCCCGAAAAGCAAAAAAGTGTGTATTTCAGCACACTTTTTAAATTCTTTAAAATAACAAAATTTTTTATATCTGTCCTGTCTTCTTTTTCTGCTGGTGACCTGTCATGGCTGTCAGAAGCCCCGCAGGAACCAGTTTTGACAGCGATACCGCAGCTTTCATCAACACAGATGGAACTATGACCGTCTTCTTTCTGTTCATTTCCTTCAGACATTCACTGACGCATTGTGACGCAGAAATTCCCTTCAGAGAGAATACCACATCGGCATTGCGGTTAAAATCAGTATCTACTGGGCCCGGACATAAGGCACAGACATGGACTTTGCTCCCCTTTTCCTTAAGTTCCTGAACAACTGCTCTGGTCAGGGATACCACATAAGCCTTGGAAGCATAATAACCGGCCATGTAAGGTCCTCCCGGAAACAGACCGGCTGAAGAAGCTACATTAAGGATAGTTCCGCTGCCTCTGGCATCCATCTTCTGCAGAACACCCTTGAACATGATGTGCATGGCAATGTCATTGACCTTTATCATGTTAATTTCCCTTTCAACATCCGTAGTCAGGAAGGAACCGGCCAGACCGAATCCGGCGTTATTGATGAATACGTCGATGTCTTCATCTTTCAGCTTCTTCAGAAGTTCAAAGCACTGCTTTTCATCTGACAGATCAGCCGGAATGACGACGATTTCCGTCTTAAGTTCTTCTCTTAACTGCTCCAGAATATCTTCCCTGCGGGCAGTAAGTATCAGTCTGTATCCATTTTCAGCATATCTGCGGGCAAACTCTTTTCCAATTCCTGAGGAAGCTCCAGTAATCAAAGCTGTCTTCATGCAATCACCTCTTCATAAACATTATACATTAATAAGGTAATTTATAAGAAATTGTATATTATCCCTTTATTTTATTGTCATTTTGACTATAATATAATAGGAAGGAGGTAAAGCCATGAACATTAATACCGTAACGGTAGTTCTGATGTCCATTCAGGAAGGCAGACTGATGATCCTGCTGGAGAAACAGCCTGACGGCTACAGTCTTCCGGAGAAACAGGCTGACATAGACGAAGATCTTGATGCAGCAGCTCTGAAGCTTCTTGGTTCACACTGTCCTGATAACATTTACTTCCGCCAGTTATACACCCTGGGCAAAGCTGACAGAGTACAGGGGAACCGCGTGATCACCACAGCTTACATCTCTCTATGCGCCAGTCCCAATGTCAGTGAAGACGATTCTGTCTGCTGGTTCCCGATAACCAAAACGGTACTGTCACAGTCAGCTGATCAGCGCATTTCCCGGGTCACCCTGAGAAACAGAGAACAGAAAGCTCTGATCAGCTATGAAGTGACCGACATATCCCAGGGCTGTTACATCCGTAAGCAGTCCAGACTGCTGGAAGGATCAACTTCCCGGATCGCCGGTGACCATCTGAAACTGATCAACATGGCTATGGATGAACTGCAGCTGCATGTCATCTCATCAGGACTGATCTTCTCCCTGCTTCCTAAGGAATTTACCCTCAAACAGGTCCAGAACGTCTATGAGATCATCAGCGGTGAAAAAAAGGATACAGCCAACTTCCGCCGTGATATATTGAAAATGGTAACCCCGACGGGTAATAAGATTAAGACTTATAATAAAGAGGCACTGTTATACAGTTTCAATCCTCTCATACAGTATCTGAAAGGAGATTTATGATATGAAGAAGATCTTAGTAGTAATTGATATGCAGAAGGACTTCGTTGACGGTGCTCTGGGAACCCCTGAAGCCGTCGCCATCGTCCCTGATGTCGTAAAGGAAATCAAGAAGAAATATGACAAGGTGTTCGTGACCAGAGACACCCATCAGAGCAACTACCTGGAAACCCAGGAAGGGCGCAATCTGCCGGTTGTTCACTGCGTTGAAGACACCCCGGGCTGGCAGCTGGACAAAAAGGTAGCCAATGCCCTGAAAAAGGTTGAAGACCCTGTTATCCTCAACAAGCCTACCTTCGGCTCAGACAGACTGGCGCCTCGGATCCGGGCTTATTGTGATCCAAAGGAAATTGAAAGCATCACACTTATCGGCTTATGCACCGACATCTGCGTTGTTTCCAATGCCATGCTGCTGAAGGTCGCCTTCCCGGAAACTGAATTACGCTGCATCGCTAAATGCTGCGCCGGCGTAACACCGGAAAGCCATGAAGCAGCCCTGACCACCATGAAGATGTGCCAGGTCAAGATTATCTAAGGAGAATAAACAAATGAAACAAATCATCACAAGCTTACTGGAAACTGACTTATACAAGATTTCAATGGGTCAGGCCATCTACCACCAGTATTCCGACTACAAGACCACCTGGACCTTCAAGTGCCGTAACACCGATGTCTTCTTCACACCGGAAATGGTTGAAGAGATCAAGCATCAGATCAAACTGTACTGCTCCCTTTCCTTCACGGAAGATGAGTTGGAATATCTCAACAACATCAAATGGATCAAGGGAAGCTATGTAGACTTCCTGCGTCTGTGGAGACCGCGCTTTGAAGACTTCCACTTCTCAACCGATGATCCTACCGGACTGGCACTGGAAACAACCGGTACCTGGCTGAATACCTCAATGTATGAGATCCCTACCCTGGCCATCGTCAACGAAGTATACTTCAGAATGGCCTATGACTATAAGAAACTGTTCAGATCCTTCAAGAAGAGACTGGCTGACAAGAAGCATAAGCTTCTCAACAATGAATACAGCATCGGCAACTTCTCCGAGTTCGGCTTAAGAAGAAGACTCTCAGCTGAAGCTCAGGAGCTCGCCGTTAAGGAACTGGCTGAGGTCACCTGGAACAGATGCAGTTCCAACTGTGTCGGTACATCCAACATCTATCTGGCCAGAAAGTACAATCTAATCCCGGTCGGTACCATGGCTCATGAATGGATCATGTGCGTGGGACAGGGCAACCACAGACACAACCCTTCCTACTCCAACTACTATTCACTCAACAGCTGGGTAAAAGAATACGGTGTTCAGAACGGTACCGCTCTGACTGACACCATTACCACCAACTGTTTCTTACGAGACTTTGATCTGACCTTTGCTACCCTGTTCTCCGGTGTCAGACACGACAGCGGCGATCCGATCGAATGGGGTGAAAAGATGATTGCCCATTACAACCGGCTCAACGTCGATCCGACCAACAAGACCCTGCTGTTCTCAGACAGCCTGAACTTTGAAAAGGCTTCAGCCATCTATGAACACTTCAAGGGCAGATGCAGGGTTGCCTTCGGTATCGGAACGTACATTTCCAATGATACTGACGAAAAAGCACTTAACATCGTCATGAAGGTTACCAGATGCAACGGTCAGGATGTAGCCAAGATCTCCGATACACCGGGTAAGGGCATGTGCAAGAACCAGGATTATGTAGATTATCTTCAGAGAAGCATTGACTGGAGATTAGAATATGAGGTAAATAAGAATGTTTGATGCCGTAAAAGAAAGAGACAACATTGTCAGTTTCATTAAAGACTATTATGCCAGAAATCACCTCAAGGGTGCCGTACTGGGCATTTCCGGCGGCAAGGACTCCGGTGTCGTTGCGGGACTGTTATGTGAGGCAATCGGTCCGGAAAACGTGGTAGGCATTACCATGCCTTGTCACTCCAAGAGCCGTGACGCTGCCGATGCCCAGCTGGTAGCTGAGAAGTTCGGCTTTGAAATGCTCAACATCGATCTGACCAGTACCTTTGACAGCTTTGTCGGGGAAATCGACAAGCTTGGTACCTTCAGCGCTGAAGAAAAGAAAAACGCCGACATCAACCTGAAGCCGCGTTTAAGAATGGCTACCTGCTATTACATGGCTGCCCTGTTATCCGCCACCAAGGGTGGAACCTATCTGGTTCCGGGCACCAGCAATCTTGCCGAACTATTCTTAGGATACTTCACCAAGTTCGGTGACAGTGCCCATGACTTTGAAATCATCTCTCACCTGACCGTTGAAGAAGTCATCAAGGTCGGCGAAGTCGTCGGTGTTCCGCCGAAGGTATTATACCGTACACCTGATGACGGCTTATCAGGAAAGAGCGATGAGGAAAAGATGGGTGTCACCTATGCCGACACCGCCAGAATCATCAGAGGTCTGCCTGGAGTAAGCGAAGAAGACTATAACAAGATCATGAAGCTGCACAGAGGCTCACGCCATAAGTTTGCCATGCCTCATCCGCAGCGGATAACCGTAGAAACCTATCCTCAGGAAAACAATGAACCGCAGTGGCTGTTTGCCCTGGAGCCGGAAAATCCTCTCGAGGGCGAAGGTGAATTTGACTGGCGTTTCCACAAGGACGGCAGACACTGGAGCAAGGCCTATACCAGAGAACGGTTCGCCGAAAAGTATTCACTGGAAAAGATAATCATGTTACTGAACAGCGGCATTACCGTCCAGAAGTATTACACGGCTGATTATCAGACATATCCTGACATCACCCTGTTCGTTAAGGAAAACTGCGAATATGATGAACCTCTGGCTCTTGATGAAGTCGAGGAAATGTTCGGATGAGAATCGGAGTATACTGCGGATCATTCAACCCGGTACATAAAGGCCACATCAAGATCGTCAGAACTGCCTTAAGAAGAAATCTGCTTGACAGAGTCATGATCGTACCTACCGGCAATTACTGGGACAAGCAGAATCTGCCTCCGGTAAGAGACAGAATAAACATGCTGAAGTTCTTCGAAAATGACAGGATCATGATCGATGAAACCCACAATGATATTCAGTATACCTATCAGCTGTTCAGAGCCCTGAAACAGGAATATCCTGATGATCAGCTGGTACTGATCATAGGACGGGACAACATTCCGACCTTTGACCGCTGGAGAGAGTACAGGGAACTGCTGCAGTATGACTTCATCATCATTCCCAGAGAGGACATTGATTCTGAAGACCTGCATGCCCTGATGAGACAGTTTGGCAAAACCAACTATGTGATCATGGAAGTAAACAACATAAGCTTCAGTTCCTCCTTAATCAGGGAAAATATTGATGATTATCAGAAGATAAAACCTTACATTGATAAAAGAGTATATAATTACATGAGAAAAAACATGCTGAATGACTGATTCAGCATGTTTTCGTTTTATTCAACCAGCATCTTTTCTCTGAACCGTTTCATCTGTTCAGGTTCTAGATGCAGTCCGGCAGTCAGAAAATTCTCCATCGTACCATATTTTTCTCTGATCCGGCCCAATGCGGCATCAAGGTACTCTTCCTTGGCCAGAATGACGTTTCTGATTCCTTCACAGTCAGCCTCACTGCGTCCCATTTCCTTAAAAATGTTATACAGATGTTCAGCCTTGGGACCATTGACCACATTGGTCAGAAGATAGTCTTCTCTGATGACATCTTCATCCACGCCCAATACCGTCAGCAGGAAAGCACTTACCAGACCGCAGCGGTCCTTCCCTTCAGTGCAATGCCATAATACACAGCCTTTGTCAAAATCCGTATTCATGATTATCTTCAGGGCATTGCCGAAATGACGGCTGCAGTGTTCGTCCTTCATCATGTACGCATAGGTTTCTCCCAGATTGATCTTTGAAATATCCATGGGTCTGTTGTCCTCTTCATGGGAGATGCCGTCCTTATGTTCAGGGAAGATGTAATTGTTATGATAAACCGTTTCTTCCGGATATCGGTCAGGCTTCTCACGGGTTTCCACAATCGTTCGCAGATCAACGACAGTCTGCAGATGCATTTCGTGCAGTTTCTTAATGTCATTGTCACTGGCTTCACCTAAATGAGCACTGCGGATCAGGCATCCTCTGCGGATCGTCTTACCTTCACTGTTCTTCAGACCGCCCAGATCACGGCAGTTATTTATTCCTTCAAATACAATCGTTCTATCTTCCATAAGCATGTTCTCCGAGATAAACAGTATACACTATAATTACCATATTTAACATAGTACAGCCCGGAATTATTTATCATCCATCACTGTGCTTTCACAGTTAATATATTATAATATTGGTAATAAGGAGATTTAACTATGTCTAAGATAAAAATGATACTCGACTGTGATACCGGTCACGATGATGCGATAGCACTGATGATAGCCGCCAAACATCCTGACATTGAACTGCTGGGTGTAACCGTTGTTGCCGGTAACCAGACACTTGATAAAACTCTGCCAAATACCTTAAGCGTATGCCAGCATCTGGGAATCGATGTTCCGGTTTACGGCGGCATGTCCCTGCCACTGGTAAGAGATCAGGTCGTACCGGCAGATGTCCACGGCAAAAGCGGCCTGGACGGCCCGGTTTTCGAACCTCTGACCAGAAGACCGGAAAGAAAGCACGCCGTCAACTTCCTGATCGAAACATTCATGAAATCAGACGGTGACATTACACTGGTACCGGTCGGACCGTTAACCAATGTTGCCATGGCCATCCGTCTGTATCCGAAGATCGTCAACAAGATCCAGCGCATTGTCTTAATGGGCGGTTCCGTAGGAGTCGGAAACTGGTCCCCTGCTGCTGAATTCAACATCTTCGCTGACCCGGAAGCAGCACACATCGTCTTCAATTCAGGTGTTCCTATCACCATGATGGGACTTAACCTCACCAATACAGCCCTGGCTGACATCAACATCATTGAAAGAATGGAAGCCATCGGCAACAAAGCCGGAAAACTGTTCGGCGACATCATGCGTTTCACCCTCAATTCCCAGAGTGTTGTCGGTATGGGTGCCGGTCCGGTTCATGACGTAACAGCCGTAACCTATCTGGTAGCACCAGAGATCTACAAAACAACCGATGCCTATGTTGAAGTCGACATCAGCCATGGTCCTTCCTACGGCCGGACGATCTGCGACCTCAACAACCGCTGGAAGAAAGAACCTAATGCCACCATCGGCATGTCCCTGGATCTTCCTGCCTTCTGGGATATCGTAGAGAACACCTTAAGGCTTTACGACTAATCACACAATCTTTGACAAAACCATCGACATTCTGCAGTTAATTCATGCTAGAATGTTATCTGAAGGAGGTAATTGACTATGAAAGGCGGTTTATTAAAATTAGGAGCGCTTGTTGGTCTCGGTGTCTATCTGTATAAGGAAAACACTGATACATTCTGCCATTTACAGTATCTGGCATTGCCTTTATTCACCAAGAACGAAAAGGAAGATCTGGTTTCATACAACTGGAATAATAAAAGCTTCGCTGTCATGAAGGCGCCGGTTGGAATCATTTCATCCCTGTACGAGACCTATCCTGTTCAGCAGGGACTGATCGGTCCGGTCTTCTACAACGAAAAGTCAGGATGTTACAACATGGCTATCGTTAATGAAACACTCAATGAAGGCTATGTAGTTGGATTCTACGGCATGAGCGAAGTTGAAGCCATGCTGCTGGCCAAGACATTCAGATTTGCCCCGGTTACCCAATAAGCACATGCCCGGTTTTCTCAGTAAAATCGGGCTTTTTTATTTTATCTGAATATTGAATTGGGCTATAATCTTACTAAGGAGAAACTGCTTATGAAATATGATTTTACAACAATACTGCAGAGATACGGACATGATGCCCTGGCAGTAGATCTTCCTACTGACTACATCGGCAATTATGGCAAGGTAAAAAGAGAAGAAGGATTTGACGTAATTCCAATGTGGATCGCCGACATGAACTTCCCTATCGCTCCATCAATTCAGAAAGCCATAATTGAAAGAGCCAGCCATCCGTCATTTGGCTATTACATGCCTAGAAAAGAATACTTTGATGTCATTGCCAAGTGGCAGAAAGAACGCAACAACGTTACGGTAACCAGAGAAAACATCGGTTATGAAAACGGTGTTCTGGGCGGTGTGGCAACAGCCTGCCGTATTCTGATGTCCCGGGGTGACAACATTCTGGTACACTCTCCTACCTATGTCGGCTTTACCGGCGTACTTACCAATAACGGCTATCACATCGTTCACTCACCTCTCATCAAGGAAGACGGTACCTGGAAGATGGATTATGAAGACATGGAAAAGAAGATCGTTGACAATAAAATCCATGTAGCCATTATCTGCAACCCTCACAACCCAAGCGGCAGAGCCTGGAGTAAGGAAGAGCTTGAAAAGGCCATGGCTGTCTTTGAAAAGCATAATGTATATGTAATATCCGATGAGATCTGGTCAGATTTAATGCTGGATGGCCATAAGCATGTTCCTACTCATACGGTAAGCGAATATGCCAGGGAACATACCCTTTCATTCTATGCTCCTAGCAAGACCTTCTCATTAGCCGGACTGATCGGCAGCTACCATCTCATCTTCAATAAACAGCTGAAGGAAAGAATGGAAAAGGAAGCCTCTCTGACTCATTACAATTCCCAAAACGTTCTGTCAATGCATGCCCTGATCGGTGCATACAGTGATGAAGGAATGCAGTGGGTCGATGAACTCAATCAGGTTCTCACTGAAAACATCAGCTATGGCTGTGAATTCATTGAAAAGAACCTTCCTGGTGTCAGCGTCATCAAACCTGAAGCCACCTACATGTTATTCATCGACTGTGAAGAATACTGTAAGAAGAATAACGTGACTTTGGATGATGTCTTCTACAAAGGCTGGCAATACGGTGTTTACTGGCAGGACGGCAGACCGTTCCATGGTGAATACTGCATCAGAATGAATCTGGCCTTACCGCTGTCAAGAGTAAAGGAAGCCTTTGAAAGACTGCAGAAATACGTATTCTAAATAAAAAGAACTGTAGCGAAATGAATCATCATTTCAACACAGTTCTTTTTTCTTGTTAACATCTTCAATTTCATATGGCCTAATATGTCATTCCTTAAGAATGATTGATAAAATGTCTTCAAATATTGCCATATATGAGCTGTCTGATATTGGGTTATTCTGCCAGTATCCCTCAATGTCCATGTTATCATTTGTGATTATTTCTACTCGGATATGTCCGTTTGTTAACCGTACATCAGCGTCAGCTGAATTACAGTATCCTTTCGGTCCGCTTAACACTCTTATTTCCGCCTCATGTCCCTTTACATTTAGCGTCATTGTCTTTTTAACATCAGCATATGTTTTTCTGATATATTCTTTCTGATCAGCTGCTCTGACTGTAACATTAAAATAGTGACTGTACTGTTTGGTACCGCGGAATACATATTCAGTTTTATCATGTTTCAGCAGAGAGTAATGATGCTTTCTCTGGTAATGGAAGGCCAGATCGGCTATTGATGTTCCATACTTCCTGTCCAGCTGTTCTACAGTATAAGACGGAGCAGTATCCATAAAGCCGGTCAGGAGAAAAAGAACAAGCATCACGGTTATACTTATGATCGTCTTTTTGTTCAATACGATATTACCTTTCATGCAAAACTCTCCCCGGTTTTCTACAATACTATTTTATCTTAAACCTCAATAAAAATGGTAGCCAGGTTTGTCTAAAAAGTGGCCAATTCTGACCAAATGAAAAGAAAAATGCAGATTTTCTCTGCATTCATTTCTTACTTACTGCTGTGCAATGACAAATGCCGTAGCGTTATCACCTTCAGAAGTGATGGTGACCATGATGTTCTTGACACCCTTTTCATCCAGAACCTTCTGGATTTCCTTATCAGGCTTTACATAAGGGATTCCCTTATTCTTCAGGATCTCTACTCTTCTGAGATCCAGGCCGTCAACATCCATGAAGTGGTCAAGAACCTTCTTAACAGCCTGCTTGGCAGCAAAGCTGCTGGCATATGCATCAACGACATCGCCGTATTCTTCAGCCAGTTTCTGTTCCTTTTCGGTGAAGATCTCATTAGCATATTCAGGATGTCTCAGAAATCTTTCGACGTTGCTTATTGTTACAGTATCAATACCAATGCTAAGAATCATATCAGTACTCCTTTTCATTTTGTTCCTCTTTATTGTAGCAATATTTTATCATTTCTTCCACTTTTAGATTTATAATAAAGGTAAATATAAATACAGGAGGAAATCATACTATGGCATTAAAAGACAAAATTGAAGAACTGAAGAAGGGCCTTAACAACACCAAGGCAGAAGCCGGAAAGACCACAGCCAAGGTTGCCGAAGAAGTAAGCGAAAAAGCTTCAGAGGCAAAGAACGCTTTCGATGCAGCTTTTGAAAAGGCTAAAAAGAATCTGACTGAAGGCAAAGCAGCAGTCGAAGAAAAAGCTTCTGAAGCCAAGACTGCATTCGATGCCGCTTTTGAAAAAGCAAAACGGAACCTGGAGAAGAAGGAAGAAGAAGTAAAGGTCGAATACAAGGAAGTCAACCTGGTTGACATCGCCAGAAACGTCATCAGAGGCGACTATGGCAATGGTGATGACAGAGTAAAGAGACTGACTGCTGCCGGTTTTGACTATGACAGAGTTCAGGGCATCGTAAATGATCTGCTGGCCGGCAGAACTCCAGGCGGTGAATTAGTCGTCAAGGTTCCTGTCAAAAAGGAAGAAATTAAGTCTGCCTTAAAGGATACCGTTACCGTAGCCAAGGAAGTCATCAGAGGCGACTGGGGCAACGGTGATGAAAGAGTAAGAAGACTGACCGAAGCCGGATATGACTACAATACCGTTCAGGCAAAGGTAAACGAATTACTCAGATAATCCAAGGTAATCAGAAAACAGGTCTTCTGGAAACAGAAGACCTTTTCTTATATAATGATTTCATGAATGCCTTTATTTTAAAGATCATCGCCATGATTACCATGCTCATCGACCACGTCGGTGCGGTTTTTAATCTGTCGGATGTCTTAAGGTGCATCGGAAGGATATCCTTCCCTCTCTATGCCTTAATGGTCGTTGATGGCTGCAACCATCTGCGTAAGGATGAAAGGCGATTAAGAAAATACATGATCTTCATGATCGTAATGGCTGTCATTTCCGAAGCAGGATTTGACCTGGCTTTTTACAGTCATTTTCCTGACAGTGACATGCAGAATCAGCTGCTGCAGTTTGCCACCTATGTAATGGGAGTTTACATCACTGAATATTTTAACAGGCCTTACATCACCATCCCGGTGTGGATTCTGATAATATTCATTAACTTTACCGGACGGTTTGGTTATTTCAGCGCCGGCATCATCTACATGCTGCTTGTGGACAGATATCTCAGGTACTATAAGAAAATGAATGCCTTTTACCGCATTGTCTGGTGCATCGTCATAATAACGACCCTGGTATACAACGAAGTGGCAGACAGTCTGCTCTACTATCTGCAAGACTGGACCAGGATCCGGCAGTACATCAGCCGCCATGGCTTCACTGTCAGCAAGATCAACTCCTTTACCTATCTGGCGGTACCTTTCATGGCTTTATACAACGGTGAATACGGCAACATTCCTGTCGGGTTCCGCAGACTGTATCACCTGTTTTACCCTGCTCATCTCTATCTGCTGGCTGCCCTTAATCTGTTGTTCTGAAAAGTGGAAAAACAGCCTGAAAAATGATAAATTATATTTAGTAATAAACATATAAATAATATGGGAGGTTATATGAGTAACAGAACTTATCAGTGCACCAGATGCAATGAAGTCTTCACTTATAACAGTGACCGTGATGCCTTATACTGCCCTATCTGCGGATCAACCGCCAGATACGTCAGCAAGCCAACCGCTACGGTAAACCAGACAACTGCATCAGGTAAGTATTACAACGTTGTCTTTACCGACCCTTCTACGGGAGTAAAGATCGGCTCCGCTACCGTACCTGACAACTGGAAATACGGTGCCAGCCTGAAATCCTATAATCAGAGTCTGCTGGTAAACTATCTCAGCATCTGCCAGGTTCAAAAGAATGACAATACTGCTCTGATGTTTGTCAAGACCGGTGACAACTTCCTGGATGTACGTAACGGCATTTTCCAGAATGAAACTCATCAGGACGGCCAGATAGACCGGAATTTCAACATTCCGATGCTGAGACTGGATTCAACTGAAAACTACATCAGTTCCATCGCTCCTGGTTTCGTTCAGAACGCCAAGCTGACTGCCAAGGCCGTATCCAAGCTGCCAAGCTACTATGCTGAAAACAGCAAGGTATTCCAGCGGGAAATGGATAAGGAACTCAAGGAATTCGCTGCCTATTTTAACAAGAACAATGACATCACATTTGAAGCCGGGGCTCCTGTAACAGAATCAAAACTGGTTCAGTATACCTATACTCAGAACAAGACCAAGTATGTCATGCTGCTGGGAACCGACTTAGGCGCTTATGAATTCCGTCTGACTACTCAGTCAGCTGCCAACAATAACATGATGAGCCTGCTGACATCACTGGTAACCGGCCGGAATAACCAGGCCAATGTCGGCCAGTACATTCACTGGGGCAGCAAGCTGATCTTCGGGCTGATCACTACTGAAGCCAACTATGACAGTGTCGTAGGAGATTTCCTGAAATTCGTCAACACCTTCAAGCTGGACACTTCTTATAAGACCAACATCAAGAAGCTGGCATCCGGCAGACCTTCCCAGAACACCAGTTCCGGTAACGGCGGACTGTCTCTGACTGACATTCTCACCGGCATCCTCAATGCCACCAGCCAGGGAACAAGCACCAGCGGCAATAACACCAGCCAGGGCTTTGACTGGACTTCACTGTTCAGAGAAGACACACCTGACAAATAAATCAGACTGTTGGATAATTACAAAAACAAGACACTGTCAGTGTCTTGTTTTTTATCCCTGTGTTGCTATCTCGGAAGTCAGGTTAACTGCCCATCTGTTGGAAGTGAATCTTCTCATTCCAATGATGATACGGGCAACCAGTTCAAACTGAGCCAGGAAATAGATCAACGGGAAGTTGGTCATATGAAGCAGTGCTATCATGCCGTAAATCAGCGGAATGCCGACAAACCAGACAATGCCACAGTCCAGAACCATCAGCATTCTGGAGTCTCCGCCCGCTCTCAATGATGAGAAGATGACAACAACGATCATTCTCAGAGCAATGCGGAAGGCAGATACTCTGACAATGGCAGTGGACATGGTGATGGCATCAGGATTATTCAGACCGAACAGTGATACCAGCGGAACTGCCGCAGTAACGACTATCGTACCGGTAATGGCTGCCAGCATGAGTCCCAGATAAAGGAACCAGCGGCTTTCAGTGATGGCTTTCTCGACATCACCCTTGCCCAATTCAGCTCCCAGCAGCATGCTACCGGAAACGGACAGACCGTTGCATACGGAGAAGAACATGTTTGTTATGGTGTTGGCTACATAGTATGAGTCGGTAACCTCAGTGCCCAGTAAGGCATAGGCCTTAACGTACAGTGAAGTACCGAAACCAAACAGTGTTTCATTGAGAATAGTTGGATAGGTTCTGATCATGACCTTGTTGAAGAATTCCCTGCTTATGTCAAACATGACCTTTGGAGAACCGATGAAGGCTGCCTTGCTGATGACGGAATAGCCGTAATACAGTCCCAGAGCCACAACCTGTGAAGCAATCGTCCCCCAGGCAGCTCCGGCAACGCCCATCGGTGCAAAGCCTAACTTACCGTAGATCAGAATGTAGTTTACGATGGCATTAGTAGCCATGGATGTAGTTGATATCCACATTGACACATTGGTCTTGTGGATGCATCTGTAGAAATAGTTAAAGGCCAGGGCACAGGTATTCAGCGGGAATGAGTACTTGACCAGATCCAGATATATCTTGGCATATTTTATGACTTCAGGATCCTTGACATAGAATCTGATTACCGGAACACACCGTAAGGCAATCAGTCCATAGAACACAAACCCTACCAGCAGCGACAGTATTATTGACATGCCGAAGGTACGCTGCAGGTTTTTCCTGTCATCAGCTCCATAGAACTGGGATGCATAAATGCCGGTCCCTTCCATGACACCAAAGGAAATGCAGGTACAGACATGTCCAACCTGTGAAGCAACACCGACCGGAGATACCATGCCGATGGCTGAAACCATCATGGTATCGACCATGCCCATGGCACTTGACAGCAGCTGCTGCAGCATGCTTGGTATTGCCAGATGGCAGACATTTGAATAAAAACGCTTATCGCCTACATATTTTCCTGCTGTCATAGTATCCCCCTCTCAGATAATTACCCCCATTATAAAGAAAAAGGACATTATATGGTAATAATATGACTGAGTTTTCAGAATTTGTGAAAGTCTTTCATTCGCAGTATTCATTGCGCATATTCCCTGGCAATGCTACAATTACTGCGGTTACCTTAAGGAGAATTATTTATGTCAGAAATCTGTGAGATCATCATGTTAATATGCTTTGGTGCATCCTGGCCAATCAATGCCATGAAGGCATATAAAGCCAGAAGCACAAAGGGCACCAGCCTTTTATTCCTGCTTCTAATCTTTACCGGATATGTTGCCGGAATACGGTCAAAACTGCTGAATAAAAGCTACATGGCCAACATATCAACAAAATGGTATGTACTTGTCGTATACTTCATTAACCTCTTCAGTCTAACGGTTAATCTGCTGATATATTACCGAAACCGCAGAATATCCCATTAGAAAAAGCGATAACTTCCCTGTTATCGCTTATTTTTTTTATTTATTTTTCTTTTTTACTTCACACTCAGCATGAAACTTCTGACTGCTTCCAGCATCTGATCAAGATGTCTGGTAAAGCAGTGATCATCACCAGGGATGATGTCCAGTCTGCAGTTCCTGTATCTCTTCTGAGCATCTATGGCATACTGTAATGGAACAGCTTCATCCCGGTCCCCATGCACAATGAAGACAGGGCCGGTATACTTGTCAATCAGTTCATTGATATTGATCATCTGAGCTGTGCGGAAATAATTACCGTTTATCCAGTACAGACCGGCATCCAGCTTGTCAGGAATATGATCAGGGTCAAACTTCACACCGAAGAACATGCCTTTTTTAGCCGCATCAAGAATAACCACAGCCGGTGACATCGGAATGATCGCCTTGAAATCATCATTTCTTAATCCACCGATTATCATTGTCAGCAGACCACCCTGGGAATGTCCGCAGACATACAGATCAGTAACGAAGTCCAGTTTCTTGGCATAATCAACAACATCGAGAGCATTGTTGATCCATTTCAGCAGAGTATGTTCTTCAAACTTACCCTCACTTTTGCCGTGACCGTACATTTCAACTCTCAAGGCAGCTATGCCAACTTCATTCATGACTTTGGCAACACCGGCAATGTGCAGTTCTTCCATATGGCCTGTCAAACCATGAATAATGATGGCCAACGGACACTTGCCGGTAAAGTTTTCCGGCATTTCAAGTTTGGCATGCAGACGGATACCATCGCTGTTTATGTAGAATTCCTTCATTTTCATACCTCACATTTTATTTATCTGATTCACGGCAGCTTTGACAACATGTCTGACCAGAACTGAAGTGGTTACTGATCCTATTCCTCCCGGAACAGGCGTTATCTTGCCAACAATTGGTTCCACTTCCTCAAACAGTACATCACCGCACAGTTTCTGTTTTGTTTCGTTATAACTAATGCCAACATCCACAACCGTCTGCCCCTTGCTGACATATTCAGAAGTAACTGACTCCATCTGTCCGGTACAGCAGACCACAATGTCTGCATTTTTGGCAATGGAAGCTACATCAATGGTCTTAGTGTGACATACCGTAACAGTAGCGTTCCGCTTCATTAACAGCATCGCCAGAGGCTTGCCAACTACCAGTGATCTTCCCAGCACCACCACGTTTCTGCCTTTAAGCTCAATGTTGTAGAACTTCAGTGTTTCCATGACCGCTTCAGCAGTACATGGCGCAAATCCTATCTCCTTATCAATGAAAACACCGGTCAGAGAACCATCAGTACAGCCATCAACATCTTTACCCGGGCTGATGAAGTTTCTGGCTTTTTCATTGTCCAGATATTTTGGCAGCGGTCTGAACATCAGTATGCCATGTACCTGCGGATCGTTGTTAAGTTCATCCAGAGTTCTGTAAAACTCTTCATAGCTGACATCTTCCGGAAGAATTGTGTTTCTGACGCTTATACCGACATTCCGGCACTTCTTCATTGCGCCTTTTTCATATGAAATGTCATCACTTCTTTCACCGACCCTGAGAATCGCCAGAGTTGTATCTATTCCCTTTTCCTTAAGCTTTGCCACTTCTTCAGCAGTCTGTTCATCCAGAAAGGCCGCTACCGGTTTACCTTTTAATATTTCAGCCATTGGACAGCCTCTTTTCCACAGCCTGATAACAGTTCAGAGCTCTTTCGCCATACTCCTTCAGCATTCCTGATGCCCTGTTTTCGAGTTCTTCAGCATATGCCCTGTCTTTCATCAGTCTGGTATTTACCTTTATGTTTATGAAAGCACCGTAAATGGCACCATGAGCCAGCATTACGGATGTAGCTGCATCTGATACAGCCAGTTTTGATCCTATCACTGCCAGTCTTTCATCCAGTTCAACCACCCTGCAGCATAACTGCAGAATGTGATGCGGTGCCTCAGCAGCAGACTTCAGACAGTTTTCCATGGTATCAGCATAATCAGGATCATTCTTATCCATTGAATAGGCTTTTGCCAGAGGTTCAAAGGCTTTGGCATCCTCATTAACACAGTCAAGAAGACTGATTCTTAACTCATCAGTCTCTTTCATTATCCGCTGAATCTCTTCTTCATATTCAGCATACTTCTTCTTGCCTGCGGTCAGATTGGTAACCATCTCTGCCAACGAGGCAGCCAGTGATCCCACTAAGGCACTTACTCCTCCGCCTCCCGGTACGGGAAGCTTACTGGCTGACAATTCCGTGAATTCCCTTATACTTTTATCAAGCATAAACAATTCCTCCTTTAGAACAGTCCGGTTATTACACCATTCTCATCCACATCTATCTTTTCAGCTGCCGGGACCTTAGGCAGTCCAGGCATGGTCATGATGTCACCAGTCAGAGCTACAATGAATCCGGCTCCGGCTGAGACCTTAAGATTTCTGACAGAAATTCTGAATCCTTTCGGTGCTCCCAGCTTATTAGGATCATCAGTGAATGAATACTGGGTCTTGGCCATGCAGATAGGCAGATCACCGTAACCCAGTTCTTCCAGCTGCTTCAGCTGTCTGGCAGCACTGCCAACCAGATCAACACCGTCTGCGTGATAGATCCTGGTCGCAATTGTATTAAGCTTTTCCATGACGGAAAGATTCAGGTCATATGAGTATTCAAAATCGTTAGGCAGTTCACACAGTCTGACTACTTCTTCAGCCAGTGCCTTACCTCCTTCACCGCCTTTGGCCCATACTTCACTTAAGGCAACGTTAACGCCTAATTCATGACACTTGTCTTCAATCAGCTTCAGCTCTGCTTCCGTATCGCTTGGGAATCTGTTAATGGCTACCACACAAGGCAGATGATAGACATTGGTAATGTTGTCAACATGCTGCAGCAGGTTTGGCATGCCCTTTTCCAGAGCTTCAAGGTTTTCCTTTGCCAGATCAGCCTTAGCTACACCGCCATTATGTTTCAATGCTCTTACGGTAGCGACAATTACCACAGCATTTGGTTTCAGACCGGCCATGCGGCACTTGATGTCCAGGAACTTTTCTGCTCCTAAGTCAGCTCCGAATCCGGCCTCGGTAATGGCATAGTCACCCAATTTCAGAGCCATTCTGGTGGCTGTTACAGAGTTGCAGCCATGAGCGATATTGGCGAAAGGTCCGCCATGAATGAAGGCAGGTGTATGTTCCAGTGTCTGAACTAGGTTAGGTTTCAGTGCATCCTTTAACAAAGCTGCCATGGCACCCTGAGCCTTCAGGTCACCGGCGGTAACCGGCTTGTTATCGTAGGTATAACCCACAACTATTCTTGCCAGTCTTTCCTTCAGATCGGTTATGCTTGATGCCAGGCATAACACAGCCATGACTTCAGAAGCTACCGTAATGTCAAAGCCATCCTGTCTTGGCGTGCCGTCAGTTCTGGCACCAAGACCGTCTACGATATTTCTCAACTGGCGGTCATTCATGTCAACTGCACGCTTCCAGGTGATCCTTCTCGGATCAATTCCCAGTACATTTCCCTGCTGAATATGGTTGTCCAGCATGGCTGCCAGCAGATTATTGGCGGCCCCAATGGCATGGAAGTCACCGGTGAAGTGCAGATTGATGTCTTCCATCGGAACGACCTGGGCATATCCGCCCCCGGCTGCCCCGCCTTTGACACCGAATACAGGGCCCAGGGAAGGTTCCCTTAAAGCCACCACTGACTTCTTCCCGATATGCCTTAAGGCATCAGCCAGTCCGACTGTTGTTGTCGTTTTGCCCTCACCTGCCGGTGTAGGGTTAATGGCTGTAACCAATACCAGTTTGCCATCCGGCTTATCCGCATAGTCCTTCAGCAGTTTGTAGTCGATTTTGGCCTTGTAGTTACCGTAAAGTTCCACATACTCTTCCGGTATGTTTAAACCATCGGCTATTTCCGTGATCTTCTTCTTTTCACTGGCCTGTGCAATTTCAATATCAGTTAACATTATTCCACCTCATATTTCTATAACTCTACTTATAGTTTATTTAATCATCAGTAATAGTTTTATCCTCAAACTGTAGGTTTTTACGCCTTTCATCCTGGTAATATTGTATAACGTATGTTTTGATGGTTTTTCTCTGTCAATAACCTCTTTTTATAGGCTTTAACAAACCTTGCTGCCCCTTTATCATTAAAGTAGATTCTCGGGAAAGAATTAGAAACATAATATTAAACATTAATAAGGAGGAAATTATGGCATTATCATTAGATTCAAAAATCAGAGACATCATGAGATCACCAGAAGGCAAAGCCGTTATGGAAAAGTATGCACCGGGTTCAACTAAGGATCCGCGCATGAAATTGGTTGGCGGCTTAACTTATCGCAAGCTGTTAAGCTATCCTGAATCAGCAGAAGTAGCTGCACATGCAGATGAAATTGATGCTGATCTGAAAGCCTGCTCAAGATAACATCTAAATCATAATTGGTAATGTAAGGGCATCTCAGGATGCCTTTTACTGTTGCCTGAGGGTCTCCTCCAGATCTATCGCCTTCAGCAGCATTTCCAGCTGCAGGCGCTGATCATAATCCTTCAGATCAACATTGAGTTCCTTTTCTATTCTGGCAATTCTGTCTATCAGAGTGGAACGGTGAATGAACAGTTTCTGAGCCGTCGAAGTGTATGACATGCTTTCTTCCAGGAATACTTTCAGCGTTTCCAGATAGGAAACACCGGAAGAACGGTCATGTTCGATCAGGTTGTTCAGCCCGGCTGGGAAATAAGCCTCCAGAGGCATGGAACCCAGAGAGTTTACAACCATCTGCGTTAATGCGTAACTGGAGAAATAGAAGTAATCACTTTCCCTGTTCAGCATCAGTCCGTTTTCAACGGCGGCAAGAGCCTGCATGTAGTGGATTCTCACATTATACAGATCACTGAATTCATTTGATATTCCGGCACACAGATGCATGCCCTTTACGAATTCACCCAGTTTCTTGTTCAGCAGAACATGGTAATTAGGATTCTTTTCGTCTCGCAGTTCATCAATGTTTATCAGTCCGATAAGGCAGTCTTCTCGGTCAAAGGCATATGATTGAACAAAGGTTTCCTCGAACACATCACTTATATAGGAAAGAGGCAGATGATTATGTCCTTTTCCATAGCGCATATAGACACAGACGTATTCGCTTTTTTCATTGCTTCCGGACATGATCATGCGCTGAGAATGCGACAGCGGCATCTCTTCAATCAGAGCCTGTATGACCTTCTTAAGTGAAGGCCGTGAATCATTTATAATGTTTGGATTCCTTTCAATGGCTATCTCGATCATGGAAGCCAGGTATTCAGCCAGTTTATCTTCCCCATCTACAAATCCTGTACTCCGGGAATTGATGCACAGACAGCCTTCATACTGATTGTTTTTGTTAAAGAGATTTACACATAATGTCTTGACCCCGTACAGATCTATTCTCATGGCATTCTTCCTGTCGAACATCAGATCGGAAGCAGACAGATATTTACCCATTGAGTCGAAGTTCAGCGAACCGCTGTCCGTAATGTTCCAGGCCTCATTATCTCTGCTGGTCGATGCCACTACCTTTATGGTACTGTCCAGTACATAGAGCGGCTTATTGAAGATGTCCGCTGAATCAGCTATCAGGGCCTGAATGTCATAGTCCTTGGCAAGGTCTCTGTACAGAGTATTTTCCCAGTTGTCATACTGATCATATATGTTCTGAAGGATCTGATATACCGTGAAAAAGTCCTGTTTCTTTCTGATAACCAGGACGGTCATTCTTTCCTTATAGTAATTAAGTGTAAAGCCATCTCCGATGCAGATCAGCATCGACCCCTTCTGAATGTGTGGCCTCTGCGGCAGGTGATCAATACTTGCCAGATAGAGACGGTCCTTCACAAACGATGTTTCACCATCCAGATAAAACTCCGCTCGTCCCAGAGTAAGTTCAGTTAACCGTGGCCCGTGCATCTCACACTGAAAATGTCTGGACAGCCCGTTATAGATGATATCCGCATTCAGCTTCATTATTTATACCTTCTTTACCAGTTCATTATAGCACATTTCCAGTTTTGTGACCCGTCATTTTGTAGGTGTCAGTTTTTTTCAAAACAAACATAACATCGTGTGGAAAAACAGGTTTCCTGAATTAATCATTCATTTCACCAATCATTTTCCATTTGTCGGAAAATACCCCGTCAAACAGTTCAGTAAGCAACCTGAAAATACCTTATTTTTTTGTATTTTTGACCTTATTCTATTTATTTATCATAAAAGTGTATTCAATCCCGGGAATATAATTTTAATCGTACATTAAGGAGGACTTTTATTTATGGCATTTACACCTGATGATAAGGGAATGCTTCAGGGTTATATCGATAAAGCACGCCCCTTCACAGACATGTTTTCAGTCAAGGGAAAAGTTGCCCTGGTAACAGGCGGCTCTTCCGGTTTGGGATTTGATATTACATTAAGATTACTGCAGGGCGGTGCCAGGGTCGTCATGGCTTCCAACTCACACATTGAAGAGGAAGCTGCTCTCGATCTGCTGCACAAGGAAGGCTATGGCGATGATGATGTCGTTTTCTGTTTCACTGATGTCAGAAATGAAGAAGAAGTCGAAGCACTGGTCAGCTTTACCGCTGAAAAGTTCGGTTCATTGGACATCTTCGTAAACAGTGCTGCCATCTGGAATTACGCCAAGATCTATGATCTGCCTAAGGAAGACCTGCAGCTGGTCTTTGAAACAAACGTATACGGTGCCTTCTTCGGCGTCAAGTACGTCAGCAGGTACATGAAGGAAAACGACATTCACGGCAAGATCGTTCTGATTTCATCCAACAGCCCGGTCATGCCTTACCCTGTATTCGGCGGTTACCCTCACTATGCTTCCAGCAAGGCAGCAGTCATGGGTCTGGCTACCGAAGCAGCCAAGGAACTGAAACGTTACGGCATCAATGTCAACAGCATTGCTCCGGGCGGCATGGTTACTCCAGGTGCTGCCGGTAACCTAGCCAGTGATGGTCTTACCGAAGAACAGCAGGATGAATTCTATGACGAATTAATGGTATGGCAGGTTGACGGCCAGTTACCTGTCGATGAAGTCGGCATCATGGCTTACACCTTCTGCACACCTGTCGCAGACGGCATTACCGGTGAAACCATTTTCGTTGACGGTGGTGCTTCACACAACATTGTTAAATATCAGGCAGCTATTGATGCTTACCCGCCTGAAGACTAGAAAGGACCTTATGACTAAGAAAATAGACGAAAGAATACCTGCAAACTCAGGTGAAGGCGCCGGCTTCAAAACATTTAATGCAGTCCAGTCACCTTGGAACAAACTCATGTCCTATCAGGATGCACTGCATTATGCCTCAAGATTTGAAGCTGTCTTAAGTGCGGCTGTCGCACAGGCTTACAGGATCATCATACCTGATTATGCAACCAGAGCTTCTGAAATGTGCAAGGAAGCATATGCCAGACTGTACCGGACAGGCCTGTATTATCCAAATGATGACGGTTTTGGAATTCACCCTTTCATGTGTGGATCATACCCTGGTGCCCTGATAGGCGACAAGGGCGATGATGCTCTGTTAATGTGCGGCAGATGCCAGGACTTTGGTACCTACAGATGCGAAAAGGAACTTGATGTCTGTGACTGGGATATCGTCGGATCTGAGCTTTGCCGTGCAACAACCATGTCTCTGCAGGGACAGGCTGATGCTACTGAAACCAGACACCGCAAAGGCCACAAGCTGGATTATCTGATGGTCGAAGCAAAAGGCTGCGGTGACAGACACTGCCGTATCATTGCTGAAAGCAGAGAAAAATACCCGGCACCTGAACATGAACTCTGGCAATCGTTTGGTCCAGCGGTTTCCGATGAATATAAGAAATTTACTCCGGAAGAGGAATGTGTTACTGAATCAATGATGTTCCGTGAAGAATGTGATTATCACTTCGTTAACGGTACAAATAATGAAACTGATTCATCCAATCAGATGGTCAACCTCTCCACTGCTGCCTCATTATATCTGTTACCGGCAATCGATAATGCTGTCAAACTGGGTTATACCACTGTTGAAAACGCCGAATGGATCAAAAAATGCGTTCTGGAAGCAGCCGGAAAGGCCATGTTCGGTGAAAGATATGCCATCAAAGCCTGCCGTGAATGGTTAGGTGTTCCAAATACCATTGGTGAAGACGGACGTCTGTTAGGCGGTGTCATTGAGATGCTGCTGCAGTCACTGGTATGCGGATATGAAATAGAAGCCTTCAACAAAGATGAAGTCATCTATGTAATTAACAGAGCTGATCTGGCTATTACCGGAACTCAGTCGCTGTGTGAAGCTCACTTATACATGTGGAACGGCATGGTCAAGACTCTTGTAAATGCTCAGTGGTCAGTCTGGGAAGAAGATTCACCTAAAGGCAAGATGAGAATCAAGATTGCCAAAAAGATTGACAAGTTCATGTAAGGAGGATGCATATATGTTTAAGAATATATTCAAAAATGACGAATGGAAACGTTCTGAACACATGGCTGTCAGAGAGTGCGTTGGTTATTATCTGTTTACCCATCAGCTGATGGAAGTAACAGGTGAAGAAGCATGCAAGTTTCTGGATTATGTTTACCCTAACAATATCGCTACACTTGCAGTAGGAAGAGACAGATACACCACGATGCTTAATGAAAATGGCGAAATCATTGATGACGTTGTTGTTATGCGACTTGAAGAAGATAAATACTGGGTATCTACCCTCTATGGGACAAAGGCTGATGACTGGTTCTATTACCATTCTGAAGGCTATGATGTGGAAACCTATGAAATTACTGAAGACTGGCATATGTTCTCTGTTCAGGGACCAAAGTCCAAGGAAGTACTCAACAGCATCCTCAGCAACGGTGTGGATGATCTGAAGTTCTTCCAGAACAGAACTGATGAAATCAACGGTATTGAGGTAATTGTCAACCGTGCCGGTTTTACCGGTGAGAAATTCGGATATGAGATCTACTGCGGTGTGGATGATGCTGATGATGTTCAGGATGCCATTGACCGGGCTGTAAAGGAAGCAGGCGGCAAGGAAGTCACTGAATTCCAGGTCTTTGCCTGGACTCTCCCTACCGAAGCCGGATTCTACTACATGAGAGACTTAGCTCACACCAATCCGTTTGAAGTTGGACTGGAAAAGAACATCAACTGGGAGAAGGATTTCATCGGCAAGGAAGCTTTATTGAAGATTAAGGAAAACGGTCCCGAAAGAGAGATGCTGGGATTTGAAGTAATTGACGAAAATGAAGACTTCTATATCCGTGCAAAACAGTATGGTGGTCCAGGCGAACCTATCTTCATCGATGGTGAAGAGGAAGAGATCGGACGAGTTTCCAAAATGGTTTATTCCTATGTCAGAAATGTCAACAATGGTTACATGCTTGTCAAAAAAGGCAAACTGCATTTGGGAGATAAATTCAGGATTCATGGTTACGAATGTGTCGTAACAGAAAAGAACTGGTTATAAAGGGCTCTTAAGTGAGCCCTTCTTTAAAGGATATGTTTATGGAGAATATCACATTTAGAGAACTATTCGGTTACGAAAACAAAAACATCGTCATAACCGGGGCCTTCTCAGGCATGGGCAAAGCAGCAGCACGTCTGCTGAACGAATTAGGTGCCAATGTCTATGCTGTATGTCGCAGAAATGGCCGTCATAGCACACTTGACTTTCCAGTAAAGAAGATTCTTTATGCTGATTTAGGCGTTAAGGAAGATCTGGACAGTCTTTTGAAACAGATGCCGAATAACATTCATGCTTTGTTCTTCTGCCACGGTATCGCCCTTAACTCACAGGGTACTTACTATTTTGAGGGGTCCAATGCCGAAGAAGTAATGAAGGTCAATCTTCTTTCCACAAAATATCTGATTTCTAATATAATAGAAAAGATGGAACCTTCATCATCCATCAGCATCATTGCTTCTTCCGGAGGCTGGAACTGGAGGGAAAACCGGGAAAACTGCCAGGAGCTTCTGGATACTGAAACTTATGAAGATGGTGTAAAATGGTGTATGGAACATCATGATGTGATTGCTTCGGCATATGTATTCTCAAAGGAATGCCTGAACTATTATGTCGTAGCTAACACGTTCAACCCGATGTTTGTTGAAAAGAAGATCAGGATAAACTGTCTGAATCCCGGTAATACAGATACCGGACTGAAGTCAGATTTCGGAAAGTATACTTCATCAACACATGATGAAGCCCAGGGGATTGAAATGATTGAGGACATCTTCCTGAAACCATGGGATGGTTATTGGGCAAGCCCGGAGCAGATGGGTTATCCATTGGTCTGCATGGGTTCAAGGATTTTCAACTACATGTCCGGGCAGACAATCTTCATTGATTACGGTATTTCCAATACCTGGTTATTTAATCCATATTGGTTCTAGAAAGAAAAATGTTTAACAGCGCTCAGGAATTTATTGACTTCATTATTACCAGAAAAACAACCAGCGATAACCGCGCAGGTTTTCATGCGCTTCTGGACAGTCTTGGTCATCCTGAAAGACAGCTGAAATGCCTTCATGTTGCCGGAACCAACGGCAAGGGCAGCACAACTGATTATCTCAGAAGCATTCTTCAGCAGCACGGTTACAGGGTTGGTTCCTTCACCAGTCCGCATCTGATCGTTCATAACGACCGCATCAGGATCAATAATCAGTTCATTTCCGATGAGGACCTGCTGGCATACGGCAACAGATTCCGGGAATATTATGATCAATATGATCTCTCCATGTTCCAGATCGACATGCTAATCAGCATTTACTACTTTCTGGAAAACAAGGTGGACTATGTTGTCTATGAAGTAGGAATGGGAGGAAGGCTGGATACTACAAACGTCATCATTCCTATGGTAAGCGTGATAACCAACATAGGATTTGACCACATGGCCTATCTGGGTGATACCCTGCCAAAGATTGCCTATGAAAAAGCCGGAATCATCAAGGAAGGTGTTCCGGTATTTACCGGCGAAACCAAGAAATCATGCCTGGAAGTATTTGATCGGGTAGCCCGGGAAAAGCATACGGCAGTAACAAAAACAAGGGCTCCAGAAGGTCAGTTAATCAATAACAGAGTGTTTTTCCGTTATCGCGGATATGATATAAGCCTGCCGACCATGGCTCTCTATCAGGTTAAAAACGCCTCACTGGCCTTACGGGTCGCTGAATATCTCAGAAAATCCCACCTGATTGAATTAAGCAAGGACGACATCAGAAGCGGTCTGCAGAATACAGCCTGGGCCGGGCGCTTTGAAATCATCAGTGACAAACCGAGAATAATCGTTGACGGTGCCCATAACGAGCACGGCATAACAGCCGTCCAGGACAGCATCAGAAATCTTGAGCATCCCCTCTGCATAATTGCCAGTATTCTTTCTGACAAACAATATGATAAAATGATTAAGAAACTTAATCAGCTGGCTGATGAGCTGATAATCACGACATTCAGCAGCAGCCGCAGCACCCCGCTGCAGCAGCTGGTCGGTAACAATGACGTTACCGCAATAAGCGACTACCGCCGGGCTCTGGATTACGCAACCGAGAAGTATGCCAGCGGAACCATTCTGATCACCGGTTCCCTGTACTTCGTCAGCGAGATCCGCAGCCTTTACAAAGGAGACAACCGAAATGACAACACGTAAACTGACTACCTTAGCCATGCTTACTGCCATCTATGTGGTATTAAGCCTGCTGACACCCATTAAGGTCATTAACTTCAAGTTCACGCTTGAAGCTTTTCCGGTACTGATTGCCGGACTGTTAATGGGACCTCTTGACGGATTCATCGTCGGATTGGCCGGCAGCGGCATTTATCAGGTGTTTTTCTCATCATACGGCATTACCGCAACAACTCCGTTATGGATCCTGCCTCATGCCTTAAGCGGATTTCTGGCCGGATATCTTTCCCGAAACGTCAAGCAGTATAATGTCATCAACGTTACGATAATTGCGACGATCTGTGCCTTTACGGTTACGATATTCAATACCCTGGCACTTTACGTCGACTCCAAACTGTTTGGATATTACTCTTCCAAGCTGGTCTTCGGAGCACTATTACTGAAGTTTCTGGCCGGGCTGATCCTGTCAGTACTGTATGCAATGATCCTGCCGAAACTGATTACACAGCTTAAGAAACTGCTGAAGAAATAATCAGCGGTTTTTTATTTTACAAAATATTTACACTTTTGTTTCAGGTTAATATAATGAAGTTAGAAAAGGAGAATAATGCAGTATGTCCCACCCAGATGACTATCACAGTAAACGCATCATGAAATACAGCGGCCATGCTGCATCCAGACAGTAGTTTTTTCTGACAGCATGACCCGCTTTGGACTGACAAGGAGGGTTTTTATATGGCAAAGGCAAAGAACAATACCGACAGCAAGATCGTCGAAAAGAAACTCGAAGAATACTCTCAGTTAAGCAAGGAAGAGCTGTTTGAAAGATTCGATATTGATAACAGCGGCTTAAGCAATGAACAGGTTGCCGCCAATACGGAAAAATACGGCAAGAACATAATCAACCAGTCCAACGAAAACACATTGATCATCCGCCTGAAGGATGCGGTGATCAATCCTTTTAACGTTGTATTACTGGCAGTAGCAGGTGTAACTTACTTCACGGATGTCATTCTGGCGGAAGATGCAAGTTATGCCACTTTCGCCATGTTACTGATCATTGTCGGCATCTCATCAGCTGTATCATTTGTACAGTCTGAAAAAAGCAGCAACGCTGCCAAGCAGCTGCAGAAAATGATCAGCAACAACATCGAAGTAATCCGAAACGGCTACTCCGTCACCATCAACATTGAGGACGCCGTTCCCGGTGACATCGTCAAGCTGGGAGCCGGTGACATGGTTCCCGGTGACGTCCGCTTCTATGATCTGAAGGACCTGTTCATCGACCAGTCTCAACTCACCGGTGAGTCAGTTCCGGTGGAAAAATTCACCGAATGCCATGAATTTGATAACATAACCGAACTTTCTAATATCGGCTTCATGGGCAGCAACATCGTCTCAGGCAGCGCCAAGGCCGTTATCCTGTCAACCGGTAACTATACATACTTCGGTTCCATGGCCAAGTCTCTGTCTTCGGAAAATACCAGAAGCACATTTGATGAAAACATGGATTCCATTTCCAGGCTGCTGATCAGATTCATGCTGGTAATGATTCCTGTCATCTTCGTTGCCAACCTGCTGACCAAAAACAACTGGCTTGATTCCCTGATGTTCGGCATTACCATCGCTGTTGGTCTGATGCCGGAAATGCTGCCGGTTATCATGACCAGCTCCCTGGCCAAAGGCGCCATTGCCATGAGCAGAAAAAAGACAATTGTAAAGCGTCTTGGTGCCATTCAGACTTTCGGCGAAATGGATGTCCTGTGTACCGATAAGACCGGTACCCTGACTGAAGATCAGGTAATCCTGGAAAAATATCTCAATCCAAAGGGTGAGGAAGACAGAAGAGTACTCTCACATGCCTTCCTTAACAGCTATTTCCAGACCGGAATGAAAAACCTGATGGACCGTGCAATCATCTCCAGAGGTGAAAAGGAAGGCTTAAGCAGACTTAAGAGAGAATACATCAGAGAGGACGAGATCCCATTCGACTTCTCCAGACGCATGATGTCAGTGGTAATGAGAGACAAGAACGTCAAGCGTCAGCTGATCACCAAGGGTGCTGTTGATGAAGTAATCAGCCGCTGCCGTTATGTGGACGTTCACGGACAGGTTGAAGAAATCAATGACGAATGGCTCTCCATCGCCCGCAAGGTCGCTGATGATAACGGTCGGGAAGGCATCAGAGTCATTGCCGTTGCTCAGAAAAATGAAATTCACGATGTCGATACCTTCGGCATTGACGATGAAAAGGACATGGTTCTGCTGGGATTCATCGGGTTCCTTGATCCTCCTAAGGAATCAGCCAAGCCGGCTCTGGATAACCTGAAGAAAGCCGGAATCAAGACCGTTGTTCTCACCGGTGACAGTGAAGGCGTAGCCATTGCTGTAGCCAAGAGACTGGGAATTGATGTCACTTACACATATAACGGCGCAGCCGTTGAGAAGATGAGTGATGATGAGCTCAAGGAAGCCTGTGACAGGTGCTATGTATTTGCCAAGCTCAATCCAATGCAGAAAAAGAGGATCGTCTCCATCATGCAGCAACAGGGACATACCGTCGGCTACATGGGTGACGGCATCAATGACTCCCCTCCTCTGAAGCAGGCAGACGTAGGCATTTCCGTTGATACGGCAGTTGACATTGCCAAGGAAGTTGCCGACATCATTCTGCTGGAAAAGGATCTGCAGGTTCTCGACGACGGTGTCTTGGAAGGCAGAAGAACCTTTGCCAACATGAACAAGTATCTCAAGATGGCCATATCCGGTAACTTCGGTAACATGATCTCAGTGCTCATCGCTTCACTGGTATTGCCGTTCTTACCGCTAAAGCCGGTTCACATTCTGGTTCAGAACATCCTCAACGACTTCGCTCAGCTGGGCATGCCGTTTGACAATGTTGAACCTGAATATGTTGAAAAGCCAAAGAAATGGAATGTCGACGGTATCAAGAAGTTCATGGTATACTTCGGCTTACTGTCAACGATACTGGACATCCGGTGCTTCGCCGTATTATGGTTCGTCTTCCATTACGACAACCCCGGCAAGGCTGAATTCTTCCAGTGTGGATGGTTCATGTTCGGTGTCATTTCACAGACAATTGTCATTCATACAATAAGAACACATAAGCTGCCGTTTATCCAGGCTAACGCTTCCACCCAGCTGTATATTTCCAATATTGCTGTAGTCATCGTTACCCTGATAATCGGCATGACTGATATTTCCCGCATATTCGATATGGGCAAGGTTCCGGGAATCTATGGGCTGTGGATGGTAATACTGCTGTTAGGCTATCTGCTGCTGGCCCAGATCATCAAGAAGATATACATCAGGATCAATAAGGAATGGATATAGGAGGTTAGGAAAATGACTGAAAAAAACAGTGAAGAAATAATGGATGAAAGATATTACGGTCAGGAAATATTTGATCTGGTCCGTAAGACTCCGGATAAGAAGAAACTGGCCAATGCTCTGTCATACTATCATGACAATGACATTGCCAGCGTACTGAGCTATCTGACCCCAAAGGAAAGAAAGCATCTTTACGATTCCCTCGGCATTGAGAACACTTCCCGTGTCTTTGCCTATCTGGATGAAGATGTCGATAAATACTTTGCCGAGCTGGAGGCTGATCAGGCAGCTGACATCATCGAGGAAATGGACGCAGACGACGCTGTCGATATCCTGGAAGGACTGGATGACAACAAGGCCAAGGAAATCATTAACCTGATGGAACCGGAAGCCAAGGAAGACATTGAACTGATCAACTCTTATGCCGATAATCAGTTCGGTTCTCTGATGACCACCAACTTCATCGCCTTGAAATATGGCATGTCACTGAAGGACACCATGAATTCCCTGATCGAACAGGCTAAGGAAAATGACAACATCGGTACCATTTATCTGCTCAATGAAAATGATACCCTCCATGGAGCCATTGACCTGCGCGACGTTCTGACTGCCAGGGATGAAGAAGACTTCGAAGCAAGGATCATCACCTCTTACCCGTATGTATACGCTGATGATAACATCGACAAGGAATCACTGGATGAACTGATCGACTATGATGAAGACTCAATTCCGGTACTTTCAGAAAGAACCAATGAAGTGCTTGGTGTCATAACCGCTCAGGACCTGGCTGAAATAACCTTTGATGAACTGGATGAGACCGAGGAAGAGGAAGAACCGGTTGTTGTAAAGAAGAAAGACTACAGCAGCCTGTTACTGATCTGCGGTGCAGTTGCCCTGCTGGTTGGGGCCCTTTTGGGACACGGCAGTGCTCCTGATAACAAGACCAGGGAAACAGCATACATAGTATTGCTGATAGTTGGATCTCTGCTTTCCGTAATCGGCCTGTATTATTCGTTTTCAAAGAATAAGGCTGAATAATCATTAAACAGCCAAAGAACCGGTACTCATCAGTATCGGTTCTTTTTTCATAAAACGCTGTCTGTCATAGTATGCCGCAATAATGCCGGAACAATGCGTGTATATCTGCATTCTCTGTAAAAGAAAACCAAGATAGTGTTATAATCAAAATGAAAAAAGGATGAGAAAGTAATAATGATAAGTAGTGATGCCGAGATTTTGAAACTTAAGAATACCATCAAGGAAGAAGTATGCAAGCTGGCCTGGGCTGACAATCTGACACAGGAATCAGTTGATGCAATGATCCTCAGACTGTTCCCTGGTCCTAAACCAACCTGGAGATGCTGTGTCTATAAGGAAAGAGAGATCGTCAGGGAAAGAGTAAAACTTGCCATGGGCAAGAATGTTTCTACCAATCCAAAGAGCCGCAATATTGTCCAGATCATTGAACCGGCCTGTGACGAATGTCCGATTGCCACTTACATGGTAACTGACATGTGCCGTTTCTGTCTGGGAAAAGCCTGTCTGAATTCCTGCCGTTTTGACGCCATTTCACCAGGTGACAGTCACATGAAAATTGACCCGGCCAAATGCAGAGAGTGCGGCATGTGCGCCAGCGCCTGTCCTTATGGGGCAATCATTCACGTTGAGAGACCATGCAAGAAAGCCTGTCCGATGGACGCCATCAGTTATAACGAATACGGTATTGCCAACATCAATGAGGAAAAGTGTGTAAACTGCGGACATTGCATTCACAACTGTCCATTCGGTGCCATCGGTTCCAAGGTATATCTTGTTGACATCATCAATGAGATCAAAGCCGGCAAAGAGATCATTGCCATGGTTGCTCCAAGTATTGAAGGACAGTTCGGTGATGCCAATCTTGCCTCTATCCGTCAGGCCTTAAGAAAAATCGGCTTTGCGGACATGGTTGAAGTCGGCCTGGGTGCTGATCTGACCGCTGCCTATGAGGCCAGAGAATGGATTGAAGCCCTCGAGGAAGGCAAAAAACTGACAACTTCCTGCTGCCCGGCTTTCGTTGAAATGATCAGAAAGAACTATCCTGACCTTTATGAAAAGAACAAGTCAAAGACAGTTTCACCGATGTGTGCTGCCAGCCGTTACCTGAAAGTCATCAAGCCAGATGCCAAAACCGTATTCATCGGTCCATGTGTGGCCAAGAAGAAGGAAGCTCAGAATGAAGATATTGCCGGCAATGCCGATTATGTCATGACATATGGAGAGCTGCAGACTCTGATGAACTCCTGCAATGTTACTTTTGAACCAGCCGATGATTTTGAGCAGGAGTCAAGCCTCTTCGGCAAGAAATTCGCTTCCAGCGGCGGTGTAGCCAATGCTGTTCTGGAAGTCATGAAGGAACTTGGTGAAGAAACGGAAAACGTAAAACTGTACCGTGCCTCCGGTGGTGCCGAGTGCAAGAAAGCCCTGCTGTTATTAAAGAACAACCGACTGCCTGAAGATTTCATTGAAGGCATGTTCTGTCCGGGCGGATGTGTCGGCGGCCCTTCCAGAAGAAAGACTGAAATCGAAATCACCAAAGCCAGAACAAAACAGTTGGCCAGTGCCGATGACCGCAAGATACTGGATAACATTGAGAATCTGCCATTAGACAAATTCTCCATGTTCATCGACAGTCCGAAAGACTGATCAGCTGCAACCTGAATAAACGAAAAAAGGAACCACTTCAACGTGATCCCTTTTCTTTATGCATCATGATCTATACTTCTGAAATCAGTTTGATGTCCTCCAGCAGTTTAAGCATCTGAAGAACCTTATCCTTTACATCACTTCTCTTTTGCAGAGAAACATTACGGATGATCTCACCGACTGTTCTTTTACCGTCAATGGCATTGATCAGAGCATCCTGAATACGCATTACCGCAAACGGATTATTACCAATATTCTTCATGAACTCTTCCAGAACCCTGCCATATCCCAGGGCAGCATAATCGCTTAACTGCTGAATAGGCCCAATGAAATTACGCTTATATACCTTGATAAGACTGTCATCAACAGGATATTCATCCTTAAGACCATAAACTCTGATCCACTGATCAAACATGGCGGCTACATGTTCTTTTTCACTGCTGACATCATAACCCGGAACCAGTTTTTCAGCGCTTTCACAACAGGATACAAAGTAGTCCTTAAGCTGATACATGGCAGAACCGAACATTACCTTATCGATTTTCCCGTTAAGATACTCTGTATACAGACGGTTCTTTTCCGTAATGATGTTTTCTTCCAGCTTGGCAAACAGATATGGAACCTCTTCTGCCTTCATATTGGCCAGATTATAGGCAAAGTTTATCGCTGTCAGACAGGAATACTTCAGTACTGCCGGATCAATGACATCCAGAGTATCCGTAGCAGTATGATAGTTGAGGTCAGGCCACTGTCCCAGCATGCAGCAAGGAATGTTAATGGTCGGATCACAGTATACCGTATGATCAGATCCGCCTGAATGAGGTTCTACTCTGTGATTGGTCAGGGCAACCGGATCGTCAGATAATGAGAATGCTTCTCTGCCCGCAAAGTCCATGGCGATCATGCACAGTTCATTATTCAGTGCCGGTGTACTGAATGGTGTTTTAGTCAGTGTAATAGGGCCGTAGAATCTGGTCTGCTTGCCTCCGACCATGTCAAGGTTCATTGCACCAAGACCTTTTTCATAGTCAGTATGATCACTGAGGTATGCAAATGTACCGGTAAACTCAGGAATAAGTGTCAGCTTAATGGTATGCTGAGGCTGTTCGATCTTTTCTTCCTTAATCAGTCTGTTAATGACATTCATGGCCTCTAATGTAGCTGATACACCCGAAGCATTGTCATTGCATGAACTTCTCGGATGGCATAAATGAGCTGACAGATATACTGTCTTATCATCTTTGCCTTCAATGGTAACTTCCACAACTTCAATATGGCCATTGTACAATTTTGAGTCAATATATGGCTTAACCTGCAGATAACCTCCGCCTTTTCCCATTTTTTCACGGCACATCTTAGCCAGCTTATCACCCATTCTAGGTGAAAGTACAAAGCCTCTTCCCTCTGGTTCCCCTTCAGTATGAACCGGCCAGTATGAACTGTAAGTCAGTGAATCATAGAGTTCAGCACGGGTCCTGTTCTTGGTTTCCATGATGAAATCAGTGACAATGCCTATAGCTCCCTTCTGATAGATCCAGTTTGAAGCTCTGACCGAACCTCTGAAGAAGGCAAACTTACCGGTCAGATCAAGATCTTCATAAGCTGAAGGGTCATTGCCCTTATCCAGCAGGACAAGATCAACAGGGTCATTTCTCCTGTCAATCGGATAACTCTTCTGGATTACGGAAATGGCTTCAGCTGAATAGTCCGCCAGACGCATCTCAGGATCTACCAGATCCAGGGTAGCCTGCTTAATTGACCATTCCTTGAACATCTTGCTCTGAAGATACCAGACATCCGGATCAGCTTCATATGAAAGTAACTTGGCATTAAGACCATATTTCTCACAGATCTTCATTACATGTTCAGCTGCTTCCCTGTACATCGGAGAAGCCTGAATTCTATGGAAATTGGATACTTCCTTCACGACATTAAGCAGTCTTTTTTCTGATACTGCTTCCCTGAAAATCAAAGGTTCCTGCATATTATCCTCCTCAAAAAATAAATAATAATTGGTTATATTTTAGCATCGTTGTCATTATCACCACACAGAATTGACCGGAAAGATTGAAACTGCTGCAAAACATACAACCGCGAAACAGCCCATAAGAAAAACGCCTGTATTTCAACAGACGATTCTTTCCTATTTCCAGTTGATTCTGGTATCATCCGGCCAGTTGATCCGACCCCGCAGATTGCAGTCATGCCAACCTGCATACAGGAGTTTTTCATTATCGTACACTCCCAGCAGAATGAAGCTCCGGTAATTATGTGTCTTTACTACGGTCAGATATTTTCCATCATAATAATACTTTGATCTCATTATACTTAAGTCAAAATTATTATGCGATTCATCACAGGCATTATCCATCACTGTACTGTCAGTATTTATTTTTAATTCATAATTGCCGTTGCATAGCTGATACAGTTTTAAATAACTGCCTTTTTCATTTATAACCAGATAATCATCTTGCATACATATGTCAGTTTTGTCACCGGCTTCACCGACAGACAGCTGCTGTAATAGATCCCCTTCATCAGAGATAACTTTCAGCCACGTTTCGTCTTCTTTTTCAGTAACAAGAACCAACTTTCTCCCTGCTTCGTCATAACTTAAGGCTTTTACCATTTCATTTTCATCCATTGAATAAAACAGATCTATGTTATCTGCATCAATGTCAATGCCGCTGTATTTATATACACCTTTGTAGTTATTTTGCTCCACATTGCCATAAGGGATCCTGAAAATACCATATCCCCGGCCAAATTCAACCGTGCTTCCATCTGTGCATCGATTATTTACATAGAAATATATCATATTGTCACTGCAGGTGCTCATCGTTTCAACATGATATCCGATACTGTTCCCGAATGATATTCCATGATTGATGACCTCAATGCTGATGGTTTCGTTTTCAGGTATTCCGATTTTCAGGAACTCTGTAAGTTTCCTGCTGTTATATGATTCTATGGAATAAAGACCGGTATTATTGTCATTTTTATCATAGAAAACACTCTGTCCATACTTTCTAATCAGCTCTTCATCATTAACTGAGAAAAAGCACCATAAAGGATAATACTCATAATAATCTTTAATATAGATTGTTTTTTCATATTCCTGACCATTAACACTGTCATGAGTGATTTCTTCCATAACTGATGCTAATTCCGCATCATCCGGGCTTATGTTATCCATAAGGTTCAGAGTTACCTTATCTATCTTATCCTTGTAATGTCTATGCTCTGTTTTATTTGCAGGCTGTACCTCTGACTTACTGACAAAACCATTTTGTGTAAACCTTATATCATTTTCCCAAACAATGTTTTTATGATATCCCAGTATATCAAAATGCAATTCAAGACCATTAAGTACCGAAGAATCTCCATATATGTTCCTTTGAGAAAACTCAACATCATTTCTATGGGAGGAGATTTCGCTCAGCGCTTTATATGTTCCAAAGGAACTGATCAACAAAACTGAAAGCAGTACAAGTAATGCTTTATTCATCAGCATCATTCCTTCCCGTTATGCGATTTAATGCCTTACTTACACGGTCTTCTTCATAATGGTAGTTTTCCTTAATGTAATCTGTCAAAGAAACACCTCTTTCTTCCAGTTCTTCAATATGAACATCACCAATGATTCTTCCTTTCCTGATCAGAATGGCACGGCTGATGAATCCGGCAACTTCTTCTATAAGATGAGTAGACAGAAATATCGTTTCATTCTCGCCTATTATTCCCATTAACACCTTATAAAAGTCTTCTCGATTCAGCATGTCACTTCCAGAGAAAGGTTCATCCATAAAAATGTAATCAGCTCCCTGGCTTAATGCCAGAATGACTTCAAACTGATTCTGCTGTCCATTGGAAAGTTTCTTTATCGGTTTGTCCATAGGTAGATTGAAAAACTCCATCAATCCATCAAACCTTCTATCCATGAAAGTGTCAAAGTGCTCTTTATAAAACTCTCTGTGTTCCGCAGCATTTATTTCCGGGAAGAATGAATGCTCGCTGGTAGCAAAAGACAGTTTTCCGATATTCTTTCTGTTTATCTTTTCCCCATCAAGCAGGATTTCGCCCTTAAAAGGAATAAACCCGAATACTGACTTGATAAAGGTTGTTTTCCCTGCCCCGTTTTCTCCAAACAGGCCAATGATTTCTCCTCGATTTATTGTCACACTGACATCATCAAGGGCTTTAACATTACCATAAGATTTACTGACGTTTTTGATTTCAATCATATAAATAACCTCCAGAAGTCTATGCCGTGATATTCAGGCAGATATGTCGGTGGCGTCTGATTAAGGTACGAGGCAACAAATCCCGCTAATTCCAGCATTGAAATGATAAACATTAGTACAAAGAGAAGAACCGGTATGGCAAAACAGCGTACATGTAATTCCCATGGCCTGCCCGTTCTTCTGATCGTATATATTGACATTGAATCCTGATAGAACGACCTGTAATGAGCATAAACAAGACCTATGCAGACAGTCAGAAACACCGGAACTGTCCAAAAGATACCTTTCAGCAGCACATTTATATCAGGTATTTTATTAATAACTCCACTGTAACGTCTCTCTAAAGTAGCATCGATGATTTCTGCACTTAACATAGTTGAAAAGTTAGAGTTGCTTATTGTCACAAGAATGAACATCATCAGCAGCATCAGTCCTATTTCTTCCCATATCATTTTTCTGCTTAACATAGGTGTGATTTTCTTCATCATGGCAATTACCTCCGTTTCCCGTCATGAGTCAGCTGCAGAGCTAATACAAAACTTGCTGAAACGACTAAAACGGCGAATAAAACAACCAATATATACTCGTAGTTCCGTATTTTGTTAAGATTTACGATAAACTGAACCAGAGCCGGCGTGCCAAAATCCCATTTATCATACCTTTGTCTGACAGCCCGACTGGCTGAACAGATACCTCCCAAAATTAACATGACGGGAGTTATCAGCCACTGTTTATTTGTAAACATTGGGACCAACACCATTAACGTACTGTTTGACATGAATTCAGCGAATACGTTTACCGCAGATTCATATCCCAACGGCATATACAGACGATACAAAACATAGATCAGCATAAGCTGGTACAGGTATACCGCAATCAGATTTACCGTATAGGCCAGACACTGCAGCAAAAAGGCAGATCTTTCCGATATTCTTAGCCTCTGATATGTATAGGCATATCTGGAAACTTTATTTTTCTGGAGCATGTTTCCCAATACCATGAGAATGCATCCCAAGGCAAAAATCAGGCTGACATGGCACTGATTGATAAGTTCGGAAAAACTGCTCACTTCTGCTATTCTGAGAAAATAAAGACCAAGATCAGCCACGGTCATAAACAACAGCACCAGCAGCAGCCTTTTATATGTCTCAGTAAAATACAGTTTCAGTACCGAAAGCACTTTATTCATTGTCTGCGTCCTCCCAATACTCTTCCAGCAGCTCGATTGCCTTCTGCTGAGAAATATTCATCTGTTTAAAATATTCCGTCATTTTCCTTATTTCCCCTTCCAGCAATTCCAGTTTGATTCTGTTAATACTTTCGTCATCAGCGATTATTACTGACCCAGATCCCTGCATGGTTGTGATCAATCCCTCATCTTCCAGCATTTTGAAAGCTTTATGCACCGTCATGGGATTTATGCCAAGCAACGCCGAAAGATATCTTCTTGACGGAAGAACATCACCTTTGACAATTGTACCTGCCACACATCCCCTTTTGATGTAATTCATTATCTGCAGATAGATTGGAACTCCATCTACTGGGCGGAAACCTTCAAATGAAATCATTTATTCTTTTTACTATTCCCCTCAACTGTATTATAGGTGTAATACACTATGACGTCAACTGTATTATGCGAATAATACAGTATACTCATAAAAAAAGAACCTGCATCAGTAGATTCTTCCATTAACAGTTATCAGTTATCTGATTTCCCTGATCTTTCCTTTATGGTATTGATTAGCCATACACCCGATTCCTTGAAATCTTCAATGGTAAAATCCTTGGTTTTAAGCGAATCTCTGTTCAGACAGGCACACGGTTCAGTTGTACGGGAGAAGTTCCACATTACATAGCTGATGCCGCTTTCTTCAAGAAGATCGATCCAGAGATCACCCTGCCGGGTATCAACCGGGAATCCCCCGCTTGAAGCGGTAACGCCGAATTCCGATACAAACAGAGGAACACCCTTTTCAACGGCTTTCTTTACTCTGTCGCGGGAATCCTGTTTATGGCTGGCTGAATAGAAGTGCAGCGCATATAGCAGGTTTTCATAATTCAGAGGATCAGAAGCCGGTGAGTCAACATCCGATGACCAGTTAGGAGTACCGACGATGATGACTGAATCAGGGTCATTTTCTCTGATTATCGGAATGATTACATTGGCATATTCCTTTACATCATTCCAGGTACACTTGTTTGGTTCATTGCAGATCTCATAAATAACGTTGTTATGGTCTTTAAACTTCTTTGACACCTCATCGAAGAATACCTTGGCTTCTTCAATGAACTGATTTGGATTGTTGTCTTCCAGAATGTGCCAGTCAATGATTGCATACATGTCCTGGTTTTTGCAGTATTCCACACTGTCGATGACATCCTGCATCAGAGAAGGCTTATCCCCTCCGGTACAGTAACCTGCATTGCCTACACCCCAGGTATACAGGGCTATTCTGTAAACATTGCAGCCCATGAAATGGGATATTTCCTTAAACGTGTCATCGCTGATATACATGTGTGACAGTGCCACACCGGGATTGGATACACCTCTTAACATGACAGGCTCACCTGACTGTGAGCACAGTTTCCCGTCCTTTACCTGCAGCATTCCCGCTGAAGATGGACGGTCCTTACCGTCAAATGATTTCTTTTTCGATGGTGTGCATCCTGTTATCATTAACAGGCATAGCAGTAATAGCAGTATTTTCTTCATGTTTTTCTTTCCATAAGTGCCCCGTTAGGACAGGGCACTTGTTTATCTTTTAATATTCAAGGTTATGCTGATCTTCCCTGGAGAAGACATGAGCAACATCACCAGTGAAGGCCAGATTCAGCTGTCTGCCGTCATAATTGACCTTTCTGCCTTCGGTAGGAACAATGCAGATGACATCCTTGCCGTCAACAGTCATATGGAGATGCAGTGAAGAACCCATCAGTTCAGATACTTCAACCTGACCGTTAATTCCTTCTTCAGCAATGGTCAGATGTTCAGGTCTGACACCCAGAGTCACAGGCTGAGCCTTTACATCATTCTCTTTCAAACGTAACTGCTTGTCCTCTGCCAGCTTAACGCTGATGCCCTTGGTCTCAACATAATAGCTGCCTTCTCTGATGACCAGTTCAGCATCGAAGTAGTTCATCTGCGGAGTTCCGATGAAGCCTGAGACAAACAAATTGGCAGGATGATCAAATACTTCCTGAGGAGTACCGATCTGCTGAATGTAGCCATCCTTCATGACAACGATTCTGTCACCAAGGGTCATGGCCTCAATCTGGTCATGGGTAACATATACGAATGTGGTATTGATCTTCTTTCTTAACTTGATGATCTCTGAACGCATCTGGTTACGTAACTTGGCATCCAGGTTACTCAGAGGTTCATCCATTAATAATACCTTTGGATTTCTGACGATGGCACGGCCAATGGCAACACGCTGTCTCTGACCGCCTGATAAGGCCTTAGGCTTACGGTCCAGATACTGAGTAATATCCAGAATTTCAGCTGCTTCTCTGACTTTTCTGTCAATCTCTGCCTTGTCAACATGCTTGATTTTGAGGGAATATGCCATGTTGTCATAGACAGTCATGTGTGGATACAGAGCGTATGACTGGAATACCATGGCAATGTCTCTGTCCTTAGGTTCAACATTGTTTACCAGATTACCGTCAATGTAGAGTTCACCACTGGTGATCTCTTCAAGTCCGGCGATCATTCTCAATGTGGTGGATTTGCCACATCCTGAAGGTCCTACCAGTACGATGAATTCCTTGTCCTTGATGTCGAGATTGAATTCCTGAACGGCTACAACACCCTCATCAGTGATCTGAAGGCTGACCTTCTTCTCTTCTTCGCCTTCTTTAGGCTGCTGACGGAATTTTCCTCTGCCTTTTTTTCTGCTTTCGTTATCTGTATATATCTTCTTTATGTTCTTAAGTAAAACTTCTGCCATAATAATTCTCCTTTAACCCTTAACACTTCCTGAGGTTACACCCTTGATGATTGACTTGGACAGTATTACGTAAATAATCATTACCGGTAAGATGGCCATGACCATCAGCATGTATACCTTGCCCATGTCGAACTTAGTAAAGTCAGCACTTCTCAATGTGGCGATCATTACCGGAACGGTCTTTTTCTGTAAGTCGTTCAGCAGTAATGAAGGCATGAAATAGTTATTCCATGATCCGACAAATGAGAAGATCATCTGAACGGCAATTGCCGGTTTCATTATCGGAAGTACGATTTCATTGAAGATTCTGAACTCATTGGAGCCGTCAATTCTGGCAGCCTCAACCATTTCCAGAGGCAGCGTAGCTTCCAGATACTGTCTCATGTAGAAGTAAACACTTGGAGCAGCAATGCTTGGAATTATCAGCATCCACAGCTTATTGGTCAGATGATACTTGAAGGCCAGCTGAATGAAACCAACAGCTGATACCTGAGAAGGAATCATCATGATTGCCAGAATGAACAGGTGAATAGCCTTCTTGTATTTGAAGTCATATACATATGTTCCATAAGCTGTCAGGGCTGAGAAATATGAAGTAAGTACAGCTGACAGTGAAGCAACGATGAAGCTGTTCTTCATGCCTACCGGAATGCTGATGTTGGTATCATGCCAGGCATTTACGAAGTTCTTTATCGTATTTCCACCAGGAATCATGGTAAACCCTGCCTGCAGCTGAGCATTTGAACGTGATGCATTGATAAACATCAGGTAGAAGAAGAACAGGCACAGGAATGTCAGGAAAATGAGGATTCCATAAACCACCAGGCGGGAAATTAGCAGTTTGATGGCTGCAACCGTATTAATGTCTTTTTTCATGTCTTATTTCCCCCTTACTTCTTACTGATCGTCTTGAAGACGAAGGTAGACAGGATGGCTGTCATAATGAATAACAGTACTGATACCGCACCGGCCATACCATAGTTCTTGGAAATGCCCAGGAAGGTATTCAGATACATTATCAGTGTCATGGAAGTGTTATTCGGTGTTCCGATACCATTGGTAAGTACCTGAGGTACGTCAAACATCTGAATGCCACCGATCATGGAAGTAATGAATACATAGATGAAGATAGGCATCAGTAACGGCATGGTAATGTTGAAGAATACCTGGGTTGATGAAGAACCGTCCAGACGGGCTGATTCAAACAGGCTCTCATCAATGCCCTGGATACCTGCCATTAACAGGATCGTCGTATTACCAAACCACATCAGGAAGTTCATCAGAGCTATCAGGCTTCTGACAGTGACCTTCATGGCCAGGAAATCAATTGCCTGATCAGCCCAGCCGGAAGCCAGGATTATCTGGTTGACCGGGCCAACCTTTGAGAACATGGCGAAGAACAGCATTGAGAATGCGGAAGCCATGATCAGGTTTGGCATGTAGATGACTGTCTTAAAGAACTGCTGTCCCTTGATGTTCAGTCTGGTGCTTGTGAAGAACAGTGCCAGCAGCATTGCAATGATGAACTGCGGAACGGCACCCATGACCCACAGAATGATTGTGTTTACCGTATACTTGACGATTGGAATGAAACCTGAAAGGTTCGGGGTGAACAGCTTTGCATAGTTACCCAATCCAACAAAATTCGGTCCGATTATGTTAAGACCATCACGGTAATACTCAAAAAAACTGTTATATACGGTCAGAATCTGAGGATACAGAGTAAAGATCGCATAGACGATAAAGAAAGGGATTATGAATATGTATCCCCACTTGGCATAGGATATGGATCTTTTCTCCTTTGTTTTCTGTTTTTTATCCATCTTAATACCTCTCTGCTTTATTTCTTAAATAAGCAATCAGCCTGTACTTATTTAAGAAACTGTGGCAGGCTCCAATAAGCCTGCCACAGAACCTTGATTAAATATTATTGCCTATTATTCAACAGTGATGCTTGGATAAGCAGTCTTAATGTAATCCTTGAAGTTAGCAATTGCTGTATCCTTGTCTACTTCGCCCTTCAGGTATTCCTGGAAGTACTTCTGTAAACCTTCGTTGCAGCCCTGATCATATGGTGTAATATGTTCGAACTTGATGTTCTTAGCTAATTCTGCGAAGACTGTTACATCGTTCTGATTGCCTAAGAAAGCATTGCCATATGTTGTATCAGCAGCGAGCTTGTTGTTAACAATCTGGTTGTTTGAGAACTGAGCTTCGTTTCTGACTAACTTTTCACATACATCAGCATTGTTGATGAAGGTGTTCATGATATCAGCAACCATTGTAGGGTTGTCTGTGCCTGCAGCTGCGAGCATCCATGTGCCGCCCCAGAAGTGAGCCTGAGGGCCCATGCAGATAGCCCAGTCACCGAAGCATCCCTTTTCAGGATCCTGTGCATTGCCCATGCAGAAGTTGAAGTACCAAGCTGGGCCGAAGAAGCACATTGACTTGCCTGAAGCGAACATTTCGTTTGTCTTTTCAGCATCCCATACACCGGAAGCGTTTGCAGCATAGCCTTCCTTGACATACTTTTCAGCCTGTGCCATCCATGCTTCAATGTTAGCATCGAATGTTAACTTGCCGTTTTCAACCCAAGCAGAAGAAACGTTGTTTGAGAATACACGGTATGTATCCATTGGTGTAGCGATCATGTAGTAGCCTTTGCCCTTTGCTGTTTCAGCAACTGCATCGAACTTATCCCATGAAGATAATGCTTCCTGAACTGCAGTTGGATCATCTGTTCCTAAGACTTCCTTAGCGATTGAACGTCTGTAGATCAGAGCTGATGGGCAGCACTGGAACGAAACGCCCTTTACAACACCCTTTGAATCAGTAGCAGCCTGTACTGTGTACTTGTAAGTATTTGAGAAATCAGTAACGCCAATTGACTTAACATCCATTGTTGCTGAAGAGTCAACGTACTTGATAATGTAGTCTGCTTCTGCGAGGAACATATCGACCTTGTCATCAGCTGCAGCTGTTTCCTGAGCTAATAATGCAGCATCTAATGCATCCTGATAAGCCATGTTATCTGATACATAAGTCGTACGCTTGATTGTGACATCGCCTTTCTTAACTGTGAAGTCATCAACCTTTTCATCAGCATAGTACTTGACTAAGAATCCCCAGAATTCATCATTCCATGTCCAGAGATTAAATACCTTTCCTTCTTCTGCTGGTTTTGGCTCTGGATCAACTGGCTTTGTGCAGGCTGCCAGTGAAACAACCATTAACACTGCGAGAATAGCACTTAATAACTTTTTCATATTTTCCTCCTTCGTTAATAAGCTTTGTTTATTCCTTTTTTATTGCGTGCAGTTTTATCAACTGCTTACTGCCTTATTTCCTTTACCGTATTGCCTTCAATCAGCTTTCCGGCAACTACGGAATGTTCACATATCCCTGTTGGGTTTTCAATTGCGTCTACCAGTCTGCGGCATGCTATCCTTCCCAGAGACACAGCGTCCTGTTCATAAGTTGTCAGCCCGACAAACTTGGCCATCCTGATTCCGTCGTATCCGATTACCGAGATGTCTTCAGGCAGAGGCTTCTTTTCCTCACCCATGCGGGACAGTGCTCCGATCCGTGAATAGTCATCCGGGAAGATGATGCATGTAGGTCTGTCTTCCAGAGCCAGCAGCTGTTTGACTTTTTCGTAACTCAGATCAATATCGTGATACTTGGCTTCGATAACATAATCTTCATTAACAGGTATTCCCATTTCTCTGAGAGTGCTGTAATATCCCATGACTCTCTTCTTGGTAACGTCTGTTCTTTCACCATGGATGAAGGCGATCTTTCTGTGCCCTTTGGAAATGGCATACTTGACCAGATCTCTTAACCCCTTGGTGTTATCAGATATTACTGAAGAACAGTTGTTATAGGAATAGTCGATGGAAACCCGCGGGATGTCTGAATCAACAAGTTCCAGTACCTGCGGATCCATGAAGTCTGCAGATACAATGGCAACTCCATCGAAGTTTCTGTATTTGCAGTGCATCAGATATGTTGAATCCTGCCCGGCAAATCTGTTGTTAATGAAGGTTATGTCATAACCGCTCTCTTCGGCTGCCTTCTTGAAGCTTTCGAGAATTTCCGAGAAATACTCGTGGGCAAGTCCGGCAGACATGCGGTCTATGAACAGTACTCCGATATTGTAGGTTCTGTTTGTCTTCAGCGCTCTGGCTGAGGCATTCAGCATGTACCCCATTTCCTCAGCAACTTTTCTGATCCTGTCCCTTGTCGGTTTGGAGATGTCAGGCTTATCGCTGAGAGCTTTGGAAACCGTAGCAACTGAAACGCCACAACTCTTGGCTATTTCTTTCATTGAAACCATAGTTTACTCCGTTTCCCGATTTACTTAATCGTTTTCTTAATTTCAGCATAGCTCATTTTCGTAGTTTGTCAACACTTTTTTTGAAATCGGTTACATTTTTTGAATTTTCGGTTGTTTTTCGCCCCAAAATGCTTTATTCTTAAGGTGAAAGTACTTAAACATTACGTAATCGTTTACGTAAATAATACGAAAAGGAGTTGTTGCACATGAAGTTCGGGCACTTTGACGACCTTAATAAGGAATATGTAATAGAAAAATATGAAACACCATTGCCATGGATCAACTATCTGGGCAGTGATGACTTCTTCACCCTGCTATCCAATACCGCCGGCGGCTATTCTTTCTATAAGGATGCCAGATTAAGAAGAATAACAAGGTATCGTTATAATAATCTTCCATTGGATCAGGACGGTTTCCATATCTATGTAAAGGATCAGGACACCATCTGGAATCCTGGCTGGCAGCCTGTCCAGACCCCGCTGGATGACTATACCTGCCGTCATGGCTTAGGCTATTCCATCATCAGAGGTGTCAAGAACAAAGTTGAAGTGCAGCAGGAACTCTATGTACCAAAGAATGATAATATTCTTTTACAGAGAATAACTGTTACTAATAATACTGATATCCTTAAGGAAATCGATCTGTTCTCCTTTGTCGAATTCTGTCTGTGGGATGCCATGGACGATTCCTCAAACTTTCAGAGAAACTACTCCACCGGTGAGGTTGAAGTTGAAGGCAGTGTCATTTACCACAAAACCGAATACAGAGAAAGAAGAAATCACTATGCCGTATTCTATGCCAACAGACCTGTCGATTCCTTCGATACTTCCCGTGACAGCTTCATGGGTGTCTATGGTTCTCCAAGAAGCCCGAAGGCCGTCGTAAATGGCAGATGTGGTAATTCCATTGCCCATGGCTGGCAGCCTGTCGGAGCTCATCATTTCCATCTCACCATGAAACCGGGTGAAAGCATTAAGATCATCCTGGGACTGGGTTATGTAGAAGTTCCTGTTGAGGAAAAGTTCATTGCCCCTTCCGTCATCAACAAAAAGAATGCTCATGCATTAATGAATAAATACTATACTGACGAACAGTTCGATGCCGGCTTGGCCCAGCTGAAGAAGTTCTGGGACAACCTGCTGGCCGGATTTGAAGTCAGAACCGAAAACGAAAAAGTCAACCGCATGGTTAACATCTGGAACGCTTACCAGTGCATGGTAACCTTCAACATGTCCAGATCTGCCTCATATTATGAATCAGGCATCGGCAGAGGCATGGGCTTCAGAGACTCCTGCCAGGACCTGCTGGGCTTTGTTCACATGATCCCGGAAAGAGCCAGAGAAAGAATTCTGGACATTGCCGCCACTCAGAAGGAAGACGGCGGTGCCTATCACCAGTATCAGCCTCTGACCAAAAAAGGCAACTCCGATATCGGCGGCGGTTTCAATGATGACCCGTTATGGCTGATCGCCTGCACTGATGCCTATATCCGTGAAACCGGTGACTGGGGCATTCTCGATGAAATGGTCGATTTCGACAACAAACCTGCCCTGGCAGCACCGTTAATGGAACACCTGCGCCGCAGTTTCAACTATACTCTGAACAATCTCGGTCCAAATAAGCTTCCGCTTATCGGCAGAGCTGACTGGAACGACTGTCTGAACCTCAACTGCTTCTCCGAACATCCGGGTGAATCCTTCCAGATCACCGGACCATCCGAAGGACCGGTTGCTGAATCTGTCTTCATTGCCGGCATGTTTGTCAAGTATGGCCGTGAATACGGCAACATTCTGAAGCATCAGGGTAAAACCGAAGAGGCTGAAAAAGCCTATGAAGCTGTCAATAGAATGAGTGAAACCATTCTGGATAAGGGCTGGGATGGCGAATGGTTCATCCGCGCCTATGATGCCTTCGGCAAAAAGGTCGGCTCTTCTGAATGTGATGAAGGACAGATATTCATTGAACCGCAGGGCATGTGCATCATGGCCGGGGTCGGTGTAAAAACCGGCGAAGCTCAGAAAGCCCTGGATTCCGTTAAGGAAAGACTCGATACCAGATTCGGCATCGTTCTGCAGAATCCTGCTTATACAACCTACAGACTTAACCTCGGTGAAATTTCCTCATATCCTCCGGGATACAAGGAAAATGCCGGTATCTTCTGCCACAACAATCCATGGATCATCTTTGCGGAAACGATCATGGGACATGGTGACAGAGCCTTTGAACTCTACAAGAAGACCTGCCCGGCCTTCCTGGAAGAAATTTCCGAGATTCACCGCACTGAACCGTATGTCTACTGCCAGATGGTAGCCGGCAAGGATGCTCCTACCTTCGGAGAAGGCAAGAACTCCTGGCTGACTGGTACGGCTGCCTGGACCTTCACCGTACTTACGGAAGGTATCCTGGGAATTCAGCCTGACTATGACGGATTGAGAATAGATCCTTGCATCCCGCACACCGTCAGTGAATTCAAGGTAAACAGACTGTTCAGAAACACTGTCTATCACATCACCGTAAAGAATCCGGACGGGGTTGAAAAAGGAATCAGATCAATCAGAGTCAACGGACAGGAGATCGGCACAGGACCTGTACCGGTAATAAATGCCCGGGAAGCTGAAGTTGAAGTATTAATGGGTTAAGAGACGGTCATGATCGTCTCTTTCTGAAAAGGAGAAACTATGAACTTTACTGTAGAAACCGCCAGAAGCGAACAGCTTAAAGCTTCTGATTACGCCGAAGAAGTATTCAACGGCAGGATATCAGGATATACGGATGCTCTGTTTACCGGCGCCGACCGAAAACATGTTCTGGCCGTTACCGGGCTTCCTTTCAATGTGCCCATTGCCAACCGGCTGATGAATGATGAGCTGTTCTATCCGTTACTGCAAAATGATGACAGTGATCTTCTGCTGTCATTAAGGGGCAACATTACTCTCTATAAAAACGAGGAAAGCATTCCTCTTTCTGCAGAAATAACAGATAGGATCAGGGAAATCTATGACAATACCGTGGCAGCAGCCGGAGTCCTGAATGAAAACGGCGATCTGATCATCGATCTGAAAGCACCGCTGATCGGTACCCACTATACAGTAAACCTGTTATTGGGTGACCGTGAAGGATATTCCGATCCTCTGCAAACCACTCCTAAAAGCGTTCTGGACCGTTTCGGCAGAGGTTCATTCCGTGCAAGTCAGGAAAAACAGGTTCTCGCCACCAAATACGAACTAAACCCGGACATCAACGGTGAAACTGCCAACCGTCAGTTTTACATAACGGAAAACGGCAGACAGATATTCTATTCACTCGATGTAAACAAAAATGTCAAAAGCGCCTATTGCGTTCATCATAACAATTATTCCGAAATATACTATGTAACTGAATGCGGTCTGGAAATTAAGAGAACCATCTTCATTCTCCCTCAGGAGACCGACTTCCCTACTGCTGTTGAAGCTCAGAGGATTCAGATCAGAAACCTCAGTGATCATGACCGTCAGCTCCGTGTGGTAGTCACCGGAATGTTCGGCATTACCGATCCGGGCACCCTTACCAGTGACATTGTCTATGCCAATGTTGTGGTCGAAAGCGAAACATACCGCATAAACAGTAAACCGGTAGCCGTTACCGCTCATCATAAACCTAAAGCCTGCAACGGTGAAAAGCGCTTTGCCATGCTGCTGTCTGAGGGTGAAACCATGGATGAGTTTACCAGCAATGTCAATGAATTCATTGGTTCCGGCAGCTATGACAGACCGGAGAATCTGCTAAGACTTTCCAACAGTTACAGCCGCCGCGGTGCCTGCTTCTTCGCAATGGCCAAGACGGTAGACATTCCTGTACAGGATACCGCCTGCCTGGATGAATTTGTTGGCATGTCAGAAGACAGAGTAGACGTCAGAGAACAGTTCGACACTCAGTTATACAACCTTTACAACAGGTACAGTGATCCTCAGCAGCTGTCATTGACTCTGCAGAAGGTCAGAAACAACACCAATCTGTACAATTCATATTTAACAGTCAATACCGGTGATCAGGACCTGGATTCCTATCTTTCCAACAATCTCCCTTTCCAGGTCCTGTATCAGACGTACATATCACGTTCATTCGCCTGGACCCAGAAATCATACCGTGAAACGGGATTCCGTGAGATTCAGGACATCTTTGCCTCCATGTATTATCTCCATGGCTGCGGCAAGGATCAGCTGATCAGGGAACTGCTGTCTTCCTGGATCGTAAACGTCTTTGAACTAGGTTATGCTTACCATAACTTTACGACCAGGGGCAAGGAACCGGGAATGTGTTCCGATGATGCCTTATGGCTGGTTCAGGCAGTCGGGCGTTACATCAGGCTTACCGGAGACACTGACTTCCTGTTACAGGAATTCAAGGTTGCCGGAAGCGATGATACCCGTAAGCTCATTGACACCCTCAATGCCATTATCGTCTATTCCGGTCAGATATCCGTAGGCAGACACCATCTGCCGCTACTGGATACTGCTGACTGGAATGATACCCTGCGCCTTGACAAGACTATTTATTTGGGCCCGGAAAAAGAAAGAAAATATCTGACTCAGCTGAAAGAAAAAGGCCAGCCATTCGGCTCACCTTTTGAAAACAGTCAGAGTGAAAGCGTCATGAACGCCTTCCTGCTGGTCATTGCAGCCGGTGAAGTAAGATACCTCTCCGATCTGCTTGGTTATGAAGACTGTTACGAAACAGCCTGCCGGATCGAAAACGATACTGTTGACAACATCCGCAATTATTGCTGGAAGAACAACTACTATGCCAGATGCCTGATCAATGATGACCGCATCTACCGTTATCTGGGATCCAGCGGAGATAACCTTTCAGATGACCCTGAAATCGACGGCACCTATTATCTGAATTCCTTCAGCTGGGCCTTACTGTCACAGGTAGCCAGTGAAGAAGAAATCTCTTCCATGCTGGATGTCATTGACAGATATCTTAAGACTGATGCCGGTCTGAAACTGTGCACCCCGGTTAATTACGACCTGCTGGGAGTTGTGACAGGTACATCATTCTATTTCCCTGGCGACAGGGAAAACGGTGGTGTCTTCAAGCACGCTGCCATGATGGCAACAGTCGCTTCTCTGAAGACTGCCAAGACTGTGAGCGATCCTGCACTGTCTGATAGACTCAGAAACCTGGCTTTCTTCATGATCAACAAGACCCTGCCGTTTAAGACCATGGATGACCCGTTTGTTCTTAAGGGCAATCCGCGTTTCTGTACCCAGTACAACAACTCGGAAACAGGTGAAAACATCGGTCCTATCCTTTCCGGCACCGCTTCCTGGCTGACACTGGCCCTGTATGAAGTATGCGGTCTGGAAATCCAGCAGGACATGATCAGCCTAGATCCAATCGTCAACAGGCCTCATTTCAGCTATACAGTCAACATCAACAATACCGTATTGCAGGTAGACATTGATGCAACAGAAAATTACCGCGTAAATGACTCTTCTGAGTTCCATCTGGATGGCATTCCTGTCTCCTCCTCTTTCACTCTGCCGGAAGATGGAAAAACTCATGAAATAAGAGTTATTCTCTGATAAAAATAACTGTAGAAATCTCTACAGTTATTTTCTTTTTACAGTATTTCGTCTACCGTCAGTACCATCTTCATCAGAAGCTTGATGCCTTCGATGTATTCATCAATGCAGATGTTTTCATCAGGCTGATGAGCTGAACCATGCCCGCCAGGCAGTTCCGGTCTGACAGTTTCTTCTTTTCTTAAGACAATGCCTGTTGCGAAAGCTCTCGGTAAGGCACCGGCATAGGTTCCGCCCTTTCCGATGAGGATCTGCTTTTCCGTATCACCGGTCTGATCAACATAGACCTTTTTGATTGCCTGAATAACCGGTCCGTTGACATCAAGAGCATAGCCGTTGCTTCTTTCAATGATTTCAACTGAGAAGTCATTCTCTTTACACTTGGCAGTGATGTTGGCTACCAGACGGTCATTGCTGTCAGTGACGGCTCTGCGGCAGTCATTCAGCAGGCTTACCTTTCCGTCTTCAAATCTCAGAACGGTTCCTGATGATACCGTCTGTCCGGAAATTTCATCGATGCAGTCAATGCCCAGGAAGCCTCCATAGTAGTCAGCATTGATGTTATTCAGAAATTCAATTATCTTTCTGTCTTCTTCCTTAAGTCCAGGAAGTTTGACAAGAGCATCGGTCAGAACGTAGATGGCATTGAGGCCTCTTTCCGGTCCGGCAGCATGGGTGGTTACACCATGAGCGGTGATTTCAATGCCTTTTTCCGTTTCCACGACATCAAAGCCCTCAGGCAGCTGGCTGTAATCAATTGCAGTTCCCTTCTTGAGAATGCAGACAGCTTTGTTTGGGACAATGTTGAAGGCTGTTCCGGAATTCATCCAGACAAAGTCATCAGATAAAGGCCTGTTGGAAGTAACGGCATATCTGACACGTCCGAACTCACCGCCGACACCAGGGAATCCGGCATCAGGAACAAAGGTGAACTCCGGTGATTCATAATGCTCAGTGAAGTATGCCATGTCTCCCATGCCTACTTCTTCATTTGTTCCCAGCATCAGGATCAGGTTGTGCTTCAGATCAGCCTTGGCTTCACGCATGGCCTTCATGATATATAAACCTCCAATGACGGCACTCTTGTTGTCACCGACACCGCGACCAAACAGGAATCCGTTAACTACCTTTGGTTCATAGGGCTTTGTTACGGTCCAGTCTTCACCGGCCGGAACAACGTCAGTATGACCAAGCATGCCAATGCTTTTTTCCTTGCCCAGATCATATTTGATCTCGCCGACATAGTATTCATAGTTATGAGTCTTAAATCCTTCAGCTTCACCCTTGGCCAGCATGTGGTCAATGACCTTGCGGCAACCAGGGCCAAACGGCTTAACCGGATCACCTTCCAGTGATACGCTTTCAATGCTGCTGACAGCGATCAGGTCGTTTACGATATTATCTCTGTTTTCATCAATGTAGCTGTTAAGCTTTTCGATAAGTTTTTCATTCATAAGTACAGCCCCCTTTTTCTATCTATCTTATAACAGGCTGATGACTTCTTCCAGTACGACGCTCATGTGCTCGTCAACAAAACCGAAGTCCTTACCGCGATAATTCCAGGCTGCTCTGCCAATGCCGTACTTTTCAAAAGTCTCGTGGATCATGCGATACCACCTGACGATATCCTGCGGATCAGCTCTGTCAACTACCCCATATTCACCGCAATACAGCCGCACATCTCTTTCTTCAGCAACCGCCTTGGCTTCAGCGAATAACCTGTCAAAGTATTCACTGCTTAAAGCTTCATCAGGACTGAACCCGTCAATGCCGGTATAACGTCCATCCAGCAGCTTATCAGACAGTTCCTTTATGTCTCCATAGGTCAGATCAGCGCTTACCCTGAAATCCAGATCCATAGTCGGGATCCAGTATGCTCCCTGATGAGTGAATATCAGCGGTTCATAACAATGGAAGTTATAGACAATGTTCTCATCAACAGGCCACCGCAGATCCTTAAGAGCTTCAATGCTGTTATTGTAATAACCTCCTACCAGGATCTTGATGTTCGGACAGATCTTTCTGATCCTTTCAATGCATTCAGTGGAGATCCTGTTCCACGCGTCGCAGTATTCCTTGTCTGTAACCTCATTTAACAGTTCAAAAGCCAGGTGATCTCTGTACTTGCCATATCTTAAGGCAAACTGTTCCCACAGCCTGTAGAATCTTTCCTGGTATTTCCGGTTTTCAAAGAAACCTTCTTCCTTTTCCCCAAAGTCAAAACTGTATCCGCAGGTTTTATGAAGGTCGAGCACTGCATTAAGTCCATACTTAACTGCCCACTTTATGCCGTTTTCCAGATATTCAAATCCTGATTCCTTATAATTCCCCTGATTATCTTCCACCAGTTCGTAATCAACCGGAATGCGAATGTGATCAAGGCCCCATTCGCTTATCCTTCTGATGTCTTCTTCTCTGATGAAATTCTCATAAGTTTCAACGGTGTTGTCACACTGGGAAAGCCAGCCTCCCAGATTTATGCCACGGGTATATCCTTCAAATACTTTCATTGTATATTCCTCCGCTTTGAATTTATTATACATAAAAAACTCTTCTGTTAGAAACTCATCCATTACCTGCCCTGACAGTGTTTTGATATAATAAGGCAAAGGAGAACTGAATCATGGAAGAAATTACACTTAAGTGCCTCAACACTCAGCCATACCTGTGCAAAAACATCAACTGTCCAAGACACGGCAGATGCTGTGAATGTGTCGCTCATCACAGAGCAATGGGAAAAGCTCCTAACTGCTACAAGGAGTCAGGGATCATCCTGGTTCCTCAACAGGAAGATAATCAGTAATTCATCGGGGTAAGGCAAGAGGCAGCAACTGCCTTTTTCTTTTGTTTCCCAAAAGAAAAAGTTCCTTACGGAACTTCATAATTGCTCTACTTGATTATTCCCAGATGCTCCAGAAGTATCTTGGTACCAATCAGAATCAGAATGATACCGCCAACTATCTGTGCTCTGTTACCCAGCCATGAGCCGAATTTTCTTCCCAGGGCTACCCCGGCAACGGAGAAACAGAAGGTTGTCACTCCTATTAATGAAACTGCACCCCACAGATTCATCTGCAGAAAGGCAAAGGTAACACCAACAGCCAGAGCATCAATGCTGGTGGCAATCGCCAGTATCAGCATTTCCCTGAACCCTACTTCGTCAGTTACGCTTTCCTGTTCACCGGACAGTGCTTCCTTCAGCATGTTTCCCCCGATGAATGATAATAGAATAAAGGCGATCCAGTGGTCAACACTGACTACCAGTGATTCAAATGAAGCAGCCAGATAATATCCGGCAACCGGCATCAGAGCCTGGAAAAGTCCAAAGTACAGACCGCAGATGACAGCCTTGCGCATGTCAAATTTCTTCATGCAGAGGCCTTTGCAGACAGATACGGAAAAAGCATCCATTGAAACACCTACAGCTATGACAAATATATCAAACCACATCTGAACATCTCCTCTGCACAAACAGTACTATATAAGTCTAATCTTTTATCTGCCCATTGGCAAACAAAAGGTGCAGTAATGAAATGACATTTATTCCGTAAGGTCAAATGTAAACTGTCATATTACATTTTGAACAGGATAATTTCTTGTCTGAAAGGGATTTGTATCAGTAAAATGGAGTTGTAAGAAAGAGAGGTTTGCATTTAGCATCACCTTACGATTAATCTACACCATTTAAGCATCGTTTATAATTCTGTATTTTCTATTGCATTTCATGTGTCTAATCAAAATACGGATAAAATAACTTTGGATCATAGCTTAGTGCATAAAAAACTATGCCATTTATCAAAATGCTGTTATCTGATAACGAAATTGTTATTTCTTCCCCATTAATATATCGAACTGAAAAATAGTACTGCCATCCTTTTAGTTCTCCCACAGTATCTATACTTGTTAAATTCATAGAATTAATCACATTAGTAATCTCACCAATAGTTTCACCATCAGTAAAAGTTTTAGTGATTATGGGATTGCTCATTTGTGATGTACCAACTATTTCTTTTATATCATTGGCATTCAACTTAAGTTTATTTGTATTATTTGGGCTGCATGAAGAAATGGATATCGCCAAAACAAGCGTCAGAAATACACATAAATATTTTTTCATTTACACATTCTCCTTAAATAATCTCATTATCAATTCCAAACTCTTTTATTGAATAGCATTTAACATTTTGTTTACTGTTTCCAACTCTTCTAGAACAAATATGCGTTTTAGTTCTACTAAAAACTCATCAAACGACTTTTTTGGAATAACAAATGCACCCTTATAATATTCGATAATTATGCTTACTCGACAACTGTTATCTTATATTTATACTCATTGATAACAGGATAGATCAACTCAACCAATTCATCACTCATAGCAAAAAGATATTTGTCATATAATCTCATATATACTGGTTGTTTGTTTTGATAATCATTCTCATCATAATCTATACTGACAAATACTTCATCATTGAAAACAATTCTATAAATCATAGACAAATCTAATGCTTCCTGTGGATCAATTGCCTTCACAATACTGGTTACTGCATTTACAACCTTGTGAGTATACTCTGAATCATCCGTATGGAATATCAGCTGATATCCGGCATTTGGTGTCAATTCATAAACAGACAGACTATCAGATTCTAAAATAAAACTATCTTTATCGAAGTCACTCTTATTAGGTTTTCCACAACGAGGGAAAACTAATAAACACATAGCAACCAATATAATAATCGCTTTTTTACAGTATGACATAAATAACCTCCAGTGTTCTGACAGAACAGTAAAAAGGGATTGCAGTCCCTTTTTCAGTTATTCAGTAATTTCTCCCTTAGCCAGTCTTCTGTCATGCAGATCCTTGGTCACCTTTTCCTTCAGTGACTGCGGATAATTGATGAACAATAACGGAATTATGTACAAAGCTGCACCAATGGCCGGGCCAACCATGAACAGCGGCCAGATCCATTGCTGGAACTTAGCGGAAACCGCAGCACCGGCTGCGATGGCTTCAGCGTCGTATTCCAGCCATGACAGCAGGAATCCGGCAATTACGGTATTCAGAGCAGTTGAGATCTTATCGCAGAAAGTCTGTGCCGCAAAGGTGATTGCTTCAGCACGCTTGCTCGTCTTCCATTCCATGTAGTCAATGGAGTCTCCCCATAAGGCAGTTCTGGCAATGCCGAACATCTGACCAGGAATGCTGCCCAGAGCAAACAGAATGGCAACAATCCAGATGCGGTTTCCCTGATATCCAATCAGGAAGGCAATGACTCTGGTTACCACCGAAATGACGTTAGCCCAGATCAGAACGTTTCTCATGCCTCCGACTTTTTTGGAAAATTTTGTAACTATCAGCATGCCCAGACCTGAACAGATATAGGCCACACCGGTGATGATGGTCATGATGGTCAGACCGCCAAGCTCCTTACCAAACAGACTGGCCTTGACGCTGTGTTCAAAGAAATAAGCACCCGGAACCGTTAATGACAGTCCGTTAAGAATATTGCCCAGCAATACCAGCATTACGATCTTATTGCCAAACAGCATCTTCAGATTATCCTTGAATGACTCTGTCTTGGTTTCTTCAGTAACATGTATTCTCTCCTTGGCAGAAGCTGATAACATGCTTATGATCATGCCGCCGCAGCCAAACAGAACGGCTGCTCCGAAGTAGATGTGCTGTACGGAAAACCCTCTGCCCTTGAGAACATCCATGGCGGTCGGGAATATGCCGACAAAGGCGAAACCGATGGCTGCCATGATTCTGCCGAACTGTGACAGCTGTTCTCTCTCTTCCGGAATATCCGTCATGACGGAAGTCATTGACCACATGCTGACATCCTGGATGGTAAAGATCATATCATACATCAGATACAGTATCAGAACATAAATGGCCTTTGGAATATCTCCCTTAAAGCCCCAGTCGGTAAACAGCAGTATTACGATAATGCCTATTGCGATAGGTGTTGCACGCAAAAACGGGCGGAACTTGTCACCGTTCTTAAAGGTGTGTCTGTCAATAAGAGTCCCCATTAACGGGTCATTGACACCATCCCAGATACGGGCAATGCCCAGTACGATACCGATGATCTTTCCTTCAATGTAAAGGACGTCCGTGCAGAACACAAAAAACCACTGCATCATCAGTGCACACGAAAGATTCTGGCCGAATATGCCAATAGCGTACTTCAAAGCCTCAGCCTTTGGAACGCGGCCAACTTGTTTTTCTTCTTTTTTGCTCATAATATCCCCTTTGATGATTTATCAGAACCCGCCAAGTAAGAGTAAACGGGTTTCTTCCTTTTTTATGCGCCTTGATCAGCGCCTTACGTCAAATTCAATATATACCACAACCATGCCATTGTCAAAAAACGGACAGATACCTATCCGTTTACTGATTCAATTATTTCCAGAGTTCTTAAGTTCATTAACCTGATGGTCAGATCATCTATTCTGATGGTCTTCTCATACAGATCGATCCTGGTGACCTTTCCGGTCAGTTCCTTATAATATCCCCTGTCAAAGTATACGACCTTGACGGTATCGTTTTTCTTCAGAACATTGATGCTTCTGTTCAGTTCATCAAGCTCATCTTCCGACAGTTCCTTGCGGGTATCATATATGATATTGCTGGCTTCAATCATTTCATCATATCCGGTCAGAGCGGCAAAAGGAGCAAACTGAGCGGCACGCTGAGAATTACTCATGTGCATGCGCCCTTCCACACCCTTATATTCACGTTTTATGATATCGTCATACTTACCCATTGCCGTCGCCTTCTTAACTTGATTTATTTTCTAGTAACTTTAATATAACATGACTAGATTCTTTTCGCAATCTCCCATGCCACATAAAAATACTTTAAACGGCTGTCCATTTCCATGATGCCCAGTATCCTGCGGCTCCAGTCAGTATCCAGGGAATCTGCCGCATAGACAAACTGATACAGGCCGGCACCGTAAAAGTCGCACATGGCCTGTAACCGGCTGCATTCCATTTCCACACAGATGCATCCCTGTTCTACCCTTTTCTCCTTGTTATTCACGGTTTCACGGTAAAAGGCATCAGTGGTCCAAGTTTTCCCCAGAACATAACCAATCTCAAGTTCATCCATTATCTCTGCCAGTCTGTCAGCATTTCTGATCTTGATGAAATCAGCTGCCGGGGCATAATGATAACTGGTTCCCTCATCCCTGTAAGCTTCATCCGGAAGGATTATCTTTCCCTCCGGCAGATCCGTCAGGGCACCGCAGGAGCCAAACACAATGAACTTATTACAGCCAAACACCACTCTTAACTCTTCGGCAATAGCTGTAGCCAATGGTGCTCCTATTCCGGTCAGAACTACTCCTACATCAGTATTTTTGATCCTGTAAGCCGGAGAATGACCGGCTGCGGAGCCAACCTGTATTCTTTCATCAATGACTTCAATCAGTCCATCCTCAATAAGGGCATTTATCAGTCTGTAGGAAAAAGTCATGATGATGACTCTGATATTGGCCTTATGACCAAGATCAATGACTTCCTGCGGTATGGTCTGAACAGGTGTGATAATCGCCTTGCTGGCATTGTCAAAGGTTTCTGTTATCATGCTTCTTCCTCATTTCTCTTCATGATCATTTCAATTGCTTCTGCAGCAGAATCAACACAGTAATCAGCTGCCTTCTTCAGTTCTTCGCTGCCGTCATTCATCGCAAACTTCAGATTCACGGCCGCAAAGATCGCCAGGTCATTACGCCCGTCACCGATTCCGGCGGTCTCTTCCCTGGATATTCCATAGTGTTCACAGAACTCTTCAATGGTTCTGCCCTTGTTGACACCCTTTTCCGTTATGTCTGCCAGAATGGCTTCCGGCGGGGAAAACGTCACTTCATCACCAAAGCGTTCCCTTATCAGTCTTTCACACAGATCAAGGTCATGGTGAGTGTTAGTAATCAGGGTAATGCTGCTGATGTGGCCGTCATTCTCATTGAAGGTATCAATGTAATCATCATTATGTTCATAGAGAACCGTTCTGCCGTCATCGGTATAGTAACAGAACTTTCGCGGATCAATGTTTTCCCTGACGATTTCAAACACTCCTCTGGCTTTCGTTGAATCCATGAAGCGGACAATTCGGGTCCCATCATCATACACACTGATCGATCCGTTGGCACAGATGTAATCATTGCCCAGTCCCATGCCTTCAGAAAGCTGCAGAAAAACCCCCTGAGGTCTTCCTGTCGTAATGACAAAATGACATCCTGATTCTCTGAACTTCTGCAGAGCCTTCAGGTTTTCTTCAGGCATGTAATCACCGTTTTCATCATGCAGGTACATCGTACCGTCAAAATCGGAAAACAGTATCTTTATCATAAATTGGCGTCGTCCTCAAACACTATGCCGGCTGATTTCTTAGCCATGTCAACAACACTCATGACATCCAGAGTCTCCCGTTTCATCCTGGCCGCAAAATCCAGATCCTTGCCGTCAATTACTTCTCTGAACTTTTCAAATTCATACTTCATGCGATGTACATTTTCCCTCTCAATGTGAACAGGTTCTTCCTTGCCTTTTCGGAAGCTGAATTCGTTAAGGAAGTTAGGAGGTCCGTCAAACCAGATGCATCCCTTATTTCCCTGTAAGGCAGATGTATATGGACTGCCGCAGTCCTTAGCCCGGATCAGTACCGCCTGGAAATCCGGATACTTCATGGTAAGGATTCCCGAGGTATCCACTCCTCTTTCAATGTTCGGCAGATATGCCGCTTCCAGAGGCTTGCCAAAAAGACCTACGGCGAAATGAATGTTGTAGATATTGAGGTCCATCATGGCTCCGCCTGACTGTCTGACATCAAAAGCCGGTCTGATAACACCCTGCTTGAAGGCCTCATATTTGGAAGAATACTGCGTGAAATTAAGAGTAACTATCTTCAATTCTCCCAGATTACCTAGTAACTCTCTCAGCTTTTCATAAGTCGGAAGATATAAAGTCGTAATGGCTTCAATCAGAACCAGACCCTTTTCCTCAGCAACCTCATACAGCCTTACAGCCTGCCTGCGGTTGGAAGTAAAAGGCTTCTCCATGATGACATTCTTACCGGCCTGCAAAGCCTTCAGACCATAACGGTAATGCAGATAGTTAGGCACCGCTACATAAATGGTATCTATTTCCTCATTTTCCAGCATTTCATCATAATCCGTGTACCAGTTCTTAAAACCGTGCTCATCAGCCAGCTGAACAAGATGTTCAACATTCCTTTTGGTAGCACATATTCCGGTTAACTCAATGTCAATTTCATGCACGCACTGCAGCAGATCGTTGACGATCATGCCTGCTCCGACGATTCCCAGCTTCATAATTGTACCTCGCTTACATTTCCATTTTACCATAATCAGACACATTAAAAGAGACCGGATGATTCCGGTCTCCTTATCGTTTTTTACTTTGATGTCACTTCATCAATAGCTTCCCTGATGTATTTCAGGGTAACCGTATTAAGCGGATATCTGATGACGCATCCAGGTGAGAGAATGTGATGAACACCGCCCATGACATTCCAGCAATGCTGGATCTGTTCTTTTATCCGGGCGTGATTGCTTTCGGTGATGTCACCTCTGACAATACCGCCCATTAAGCATTTGTTCATCTTCTTGGCTTCTTCAATGGTTGGCAGTGATTCACCGGCGTGCCAGTTGAAGATGTCTACCGGATATTCCTTCAGAATGTCATACATGATGTCTGAACCATGGCAGTGCACAGCATCCGCAAAACCTTCACTGGCTTCCAGAATCTGTCTGTCATAATAAGCACCGAACTCTCTGAACACTTCTTCAGAGCATACGGAATAATTGCTCATCTGAGTGGCAAAATAAACACCTGAAGCACCCAGTCTGTTGGCTTCCCTGACCAGTTCAATGGTCGTTTCGGTAATGACCTGTAAAGCTTTATGAATGTCTTCCGTCTGTCCGGTGGCAATATGCTCCAGCACCTTACCCCCGCACAGCTTATTGGCTGTGGTAAATGGGGAGAATACCGTAAACAGCACCGGAACTTCTTCATCCTTAACCATCTCCAGCAGCAGTTTCAGGGAATACAGTTCCCTCTTCAGAGCTATTGAATCCTCAATTGAAACAGGCTTGATCTTCTTCCAGTCATCAATACTGTTTACCGGGGTGGAAACCACCTTGGAAACACCGCCCTTTGCCACTTCGGAATAGTCAACGACACAGCCGAAGTCCTCAACGGCATACATGCCATTGTTCATGGTCTTGATAAGATCAATGTCATAGTCCTTATAGAACTGATAGGTTGTTTCAGCCAGCTTTACCGGATCAAGATCGATTCCCGGCAGATGTGTCCACATTGCGTATGGCTGCCTGTCTGTTTTTAATCCGTTAACGGCGTTATATATACGTTCCTTCTTAGTTGTCATTAATCCTCCAGCATGATATGCAGAATTTCCAGGTCCGTACTCTTCATTCCTTCACGTCCCATTCTGCCGACTGCCTTGACAGTCTCATCATCATCACTCTTTACAATGCCTTCACCAGGTCTGTATCTTAACCCTTTCTCAGCCATCCGCATGCCCTGTAAAGCTGCTTCAATGCTCAATGATATCTTGCCTGCACAGCTGCTTTTAGCCCCGTCACAGACCATTCCGCCAATCGTAGCCATGGCATTTACCACGGTATCGGCGATCATCTGACGCGTTCCGCCCTTTAACCAGCAGATGCCACATCCGGCACCCGCACCGGCGCTTACCGCACCGCAATAGGCACTCAGATAACCGATGTATTTCTTCTGATGCAAAGCCATCAGATTGGCTAATACCAGGGCTCTTAACAGTTTTTCATGGGAAACATTGAGTTCTTTTGCGTATTCAATGACCGGCAGGGAAACTGTCATTCCCTGATTTCCGCTTCCGGAATTGATCACTACCGGCATGGCACAGCCGTTCATTCTGGCATCGCTGCCGGCAGCTGCCGCTGCCCTGGCACGGACCACGATGCTGTTGCCATAGGCTTCCAGCAGAGTCTGTCCCACGCTTTCACCCCATCTGTTCTTAAGGCCTTCATTCGAGATGGCGGTATTGTCGGCTATCTGTCTTTCAATTGTCTCTCTGACATCGTCAAGATCCACCGTTTCGGCATATTCGATGATGTCATCAATATTCATCAGATCGGTTTCAATGCCCACAATGGCATCTCTGTCAAAGGCCTTACTGAAGATGACTTCGTCATCCTTGACGATCTTGGTGAAATTGGTGTGCGTCTGAGCTATTTCAACTTCTGCGGTATGATAGCCGCTTCTGACTTTTATCCGGATATACAGAGGCGGAACTCTTTCAGCCAGAATGACCTTCACCCTGACATGCTCCATGGCCTCTTTCAGTGCCTTTCGGCCTTCATCATCCACATGGCTGATTACCTGCAGAGAGGCATCCGGGTCTCCTGCCACAATGCCCAGCAAAGCTGCAACAGGTATGCCTTTCAGCCCACCGCTGTTAGGCACTACAACAGCCTTGACATTCTTGACGATGTTGCCGCTGCAGTAGATTTCAACTTCTTCCGGCATTTCACCCAGTACGCTTCTGGCCTTGGCAGCTGCCAGTGCCAGCGCAATCGGTTCAGTACATCCGGTAGCTTCAATCAGTTCTGATTTCAGTAATGACGTATATGTATCGTATACTTCTCTACTCAGCATGCAGATAACCTTCTTCCTCAACTACTTCCTTCATCAAAGTGAAGACATATCTGTCAACATCCATCGGCAGTGCGCATCCCGGGGCAAATACCACTCTCTTATCCTGACTTTCATCAAGCACAGTCAATAAGCGCTTGCGGAAGAACTCCTTGAGTTCGTCGCGGTTATTGTCATCATTGTAGTAGTCATAATGTCTGGCCAGTCCGGTGATGAGAACCTTATCAGTCATTTCCCTGACTTTGGCTACCGTGGAGATCGTATCTGATTCCAGCCCCGGAACACAGTTTTCCCAGCTGTAAGCCTGGACGTCATATAACATGGCCTTGTCGAACATCAGATTGTTTTCCCCATGGACATGCAGCACATTGAACCATGTTCTGTCTTTAATGTAGTCCAGCAGTTCCAGATCATAAGGTGTGCAGAACTCATCAAACAGTTCAGGAGTAATTACATTAGTTGTAATGTACTGATGAGCATAGAAGATGCCATCAATGTGTGCTTCATTGATCAGTGCATCGAGATAGTTCTTATTGGTCTGTACCAGTTTTCTTAAGGCCTCGTGTACTTCTTCCTTATGGTTTTCCATTAAAGGAATGGTCTTGTTATGAGTACCTCTTTCCATCATTTCCTGTAAACAGGTAAGCGGAGTGAATATCGTTGCGATCACCGGCTTTTCACCTTTATAGTGTTCAACCAGATTCTTGGCAATCGCTACTTCTCTTTTAAATACCCAGTTATCCTTAGTCAATACCGGGATCTTCTTCAGTTCTTCCAGATTGGTGATCGGATAACGGTGGATCGTACCGTTCCAGTGAGTCGGATCCTTACTGAGAGTAATGTCCGCACCAAAGGCTTCCGGTACATAATGGCCGGTCGTCATGATCTTGACGAAGTCCCAGCCGCAGTAATCAGTAACCATGATTGTGGCTCTGGTCATGTCGGTAACATTGTGATCTACGAAAGGCATATGAACCCAGCCGGCAACGCCAATGCGGTCAAACGGCTGATGGTTGATCATGGCCTTTATGCGTTCTGTAGATGTCATCATATGCAGTTACCTCCTGACTATCCACCCAGATAGCTCTTGATTACCATCTCGTTTTCCAGCAGTTCCTTGCCGGTACCGGTCATTGAAATCTCACCGGTTTCCAGGACATAGGCTCTGTTGGATATTTCCAGGGCAGCCATGGCATTCTGCTCAACCAGCAGAATGGTGGTTCCCTGCTTATTGATCTCTTCAATGAGAGCGAAGATCTGCTCAACCAGAATCGGGCTTAAGCCCAGTGACGGTTCATCCAGCATCAGAATGTGCGGATTGGACATTAAGGCACGTGATATGGCCAGCATCTGCTGCTCACCGCCTGACAAGGTACCAGCCAGCTGTTTCTGACGGTCCTTGATCTGCGGGAACAGTTCAAATACCTTATCGTAATTCTGCTTTATCAGATTCTTATCCTTTACGGTATAAGCACCCATTAACAGGTTTTCCTCAACAGTGAACTTAGGGAAGATCTGTCTGCCTTCCGGACACAGAATGAATCCCTTCTGTACTCTGTCTCTTGGAGACATTTTCGTGATGTCTTCACCCTGGAAGATGATTTCTCCCTGCTTAGGCTTCAGGGTTCCGGCCAGAGTATTCATCAGTGTGCTCTTACCGGCACCGTTGGCACCGATGAAGGAAAGGATCTCACCTTCATCAACATAGAAGGAAACACCGCGTAAGGCCTTGATATTGCCATAATATGTATGTAAGTCTTTAACCTGCAGTAACATTGCGCTGTACTCCTTTCTTTCCCAGATAAGCTTCAATGACTTCTTCGTTAGTCTGTACTTCTTCCGGCTTGCCTTCACAGATCTTGGCGCCGTGGTTGAGTACAACGATCTTATCGGAAATGTCCATGATAAGCTTCATGTCATGTTCAATTAACAGAATGCCTTCTACCTCATTCAGCAGTGATCTGATGAACTGGCTTAATTCCTTCTTTTCAGCAGGGTTCATGCCGGCAGCCGGCTCATCCAGTAACAATACCTTTGGATGGGAAGCCAGGGCACGGCCGATTTCCAGTTTTCTCTGCATGCCATATGGCAGTGAAGTAGCTCTTTCATAAGCAGCATCTTCCAGTCCGACCTTCTTCAGAATTTCCATGGCTTCTTCCTTAGCCTGCTTCTCACACTTGTTCTTCTGAGCATTAGGGAACATGGACAGGAAGGAACCGTATTCGATTCTGTGCTGCATGCCAACCAGGATGTTATCCAGGGCTGTCATATTGGAGAACAGTCTGATGTTCTGGAAAGTACGGCTCAAGCCCTTCTTTACAACCAGATCAGTACTGTTACCGGTAATGTCTACCGGTACTTCATTGCCCTTTTCGTCCTTTTCATAAAGAACGATGTGGCCGGCAGTAGGAGTATAGAAACCTGTCAGCATGTTGATGACCGTTGTCTTGCCGGCACCGTTAGGGCCGATAAGAGAAGTTATCTTGCCAGGTTCCATTTCGAAGCTCAGATTGTCAACTGCTACCAGACCGCCGAATCTGATCGTAAGATTCTTAACACTTAATAAACTCATAATCAGACCTCCTATGCTTCTGTATTCTTTTTATGGAATATCGCATTCTTAAGTTTGGTTCCCGGAATGGAGTGGTTGATCCACATTACGATAACCAGAACCAGACCGTAAGCGATCATGCGGTATTTGAACAGGAATTCAAATTTTCTCAGATACTCTGGCAGGATGGTAAGGAACAGTGCTCCAAGCATTGTGCCGGAGAAATTACCCAATCCGCCGATGACTACCATGCTGATGCACTGGAATGACAGATTGGAGTTGAAGGTTGAAGGTTCAACATATGACATCAGGTGGGCATATAATGAACCAGCTATGCCTGCAAAGACGGCTGAAATCGTAAAGACGATGACCTTATAAGGGAATATCTTGATGCCCATGGCTTCAGCAGCGATTGGGTCATTGCTGATGGCGCGCAGGTTACGTCCCAATTTTGAATTAACCAGCCAGTTCATAATGATGTATGTCATGATGACAAAGAACATGGTCAGATAGAAGAATTCCGTCTTGCTCTTGAGAACATGCCCGAACAGGTTGACGGATGGAATACCGACAATACCCATCTGTCCCAGTGTGACAGGGTCCCAGTTCTTGATGATCAGGTTAACGATCTCTGCAAATGACAGAGTAATGATCGTAACATATCTGCCGGTAATACGGCTCATTGGAAGTGACAGCAGCAAACCTGCCAGTCCCGTAATAAGCAATACCGGAATGAAGTTTGTTGAATATGCAGTACCGAAGTGATACCACAGCACAGCCGTAGTATAGGCACCGATACTGTAGAAAGCAGCATGACCGAATGATACCGTTCCCCCTATGCCCATTAAGAGGTTAAGGCTCATTGCGAAGATCATGGCTAAGGCAGCTGAAATAAGGATACGCAGCTGATAGGCATTGGTGAAGACAGGAGCTACGCACATGCCGATGACAATGATAAGGAATAATAAATGTTTCTTTAATGTACTCTTCATATGCTATACCTTATGCTGTTCCTTCTTACCGAAAATACCGGTAGGCTTGATGATCAGGACAATGATGATTACCGAGAATGAAACGAAGTTCATGGCGGACATTGACCAGTATCCGGCAACAAAGCTTTCAATTACTGCCAGGATATAACCACCGACTACAGCACCTTTCAACACGCCGATACCACCCAGAACGGTAGCAGCAAATGCCTTATTACCAATTGCCGCACCGACTGAGATGGAAATACTGCTTAAATACATGCAGTAAGCAACACCGCTGACCGCAGCCAGTATGCTTCCTACTGCGAATGATACACCTATCAGGGTATTAACAGGCATACCCATCAGATGGCAGGCATTCAGGTTCTGAGACAGAGCTCTTAAACCGCGGCCTACTCTGTTATGCTGGGTATACCAGTTCATGACAAACAGGATCACCAGTGTAACAACGATGATGATTATCTGAATGGCACTTGTTCTGGCCCCGAATAAATCTATATACTTGCCGGCTAACAGTGTCGGGAATGATTTGATCTCACTTCCGAATGTTCCCTGGCATATCTGTTCAAGTATGGTCTTTACACCGATTGAAGAAATCAGTGCATAGGTATTGGAGTCGCCTTTTTCACGGATCGGTCTGATGGCGACTAATTCAATGATGTAACCCAGAGCGCCGGCAGCGATCAGGGTCAGAATGAAAGTAAGGGCAATCTGCCCTGCTGTTATTGAACTGTAAAGGGCATAGAAAATAACAGCACTTGTTAAGAATACGGCAGCATTGGACATGTTGATGAGCTGCAGTATTGAATAAATCAATGAATATCCTATGGCTGTCAGAGCATATATTGATCCCAATGATATGCCGTTGACGAGAATCTGCAGAAACTTGGCCATATAATTCTCCTTTCTTCTAAAATAGACTTCACTTCATTCAGCTGAAGTGAAGTCTATTAAGCTTATTGTTTAAAAACTGTTATTTTAAGCCTGCTACAGCGTCGACATCAAATGTGTTCAGCAGATCTTCGTAGTTGATCCACTTTAACTTGCCGTCTTCGCCTCTGACGATCTGTGACAGATACTGAACCTGTAAGATCTTACGTCCGGAAGCGAATGTTAACTTACCCTGAACGCCTGGGAAGTCAGTTAATGTAGCTAACTTGTCTCTGAAAGCCTGACGGGTTGTACCGGTCTTCATGGTTTCCTTGATAGCCCAGATAACTGTCATCATGCAGTTGTAACCCTGGTCAGCATACTTCTGAGTTGTATTGTTATCTTCAGCAAACTTGGCAGGATACATTTCCTTGTATAAAGCTTCATATTCCAGATATACAGGATCTGTTAAGTCCTTTGTCTTGGCATAGATACCGTATAAGCCTTCGCCTAAGTCACCTAAGTTCTGTAAGACGTTAGATGTACGGGACTTTGAAGATACCTGCCATGCGCAGTCTAAGCCGACTGTTTCAGCCTGCTGTCTGATTAAGACGATGTCGTTCTCAGCGCAGAAGCACATAACTAACTGAGGATTGGTTTCCTTGATCTTGGTTAAGATTGAAGTGAAGTCCTGCTGGCCATCATCATACTTTTCGCTTGCCAGTAACTGAACGCCTAACTTTTCAGCAGTTGCAGTGTAGAACTTGCATGTTTCCAGACCCCATGAGTCATTTGAATAGATCAGAGCGATCTTGTCAAAGCCTAAGTGCTTGATATCATATGCAGCAACACGGGCAGCAGCTGTATCCTGAGTCATTGACAGAGAGAAGCCCCAGTCACCGCTTGTTGCCAGATAGTCTGACTTTGAGCAGGTTAAGGCATACTGTACCATTTCTGCTTCCTTGTAGATTGTGGCGCATGGATAAGAAACGCCTGAAGCGAATGAACCAACTTCCAGCAGATAGTATGGTTCAGTGCTGGTGGTAACCTTAGTTGCAATTGTTGCACCTTCAGTAGCATCGTTCTTGTCATCATAGTAATCGCAGATGATCTTGCCGGTGCCGTCGCCGTTTAACCAGCCTTCGTTTTCCAGTTTCTTTAATGCAACCTTGATACCCATGTCGATGTATTCGGCATAGGAAGCATTTGTACCAGTATATGGTAAGCTTACTGCAATATGGAAGTCGCCGTTTGCATCTGCAGCTGATTCAACTTTGTCTTCAGGCTTTGAACAGCCAACTGTTGTGATCAGCATTAAGATGACCAATAATAAACTAATTAACTTTTTCATAGTTCCTCCTTCTTTTATTACTGTGGTTTGCCCACTAACGACCTTATTTACGTGTCTTGTATCTGAGGGTGCAGCACTTGCATCCTTCAGCCAGTGTTCCTTCGAGTTCGAAATCCAGACCTGCGCCTTCGGCAATGCCGCGGTCGCCTTCCATGGCGATGTCGCACAGCTTGGCACAGTCTTCATCGCTTAAGCCCATCTTCTGCCAGGCTGCCAGCAATGCGCAGTAGTGAAGTGTAACCACTGCTTCGTCCTCTGTATCATAATCCAGGCTCTTTTCGAATGTTTCACTGAGAGCCTTTTCGGTAAAGTAATGTGCATAACCGCTGGCGGTTACCTTTTCGTTATTGAAATACTTGGCCTTTTCTCCCTGACCTCCTTCAACGCCGATCTTATGAATTGCCTTGCGCATGATCGGTTCCAGATCAATGCCTTCTTCTCTGGCGGCAACATAAAAACCTGCGGCCCACTTGCCACGCTGTTCAATGGCTGCTCTTCTGACATTAACTCCATAATTATCAGTAACAGACGGCTTATTTGTTATTTTGCTCATTATAAATATCCCCTAACTGTTTTTAATCTATTTTTATTATAATATGAGACAAAATACCCGCTAAATAATAAAAATCTATGCTTTCTTTCACTTTTTTACGAAATGAAAGGATCGGTTTATTACCGATCCTCGTTTTCATTTTCGAAGTCAGATTCCATTATCTCCCTGCGGTACTGCAGTGGTGTCTTTCCCTCGTAATCTCTGAACAGCTTATTGAAATAACTGACATCGGCAATGCCGACTCTTTCAGCTATTTCATATACCTTCAGACTGACATTCTTCAGCATTTCCCTGGCTTTATCGATTCTTAAATTATTCAGATAAACCGAGAAACTCTGGTTCATGTCGCGGGAGAATCTTCCGGAAAGATAGCTTGGTGTTACATCAAGCTTATTGGCACAGTAATTCAGGTTGAGATCTGCATTGTCATATTCTCTCTGCATAATGCGCAGGCACGATTTTACAAGTACAGTAACATTATCATTAAGGACAAAACGGTCACAGCATCCTCTCAGATAGCGGGAGATCACTTCCTGTAGTTCCTCTTTTCCCTTGGCTTCAAACACCTTATTCATTGTCCGTCGGGAATCAAATGATCTGGTCTTATTATCAGCGAATACTGCATTGTGCACATACATGATCCAGCCATAGCACTGATTCTTCATTTCCTGCAGTGACACATCCTGGCTGAAAAACTCACCGAGATACTTTTCAATTGACGGAAAGTCATTATTGAATATGTTGCTGACAAGCAGAGCCATGCCTGATTCATCGTTGTGTTCAACGGCGTATTTCTTATGGAATCCCGAAGCACCCTGTAAGGCGGCAAAGAATTCCTCATTGCGGAAAGGCTTAAACAGATAGTCATATACCAGCGGACATCTGATGGCTGCCCTCAGATAATCCCTGTCGTCGTAAGCAGAGATGACAATGATGCTGACGCCCAGATTCTGCCGTACGCACTGTTCAATCATGGTCAGGCCATCCATGACCGGCATCTTTATGTCGGTTATGACCAGTTCAGGGCTCTTTTCCCTGATCAGTTCCAGACATTCCCGGCCATTGGATGCTTTCCCCACGACCTTAAAGCCTTCTGTTTTATCAATGAGATTGCTGATGCCATTGAGAGCCAGTATCTCATCATCAGCTACCACAACTTTAATGTCGCTCATTTTAAACCTCCATCTTCAGTTTATCCATCGGCAGTCTCATGCTGACAATGGTCATTCCCTCTACCAGACTGTATTCCAGATGACAGTCAGGTCCATAGTACATCATCAGTCGGTCATTGACATTCCTGATACCATAGTGCTTCTGTGACAGTTCCGGATCATTGTTAAGAAGTCTGTTTACCTTTTCCAGTTCAACTTCTGTACCGGTATTGGCTACTTCCAGTACCAGATGATCCCCTTCAATGCGGCTGGATATGATGATCCTGCCCTTTTCCTGTGATTCCACAAATCCATGCATCAGAGCATTCTCAGCCAGTGGCTGCAGAATCTGCTTGGTCACGATCAGTTCCAGCGTATTTTCATCAATGTCGAATTCCGCTTCATAACGGTCCGGATAGCGGAATGACATGATTTCCAGATAGTTTCTGACATGTTCAATTTCCAGTCTTAACGGAAGCGTTGACTTACCATTATTCAGGCTTATTCGATAAAGGCCCACCAGAGCAATGACTACCTTCTGAATGTCATCATCCTGATTATTGGCGGCCATCCATGAAATGGTGTTGAGGGTATTGTAAAGGAAGTGCGGATTGATTTCCGCCTGCAGCAGTCTGAATTCATTCTCTGCATCCTTACGGGAGAACTCTTCAGCTTCCGACATTGACAGATTGACCTGGTCTATCAGCTGGTTATAGCTGTCATACAGTTCCCTTATCTCACTGGTAATGCCTTCCGGCGGATCAATGTGATCAAATTTCTTCTGTATTCTGATGTTGTGCATTTCACCTGACAGCTGTTTTATCGGCTCGGTAATACGGTTGGTGATCACAAAGGTAAATATGATGCCGATGGCTTCCAGTATCACGGCTGCCAGAATGGTAAGTCTGATGAAATGTCTGGTATCCGCATACATGTCAGAACCGCTTACCACCGCTACCATCTTCCAGTCATTCTGACGGAAGGTATTGCACACCAGCAGAGTATTCTGAACGATGGACGGTTCCTGAATGCTTAATTCACCGGTTTGATACTCCTGTAATTCCATCGTCCCTGTCTTATTTGACGGCAGCAGGTAATTGTTGCCCTCGTCCAGCAGACAGAGATAGTCATCCCTGCCGTTACCCTTGAATGAATATATTATTTCCGTAAAATCCGTCAGTGATATATCTACAGAAGCAATACCAATGATCTCTTCAATGTTGTCCAGTGAATAAATGGCTCTGACTACTCTGACAACCCGGAGATTATCAGGTCTGAAATGCCATTGATATGAATAATCGAGTTTATAGTCATAAAGACCGTTTTCCTCAACCTGATATATTTCATTCTCCCGATCCCAGATATAGACATCCGTACCCTTTACCGGATAAACTTCGATATTTTCCACAGCCATTATCTCTCTGAGGGCATTAAGTTCCCTTCTCAGGGCTTCCTGTTCAGGAACGCCTGAATTCAGCAGGTTCTGCAGCGTACGGTTGGCACAGACAATCAGCAGCTTATCCTCTCCACCGGCAAGCACATTATTCAGTGATTCCTGGGCAGCAGTGATCATGTTGTTATACTGCAGAGTATTCTCACGGTAAAGAAGACTCCTTAAAGCCCTGGTTTCAAAGAAAGTAGCCAGGCCCAGAGTCAGAGTAAGAATAATGATGTTAACGATTATCAGCCTTCTGCGTATCATGTACTTATTTTAACAGTTTTCAGCAAATAGTTCATTCCAATGTACATAAAAAGCCATCAGTGATGGCTTGAGTGTTTATTTGTTGATTCTGTCAGCTATGACACGGGCAACCTTGACGCCGCTGGCACCGGCCTGAGCCAGTCCTCTGGTAATTCCTGCCCCATCGCCAATTGCGAAGAAGTTATCAACTGCAGTTTCCAGGTTTTCATTTAACTGAATGCGGCTGGAATAGAACTTGACCTCAGCACCGTATAACAGAGTATCGTAGTTGGCAGTTCCCGGTGCGATCTTATCCAGAGCCTGAATCATCTCGATGATGTCATCAAGCTGTCTTTTTGGCAGAGCCAGGGACAGATCACCAGGAGTAGCAGCCGTAAGTGTCGGCTTTACCGTTGACTTGGCCAGACGGTGTTCAGTAGTTCTGGTACCTCTCATTAAGTCACCGTATCTTTGTACAAGAACTCCCCCGCCCAGCATGTTGCTGAGGGAAGCAATGTGCTTGCCGTAACGGTAAGGTTCATTGAACGGTTCCGTGAATCTGCTGGATACCAGCAGAGCGAAGTTGGTATTTTCACTTCTCAGTTTTTCATCGGAATAGCTGTGTCCGTTAACGGTCTGAATGCCGTCAACGTTTTCAGCTACGACATAACCGTAAGGATTCATGCAGAAGGTTCTGACTCTGTCACCGTACTGCTTGGTGCGGTAAACCAGCTTGCTTTCATAGACTACGTCAGTGATGTGCTGGAAGATTACTGCCGGCAGTTCAACTCTGACACCGATGTCGACCTGGTTGTTTGTCAGCTTTAATCCCATTCCGCGGCACTGGTCAGCGAACCATTCCGCACCGCTTCTGCCAGGGGCTGCAACCATGTAGTCACCGCTGTATTCATCACCGTTCTTCAAGACGGCTACGAGTTCATCTTCTTTCTTGATTTCCACAACCTCACTGTTGAACATGAGGTCTACTCTTTCATTAAGATATTCATAGATGTTGGTGAGGATCCTGAGGTTGTTCTCAGTTCCCAGATGCTTGCATGATGCCTGCAGCAGATGCAGGTCTACCTGCAGGGCTTTCTTGCCGAGTTCCATGGCTTCCTTGGATGCGGTGGAATATCTCTCTTCCGTAGCCCCGAACTTTACATTAATGCCATCAACATGTTCGATCAGATCCATTACTTCCTTACCCGGCATGAAGTCAGTAAGCCAGCCGCCAAAGTCAGTCGTGAAATTGAACTTGCCGTCAGAGAAAGCTCCGGCTCCGCCAAATCCGTTCATGATGGCACAGGTTGGGCAGTTGATGCATTCCTTGACCTTGCCGGCCACGATCGGGCAGCTGCGGTGCTTGATGTCCTTGCCCTTTTCCAGGATGGCAATTTTGATTCCCGGACTCAGCTGCAGCAGTTCATAAGCGGCATATAAGCCTGCTTCACCGCAGCCGATAATAACAGTATCGTAGTGTTTGCGCATAATCAGTTACCTATAGAAATCCTTTCTCCATTAAGCATTGCGTTTATATAATATGTAGCCTTGTTGACACTTTCCTGATCCAGTATCAGCATCGACAGTTCTTCACCGACTTCCATACTGTAGGCAAAGTCGCTTTCACCCTTGATGCTGACGGTCATGATCTCCCAGTTAGGACTCTTATCCAGCTGGAATCTGCCCAACTCGATTATCTGCTTGGTTTCCATGTTAGTCAGGAAGGTATTGCTTAAGGCATTAAGCAGTTTTTCAAAATTCATGATGACTTCCGGTGATGCTGCTTTCTTGACCAGTGCCTTGATGACAATGGTCTGATGCAGGTTACGTCCCAGATCTCCATCAGGAAGTGACTTTCTTTCTCTGACATAGCCAAGAGCCTCAGCTCCTGTCAGATGGATCTGTCCTTCCTTGAAAGTAGTCAGACGGCTTCTTTCCTCTTCGTTTTCCTCATCATACCAGGCAACGGCACCAGTAGAGAATTCGTATGGGTTATCAATGTCAAGACCGCCAATGGCATCTATGATCTTGACTACGGAAGAGAAGTTGACCTTGACAAAGTAGTTCATGTCAAAGTCCAGCAGATTTTCCAGAGTCTTGATCCAGCCCGGGATGCCGGTAAAGAAGGTAGCGTGAGTCAGCTTGTCCATTCTGGTATCTTCACCGTTTACCGCCACATAGGAGTCACGCGGAACGGATACCAGCAGTACCTGTGAGGTATTCGGATTGACCGTAACAATCATGTTGACGTCACTTCTGAATTCATCAGTCTTGGTCAGATCGTCCAGGAACCATTCATCATTGCCGACAATGCCAACCACAAACGGTGTGGTGGTAATTGACTTAACCTTATCCACTTCGGAAGGCAGCCGGACATTTCTGGTGCACTGGTATATTGACTTCGCCCTTGTAGCAAAATCCTTGTAATCATCAAAGTTATTGAGGATCGAAACGCTGGTGGCATTTAATACCACGGCATCTACCACCCCGTTGTAAAGCTTGTTAACGGCATCAATGACACTGTGGCAGTCTCTGGTGGCTACCTGCTTGACGCTCATGCCCTGAGACAGTGAGTCAAAGATGTATTCAACTTCTTCATCTTCCATGTTGCTCTGGAATCCCAGAGTTGACTGTTCCAGTCCCTTAAGATCCGTTACAGTGGAATCCCGCAGAACATAGACGTTATATACAACTTCCTTTTCCAGAGGGATCTGATTGAACATTCTTTCAATCTTGCTTCTGTAAGCAGGGATCTTAATTGATCCGATGATCATGCCAATGCTTAGCACCAGCGAAATCACAGTCTGAATGACTTTATTCTTATTGTTTACCTTGCGGGAGAAACCCAGGAAATATACGATCCGGTCAATGGCTCCCAGCACCAACATCAGAAGCAGAATGTATTTAAGAGGAAGAATGCCCAGAGCCAATACAACGACAAGGAATATCAGTGAGGCAGCTACCGTCAGTAATGCGGTAATTCTGGCTGCAGGAAAAATGATTTTCCTTCTTTTCCTGTACGCAATACGGCGTGCTTTCTCCTGTCTTGTTAACTGCGGTTTTTCTGACATTGCCAATTCCTCCAAAAAGCCTTACATTTTATTATAACACAGGCTCTGTATAATTTTATCCCGTCTTCCTTCACATGCTGATAAATCTTTTTTACAAATGAATCTTATGAAAATGTTAAAATATAATAAAAGGAGTTATACCAATATGACCAATTACAATGTACTGAATCAGCCTTACAGAATCTGCAATGTTGAAATCAAAAACCGTTTTACTGTCATCCCAATGACCATGGGCGGTCTGGCCTATGATGAACAGGGCGGTTTTTCCGAGAATCTGATCCACTATTTTGAATTAAGAGCCCAGGGCGGCTTCGGCCTGATCATACCTGGTGCTGCCGGAACCGATGCCCACGTTGACCCTTATTCAGCTCTTGGACCACTGGTAACCAATCCGCACTGGCAGGAAAGAGCCAAAGTCCTGGTTGAAAGAGTTCATAACCGGGGTGCCAGGATCTTCTGTCAGATCACCATGGGCCTGGGCCGTAACTATCCTGGTCTTCCGGGACCGTCAGAAAACCCGGTCTGGAGAAATCCTGACGTAAAGTCACCGGAAATGACTACTGAACAGATCAAGCAGAAAATAGCTGACATCATCGAAGGTGCTGTCATTGCCCAGCAGTGCGGCTATGACGGTGTTGAGATCCATGCCATGCACTGGGGCTATCTGCTGGACCAGATGGCCATGGCCTTCTATAACAGAAGAACCGATGAATATGGCGGATCACTGGAAAACAGATTACGCTGTGCTAAGGAAATTGTTGAAGGCATTCACGAGAAATGCGGAAGAGACTTCCCTGTCGGCATGCGTCTTGGCCTTAAAACCTATATCAAGGACTATGACAAGGCAACATTAACCGGTGAAGAAGAAGTCGGCCGTACGCTGGAAGAAGGCATTGAAATTGCCAAGCTGCTGGAAAAATACGGTTATGACTTCCTGGATACCGATACCGGTACCTATGACTCATTCTATTATGCCTGCCCGCCAATGTATAATCCTCAGGGATTCATGATCCCATTGGCTGCAGCCGCCAAGAAGGAAGTAAGCATTCCGGTAATTGCCGGCGGCAGAATGCAGGATTACGATCTGGCAGCCAAAGCTGTTGAAGCCGGAGAAATTGATGCCATCGGCTTAGGCAGACCTTCACTGGCTGATCCTGAATATCCTAACAAGCTCTTTGCCGGCCATCCTGAACAGATAAGACCATGCATCGGTTGCAACATGGGATGCTTCAGAAGATGCGTTGAAACCGGTGAACCGGTATCATGCGCCGTTAACCCGCAGGCCGGACGTGAAACAGTCATGGGCTTAAAGCCTGGCAACGGTGAAAAGAAAGTCGTTGTTGTCGGCGGCGGTGTTGCCGGCATGGAAGCAGCCAGAACCGCAGCCTTAAGAGGCTACAAGGTTACCCTGTTTGAAAAGAGCGATCACCTGGGTGGCCATATCGTTGAAGCAGGTGCACACAGCTTCAAGAGTGAAATTGCCAAGCTGAATGCCTGGTATCAGAATGAACTGAAGAACCTGAACGTCAACATCAAGATGGAACATGAACCTTGCATCAACTGCATCAGGAAACAGGAGCCTGATGCCATAGTTCTGGCAACCGGAACCAACGTTGCATCACCTAAGATCCCTGGACTGGATAAAGCCGTTGATTCATTAACAGCCATTGACAAACCTGAACTGCTTGGCAACAAGGTCGTCATCGTCGGCGGCGGTCTGGTAGGTTGCGAGATCGCTCTTGATGAAGCCAACCACGGCAAGGATGTAACGATCGTTGAAGCACTGGGTGACATCATGGCAGCCGGCGGAGCCGGGGCTCCATATCCTAACAGACAGATGATCGTTGACCTGTTTGAAAACAAGGGTGTCAAGGTCTTCACCAACACCAAGCTGGTTGAAGTAACCGACAACGGTGCCATTGTTGAAAAGGCCGACGGAACTCAGGAACTCTTCCCTGCTGACACCGTTGTTTCAGCCTTAGGCTTCAGACCTGCCCCGAACATGAAGGAACAGTGGGCTGAATTAGGCGTACCAATGTATGAAGTAGGAGACGCTACCGGAGCCGGTACGATTCTGAAAGCCATCTGGGACGCTTACGAAGTCGCAAATAACATCTAATGTAAACTGCAGCTCAACCTGAGCTGCTTTTTTAATGTATAATGGTTATGTATGTATCACATTAAGAAAGAAGTAATCAGCGAGATCGAAATCAAGAAGTCCAAGTTCTTTGGCATTCTTTCACCTGCTTCTTCCATTGATGAAGCCAGGGAGATCCTCAGTGATATCCGCAAGAGATATCCCAACGCTACACATTACTGTACAGCCATGATTATCGGCAACATTCAGCGTTCCAATGATGACGGGGAACCGTCAGGAACAGCAGGACTGCCGATGCTGGAATGCCTCAGGCATAAGGAGCTGGATAATGTGGTAATGATCGTTGTCCGTTACTTCGGTGGTACATTGCTGGGAACCGGCGGACTGGTAAAAGCCTACCAGCAGTCCACCCTGTCTGCCATTGCCCTGGCAACCCTGACCATACCGGTGGAAACCGGACAGTATGAGATAACCGTTCCTTATGATCTGATCAGCAGAGTTGAGAACCTGCTGCAGAAACAGGCTGTTATCATTGACCGTCAGTATCATGAACAGATAACCTTCGTCTACCAGAGTGAAAATGACCTGGCTTCCCAGTTCCAGGAGATAACCAATGGTCATTATGCACCGCTGTACCAGAAAACTCTTATCGTTGAAAAGGAGGTAGCTCAATGATAACACTTCATCTCTTCTATACCGGCACTAATGGCAATGCCATAAAGTTTGCTCAGGAAATGGAATCATCAGGTACTGCTGAACTAATCAGACAGGAACCTGGTAATCTCCGTTATCAGTACTTTACCCCATTTGATGATCCGGAAACCGTGCTGCTGATAGACAGCTGGAAAAGCCAGGAAGCCATTGATGTCCATCATGCTTCGCCAATGATGGCTCAAATAGCCAGACTAAGGAAAAAGTATGATCTGCATATGAAAGCAGAGCGATTCGTTTCCGAGGAAATGGGAACAGATGAGATATTCCTTCGCAAATAAATCCCAATTACCAAAATAAAACAGATGATCTTACCCGATCATCTGTTTTTGTTTACTAAGTATAATGCTATTCGCCTAACGGCAGAGTGAACAGGTAGAAGATGCCATCTGGCAGTTGTACTCCTGCTTCAACGGCAATGACCGCATGAGCTGCGACAATGGCTTCAGCCTTGGCACACAGTTCCATCAGACCCTTTGTCGTTCCGCCTCCGCCATAAACGTCATCAACGACCAGCACTCTCTTGCCCTTGATGTATTCTGCATCATCATCTGTTAAGGACATGATCTGATCTCTTGGCGTGGTTACTGAACGGTATACCGCCTGGATCTTATTGCCTTCGCTCTTTCTGGCAACGACTGTCTTGAAGATGTCTGTTCCCTTGGCCTTGTTCCAGCGTAATGCGATCGCATGAGCCAAGGCATTTGACTTGGCAACCGGATTGAGGATCGTATCGAATTCAACTCCTGCTTCCAGCAGCAGATCGACGATATCATCAGCGGCAGCTTCATTGAGACTTACCTGTCCTGAAATATCCAGGAAAGCCACTTTCTTGCCGGACAGGACCTTGAATGGCAGATAGTAGTCTCTTCCGCTCATCGTAACTTTTAAGAATTCCTGACCGTCCTTTACAACCTTTTCCGTAGGTGTCTGATTGATCTTGCTCATAATGGTTCCTCCCCCTCTTGAAGATACATCTATTATAACTGATTACTCAGTTCCATAGATAACAAAACGAATTAAACTGACCGCATAAACATAGTATAATTAAATAAACACTGATATTCGGAGAAAGGACTGTACCCATGGACAAAAAGACAATAAAGCCATTTACACTTTTGACCCTGCTGACAGGACTGGCTCTTTCCCTGTGGCTGGCCATTACCGTCATCACAGCAGGATATCTGAGTAACAGGATCATGTACATCATTCTTGCGATACTGGGTGTTGGCAACATCATCTGCCTGCTGATCGGTTTGCTGTCCAGACATAGCTGGCCACAGGCCATCCTTTCGATATTGCTGGTACTGGTATCAGCAGTCGGATTATATGCCAACCGCGTTGTTACCAATACAATGAACCAGTTCCGCAAAGTCTTTACCGAAATACCGGAAACCACAGATCATTCCGTTTATCTGCTCAACCACAGCTATTATATGATCATCGATGAGGTTGACAACAGAGAAATCGAAACTGCTGTTTTAGAACACTACAATACATGTGATATCGATCCGCTGGTAAAAGCTCTTGCTGAAAAGAACGCAACCCTGAAAATTACAGGTTCTTACAAAAGTATCTCTACCCTGTTCTCTGACTGGTTCAGGTACAGAAGCGACCATGTAACCCATCTGTTACTGTCGACCATTCTGCCTGATGAACTGGTTGAGCTCTCAGGTGAAATATTCAATACCGAGATATTTTTATCCGGTCTGAAAGTTAAGTATCAGTATACCGAGGAAGTTTCAACTGGTCTGAATAATGATGAAAAACCTGATGTTGCACTTAAGCCATATACCGTGCTTATCGGCGGCAATGATGCCAGAGGGATCAAGACAGATGAAGATTTTCTTAACCGTTCAGACACAAACTTCCTGCTGACGGTAAACCCCATAACTCGAAAGATACTTCTTACCGTTCTGCCGTTAGACCCTATTATCAGTATTAATGGTAACCCTGACAGTCTGTCCTACGCCTCATTTTACGGCATCAGCTGCTGGGAAAACTGTGTAGAGGAACTGATGGGAGTTGACGTCGATTACTTTGCCCGCTTCAATTACTCCAAAATTGCTGAATTAATTGATGATTATGGCAGCATTACCGTTAACAACCCTTATGGCTTCCGGACCTACAGAGACATCAGAACTGAAGACGGCTGGGAGAACCCCGCCTGGTATTTCGATGGCGGTGACATTCAGCTTACCGGAGATAAGGCACTGGTCTATCTGCGTGAACTTAATCATCTGGCGAATGGACACGATGCCCGTTTCAATAACATTCTGCGAGTATTCTCAGGACTGTGGGAAAAGGTAAAACCGGAAATAGATGACATCTCCTTTAAACAGGAAGATTCCATAAAGAATACGCTTGTCAGTTATAAGAATAATCTCCAGAAATGCCTGAAACTTCTCGACAAAATCGAAGGAGGCGTTGCTACTGACATCGACACCCATAAGCTTATGACCTTCATCATTAAAGACATTATGTCTTCAGATGAAAAGTGGAGTTTTGAATATCAGCTGCTGAATGCTGACTACAGCAGATATCCATGTTTCAGTGCAAATGATGCTGCGATGTTCTGTGGAAATCTGTATGAAGAAGAGCTGAAAACCGCAGTGCGGAAAATACATGACGTATTAGGTAACTAAACAATTAAGAGGATGATCCAGATCATCCTCTTTTCATATGGTTTGAATATGTATTAACTTTTATTATTTCCTGTCAGGTTGTATTCCGATTCCAATGAACTCCGTACCATCCAGAAGCCTGTATCCTACTGATACTATCTGAACTCTTCCCCCGCACTTAAGATCAATAACATATGGGCTGCCGGTCGAACCATAAGTTGCTTCACCGACAAGAACAGCTCTTTTACTGCTCTTAAACATTGCTGTAAAATCTTCCGCCGCTGACATTGTTCCCTTTGATATCAATAACTCCAGCGGTCCTTCGTACATTGCCTTATGATCCCGTGATCCGTATGTATCAATGTATTCTTCGTAATTCTGGTGGTTAATCAGCTTTAAATCGTTTTTAACGCTTTCCTCATTCATGAGTCCGTCTCTGATATACTTCTCGATTATTTTCTGGTTCATTCTGGCAACCTGACTGGCTGCAGCCATATCATTTGCCTTATGTATCTGTGTCCATTTCTGACAGCCATGGAAAACACCTGAAATAAACAGTTCTGCAACTTTTGCAGCATAATAGGTATTTCCGCCAATGTTATCAGATACATCAATCCTCACAAGTGACACGCCTTCATTATCGTTAAGGCATTGCTTAACAAAACCCGAATAATCATTAAAGAAATCGTGCAGAGAAATCGTCAATACGCCATCTTCTCTTTTATACGAAGGTTTTTCAGGAGGAATAAATGTCTGCTTTTCGCTGTATTTCTCTGGTGGGTAATACTTTGTATGACCATCATTCAGCTTACTGACAAACTCTTTAAGTAGTTCATGAAATACCTTTTCATCATCATTTGCGATCACTCTGTTCAGATATGATAAATATAATTCATCAAAATTGAAATCCAGTTTTCCAAAGTAAGGGAAAACATCTCTGGCAGTTGACCAAATCAGCGAAAGATCATACACCATGTCTGCTTTATTCATACGTTTCTTTACCTCTTTTAAAACCACTCTGTGACATATCCTGATAGATCTCATACATCCCCTGATCAAAACAGGAGAAGATGACACCAATGTCATAATCACTGTTACTTTCAACCCATTCCTTAACACTGCCAATGGCTATTTTTGCGGCTTCCTTCTTAGGATAACCATATACACCGGCTGAGATTGCCGGAAAGGCAATGCTGTGAAGGTCGTGCTTTCGGGCCAGATTCAGAGAATTGATGTAGCAGCTTCTTAATAATACCGGATCTTCGGGTGAACCTGAATAAATCGGTCCGACCGTATGAATGACATACCTGGCAGGCAGACGGTATCCTCTTGTTATTTTGGCCTCACCTGTCCTGCATCCGTTCAGAGTTCGGCATTCCCGTAACAGTTCTGGTCCGGCTGCTCTGTGAATTGCCCCGTCAACACCGCCCCCGCCCAGCAGAGAACTGTTGGCCGCATTTACTATGGCATCACAGTTAAGTCTGGTTATGTCACATATTCTTATTTCAACCTTGCTCATTTTTCCACCTTTTTTATCTGACATACAGTCCAACCGGAACGGCTCTTTCGATTTCACTGAAATCATCCGGGTCACGGTCTGACAGTTTGAGTTTTCTCTCGTTTTTAACTAACAGCTGGGCACTGCCTCCCCCATCCAGGTTAATGCCGTTATACATTCCCAACTTCTCACAGATCTCAGCTGTTTCCATCAATGATGCTCCACAGCTTTCCTGGCCTTCTACATAGCCATACTTGCCTGCTCCTTCCAGCCATACCAGCATTGGTTTGTTGTCCTTATCCGCTCCCAGAACGATTCGCGGAGCTCTGTCCTTATTATAGTTGTGCGGATACAGACTTGGCGGATAAGCCGGTGAACCGACGTTGATGATGTTATGGAAGCGGGAGATGAACTTATCCGTTTTCACGCCATTGACTATGGTACTGTTTCCCACCTGAATGGCAAATCTGACCTTTTCCAGACCGCGGTAGATGACCTGATAACTGTGGATGTTGATCTTTTCATCCACTTTCATGACAAAGCCGCTGGCCGGTACATTGGTGTTGCCGCCTTCCTTGAGGGCAATGATATCTCTTCCGGTAATGACGATGTCAAAACCTCCAGCCGGGGTTCGACGATAATCAGGACGGCTGAAGATCCTGCAGTTTTCCCCATTACGGTAAAGACTGTTATCTATCTGGATCTCCAGGTCATTCAGGGAAATGCTGGTTATGGAAACTCTGCCCTCAGCGTCAACCATCAGTACTTCCCTGTCAAACAGCGGTGGCTGTTCAACGATACCGTTTTTTACATTCAGTCCGATTGGATTACCCAATATGTCATAGCCTGTGGCACAGTCAAAACGGTCCATGACAAAGAAAGACGAATTGACCTTTACTCTGGCGTCAATACTGCTGTGACTCAGAAAACCGAAACCGGAGCCAACTGCCAGCACTGAAACAAACGGAAGATTGCCGTTGGCTATCTGCAGGCAGTTCTTACGGGCCAGTTCACTGTAGAGTTTCCTGGTTCTCTCATCGTTGATGCGCACGGATCCGTCATAGTATCTGGCATATTTCCTTAAGGCCACACTGGCAGCCGTAAGTCTGTTTACCATTAAACCGTATTCCGGATCCTGCATCGGCACTTCGCTTTCCAGCACATCAGGCAGATGAAACAGGATGCTTTTGCCAAACAGATTGCCGTATTTCTTCGCAAAGACATTTTTATAGAAAGTTCCCAGATTCACAAATGCTTCTTCACTGTATTCCGGATGCAGAAAAAACAGATCATCCCAGCTGTCCCATCTGACAACCTGGACCCTCTGTATTTCCCGGGAACCGGAATAACTCAGTGTCTTCAGTATTGATTTCATGCTCTTATTTTATCACATGCGTGTTCTATTTTTATTTTTATGATAAAATAAATTAGTGATTCACAAATAAATATAATTTTGAAAAGGAGAATTTATGTTTAAAGGGTTAACTAAAGAAGAAAAGTCATGGGTACTGTATGACGTCGGTAACTCTGCTTTTACCATGCTGGCCTGCTCACTGATTCCTATCTGGTTTAAGGAACTGGCCATCGGTACCGGACGGGGTCAGATCGATGCTGGCACTGCTACCGGTGTCTATGCCACATCCATCGCCATCGTTACGGTCATTGTAGCCTTGATCGGACCGGTCTGCGGCGCCATTGCTGACCACAAGGACAGAAAGAAGCTCTTCTTCACAACTGCTGTCGCTCTCGGCGTTGCCGGCTGCATCATCAACGGCTTCGCTGCCAGCTGGGTTGCCTTCATCGTCATTTATGTACTGACAAAGATATTCTATTCAGCATCTCTGACATTCTATGATTCCATGCTTAACGACGTAACCACGGAGGAAAGAATGGACGAAGTATCATCCTACGGCTATGCCTGGGGTTACATCGGTTCCTGCATTCCATTCCTGGTTGCCATGGTTGCCTACATCCTCTCTGGCGGCTTAAAGCCTGATCTGATGCTGTTTTCACCGGCAGTCGGTAAGTTCATCGGCTTTGCCGTAACGGGCATCTGGTGGTTCCTGGTAACCGTACCGCTGATCAAGAACTACAAGCAGCACAACTATGTTGAAGCTGAAAAAGGTGAAGTCAGCAAGGTCTTTGCCAAGATCGGTGCTACCTTAAAGAGAATCTTCACCAAGGACAAGAAGGTATTCCTGTTCTTACTGGCATTCTTCCTGTACATTGACGGTGTCGGAACTATCATCGATAACTGCATCAACATCGGTACTGACCTAGGTCTGCCAACTGTCGGACAGGTTGTCTTCCTGCTGGCTACTCAGGTCGTTGCCTTTGGCGGTTCCCTGGTATTTGCCAGACTGTCAAAGAAGTATGATACCGTTACTCTGATCCTGATCTGCATTGTCGGTTACTTCTGCGTATGCATCTATGCCTTATTCCTGCATACCTTAACTGACTTCGCGATCCTGGCCTTTGGTGTCGGCTGCTTCCAGGGTTCAATTCAGTCTCTGTCAAGAAGCTACTTCTCCAAGATCATTCCAGCTGAGAACTCCGGCGAATATTTCGGCATTTATGACATCTTCTCAAAGGGTGCTTCATTCCTCGGTTCTGCCGTAATCGCAGCAGTCAAGTTCATGGGCGGATCAATCAACATCGCCGTTGCCCTGCTTTCCATCTTCTTCGCCCTGGGCTTCATCTTCCTGAAGCTCTCTGACAAGCAGAAAGCCATGAACAGGTAATTCATTTAAACACGAATTATATAATAAGGTCTGTTTCCTGTTAAAGAAAACAGATCTTTTATTATGATTGAGGGTGTCTCTGTTTATGCCGGAGATTACATCATATATACTGTAATTAAGGAGAATAAACATAATATGAAACAGGAGTACGAAGTTTTACTGACACCATGGAAGATCGGTAACCTTGAAATCAAGAACCGCATCGTCATGGCGCCAATGGGAGGTACAAACATATTCGGCTGGACAGAACCAAGTCATTTTGACAAGGAGGCTGCCAAGCTGTTAAAGACCGTAGCAGAAAATAACTGCGGGCTGATTTTCCCGGGTGTTGCCACCGTCAGAGACATCATCGGCAATGCCTGGCTTTATCAGCGCAAAGCCAAGTTCAAACAGCTGAAGAAATTCATGGAAGAGATCCATAAGACCGGAGCCAAAATGTTCATTCAGATGTCAGCCGGTTGCGGACGCTCTTTTGCCCTGAATGACCTGATGGTAGATCTGCTTAAAAACAAGGCCCTGGGAACCATTGCCAAACCTATACTGGACCCGGAATACAATTCACTGGCTCCAAGTGCCACACCTAACAGATGGGCTGACGGCATCATTTCCAAGGAGATCACCAAGGAACAGATTCAGGAAATAATCTATGCCTTCGGTGAAACAGCCAGACTGTGCAAAGAAGCCGGTGTAGACGGTGTGGAGGTGCACGCTGTCCATGAAGGCTACCTGATTGACCAGTTTACCCTGCCATATGTCAACAGCCGTACGGATGAATACGGCGGTTCATTTGAAAACAGATACCGTTTCCCGGTGGAAATCGTTAAGGAAATAAAGAAGAAATGCGGAGATGACTTCCCGGTATCAGTACGCTACAGCGTCACTTCCAAGACCAAGGGTTTCAGAGAAGGCGCCCTACCGGGTGAAGAATTCGTGGAAGTCGGCCGTACCATGGAAGAATCCGAAAAGGCCGCCAGATATCTGCAGGATGCCGGTTATGACATGCTAAGCTGCGATAACGGAACCTATGATGCCTGGTATTGGGCTCATCCGCCGGTATACATGCCGGAAAACTGCAACCTCGAAGATGTCAGCCACATAAAGAAGTTTGTCGACATTCCGGTGATCTGCGCCGGCAGAATGACCCTGGAAGCCGGCAGTGAAGCCATCAGAAACAATGAAATTGATGCGATAGGCATCGGCCGTCAGTTTCTGACTGACCCAACCTGGTTCACCAAGGTAATTGAAGATCGAGAAGAAGACATAAAGCCATGCATTGCCTGTCAGAGTGCCTGCCTTACCATGTCAAAATCCAACGGTACCAATAACTCCCAGAGCATGGACGATGCCACCAACATGTGCCGCTGTGCCCTGAACCCGGAAGTTATGCAGTCAAAGAGATTCCATATCACGGAAGCAGCCGTAAAGAAAAACGTCGCCATCATCGGCGGAGGTATCGGAGGAATGGAAGCTGCCCTGGTATTAAAGAAGCGTGGTCACACTCCGATCATCTATGAAAAATCAGATAAGCTTGGCGGTGTCTTCAATGCTGCTGCAGCCCCTGATTTCAAGAAACACGACAAGATGCTGCTGGACTGGTATAAGACCCAGCTGAAGAAGGAAAACATCAGCGTTGTCTACAACACCGAGATCAAGGATGTAAAAGACATCATCGCTGATGCCTACATCGTCGCAACCGGTGCCAGAGCCAAGAAGCTGGCCATTCCGGGAGCAGATAAAACCATAGAGGCAACCGATTACCTTTTAGGCAACGGTGAAGTTGGCGATAACGTAGTCATCATCGGCGGAGGACTGACCGGCTGCGAGATCGCCTATGATCTGCAGAGAAAAGGCAGACATCCGGTCATCGTGGAAATGCAGAATGACCTGATCACTACCCCTAACCTGTGTCTGGCCAACTCTTCATACTTAAGAGACTACTTCAAGGCCTACAAGGTTCCGGTATATCTGGAAGCCAGAACAAAGGAAGTCAGAAATGACTGCGTGGTCATTACCGATAAAGAAGGCAAGGAAACTGAAATACCTTGTGACAGCGTCATCCTGTCCGTCGGTTACAATCCAGCCCCATTAGCCAAAGCTGAAAAGAATGTCTACCTTGTTGGCGATGCCTCCAAGGTGGGAAATCTGCGTTCAGCGATCTGGGGTGCCTGGAAAGCCGCAATGTCCATTTAGCCATAAGAAATCACCAGCTCAAACTGGTGATTTTTTTCTTTTGTTATCTTACAGGCAATCCTGCAGGATCCCTCTTATTTCCAGGGCCTGCTTCATAGCTTCACCGATCTTATCCGGAGTTTCGGCAACCACAACTCCCGCATCTCTTAAAGCCTGTTTCTTCCCTTCTGCGGTTCCGGTATTACCGGAAATGATGGCACCGGCATGTCCCATTCTTTTACCGGCTGGGGCGGATGAACCGGAAACAAAAGCCGCAACCGGCTTGCTGAAGCGGCCGGTTTTTATCATCTCAGCAGCTTTTTCCTCTTCATCACCGCCGATCTCACCGACCAGCAGAACCCCATAGGTATCTTCATCAGCTTCAAACCGTTTCAGGGCATCTTCAAAGGCAAAGCACTTTACCGGATCCCCTCCTATGCCCAGGCAGGTACTCTGTCCAATGCCCAGGGCTGTCAGCTGGGCTGCTGATTCATAAGTGAGGGTACCTGATTTGGAGACAACACCAATGTGCCCTTTCTTATGAATGTATCCCGGCATGATGCCGATCTTGCACTGTTCAACGCTGGTTAATCCCGGACAGTTAGGTCCGATCAGAACCGTATCGGTTCCCTTCAGAAAATCCCTGACCCTTAACATGTCCAGTACCGGAATTCCCTCAGTTATGCAGACAACCAGCTTAATGCCGGCTTCAGCTGCTTCGATGATTGAATCAGCCGCAAACTTCGGAGGCACGAATATCACTGAGGCATTGGCATCAGTTTTTTCTCTGGCTTCCCTGACAGTATTGAATACCGGAACATCCAGCATGCTCTGTCCGCCCTTTCCCGGGGTGACACCGCCAACCACTTTGGTTCCGTATTCCAGCATCTTTTCCGTATGCAGTCTGCCCTGGGATCCGGTGATGCCCTGAACGATGACTCTGGTATCAGAATTAATCAGAATGTTCATGTCCGGACCTCCTTTCCAACATAATCCGCACAATAGCGGGCTGCTTCTCCCAGTGAATTTGCGGAAACGATCTTCAGTCCTGAAGCAGTAATTATTTCTCTGGCCATTTCCATGTTTGTCCCTTCAAATCTGACAACTACCGGTACTTTCAGTTCCGTGACCTTAACTGCCTCAATGATCCCCTGGGCAATGACATCACACTTGACGATGCCGCCGAAGATGTTGACCAGTATGATCCTTACTTCCGGATCAGACATTATTATCTCAAAGGCCTTGGTAACTCGCTCAACGGTAGCCGTACCGCCGACATCCAGGAAGTTTGCCGGTCTGGCACCCAATGAACGGATCATGTCCATGGTAGCCATGGCCAGTCCGGCCCCATTTACCATGCAGCCGATGTTACCGCCAATTGATATGTAGCTCAATCCCCGCTGCTTGGCCTGTATCTCATATGGATCTTCTTCATTAAGATCTCTCATCTCCTCGATTTCCGGATGACGGTACAGGGCATTATCATCAAAGTTTATCTTGGCATCTACGGCCTGATAGCTTCCATCAGTCAGTAAAGCCAGCGGATTGATTTCTACCAGTGAACAGTCCTTCTCAACAAACAGTCTGACCATGCCATTGATAATACCGGCCAGCTCTCCGGAATAAGGTAAACCCATCTTATCCAGGAAGTATCTGACATGATAATCCTTAAGTCCAGTGGTCAGTGAAAAAGCTGTCTTTATTATCCTTTCTGGAGCACTCCGGGCAATCTCTTCGATCTCTACACCGCCATCCCGGCATCCTAAAAGAACGATCTGACCTGCCCGGCGGTCAACGGAAACCGCCACATAATACTCTTCCTTAATGTCAGCCGCTTCCGTTATCAGTAATTTATGAACAGTCTTGCCTTTAGGTCCCGTCTGTCTGGTCACCAGAACCTTGCCGAACAGTTCACCGGAATAAGTCCTGACTTCTTCCAGAGTATCGGCCTTCCTTATTCCGCCAGCCTTGCCACGGCCGCCGGAGTGAACCTGAGCCTTCAGTATGTATGGCGGATTGATTCCGGAAGCGATCTCAGCTGCTTGTTCGACAGTCTCAGCCATGCCGCCAACAGATACCGGTATGCCATACTGCTTAAACAGCTGTTTGGCCTGATATTCGTGTATGTTCATCTTAACCTCCCAGATCCATCATGTTTCCGGCATTAAGTGCCTTCAGATTGATCTCTTCCGTTCCCTTAGGAATCCTGTTTCTGACTGTTTCCGTCAGCTGTTCAAAGGAACAGATGCCTAAGATCCTGTTAACAACTCCCACAGCGACAATGTTGGCCGTCACTGATCTGCCAATCTCATATTCAGCAGTATCGAGGATCGGAAGATGATAAAGTTTATATTTCTCTGCATTCTGCGGAACCTGTACTCTTGAGTCAAGTACAACCACAGCGTTTTCCTTCAGGTTTCTGACATACTTGTCAGCTGCCTTCTGCGTCAGCGCCAGCACAAAATCCGGTTCACTTACTTCAGGATAGGAGATCTTTCCCTCAGAGATGACTGCTTCAGCCTTGCAGGCTCCCCCTCTGGCTTCCGGACCGTAACTCTGGGTCTGACAGGCATATTTCCCGGCATTTACTGCCGCCTCTGCCAGAATGACAGAAGCCAGAATGACACCCTGCCCGCCGGTTCCGGCCAGGCGTATTTCCGTTCTCTTCATTTATCTGCCACCTGCTTTCTCAATGATCTTTTCATATTCATCTGTATATTCCGGATACTGTTCATCATTGAAGATGCCGGTGATTATCTTTCCCTTCAGTTCTTCCGGGCTCATCTTTTCCGCTGCCCTGACAGGAACACTGTTTTCCTTCTGCCACTGCAGCATTCTGACCGCATCGCCCTTCTTGTTCTTACGGCCATAGTAACTCGGGCATATTGATGCCACATCGATCAGTGAGAAACCCTTGTGGTTAATGGCTTTTTCCATGACTCTGATGGCTTCCGGTATGCCATATGCCGTAACTCTGGCAGTAAAGGTTGCTCCGGCTGACTTGGCTAACAGAGGAATGTCAAAATCTCTGTCGATATTGCCATATGGAGCGGTAGTGGCATAATCACCTGACGGTGTCGTCGGTGAGTACTGACCGCCGGTCATGCCGTAAATGTTATTGTTCAGAACAATGCAGGTTATGCCGATGTTTCTACGGCAGGCATGGATCAGGTGATTGCCGCCAATGGCGGAAATGTCACCATCCCCGGTCAGTACGATGACATGCAGATCCGGTCTGGCCAGCTTGATGCCGGTCGCAAATGCCAGAGCTCTGCCATGAGTCGTATGGATGGTATCAAAATTCAGATAGCCTACTGCTCGGCTGGAGCAGCCGATACCTGAAACAATTATCGTATTCTTTCTATCCAGTCCGGCGTTTTCGATGGCCTGGCACAGTGCTCTCATGACACTGCCATGGCTGCATCCCGGGCACCAGATATGCGGAAGATTTTCCGTTCTCATTTCTCTTTCAATTAATCTGCCAGGCATGTTACATCTCCTCCGCTTTTTCCGCTACTTCTTCAGGAAGAATGTATGATCCGTTGATTCGGCCAATGAATTCTATTCTGGCCTTATCCCCCGCTACTCTTTCCACTTCGTGGACATACTGGCCATGGTTATGCTCAATCACCAGGATCTTACCGCACTGTGTCGCCAGTTCCTTAAGTCTTGTTTCTGCCATCGGCCAGATGGTTACCGGACGGTACATGCCAGCCTTAATGCCCTTTTCTCTTAACATGTCAACGGCTGCCTCGCCAACCCTGGCACTGCCGCCATAAGCCACGATGAGGATCTCGGCATCATCAGTGAGATATTCGTCCCAGGCTTCAATGTCCCTGCGATTCTTCTCGATTTTATCCATCAGGCGGTTATTGAGCTGATCGGCAGTCTTACGGTTATTGGTCGGGAATCCCCAGGTATCATGGGTAAGCCCGGTAATGTTATAGTAATGACCTGACCCGAATACCGGCAGAACAGGAACAAGATTATCTTCTGCCTTATAGGCTTCATATTTGTCTTCTGGGGCATCAGGCTGTTTTCTGTCAATGATCTCAACCTCGTCATCTATTTCAACCGTTTCCCTTAAATGTCCAATCATTTCATCCATCAGGAAGATGACCGGAGTCATGTATTTTTCAGACAGGTTAAAAGCTCTGATGGCCAGATAATAGGTCTCAGAAACTGAAGAAGGTGAAAGAACGATTATAGGATGGTCACCATGGGTACCCCATCTGCTCTGCATGACATCACCCTGTGATGAAGATGTCGGCAGACCGGTTGAAGGGCCTGACCTCTGAACATTCACTATTACACACGGTATTTCTGCCACGCTGGCATAACCGATGTTTTCCTGCTTAAGCGAGAATCCCGGACCGGAAGTGGCTGTCATGGCCTTGGTACCGGTAACTGATGCACCGATTACCGCCGCCATTGAAGCGATCTCATCTTCCATCTGAATGAACTTGCCGCCCATCTTCGGCAACAGTACAGCACAGCCCTCGGCTATTTCCGTACTTGGAGTGATAGGATATCCGGCAAAAAATCTCATGCCGGCTTTCAATGCGCCCTTGACACAGGCTTCATTGCCCTGCATTAGTACTCTCTTACTCATTGCCGTCCTCCTGTAGCCAGATTGCATAATCCGGACATCTTAATTCACACTGACCGCATCTGATGCAGTTTTCCTCGTCCTCAACTGATACCTTGTCATCAACAAGCTTAAGTACCTTTCTGGGACAGAAAGCCACACATATACCGCAGCCCTTGCACCATGATGTGTCAGTAACCAGTCTTTTCATACCCCTGTTACCCATCTGAAACCTTTCTAAAATCCTTTAAACATGATATCTGATCATTGTTCCATCTACTAATAGAATAACACCTTTTTCCCGAAAAGAACCCTTTCCCTGTGTTATTTCCTGATTATTCAAAGAAAAAGGCCCATATTTCAGGACCTTCCATCAGTTAATTAAATTGCAAAGTCGCCTTTATCGAAAATGACAACTTCCCTGCCATCCTTAGTCGTTCCGACAATGTGCATGTCTTCCGTACCGATCATGAAGTCGATGTGAATTACTGAATCATTGAAGGTGTACTTAGGATCTGAGCACTTGCCCGGATTCAGGCCTCTGCCTAAGGCCAGATGGCATGAGGCATTTTCATCGATCAGGGTTGTATAGTATACGATTCCGCTCATGGAAATAGGAGAATGATACTCTACCAGAGCAGCTTCACCCAGGTAACCGGCATTTTCATCCATCGTTACCAGAGCTTCCAGCATTTCCTTGCCTTCATTGGCAATTACTTCCACGACCTTGCCGTTTTCAAATCTGAAGCCGAAGTTTTCAACGCTCTTGCCTCCCAATACCAGCGGTCTGGACGCAAATACCACACCGTTGGTGCCAAACTTCTCTGGAGTCGTACAGATCTCTTCCGTAGGAATATTAGCGTTATGTCTGATGTATCCAGGCGGCAGTTGTCTCTTACCGAAGCCGAAGTGTGAATCAGGTGTCAGTTCAACGACCAGATCAGTACCGTTGGAAGCGGTGTAATGGAACTTCGTGAAACCGTAGGAGTCAATGATATCTCCCTTTTCTCTCTTCCTGGCGTTCTTTTCTTCCCAGGTTTTGACGACATCGTTGTCTTCGTCAATGTAGCACAGTTTCAGGATCAGCTTCCACAGCTCATCATATCTGTCTTCTTCCTTAACATCCTTCAGAATGAAATCAGCCCATTCCTTAGTAGGGATCATAGCAATGCACCACTGACAGTGCTTCTCTCTGGAGGCCCTTCTCATGATGTTTCTGACAGCATCGGTATGCGCAAAGATGGCATTAGCCTGATCTTCCGGAACATCAGCCATCAGGGCAGGATTGACACCTTCCAGACGGATGTAGCAGGCTCCTTCTTCCAGATACTGGGTACACTGTAGCTCTTCCCACGGTTCAACCTTTCTGACATCTTCCGCTTTTCTGTATTTAGCGGCTACCTTCAGATTCGGTTCATCCAGATAATGTACGACAACATTGCCGGCACCAAGCTTATAGCACTCTTCCGCAAAGATCGGAGTAAAGTAAGCTCCTTCAATGGCGGCTTCTACCAGAACGGTCTGACCAGGCTGAACATTCAGTCCAACTCTCGCTAAGGTATAGGCATATTTATGCTGCATCTTTTCTAAATTCATAATTGGTCCTCCTGATATTTCTTACATATTAATTCAAAACACCCGCTAAAGCAAACGATTGGCTTTTTCCCAAGACAAAAAGGCATTTCTGCCTTTTTCCTTTTTTCATACGTCTTTTCTGCTCATCAGCACAAAGCTGATCAGATAATTGATTACCGTCAGAGCTCCATATACTCCCAATAACACCGTTTTTGGAATGAAATTATTGGTCATGATCATGGTAGTGTTCATCTTGTGGGTAATATCCGGATCCAGTTTGAATGATTTGAAGATGTTCAATAATGCAGCCGGTATCGATAACTGTCCGGAAGTTCCGTTTATGCCTCCGCACAGATTACAGCACCAGTGAAACAGCGATCCGAACTGATAGTTGAGATCCGCAAGATAGAACAGATCTGATGGATATTCTTCCCTTCCGGTCATTCCCAGAACGATCCTTACGATTACCGGAATGGCCAGCACAGCTATGACGAGGAACATCATCGGCAGCAAGGCAATGACTTTCTTCCTGACCAGACAGCTTAACAGCGTTGCCAGTGAACTGAAGAACAGAATTACGATCAGGCCGTATAGAATGTAAGCCGGATAGTATGACAGCAGATCTTTCATGACACTGCCGTCAAAACTGCCAAACAGGGTCTCAGCCAGATAGAACACGCTCAATCCCAGCATCATCAGAATGAAGCATCCCAATAACATGCCGATAATCTTACCCCGTAAGATCGCCCCGCGGCTGTTAGGCTTGGATACCAGGATCCTGATGGTTCCTTCATGAACTTCACCGGCAATTAATCCGGAACATACTGATGAGACGATTCCCATCAGAATGGCTCCGTTCATCAGGAAGAATATAACCAGATGCTGCATTATCAGACTCTTGTTGGCGAATTCCGCATAAGTTGGAACCTCCACAAATGTCAGATTCTTACCGACAATATAACCACCGGCAATTCCGGCAACGATCACCAGTATTATGGCAGAGATTCTGAGAGTTTCCTCAAGCGTTCTCTTTATTATCACTTTCATGACCATTACCCTCCATTATATGCTTATACAGTGAATCCAGAGACATGACTTCTTCCTGCATCAGATTCAGTGTCAGGTTACGCCAGTATACTTCAGCCACGACATCCTGTTTCAGCTGATTCATGTCATCACTCATCAGTCTTAAACCTTCATCCACCACCGAACACTGGTAGCGGTCCTTCAAAGCCCGGTATACTGCCTCATTATCGCTGGTATCAACAATAAGGATTCCCTTCTTGAACATTTCCTGAGCCTCGTGGATCGGAGCATCAAGAATGATCTTTCCGTGGGAAATCATTATTACGTGACTGATGACTGTCTCCAGTTCTGTCAGTACGTGTGAACTTATGAAGACTGTCAGCTTGTCCTTCTCCACCATTTCCCTGACTGTTTCCAGGATCTCCTGGCGGCTCGTCGGGTCCAGGTTGGCAGTCGGTTCATCCAGTAACAGGATCTTGGGATGATTGATCATGGCCTGGGCCAGTGAAACTTTTTTCTTCATGCCGGTGGAGAACTTGGCAACCTTTCTGCCGGCATGATCATTCAGATCAAACTTATCCAGCAGTTCTTTGGTTCTTTCCGTTGCTTCCTTATCACTCATTCCTGACAGGGTACCCATGTAGTGCAGATACTCCGCACAGCTCATGTCCCGATAGAAACTGGTAAATTCCGGTGAATATCCCAGTTCCTTCAGCGCTTCCGTGGAAGCCAGAGGATGGCCATAGACCTTGCCTGACCCACTGGTTGGAAACAGCGAGCCCATGATCATTGCCATGGTCGTACTCTTTCCGGCTCCATTCGGTCCGACAAAGCCATAGATCCTGCCCGGTTCCAGTTTCAGGGAGACATTGTCTACGGCAGTGAAATTACCGAACTTCTTGGTTATGTTATTTAACTCAACGCAATATTCCGTCATTATTTCCCTGCCCCCTTTCTGAACTTCCTGTTGATCCTGATCTTCTGGAAGATGCCCAGAAGAATGCTTAATATCAGTGAAATGGCTGCTATGACAGCTGCCACAACATAACTCTTTGGCTGCTGGGCAATTTCAATATCACAGGTTTCACTGTAGATCTTACCCTGTCCGTCATTCATGGACATCCTGATGTTATGATTGCCTTCCAGCAGTTTTATGTCACATTCATTATCTGAACCTTTATACACAACATTGCCGTTGTCATAAACAGTCATGACGCTGTAGTCCTGAACATTATCCCATCCTAAGTGAATCGTATTGTTTTCACTGAAGGATGGAATCTCCCGGTTCAGGGTGAAGCTTGGCTTGGTATCCAGAGCATACAGTTTCTTGTCCTTCAGGCCAAGCAACCGGTCATCCTTGCCTACTGACATGCCGGTTACGTTAATGCTGTAACCCATGATCTCCCGGTTCTTTGTCAGATCGAAGATCCTGGTTGTTTTCTTATTCTCATTTGACAGAGCTACCAGACCATCCTTACCGGTTACCCCGATCAGTTTGCCGTAGCCTTCTTCATAGTCATTGATGCTGATGATGACTTCTCCCGTTTTCTGCCAGTCGGATCCACTGACGGATCTGATGGAGCAGACCCACTGGAAGTTATCATTGTCATAACGGTCAATATAGGCAAAATCCTGGCAGTTATCACCGTTGATGTCGCCTATCGGAGCGATTTCATAATCCATGTATTCCAGGATGGTGAACGGTATCAGATAGTCTGCATAGTATTCATCCTTATATGGATCTTCATTCATGTTCGGCCTGAAGACCAGTTCCCCGGTCTTGCCGTCATAGATTCCCTGCTGCCACATCTCAACGCCAACCAGTTCATTGTAGCCATCGTTATTGAAATCAGCATCCAATATCTTAAAGGCTTCACCATTGCCCTTCAAACCCTCAGGACACAGCCTGAACATGGTATACAGAGTCTTGCCGTTGACTACCTTGAAGATCTGACGTCCCTCAGAGTTATAGTCAACCATGCCTATTTCCTTAACGCCATCATTATTGACATCGCCGAAAATGATCGATGAGTACATGGCATCAGCCTTGGCCGGGTTCGGGAATACCGATCCGGTCTTGGTATATGATACTTCCAGTACACCGTAACTGTAGGAGTACTTGGAGAGATAAAGTCTGGTTTCCGCCTTGGTTATGACTACGTAATCACTGAAGCCGTCTCCGTTGGCATCACCGACTTCCAGCGGAACGCCATCGGTTTCAATGTATCCCTGATTGTTGCCGACTACTTCATTACGCCGGCTGGATACGACATTTCCGTCCACTACCAGTTCCTTGACACCATCCCAGTCAATGTCTTTTAAAACACTCAGAGATGATCCGGTCAGATACTGAGTTATCTTATTCCAGTTTTCATCATAGTAGGTAGCGGTAATGACGTTCTTGTCAACCAGCACCTTACCGGAAGCTCCGTTAAGGATGATGAACTGGCTGTAGACCTTACTGTCCTTACTGTCGTAGCTGTTGACAATCAGGAAGACATCATTGATCTTGTCATTGTTGAAATCAGCGTCATATCCGATGTATTCGAAGCCCTTGTGGTTGATGTTCTTGTTCAGAACATATTCCCATACCGGTGTCTTGCCGTCGGTTTCACATCTGACGATCTTATTCTTGACACCGCCGACGCTGATCAGCTTGAGAATGCCGTCTTCTCTGATTTCCAGGACTTCCGTCTGAGAGGAAGAATAGCCTGAAGTCACTTTCTTCAGATTACCGGAAATGTTCAGACATCCAAATTCAAAGACTTCCAGTGCGTATTTTTCGCCATCCCAGTTCAGTTCCATCTTCCTGTCATAACCGAAGTATGATGAACTCATCACTTTCTGTGTAAGGAGCTTTCCTTCCAGGTCATATAAGCCCAGGGTTGCGCTTCCTTCATCAATATGATTAATGGCGGCAATTACCGGCTGGTCCTGATATACGCCAAAACAGGTCTTCTGATATTTGTACATTGGGTTTTCCGTTACAAAACGGGCTTCGACTTCACCGGTTTCCTTATTGTAAAGAACGATCTTGGCAGGATACTGGCTGTCTACCCATTGCGTTTCACCTTCCAGTGAACCCATGAAGGCATTTATCAGCAGATACTGATCATTGCCGTCAGCGAAGCGATATCCCATGTAAGGCCAGTCCAGAATTCCTGCCGGATTGTACTGAATGTTGGTTTCACTGTAATAGCTGATTCTGTTACTCAGCAGATTTTTAAAGGCATCCCGGTCAAGCACTTCCAGATCAACGCTTGTGATGCTGGCTGTTTCATTGCCGTTTTCATCAACAAAGGAATTAAACGGATCGATCATGTAGAGCCTGCCGTCTTCACACAGTATGTACAGAATCCCGTTTTCATATCTGAGATCCCACATGTTGAAGATGGCCTTGACGCTCTTTGATTCATCCCATGCCAGACTGAAGGTATATTCTTCAGAAGGATTATATCTCTTCAGGCTTTCCATGGTATTGCCGTCGACAATACCGGCAAAGTTGCTCTGTCCGCTGTAAGCCAGGTCGCAGAAACCGTCGCCGTTGATGTCATCGGCAAAGATCATTTTCCAGATGTTGTTGGTTTCCGTTAATCGGCCCAGTTCCGTGCCGTCAGCCAGATTGTATCTGATGATGCTGTAGTCACAGATGACATAGGCCGTACCGTCTTCAGCGCTCAGCATCTGCTGAATGAAGCAGTTAACGACAACATTGATACCCAGAGCATTATTGTAATCATCTCTGGTTTCTCTCATGCTGGAAATTACATGCCCGTCCAGACCGCTGATACACATCAGCTGAGCTACTTCATCCGGGACGAGTTGATAAGTCAGGAAATCCACATACCCATCCTTATCAATGTCTCCAACTGAGATCAGTTTCTGTACTGCATAGTTTGTTTCCAGTACCACACGTCCCTCAGGAGTGAACAGGTTAATGCCATTTTCACCGTAGTAAACCCTGGCTGTACCTTCACCATAAGGAATGATGATACTGGCTTCAGCATTGGAAACACTGGTTTCCTCACTTAGTTCCTCTATGCTTTTTTCAAGTGCACTGACTCTGAACACCGGCAGTATCAGTAAAATGCTTAATAAAGCTGTTAATAGTTTTCTCATAATGTTAGCTCTCCCCTAAGAACCGTGAATAGTCATCAGTTCTTATCGCTTCCAGGTACTGATCCATGATACCCTTCAGATCCCGATATGTATTCATTACATTTATTCTGTCCTTAACCTTATTGTTGTTAGGAAGACCGTTGATGTACCAGCAGGCATGTCCGCGCATTTCCTTGATTCCGTTGATCTCTCCCTTGAGATCGATCAGTTTGCGGGCATGAAGCAGACACTGGTCAATTCTTTCTTCCGCAGTCGGATCCTGCAGAATTTCCCCTGTCTGTTCATAGTGAACCAGCTGCTGGATCAGCCATGGATTTCCCAGACATCCTCGAGAAATCATGAACCGGTCGCAGTTGGTCTGCTGCTTCATCCTGATCATGTCATCAACGCTTTTGATGTCGCCGTTTCCGATGACCGGAATCTCCGCAATTTCCTTGACCTGTCTGATCAGATCCCAGTCACTTTTTCCGGAGTAATACTGGGTTCTGGTACGTGGATGGACACAGACGGCACTTATGCTGCTTTTCTGAATCTTTCTGACAAAGTCAACAACATTGATATGTTGCGCATCCCAGCCGGCTCTGACCTTGACAGTCACCGGCTTTCTGACATTTCTGACGATCTCCGTCAGCAGTTCGACAGCATATTCAGATGAGCGCATTAACGCGCTGCCGGAATTGTTATTGACGATCTTGGGAACCGGACAGCCCATATTGACATCAATGATGTCACAGTCGGTCTGTTCATCAAAAAACCTTGCAGCTTCCACCATGGAATCAATGTCATGGCCAAACAGTTGCAAAGCCATCGGATGCTCAATTTCATCTATGACAGTCATTCTGATGGTCTTCTTGTTCTTGTAGACAATGGCTTTGTCTGATATCATTTCCGACACGATCAAACCCGGATCAAACTGTTTGATCATCGTACGGAATCCCAGATTGCTGATGCCGGCCATCGGTCCCACGATGACGTGATTACTCAGGACAACATCTCCTATTTCAAATCTGCTCATCAAAGCCTCCTATACAGAATGACAGAAAAAAACTTGCTTCGGTCACTGAACATTATAACATTCTATTCATATAAATACTTTAAGAATAGATTAATAACACTACACACAATATAAACACGGCAGCCGCCGTTCATGGTATACTTCTAATGTATTAAGGAAGGTCTGTCTTATGAATTATCTGTTTGATCTTGATGATACCGTTTATGATCTCTCTCAGCCTTTTGTCCGTGCCTTTGACCTGATCTTTGCCCGGGATTATCCGGTTGATGTCAACCAGCTTTTCATAGGTCACCGCGTTCACAGTGAGGAGACCTTTGCCCGGAGTGAAAGAAACGAAATATCAATGGAAGACATGTACTGCTACCGCATCACGGCTGCCTTCCGGGATCAGGGTTATTCCATCACCCGTCAGCAGGCTCTGCTGTTTCAGAATACCTATGCCGAGATCCAGCATAAGCTCATTCTCGGAGCAGAAATGGCGGAAATACTGGACTACTGCCGTGATACAGATCAGTTTGTCCAGATAGTTACCAACGGGCCAAGTGAACACCAGAGAAAAAAGATTTCTTCATTAGGCCTTGATAAATGGATGGATACCTCAGCCATTGTCATCTCATCAGAAACAGGCTTCCGTAAACCGGAAAGGGAAATATTTGACATCGCCAGGGAGCGTTTCAATCTTGATCTCAATAAAACTTACTTTGTCGGAGATAACGTTGACACTGACATCCTGGGTGCCCATAATGCCGGCTGGAAGAGCATCTGGTTCAACCATCGCCATCATCCCAACAATACCGGCATCACTCCTGATTACACTGTCTACAGTTACCGGGAATTATTACAGCTCATAAAAGATCTTACATGAAATCCTCAAGAAGAGGATTTTTTCATGAAAAAAGGACACCGTGTGTCCTTAACTCATTTTCTTTACTCTCTGAGCAGTAATGTATCCTTCCAGGGTCTCCTTGGAAAACTGATACTTATTGCCGCACATCTTGCAGACAACTTCACAGCCGCCATCTTCATCAACCATGGTCTGCAGGTCTTCAACCGGCAGCTTCCGGATGATGCGGGCAAACTTGCCCTTGGAGCATTCACATCTGAATACCGGTGTTTCCCTGCCCAGTTCCTGATAGTCATCAAACAGGGCATCAATCAGTTCCTTAGGATCCTCATATTCCGCCATTAACTGTGATACAGGCTTAATGTTTCCGATGATGTCCTCAATGATTCTGATGCTTTCTTCAGAAGCACCAGGCATCAACTGCAGGACCAGTCCTCCTGCTGAAGCCATCTTACCTTCCTCATCATATCCCACACCGACACAGACAGCACTTGGGGTCTGTTCGGAAATCAGGAAATAATAGGCAAAGTCATCACCGATCTCACCGCTCTGCAGATCAACACTGGACACAAACGGTTGCTTCAGACCCATGTCCTTGACTACTCTTAATGAGCCGTTGGTTCCAATCAGCTGACCTATGGTTGCCTTAGGATCATCATAACTGCCGTTTTCCACAAAGCCTCTTACCGCTCCGCCGAAATATCCGTCAACAACGATCTGACCTAAAGGCCCCTTGCCGTCAATTGTCAGTTCCAGTTTTTCCTTATCGGTCTTTAACATGGTTCCCATGACTGAACCGACAGTGAGAACACGTCCCAGAGCAGTCTCAGCCGATCTGCTGAGATGATGCCTTTGGGATGCTTCCCTGACCAGTTCCGTTGTACGGCAGCAGAACACTCTGACTTCCTCGTTGAGAACCGTTCCTCTTGATAATATATCCTTCATTTGATTTTCTCCTCCAGTTTGCCTGCCAGCTTGAATACCGTTAACAGGGCATATAATATGATCGCATACATCAGTATTCCCAGCAATGCCATGATGAATCCGTTGCCGAACATAATCATGGTCAGATAGTTGCCGATATAGGTAATGATGTAGGCAGCCATTATCGATCTGATGGTAATGGCGGTATCCGGCAGATCATTGTCTTCTGCCAGCACTGAGAGATGGTGAAACAGCATGTACATTAAGACAAGATTACAGACCAGATCAGCTATGCCCAGAGCCAGTCCCCAATATCCTACCTCAGCCCTCATTAATGCCAGAATGAAATCCACCAATGAGATGCCGCAGCAGACCAGACTGAGGATCCTGACGAACTGACCCTTACCGTCATCAAACAGATCCAAAGCTGCTAATGAGACCAGATAATACCCGATGAAAGAAGGAACGAAATTGACGATTCCTATCTTCAGTTCAATGTTGATGTTTATCATGATGAATATCAGAGCAATGAATATCTGTCTGACTGCTTTCACTGTTTTATAATTCATTATTCTCTCCTGAAATGAAACAGCACTTTCGTGCTGTTTTCATTATACTCTTACCGAACAGTTTCTTCTACTGTTTCAGGCTTTACCTTACCGTACTTGACGATATTGTCGAGATCTTCCTTGGTCAGGGTTTCCTGATCAATCAGAGCCCGGACAATGTTATCCAGATCCTTGCGGTGTTCGGAAATGATCCGCTTGGCCTGATCATAACAGCCATTGACGATTTTTCTGATTTCCTGATCTATCTCATAGGCAACCGTATCGGAATATGACTTGTTGGAAGTATAGTCTCTTCCCAGGAAGACATTTTCACCCTGAGAATCATACTGAACCGGACCTATGGCTTCACTCATGCCATACTGATTGACCATGCTCTTGGCGATCTTGGTGACCTTTTCCAGGTCATTGGAAGCACCGGTACTGACTTCTCCCAGTACCAGTTCCTCAGCTACACGACCACCCAGTAACCCGGTGATCTGAGCCAGCAGTTCCTTCTTGGTTGACAAAAACATGCTGTCTTCCTTTGGTGTCATTAAGTTATAGCCGCCAGCCACACCTCTCGGTATGATGGTGACCTTCTGAACGATATTGGCACCTTCCAGGAACAGACCGATTACAGCGTGGCCTGCTTCGTGAGTGGCCACCAGAGTCTTTTCCCTGTCGGAATACTTTCTGCTCTTCTTAGCCGGACCGCCCATGGTTCTGTCGATGGCTTCATCGAGGTTGCTCATGGTGATCCTGTCCCTGTTTTCTCTGACAGCCAGAATGGCTGCTTCATTGAGAACGTTCTCCAGATCAGCACCGGAGAATCCAGGTGTTCTGGCAGCCAGGGCTTCCAGATCAACATCATCTTCAAAACGCTTGTTTCTGGCATGTACTTCCAGAATGGCTTTTCTGCCGTTTTTGTCAGGCAGATTTACCGTGATCTGACGGTCGAAACGGCCAGGTCTTAATAATGCCGGGTCCAGTACGTCCGGACGGTTGGTAGCGGCAATTACCACGATACCCTTGTTGTCTTCAATGCCGTCCATCTCGACCAGCAGCATGTTCAGTGTCTGTTCACGTTCGTCGTTACCGCCGCCTAAACCGGCACCACGCTGTCTGCCTACGGCATCAATTTCATCGATGAATACTATGCAAGGCGCTGTGCTCTTAGCTTTCTTGAACATGTCTCTGACACGGCTGGCGCCGACACCGACAAACATTTCCACGAAGTCAGCACCGCTGATGGAATAGAACGGAACGTCCGCTTCACCGGCAACAGCCTTGGCCAGTAAGGTCTTACCTGTTCCCGGAGGACCGACCATCAGAATGCCCTTAGGTATTCTGGCGCCCATCTTGGCGTATTTTTCCGGTCCCTTCAGATAACTGATAAGTTCAGCTACCTCTTCCTTTTCCTCGTCACAGCCGGCAACGTCAGAGAATCTGACCTTGATGTTGCCTTCCAGACGGGCTCTGGACTTGGAGAATTCAAAGGCTTTGTTATTCTGGCTGCCGCTCATTCGGGATATGAAGTATATGCCCACCGCCGTCACGATGATCAGCGGAATGACCTGCACCAGAGCCTCTATCAGAGGATTGGTCTTATAGGCATCAACGATCTTGATGTTTCCGTCCTTGACTTTACTCTGAAGAGTGGTCACAAGTCCGTTATTAACTGTTTCTGTGTTAGGCAAGGTAACCTGGAATCCCTTTTCACCGTTCTTGTCATTGTATATGCCCTTGACATCAATGACGGTGTTGCTGAGAGTCAGCTGTACCTGCTCGATCTGTGCATCCTTCCGGTTAAGTAACTCAACAAACTGGCCATAGGTCATGGCAATGTTATTGCCGCGCATGGCTGCAGTAGTCAGGAAGATCAGAATAGGCAGCATCAGCAGATATGGAACCAGATTTGCCCATGTTCTGTTATTTCTCAATTTACTTTCACACTCCTCAAATTAGTACAATTCTTCTTTCAATACTCCTACATACGGGAGATTTCTGTATTTCTGATTGTAGTCAAGGCCAAAGCCTACCACAAATTCATTTTCTACTTCAAATCCTATATAATCAGCCTTAACATCAACCTGTCTTCTGGAAGGCTTATCCAGTAAGCTGACGACCTTGACGTCATGTGCTCCCTTGTTATAAAGCAAAGTCTTAAGTGCCTTGATGGTAATGCCGGTATCGACAATGTCCTCTACAAGCACCAGATCACGTCCCTGAATTGAATGTTCCAGGTCCTTGATGATCTTTATGTCGCCCAGGGTTTCCGTTCCTGAATAGCTGGAAACAGCCATGAAGTCGATCTCAATGTCCAATGTGACTCTCTTGATCAGTTCAGCCATGAATGGTACTGAACCCTTCAAAATACCGACAAACAGAAGGCCGTTGTGGTTATCTGCATAATCATGGTCAAGCTGCCGTCCCAGTTCGAAACAGCGCTGTCTTATCTGTTCTTCGCTTATCAGAATCTTCTTTAAATCGTCTTTAATCATAAGCACCCCCGAAAAAACAAGTTATTAAAATTTTAGCACAAATAAATTCGGTTTGATAGTGTAATGCGATTTATCACACCCAATATTGGCGATAAAGACAACCTGTCCCTTACTGTTTACCACTACCGGCCATCTGCTGCGCTCTTTTCTTTTTATTTTACGGTCAATGAAGAAACGCGACAGTTTCTTTCGGCCGTAACGCAGCTGGATCTCATCACTGCCCTGCCCGTTTCGCACAATTACCGGAAAATCCTCTTCACTCAGCGATACTCCTTCTATGACCTTCCCACTGTCCTTCAGTTCAAAATACGGTGTTTTGAAATACTCCGGTTTTTCCAGAACATAGCAGTATCCTTCAAAAGGTTCATTGACATAGATGACACCGTATTCGTATACGATTTCCAGGCCCTGATAAACCGGTATGTAACCGTTTCTCTTACTGTTAAGTATCGTATTGACAATGTCATCAATGTAGTCGGAAGAATAGCTGCCGGTTCTGTCTTTCTGCCAGATCAGCCATCTGATCAGTTCACCTTTTCTGCTTTCCCGGACAAACTGTTCCATCGGAATCTCTTCTCCATATTGTTTTTCAAACCTTTCCAGCATTTCCTGCTGCTGCCGGTTGAACTGATCTATTTCCTGTAACCAGCACTCTATCTGCTGATCATCAGCCGGTTCAATCAGTGAATGCCTGATGCGGTTTCTGGTATAGTGATCGGTGAAGTTGCTTTCATCGTCATGGAAAGGAACCCCATTCTCCAGGCAGTATTCTCTGGTCTGCTTCTTACGGTACTTTAGCAGAGGTCTTAAGATCCTCATGCCATGATGGTATCCTTCGTAAGGAATACCGTAATACCAGCCATGGGAACCTCTTTCCAGTGACATCAGGTAATTCTCAATATGATCATCCATCTGGTGCCCCGTTAACAGATAATCACACTGCTCCCGGTCATATACCTTCTTATAAAACTCATAGCGGACATTGCGGGCCCACATCTGGAAGTTTTCACTGCCATGCTGGACAGGATAATCCTTATACAGCTTTACGCCATGTTTATTGCAGAATCTCTCCACAAGCCGTTCTTCCAGGTCAGCTGATTCCCTGATCTTATAATTCACAAAGCATACAACGACATCCAGTCCTTCCTCAAGGCACAGTGAAAGAAGCATCATGGAATCACTTCCCCCTGATACTCCCACAAGATATCGGTACTGCTTTTCGAGATTCAGTTTTTCGTTCACGCTTCTATGATATCACTCTATTTCCCAATATACAAAAGCACTGGATTAACCAGTGCCTGTATTATTAATAATTGATTGTTTAGAAGAATCTGGTAACGATGTCCTTGCTGGCAGCACAGGTATCTTCCATGTCACCGAAGCTGATTATCTCACCGGCATAGTAAGTACCCTGTTTGCCCTGCATGGCTTCCAGCTTGTCATACCAGCCGTCTGCGTAATCCTTGGAGCTGACATGCGGACAGTAGTAGGTTTCCTGTTCAAACAGTCTTTCCTTTACCGGGAATCCGCATAGCTCCATGTCCTTCATCATGGTATCAATTGTATAGTCGTAGCTGACATCCTTGCTGCCAAGATGGTTGCGTAATGCATAAACCACGCTCGGGCAGTTGCCCTTCAGGTCTTCCCAGCGGTGATAATATACCATGGCATGTCCCAGACGATCATATGTCATGTTATCAAAGATGTAACCGGAAATGGTCGGGCCGGCATTTTCATCAAACCTGGCGATGAAGTCAACATACTTTTCGTGAATGATCTTGCTGAAGAGTTCCTTTTCTTCTTCTCTGGCATCTGCATATGTGGCAAAGTAATCCAGAGGTGTGGTAACGATCAGCTTATCGAATTCTTCTACTCTTTCTCCCTTAGCATCCTTAATGGTGACCTTGATCTTTCCTTCGGTTCCTTCAGCCGGACGGACAACCTTGACTACCTCAGTATTCAGATGTGCAGGGTGCAGAAGTTTTTTATTGGCATTTACATAGATGGACTGCGTACCATCCTTCCATGTCCACAGTCTCATGTTGACAAATTCAATGGCTGTTGTGGTATCCAGATATTTCATAACATAGGCAGCCGGGATTTCATCAAAGTAACCGTAGCCAAATGAAGTATAAGGTCCGATCCATATTCTCATGACTTCTTCAACACCGTTGAGCTTGCAGAACTGATCAAATGGCAAAGCAAGATCCTTCAGATTAGGATTTTCTCCTTCAATCATATTCAGTGCATTATCAACGTTCTTATCCAGACCTGAATACCTGCCCTGAGCAACTCCACGGTGACCGTAGCAGTCATATCCCTTATACTTGGTATTCATGATCTCAACAAGCTTCTTCATCTGCTTCTTCAGTTTCAAAAGGCCAAGTGTCTTTCTGATGGAGAAGTTCTTCTTGATGTCAAACGGGAAGATTTCCTTACCGCTGGAATCTCTGTACATACGGCGCATGTTTGGACCGTCAGCGTGACTGGTTCCGCCGAATTCCTCAACCTCATGAACGGCATGATATGTTATTGCTCCCATGATGGCTCCGGTTTCGTATGATCTCTCTTCACCGTTTACCTTAATCTTTGGTGAATAGGACTTTCCTCCTACCTTATTGAGCTTTTCATAGATTTCATAGTTTGTGTATCCCTTTTTCTGAAGATACATGGCAGCAGAAATGCCCGCAGGGCCTCCTCCGATGATGCAGATTCTTTCATTAAGATTTGTCATTATTATTTACCTCTTATTTATCCCAAATCCATTTTAGCACTACTGATAAATACAAGATACTGAAACTATGTCAACTTTGCGCATTTTTTCACAATGTCAGCCCTTCAATGAAGCGTTCCTGAATATTTCTGAACTTTGCCCCGTTTACCGGCAGATTTCCCTTAACGTCTATTATCCTGGCCGTATTGATGTACTTGCCGTCATTAAGAAATAACACGGATTCCTTATACAGCCCTTCCACATAACCCAGACGGTAAAGATGCTTCAGTCCTTCAGGATTGTCCTTTTCATCATAAGCTTTCAGCCAGGCTTCGTGATTGGAAGTCATCGGTATGACAAAGGCCTTCCCGTTGAATACCTTCAGTACCACACCGAAATGCTGGTAACCTATTTCTGAAACATAGGCACGTCCGAAGTCAATAAAACATATGTCACCGGGAGATATGTTCAACCCGAAATGGCGGCAGGACTTCAATTTTGATCTTGTTTTATAATTGTATTCACTTATCAGCGTACTTCTGGCCATGCTGACCGGCATGCTGTAGTATTCATCTCTGAGTTCTCTGATATGATCCTTTATCAGATGATCAATATTACTGTAGTTAAAGTTATTTATTTCTGACATTATGTAACTCCCTTCAATACTGAGTAGTCAGAAATAACTGTTCTTCCTGAAAAAATCTCTGCTTCACTGAACTTGTCAACGAAAAGTAGACAGGTTTAAAAAGTCAAACGGAAGCCCTGATCGAGAGCAAACTCGGCGGGGCTTTTATAGTTAAGCTTGTACATTGGTCTATCATAGTTGTAATACTTGATGTACCGATTAATAAAGTCATCCAAGGAATCATATTCATTGATTCTGTAGTCTGCCCAGCCATTTATAATATCCTGATCTGTTTACTGACATCACTTTGCACAGATATTTCACCGGATATTTATTACTTAACTTTTTTATGATCTCGTATTCGCAGCGAAGATAGTAACGTACTCCTTGTTTACACCACCTCCTTTGACCAGATATCCTTTTTTTAATCGTTCATTCTCTATTTTCAACTTTAGGTTCTCCAGTTCAAGACGTTCTTCCTTGCTCAGTGACTTTGAAGTATGAAGCGCTGAAAAGGGATTTCCCGGTCTTTTCCTGCCAGTTTCTAACAGCCCTTCGTTATATAGTTTTACCCAGGCACGCACACGCGCTTCCGCAATGTTCAATTCGGCAGCGACAGATCTAAAAGAACGATGCTCGTTCAGATATGTTTTAACTGCTTTTAATTTGAATTCATATGGATACTTTCTGTTTTTACCGCCTTTTGGTCTTCCCATGATATTACCTCCTTCATTTAAATCATAAGAAAAAGTAGACTTTGGATTAAGTCTTTTGACTTTTTTCCGTGTCTACTTTTATCTTACTAGTTCATTCACACAGAGATTTTCATTTCATTTATCAGTTTTTATTCAAAAGACCGGGCAATGTCCTGCAGTCTCTCAATGATGTTGATTCCCTGCGGACATACGCTTTCACACTGACCGCACTGGATACAGTCACTGGCTTTACCTGATTCCATGGTAACTCTGTTATATCTTTCAACCAGTTTCTCATCATGATCAGGTAAACCATTCAGCAGCTGTCTGTTCTTGATGGAGAACAGATCTGGTATTCTAATACCCATCGGACAACCTTTCGTACAGTAACGGCAGGCGGTACAAGGAATCATGTTGATGCTTTCCAGTATTTCCTGAGCTTTCTTAATGACTTCCTTTTCCTCATCATTCAGAGGCTTGAAGTTGCCCATGTATGATACATTATCCTTCATCTGCTCAATATTGCTCATGCCTGATAATACGGTAATGATGCCATCCTGGGAAGCTACGAATCTGATTGCCCAGGATGCATAAGAAGCATCCGGATTGGCTTCCTTGAATAATTTCTTGATGTCATCAACCGGGTTGGCAAGCTGGCCTCCCTTGACAGGTTCCATGACAACCACGCTCTTGCCGTGCTTGCGGGCAATTTCCAGACACTTACGGCTCTGTACCTGCGGATTCTCCCAGTCAGCGTAGTTGATCTGCAGCTGAATGAATTCAGCATCCGGATGTCTGGTCAGCAGGTCATCCATTCTTTCCGGTGAAGCATGGCATGAGAAGCCCCAGTGCTTTACCAGACCCTTTTCCTTAGCCTGCTTGACAAAGTCCCACAGACCAAGTTCTTCATATCTCTCATAGTTGTTATCCTGAAGAGCATGCAGCAGATAGTAGTCAAAGTAACCAGCCTGGGTTCTTTCCAGACTGATTTCCAGCTGCTTTTCAGCTTCTTCCTTTGTCGGGTTGCCCATCCAGGCATTAAGCTTGGTTGCCAGGGTAAAACTGTCTCTTGGATGACGCTTTACCAGCGCTTCTCTGGCAGCTTCCTCACTTGCACCGTTATCGTAAACGTATGCCGTATCAAAATAAGTAAGTCCGTTATCCAGGAAAATGTCGACCATTTCCTTAACCTGTTCAATGTCAATACTGCCGTCTTCCAGCTTAGGAAGTCTCATTAAGCCAAAGCCTAACTTTGGAGTCTTTTCACCAAAATATCTTTCCATGATCATACCTCGCTCTCTTATATTTATTATACTATTCTTTATTGATATATTGTAATATCTCAAAAAAGAAAACCGGCATCGCCGGCATGTGTTTTAATAGTATTCTACGGTAAGATCATCCAGTTTCAAAGCAGCCAGTCGGGAATAGGCATCATTGGCCGCCAGTCCGCAGTCAATGTCATACCATTCACCATCAGTCTCAATGACTCTGCCTTCTCTGGTGATGCTGGAAACAACATTGTGTCCGGTTATTACGATCTTGCCTTCAACATGACAGTATTTCGCACGGTCCCAGACATAATGGTCTATGTCCTCTTCCACATCGGTAAAGCAGACATCAATGTCATAATCACCATATGGCTTGGAATGAACCAATAAGAAGGTTCTGCCATTTACTTCGACATTGAGCTGTACCGGCATTTCACGGAAATACTCAAAGACTTCCTCTCGCTTATCCCTGGATAGAGTCATGAAGTCATTATAGGTATCATAGCCGTAATTATAATACTGCCAGTGATCTCTCTTGCTGTAGTAATAATCCAGCACTCTCAGATTTCCCGGTCTGGCTCTCAGCATCTTTTCCGCTTCCAGAAACAGATACATCATCAGTTCATGGTTTCCCATCAGAAAAGTGATTCTCGGATCTTCCTTCATGCTCAGAAAGACCTGAAAACCTGCTTCCCCTTTATCTATTGTATCGCCCAGACAGTATATTGTATCTTCAGCCGTAGTGGTCCGCAGAAACCTGTCCAGGTTCTCCTTATGCGAATGAACATCGCTTATTACGTAAGTTGACATTAAATACTCCTAAAAAAAGAGGATTATTCATCACTCTTTGACTCATCTGACTTATGGTAGTGCCTGCTGGCAATCTTATCCAGAATGCTCAGGATCGGCCTGTAGGTATTTGAGATCATACCGGTATATTCAATGAATATTTCAAATATGATTACCAGAAGCAGCAGAATCGTTCCTCCCGTTGCCGGATCGACAATGTAGGAATATGCCGTAAAACCGAATACTGCGGTAATGCAGTAGATGGTCAGTGTGGCACCGGTCTGGCCAAGGTCAAGATTGTTCATCAGAATATGATGGAAGTGCTTCTTGTCAGGCGCACTGATCTTCTGGTGACCTAATGTTCTTCTGGCGATGGCTGAGAAGGTATCAAAAATCGGGACAAACAGTAAGATGATTGGAATGGCCAGGGTAATGAATGTCGTACTCTTGAAACTGTATACCGAAATGGCCGCAATCATGAAGCCGAGGAACTGCGCCCCGCAGTCACCCATGAATACACTGGCAGGATGGAAGTTATGGAAAAGGAATCCCATGGTACTGCCGGCCAGAACCAGTGAAATAATGTAGGAATGTCTGATCTTGAAGATGGCTGAGATGATCGCAATGGTCATCAGAACGATGATGCAGAAGCCACCAGCTAGTCCATCAAGACCATCAAGCAGATTGACCGCATTGGTAATGCCGACGATCCACAGATAGGTGACAATGTATCCCAGAATATTGATGTTAAGAACGATGTTGAACGGCAGTCTGATGACCTTCAGGTATACATTGCCCATGAAGATCAGTACCGTAGCGGCAGCCAGCTGGAAAACGATCTTTACCAGCGGTGATACATCAAAGATGTCATCGAGGAATCCTTCCAAAAAGATGATCGATCCCCGGATAATGACAGCTCTCAGTGTTTCGTTCTTTTCAACGAAGAGAACTGATCCAATCAGAAACGCAATGAAAATAGCCAGACCGCCAACTCTTGGAATCTTTCCGTGATGGATGGTCCTTTCGTTCTCCTTGGCATACCAGCCAAACTTTATCGCTATTGCCTTAACAGGGAATTCCAATAATAAGGAAATTACCATTGGAACCAGAAAATATAATACTCTCATCATTTCACCGTAGTCAGTATAACACAATATTACAGTCTATACATTATCGCAATTAAAAACTGTGCCACCAGATATCCCAAAGCCATGGACATCAGGAAAAGCAGTACCTGTCCCTTAGCCCCTCTTTCCGGGGTATTCAGCATGATCTTGCTGAGATCAAGTCCGCTGAGACAGTAAAAACTGAAGGAGAATGTAATGATATGCAGAATGATTTTGACAATTGTGTTAATTTCCATCTGACTTCTTCAGCCTTTCCTTTTCTTCAGTTCACATATTGTGAGTAAACATAATAAGTTTACCATCAATAAGAATTAATTCAACCTTATCCGGATAATTAATTGCCTGATCTTTTCCTTCATTATGCCTGCGATTTAGTTCCCTGTCATTATTATCCGATAGCAATAGCTGATGAAAAGAAAAATAAGTATGCTATAATCACAATAGACGAGGTGTTATAAAAATGTTTAAAGATATCAAGGAAGTTCAGAGCTTCATTAAGGAAAAGGGAGTCCGTTTTGTAGACTTCAAGATGATTGATCTAAAAGGCCGCTGGAAACACCTTTCCATACCGGCAGAAAACTTCAAGCCTTCCATCATGGAAGAAGGAATCGGCTTTGACGGTTCCAACTACGGCTACGCTGATGTAAAAAACAGCGACATGGTATTCATTCCTGACCTGAAAACCGCTGTCATTGATCCATTTGTGGAAGAAACCACTCTGACCATGATGGGTGATGTATATGTCATACGTGACCCTGAAAACATACCGTTTGACCAGTATCCACGCAACATTGCCCGCAATGCCATTAACTATCTCAAGGAAACCGGCATCGGTGATGAAATGATCATCGGTCCGGAATATGAATTCCATGTCTTTGACAGCGTTTCCCGCAAAGTCAGTGCCAACGAATCTTTCTACAGGCTTACCAGTACGGAATCCCACTGGTCAGCATCAGACGGTGATTCACTGGGCTACCATAACCGGTATAATGGCGGATACCATTGCGACATTCCTAATGATCTTACCTATGATCTGAGAAATGAGATCTGCCGTAACCTTGATCTCTTCGGTGTCAAGGTCAAATACCACCATCATGAAGTCGGCGGTTCAGGCCAGTTGGAAATTGAAGTTGAATTGGATGACATGCTCAAACTCGCAGATGACACACTGGCAGTTAAGTACGTCATCAGGAACACTGCTGCCATTAATGGTGTAACTGCAACACTGATGCCAAAGCCAATCTACGGTGAAGCCGGCAACGGCATGCACGTTCACATGCTGATAAAGAAGAACGGCGAAAATGTCTTCTATGGCAATGAATATGCCGGACTTTCCCAGACTGCCCTCTATTTCATCGGCGGTCTGCTGAAGCATGTCAGAGCTCTGTGTGCCCTGACCAACCCTTCAACCAACTCCTACAAGAGACTGCTCCCTGGCTTTGAAGCTCCGGTGACCATCGGATATGCCTTAGCCAACCGCAGTTCAGTCATCAGAATTCCGGGCTATGCCAAAAACAGTGACAAGAAGAGATTTGAGTTAAGAAGCCCTGATGCCACCTGCAATCCATATCTGGCCTACAGTGCCATCTTAATGGCCGGACTTGACGGTATCGTTAATAAGATCGATCCTAAGGATCATAACTGGGGACCGTTTGACTTCAACCTTTACGATCTCAGTGAAGAAGAAAAGAAACACCTTGAGCATCTGCCTAAGTCACTGGACGAAGCCATTGAAGCCCTGGAACAGGATCACGACTTCCTGATGGTCAACAATGTTTTCCCTGAAGCACTGTTAAAAGCCTGGATCGCGGCTCTCAAAAAGGATGCACGGCGTGTAAACAACGTCCCTAATCCGGCTGAATTTGATTTATATTACGACCTGTAGAAAACTGAGCATTACAGCTCAGTTTTTTTCATGGTTTGATCACTATATTATTTACCGGTTCAAAATCAATTTCCCCGTGTTTAATGATGTATTCCGCCAGGATGTCAACCACGCTGTCCGGAATGTCTCTGACAGTCGGTGAATCGGAAATCATCTCAAAGTTACCGCCTCCGGATGCACGGTAGTTGTTGATGACCAGAGTAAACTCGTCATCATCTTTAACCTCCTTGCCGTTTCTGGTAAGTGATACCAGTCTGCTGCCGGAAGGTTTTCTGATGTCAGCTTCATATTCGACTCCATCAATCATATCATAGTTATGATACTGAATGTTTGGAAAATCATAGAGCGGGTTGATTATGACCTTGCCGGCTTCCATGCTCCAGAAATCCAGACACTTTTCCAGATACTCTCTTAACACTCTGCCGTTTATCTTCTTTACAGACAGAGTATTAGGGAACATGTAGGTACTGATCAGATCCCTCATGGTTATGCCGCCGGCAAATCCCGGAGCCTTGAAGAAAATGGCGCTTCCCGACAGATCTGCTCCCGTCAGTTCCAGCTGTACCTTATTAATGAAAGTAGCCAGCTGCGACTTGTGATAGCGGCATTCAAAATCATCAGTTATTCTCATGTCCATGGAGGTGTGTCCCAACGGAGTATCCAGCCATTTCTGGGTTCTGTCTTCTTCCGGCTTTACCATCTCCAGAAGCTTTTCATCAGCCTTCCGGGTGGCAGGCAGAAGCTTTGGAGTGATGATTCCCGTTTCCGTGTCTATTTCGATGCAGGATAGATTATCGCCTTCAATGCCGCCTTCCGTATAGGCTACCCCATTAAGCATACCGCAGTAATAACGGTGTTGATGGCCGCAGATCAGCACATCAAGTCCTTCAATTTCCTGAATCATGCGGTATCCCTGGTTTTCTCCGGTATCCTTTTCTCCCAGAATGCCGGTTACAGGATCTCTTTCCAGACCGCCATGATACAGACAGATAATATAATCAGGATTCTCTTTTTCCCTAATCAGTCTGACAGTATCTCTGGCTGCGGTAAAGGCATCAATGAATTCCATGTCAGCAATGTTCTCTTCCTTTTCCCAGTTTGGAACAAAATGGGTTATTATCCCAAAGAACGCAACCTTTTTCCCGGCCAGTTCCCTGATGTCATATACCTTGCCCAGAGGCTCACCTTTATAAAGAACATTAGAGGTCAGACAGACAGCGCCGCAGTCATCAATGTACCTCTTTAATTCCGCATAACCATAGTTGAAATCGTGGTTGCCCAGATTAATGTAGTCATAACCAATTTCACGGACACAGCCGATCATCGGACATTCCTTATCCCCTTCGTAGAGATAATGATAAAAAGTAAGAGGAGATCCCTCAATGGTATCCCCATTGTCTAACACAACGGTATTTTCATCTCTTAATTCCCTGACCATGGTGCTGATTTTACCCAAGCCGATGTTTCTTTCCCGGCCATTGGCATATCCATAAGGGAAGATGGCTCCATGAAGGTCCGTAGTTGATAAAATTCTTATAATACTCATACGATCACACCTTATCTGCTTATATTATACCTTTCCAGAGTCAATCAAAAAAGAAGACCGGTTCATTTTCCGGTCATTCATCTTATCTCTTATTAATAATATCATGACTGCTGATCATTTCTTCCAGAATGTCAGCACAGCCGATCAGGACATTCTGACACTTTATACCCTGAACATAGTAGTTGCGCTTGAGATGCTTGCAGTGCAGTCCACCGTATTTCTCCTCCACGCGGTTAAGAAACTCAATGGTCATTCTTCTCATAACTTCCGAATCATGGGCGTGACCGTTTACCGAATAGAGAATACCCAGAACATTCAGACTGCTGGAGATTCCTCCGCACATCTCATCATGCCAGGCTCCTCCTGAAAACGGTCCTACCGCATAGAACATCTCTTCCGGAAGGTTCAGCTGATAGTAATCATTGGCAGCTCTTATCATTGACTCGGCACAGCTGTAATTGCGGTTGTTGGCCGGATTGTAATACTTTATTACTTCATCTCTAAGCATCTTCGATCACGATTCCTTCTTCTCTGTAGAATACCCTGTGCGGGAACGGATGAGCTTCCACTCTCCGGTAGTCATGTCCGGCATTGCTGTTCCAGCAGCAGATTATTCTTAGATCAGTGTTGCCGGTATTAATGAGCCTGTGAGCCAGATGACCGTCAATGTGATGCAGGGAATTACGGCAGACCTTTTCACACCAGTCATTGCCGTTTTCATCCATGAACATTAACAGGCCTTCACCTTCAGCACACCAGTAGTATTCTTCACAGTCAGTAACAACATGGAAATGGCCTCTGGTCATGCAGCATTCATCATTGACCTTAACAGGATGCAGCAGACTGATTGCCCAATTAAGATATCCCGGTTCCTTCTTATCAGCATTTACCGTCATTACCTCATACATTACGGTATCAGGATCCAGACTGGTATCTACTGACTTGTAAAAACTCATGGCATCCTTGTATAGCTTGCAGCTTCTTTCAACTTTCTTACCCTGTAAATCACCGTTGAAATAGTGAATAAGTTCCGGATTGATGATCTTCATGACTTCCACCTCACATTCCTCTTATATTTTATTATAGTTTTTAATCATTAAGTAATAAGAAATTTCATTAATTTGACAAAAGAAAAGGATCACCTTCAAACGGTGATCCCTTAGTCATTAACAAACGGCTTTTATCCCTTGATACCGCCACGTGACATGCCTGAGATGATGTACTTTCTGGCGAACAGGAAGATGATGATCATCGGCAATACGACGATTGTGGCAGCAGCCATCATTCTTTCGTTTCTCTGGCCACCTTCGGTCATGAATGCATAAAGTCCAAACGGTAATGTTCTTACATCCTTGGAGTTAGTTGCGATCATTGGCCACAGGAATGAGTTCCAGGTTGCGATTGAATTCAGCAGAATGATCGTTGCCAGTGAAGACTTGGCCATTGGTACCATTACTCTCCACAGATACTTCCAGTCTGAGCATCCGTCTACTTTGGCCGCCTGATACAGTGATTCAGGAACACTGTCGAAGAAGCCTTTCAGAATGTAGGTATAGAAGATGCTTGACATAAATGGAAGAATCAATGCCCAGATCTTATTATGCAGATTCCACTGTACGATCGTACGGTAGTTGGTGATGATGATCATTTCATATGGAACCATCATCAGTGACAGCAGCATGGAGAAGATGACTTCTCTGCCCGGGAATCTCAGTCTGGAGAATGCATAAGCAGCCAGAATGGTTGTGAATGAGCAGGTTGTGATACATCCTAACAGTGCCAGTAATGAGTTAACAAAGTACCTGGCAAATGGAGCTGTCTGGAATGCATAAACGAAGTTTTCAATGTTCAGCGGGTTCTGAGGAAACAGTGTAGGTGGCATCAGGTTAACCTCAACCTGTGTCTTGAATGCACCTGTGATCATCCAGTAGAACGGGAAGATCATTACTACTGCACCAAGAATCAGAACGATGTACATTATGATGCGTCCAACGGAGATAGGTTCCTTATTTATTTGCATCTCTGTGTCTCTTGACTTGTTTGCCATCTTCACCTCTCTCCTTTCTAGCCCATGCCTGTACTAAGCGCTGCAGCATTGTGAATGCGAACACTGTGATCAGCAGCATGACGGCAGCTGCTGATGCCAGGCCGTATTTCGGCGGCGTCAGTACTCTGAATTCGTAGTAGATGTAGTAAACGACTGTGAACAGGTTGTATGCAACACCCGGACCTGAGAACAGTGGGAACAGTTCGTGATACATCTTGAATGTATTGATTGAGTTAATGATGATTACCAGCATGATGGTAGGTGCCAGCAGAGGTACGGTAATTCTGAAGAATATGCGTAATGTCTTGGCGCCGTCTACCTTGGCTGCCGTGTAATACAGCGGGTCAATGTTCTGCAGACCTGACAGCAGCAGAATGATCGTATTCGGCAGGATTGACCAGATACCGAATACTACTACTGCCATGAAGTTACCGGATGACTGACCCAGCCAGTTGACAGGTTCCAGACCCATCAGACCGAGTAAGTAGTTTAAGATACCGATCTTGTCATTGAACATGAATCTCCAGGCAAGACCTACGGCCAGTGATGAAGTAACCATTGGCAGGAAGTATGCTGTCTGGAAGAAAGCCTGGAACTTGATTTTCTGGTTAAGCAGGTTAGCCAGAACAACAGCGATAGCTGTTGAGATAGGTACTACGCACAGTACATATTTGAATGTATTACCCAGAGCCTGTCTGAAGTAAGGGTCGGCGAATACCTTTTCATAGTTTTCCAGACCAACGCCTGTATAGGCACCGGTCAGGTATTTATATCCTTCCAGGAAGGACATTCTGATAACGTTGACAATTGGATAAAGAGTGAAAACCGCAACAGAAATAATAAATGGCAGTAAGTATAGTAATGGCTTTATTCTCTCAAAGAATGGTCTCTTGATCATAAGTAACGCTCACCACTTTCGTAGTCAAAGACGAATACTCCTGTTTTCTTGAAGCCGATGCCAACTTCCTGGCCTCTTTCGAAGTCCAGACTGCTGTCGAAGTAACCACGTACTTCCTTGCCAGCCAGATCGAATGCCGTGATCTTTTCCTTACCCATTACAGAAGTCATGATGGCCTTGGCCTTCAGTTCGCTTTCAGGTCTGTATAATACGCTTTCAGATCTGAATGACAACCATACCTTCTTGCCTTCGTGTCCTTCAACTCTGACACCGCTGTCTGATCCGTCAGCCAGAATGACATTGCCGTCCTTAACTGTAGCTTCAACCTTGTTGATTGGAGGGTTGCCTAAGAAGTCAGCAACGAAGCAGTTAGCAGGCTGGTCATACAGGTTCTGAGGCTTGTCATACTGCTGTAATACACCGAGCTTCATTAAGATGATGTGGTCGGAAATACTCATGGCTTCTTCCTGGTCGTGGGTTACGAAGATTGTCGTAACACCGGTCTCCAGCTGAATACGGCGGATTTCTTCTCTCATCTCAATACGGAGTCTGGCATCGAGGTTTGATAACGGCTCATCAAGTAACAGTAATCTTGGTTCCTTGACCAGAGCTCTGGCGATGGCGACACGCTGCTGCTGACCGCCTGACAGCTGGCCAGGCTTACGGTTAAGCATGGTATCAACATGTACCAGTTCAGCCATCTTCTTAGCTCTTTCGATTCTCTCCGCCTTTGGAACTTTCTTGATTTCCAGCGGGAAACAGATGTTCTCCAGTACCGTCATGTGCGGATACAGTGCATAGTTCTGGAATACCAGGCCGATACCTCTCTTTTCTGATGAAACGTATGTTACATCGTCTTCATCAAAGTAGATCTTACCTTCGGTTGGATAGAGAATTCCAGAAAGCATGTTCAGCATTGTACTCTTACCACAGCCTGAAGGTCCAAGCAGGGTAACGAGTTCTCCGGATTCAATGACAGCTGAGAAATGGTCGACAGCTGTGTTGTCCCGGAATCTTTTGACAATGTTCTCTAATCTGATTTTCATAAATTATTCTCCCTTAAACATTTCTGTTTATGATTTCCTCAATTACTTTTCCATCAGTATCCTTCATTTCAAGTCCCAGCATTGCTGCCATTGTCGGTGCTTCATTGACCATGCTGCTTCTTTCAATGACTACTCCCTGTTTTACATCCGGTCCGCAGGCAATAAACGTTGTCGTTTCATCACGCCATGGCAGATGTCCGTGGCTGGCAACTGATGAATGCCGTCCGGCAGGCAGATATTTTTCGAAGGCATCCCTTCCAGCCAGAGTGCTGGAGAAGGCCATTGGCTCTCTGCCTTCAATGACGAAGTCCAGCGGACCAACCAGTCCGAACTGTTCTTCAGCTTCTTCTCTGGTATAGAGATATCCGATGTTGTATTTCGGATCGTCCCTGAGGGATTTCAGGAAGTCATATACCTTTTCCCTCATCACCTTATCTTCAGGATCCCTTAGCTGGATCCAGGCTGACATCGATACGGAATGGCAATAAGCATCCCAGTCCGTCAACCTGCCGTTTTCATCGGTTCTGATGAAACCGGCATCTTTCAGCAGGACATTGACATTCAGATTCATTGTGATGTTCTGCTGACCGTGGTCTCCCATGACCACGAAATCTGTATTATCAAAATCACCGTATCGGCGGATGCTTTCCAGCAGTACGCCGAATTCGTAATTATGCTTTCTCAACTGTTCCCGTGCCTCTTCACTGTAGACACCGTTTACGTGTCTGGCGCTGTCGAGGTCACACATCTTTACAAACATGACATCAGGCTGACCGTAATCACGGATGATATCCGGTGCCAGGGCCATGGTGAACAGATCCAGGCTTCTGTCCTTACCCATCAGGTAACGGCCGTATTTCCAGAAATATCTGTCCATCAGCTCATCAGAAGCATTGTTAACCAGGAACTGTCCCGGGTCATCACCGATGTATTTTGCCGGTACGATCATTGGCATGTTCAGCTTGATGTTCTTATCACCGCCGGTAACAGGCCAGCTCAGGGAGCAGGTAGTCATTCCCGCCTGGGCAGCATAATCGAAGATGGTAGGACACTTGATGTCCGAACGCTGGTTGTACCATGGTGCATTGGCATTTTCCACTTCAACCTTTGCGTTATGCGGTACCCCTATCTTCTTTACTCTGTTACCAGTAATAATAGAGCAATGACAAGGGTAAGTATAGCTTGGATATATCGGTTCAACATGCTTTATGTAAGAACCTTTTTCGAACATCCATGCGAAGTTGCTCATGCTTTTCATACTCTCAATGTCGTATGTGGCAAGAGCATCAAGCATGAACACAAACAGTTTTCTTCTTGTCATTGCTCTATTCCTTTTAGATTATTCTATTATTTTGCGTTTCGAATTAATCGCTTAATGCAGCGTTTGCAGTTGCCTGTGCATCTGCTAATGTAGCTGCTACATCTGCCTTGTCGATGATGATCTTCTTGATTGCTGCGACTAAGGCTTCCTTAGCTCCGCCTTCACCTGTTACGGATGGACGTGTGCCTGCGTATGACAGCATGCCTGCCAGTGCCTGGTTAGCGATACTGTTGTTGAAGTATTCCTTGTAAACTTCAGATTCTTCTACATCCTTGTAAGGAGTTGAAGCGCTGTACTTCTGGCAGAATGGTAAGTTGTTTTCTGCCTTAGTGAAGAACTTAACGAATTCTGCAGTTCCTGCATCTGTTGCTTCATCCTTCTTGAAGCCAACTAATGCACGTGTAGTGATTTCAGTGTACTGCTTGCCGCCAGCTACCTGTGGAACAGGTCCTGTAACGATTGTGAATCCCTGAGGTGTGATGTATCCCATACCTGCAGATGAACCCATGTAGCAGAAGTACTTCTGGTTGCCGAATGGGCCTGAATGATAACCTTCAGAATCAACTAACTGGAAGTATCCGGCTTCTTCAGCTTCCTTCCACCAATTCAGCCAGTCAGCGAACTTCTGATTTGTCCAGTCAGAAGCTGTCTTGTTGCTGTCGATGTACTTTAAGCCTAACTGTTCGAGAACAACGATACCAACTACATCCGGTGAGTCTGGTCCGAAGCCCATGATGTCCTTGCCTTCTGCCTTTTCACCGTCAACTACGGTCTTGCAGGCTGCCAGCAGTTCATCCCATGTCTGAGGAATTTCAAGATTGTACTTTTCCAGTAATTCCTTGTTGTAGAACATGATTGAACCAGTGATTGTAGCGATAACTGCATGTAAGCCGCCATCAGCATATTCTGTTGAAGCTGCATAGACGCCTGGGCTTACACGGTCCTTGTAATCAGCTGCTGTGAAGTACTTGCCATAGTCAAGTGCCAGTCCAGCATCGATGTAGTCCTGTGCAGTGTTTGGATATAACCATACCAGGTTAGGTCCAACGCCGTTGGTAACTGCTTCGTAAACCTTGCCAGAGAAACCATCTAATGGCTGAGTTTCCTGAGTTACATGATACTTGCCTTCGTTTGCTGCGTTGAATGCTGCAACGATGTCGGCAACCATCTGTTCGTCATGGTCTGTCAGAGTATGCCAGAACACGATTTCCTGTGCCTTTTCTTCTTCTGCAGGCTTGGTACATCCGGTGAAAGAGAATACCATTAATGCTGCGAGAAGCATGGTTAAGAATTTTTTCATAATTTCCTCCTCTTAAAATGTTATGAAACAATTTCTTGTCTATGTATATTATACTTTTTTTTCTTATAATATTAAACAAAAACTGCCCCCGATTTTACTAGAAAAGCATTCATTCACTGAATGCTTTATTTACATTGATTTATCTGATTTTCGAAGCTTGCGGCAATCAGTTACAGTTCATGAAAATCGGGTTTCATCCCCGTAAAGGTTGTGTAATGTTCAAAGCCTGCCTGTCTTAATGCCCTGACGGCATCTTCAAAATGATCTGCCAGATATTTTGTGGTATGCGCGTCGGAACCTATGGTAATGATCCTTCCTCCCAGATCCCTGTACAGTTTCAGCACATCACCGGAAGGCATGGTGTTATCCAGCCCATAATGCCAGCTGGAAGTATTGATTTCTATTCCCTTACCGTCTCTTATTGCCAGTTTCAGTATTTCCGCAACGTAGTCTTCCACCTTGCTGAAAGGATAGCGCCCTTGCAGGTCATATCTGACAATAAGGTCAAGATGAGCTAAAATGCTGTAGTTCCTGAAGATTTTCATGACTTCGTAGATTTCCTTATAGTACCGTTCATTGTATTCCTGCTGTGTCTTTCCACGCTGGAAATCCTGATTCCACAGTTCCTTATTATCGATCTGATGCATTGACAGCAGGACGAAGTCCAGTTCATCACGGTACTTTTCATACAAGTCCTCATATTTGTCAACGGTAACAGTCTGAATGCCGAATTCCAGGCCCTGCTTAATGGTTATTCTGTCTCCGTATTTTTCCTTCATTAAGTGAAGCTTTTCAAAATACGCCGGATAATCAACATTAGCCATCGGTTCCAGTGACCCCGGACCGGTGCCGACTCCGTCACCTGTACGGTACTGAATGTTTCCTTCACTCCAGTCCTTTTTGATGCCGTAATCCACATGATCGGTAAAACAGATTTCCTTCAGTCCAAGCTCAATTGCCCTTTCAACCTGATTCTCCATCAGTTCATTGGAATCATCACTGAATTGTGTATGTACATGAAAATCTGCCTTAACCATTTCTGACACCTCTTTTACCTTATAATTATACTTCATTAACTTCTAAATAAAACACACAAAAACCTGCTAAGCAGGCTTTGCGTTTTATACGAATGATGATCCGCCGGTCACGATCCAGCAGGCCAGAACAGCACAGATAAGTGCACTGACATAAATGTTTCCGGTCTGGCGGTAGATATATGAACTGATGCCGCTGTATACTACGATCTGCGGCAATAACAGGATCATTAACGACATGAACGGTCCCCCGAACGTTGAACCAAACAGCAGGTCGGCACCAGGTCCCAGATTCGCAAAGAACGGAATGTACTCCAGTAAAACGATCAGGACAATGCCGCCGCACATTACCAGTGCCGTACGTCCCCAGGTTCTTAAGAATCCGGCAAATCCCTTCTGATAGGTACCATTGCTTCTGAGAGTAACCAGTGCCTTCTGTTCCGCCATCAGGAAATAGGCGGCAAAAAACAGAATGTATACGGCAAACTGTCCCAGTCTCATAAAATTGAATGTCGATAACATAGGCCAGATGATGCGCAGGTCAAGTTTGAACAGCAGGTGATACAAAGCCACAAACAGATATACAAACAGCGCCATTAACAATACCAGAAGAACTGACTTGACAATGTACATGACATCCAGAGCATTTCCGGCTTCCTTGGTGGTCCAGCCCTTTTCATACAGAGTCTTCTTTTTCAGATTCTTCTTTTTGTTCTTCCGGCTGATTATCAGATTAATGATGAAGGTAAACAGCATGATAAACAGATACCAGGTTATCAGACCGTTGCCGACCGTCATGCGGAAGATGTTTTCCGGCAAAGGTACCAGGGCATGTCCCAGCTGAGTGGCAAACGGATAGAGTATACCGGCTACCAGAATGGAGATCAGGGCACTGGCAAACCATTTCTTTCCCTTTAACATGCCTTCTCTGCCTGGTTTATCCTGTCTGACATGGCTGAAGAAAGGCACTTCGATCATGAAGGTCATACATGACAGCATGGCTCCCAGCATTAACAGTAAGGCTGCCAGATTCAGCCATTCCTTGCCCATCGCCTTCAGATTGGAAGAAGCCAGTTCGCTCTGAATGCCAAGCGCCTGAGTAAACCAGTCAATGGCGACACTCAGACCGTGGGAATCATGAGTCGTTAGACGGTGATTGGTATATAACAGTTCGATCCTTCTGGCAGAACCGCTGCTGAAGTCACCATAGGTGGTATTCCATTCACCGGTCTTGTTTATGCCCAGAAATTCCTTTCTCAGATCACTTTCCAGCAGCTTATCGGATACCGTGTTCTGATAGTCACGGAAATAGGAGAACTCATCATACTTGGCCTGCAGCAGCAGGACATTATTGAAATGTATTGAGGAATCATAAACGGAGTTCCTGAATAACTCACCGCACTGTAATACCGTGGCCTTAGGCGTGATGTCCTGACCGGCACTGTTTCTGGCACCTGAGTAAGCCGCCGATACCGACCATGATGCCCAGGTTCCCATCGAGTGACCGGAAACCGCCAGTCTGGTTGGATCGACATAATCCAGCTCACTTAGCCACCTGTATCCTTCAATGCCGCCTTCTGCAGAGTCCTTGATGGAGTTGCCTTCTTCATCCCTGGAGTATTTATCCTTGAAAAAAGACAGATTGGAGAAGTTCATCATGATCTTGTAGCGGTTGGTTCCTCCTATTTTCTTGAAGGTACCTTTCGCTTCACTTTCTTCTCCGTAGTTGACACTGACCTTATGATTGACAAAGCCTCTTTCCAGTAAGCCCGGAACACTCTTGCCATGACCGTATTCATCAATGGTCAGCACCACAACACCTCTTCTGGCCAGTTCTATTGAATAAGCCCGGCAGGTCTCATGGTCATTCTGATAACCGTGCAGCAACAGTACGCCCGGAGCCTTGTTATCCCGGGTCGCTGAAACAGGTTTATACAGCTTGTAGGAAACATTGCCTGCATCTGTCCGGATCACTCCTTCGCTGATACGGATCTTACCGTTATCGCTCTGGATCCCATTGGCCAGAAACATGCAGATAAAAGACGACAGTACCAGAATTGCCGTCAGGATCAGTGATTTCTTCTGACGTGGTGTCACGTTATTCTCCTTTCCCGGTGTTCATCTGATGTACACCGTATTATTTCAATTACATTCTCTGATGATCTTCCAGCTTTCAGTCAGTCTGTCCAGACTCCAGGCCGCATTGGCCGGAGAAGTAGAAGGCAGACGGACACATTTGCGTCCAATCTGTTTCTCCATGTACTTCTCATAGATGCTTTCCGCTTTCCCGCCATTTACATAAATGTCCTTAATGTCTGCCTTATTCAGAATAATGGAAAGATCATTGACCCTGACATTGGTGATGGAAGAATCGGAAGATCCTCTTATTTCACAGCTGGCGATGACATCCCATACTGCCACCCCATGTTTCAGCAGAAACCGCTTCTTTTCCGCAATGGTTACCGGAACATCATCTTCAAATACCTCAGCCAGTACCATCCAGAAGCGGTTACGCGGATGACCGTAGAAAAAGCCGGTTTCTCGTGATTTTACCGAAGGAAAACTCCCCAGGATCAGCACGCGGGAATTCTCATCATATACCGGTGGCAATGGATGTATTACTCTGTTTTCTTTCATTAATTACATTTTACCATTTTCCATCATCTATTTGCCAAATCACTGACAGAAAAAAGGAGTCTTGCGACTCCCTGTTTAAATGTTAAGTGACTTGTCCTTTGGCCAGGCAATTGAATAGTTAAGATCAAATGTCCTGGTTTCTGAAGGTCCCAGATCAAAGTCCCACTTGACCTGTCCGTTCTTTTCATCAAAGCTGCCGCCTGAAATGTTATCTCTTTCAACCACAATGGTCTTATCCTGAGATACAGGTACCTGATCTATCAGAGTCAGCCGGCATGGCTTGTTCTTGGCAGAAGTAACCTTGAGCTGATATTCGTATTCCGTCTTCTTCTGTCCCTTCAGCAGAACGTTTGAAGTGTATTTCTTCTTCTGTTCTCTCTTGACTCTGACACTTTCATCTCTGCCTAAGGAAATGTCATAGGTGTCCTTAGTCAGATCGGCATTGATGAACACGTTTCCCAGATAGGTTCCCTTATGATAGATGCTGGCTTCTGTCTGCAGGATGTTTTCAATGTCAGCTGTCTTTACTTCACCGGCCAGATAGCCGAATTCATCACCCTTAGGTACACAGACAACATGATAGCGACACGGTATTTCCGTAGTCTGCAGATCAGCATTGGTGCTGTTTTCATTGGTTACGGTCCATAAGCCGTCCAGCTCGTATTCCATCATGGTATCATTCTGAACAGCCACTGCCCGGGAATTGCTGACGGCATCATACATTACCGGCATTTCAGCCGTATCTTCACAGGCCTCACATTCTTCTTCCACCATCATTTCAGCCTGCATGGCGACTTTAGCACCCATGACAGCATTGCGGGCAGATGTCTTATATACTCTCGGTTCGTAGAAGTTCAGATACTGCGGATACAGCTGCGGTATGTTGCCTGAGATCTGCGGATTGCCCGTAAACAGTGTCATCTTGACATCTTCCCAGTTTTCAATGCTGTTCTGGTAGATGTCTGCCTTCAGCTTGATGCTCAGCTTGTCTTCCTCTTCGGAAGTGTAGATTTCATATACCGGATTCCACCACCGGTTACGGTCATAATAGCGTAATTCAACCGGACACTTTCCATCCTTATCAGTTGTGATGTCTACCCTGATGCGGAAGCAGTTGGTCAGCTTCTGGAGATCCTGCTGCTGTTTTGTCAGCTCCTTCTTCTTCTCGTTGAGTTCCTCTATCTCATCATAGAGTTTTTCCAGATGATCCGGCAGAGTGACAATGTAGCTGACAACGTCATTCATGTTGACGTTTTCCTTAGCCGAAAAGTCCGCATTGGCATTCAGCATTTCGATCTGTGCGTTCTTTATTTCAATGCTCTTGTCGATTCTGGCAATCTTCTTTCTTATTTCCGCGGTAACTTCCTGCTTCTGCTGGGCAGTAAGTGCTTCTGTCTGTATGTTGGTACCTATGACTCCTTCAGGCAATGCCACACGGACAGTTGAAGGGTCAATTGAACCAGGAATGTTTTCAAAGACCACTGTCTGCTTGCCATTTGCCAGTTGTGCAACTCCTCTTCTTTTAACGAAGCATCCGTTACGGTAAAGAGAAACCTCCTTAACTGCTGTTTTACACATTATTAATCACCTTATCCTTCTGTTAATAATATAACATAAATCAGTAATATTGACATTGAATATCCCCGTTATATAATATAAGTATAAGGTACCTTATAAATATAATGAAAAGGATGTGAACTGGTCATGGAAAACAACAGAGAACTGAAAGAGAACTACAGAAGAGTCGGCGCCCTGTTAAAGAGGAAATTCATCAGAGGCAACAATCCCGATACCCAGCAGAAGGTTCTGGGCATATTGGCTCAGAATGACGGCATCACCCAGAAGGAACTCTCCGGAATGCTGGGAATCAGACCGCAGTCCGGCGGTGAAATCGTCAGAAAACTGGAAAACAATGGCTATGTTGAAAGAACACCTGACGAAAACGACAGCCGTGCTCAGAGGCTGCATCTGACAGAAGCCGGCATTAAGGAAAACGAAAAGCTCAACCGGCAGGCTGAGCAGGAAACCATATTCGACTGTCTTGACGGCGAAGAAAAAACCATGCTGAACAGACTTCTCACAAAGATCGTCAACAACACGGAAAAGCTGGAAAAACAGGAGCTGAAAGTTCCTGACAGAATGAACATCAGGCCACGCATGGAATACTTCATGATTGACGATGACGAAGACTGACCTCCAGTTTCACTGATAACAGAATCTATAAACCTCCTGTCTTAATTCCAGGAGGTTTTTATTTCACATGATATTTAACTCTTGTTTTACAGATTACGAATTATATCCGCAATATGACTGATGGCCTCATCAGCTTCCGGAATCGGAAAGGCCGGATAGACATGGTTCAGCTGATATCCTACCACCAGTTCACTCTTTACCCCGGCAGCCAGAAGCTTTTCATGGGTTTTAACGATGTCAGGATAGAATATCTCATGAGTCCCGGTAAACATGGTAACATCTCTGATCACGGAGAGATCGCCATACAGCGGTGAAAGGCGGTAATCATGAAGATCCGTACCATCTGCCCAGAAAGCAGCATCTATGGATAATTCACTTCTTTTAAGTGTCGGATCAACGGAAAGATAATTCTCAATATCCGGATTGTCCATGATCAGATCGACCCACGGAGATAGAAGGATCATCTTTTCCGGTACGGGGAGGCCAGCCGCATGCCAGTACATTGCCAGTCCCAGGGCCAGCCCGCCTCCGGCTGAATCACCCATGAGAATGATTCGGCGGTCACGGTAATATTCCAGACATTTCTTATAAAAAAAAGTAAGCCTGTCATAGCACTCACGGTAGTTGCTGAAAGGAGCCAGCGGGTAATCAGGTATGATGAATGTATCATCGATCTGACGGGTCAGCTTATCAAGCATGATCCAGTGAAAAGGCAGTATTTCGCTGACATACGCTCCACCGTGCAGGTAGATTATCAGTTTATCGCTTCCGGTTTCAACATTCATGTAGAAAAGCTGCAGATCGTGACTGAATACCGGTTCAACGTTCTGCTGAAGCTTCTGAAACAGCGGGAGACTGTACTGATGCCTTTTCCCGCGATAACGGCGGTAATTGAGTATGACTTCCGTCATCACGCTTCCTTTGGGAATGATGGCTCTTCTGGCAACTTTCTCCAGAATACGGGCTTTTTCTGATCTTTCTCTCATAAAACTATCCTAAACAAAACATTATTCATAATCAACAGATATTTTTACCTGCAATCAGGAAAAGTAAAAAGTGATTCTACAAATCACTTTCCTTTGCCTTGATTCTGTTAATGGCTTTCATTAATGCGATCTGAGCTCTGTGGATATCAGCGTCCCTGTCAGAACTCTTCAGCCGCTTTCTGGCCTTGGCTTCAGATGTCCTGGCTCTGTCAATATCGATCAGATCAACATCTTCGATATTGTCTGCCAGCAATGTAGCCCTGTTATTGCCGATGTAGAAGATGCCTTCAGAAACTGTGTATCTTCTTCTGACATTATCCTCTTCCAGCACGCTGACCACGCCGATGGAAATCGGCAGCATTATCGGCATGCGGTTCGGCAATATGCCTCTGCGGCCGTCTGGAGTCGGAAGATTACAGCTCTGCGCATTGATCTTGCGGTAAACACCCTTGTAGGTAACCAGTTCCAGTGTAAACATTACAGATTCATCGCCTTTTCTTCCACATCCTCGATCCGGCCTACAAACATGAAGGCTGATTCCGGATATCTGTCATAGCCTCCTTCAAGAATGGCCTTGAAGCTTCTGACCGTATCAGCGATCCTGACGAACTTTCCGTCATAACCGGAGAACTTCTCAGCTACGGCGAATGGCTGAGACAGGAAGTTTCTGATCCTTCTGGCTCTGTTGACGATGACCTTGTCCTCATCAGAGAGTTCATCCATGCCCAGAATCGCAATGATGTCCTGAAGGTCCTGATATCTCTGCAGTATCTGCAGTACTCCCTGGGCTACGTCATAGTGCTCCTGGCCGACAATGTTCGGGTCCAGAGCACGGCTGCTGCTTTCCAGCGGGTCTACGGCCGGATAAAGTCCCAGTGATGCGATCTTTCTGTCCAGAACCGTCTTGGCATCCAGGTGCGCAAACGTGGTTGCCGGAGCCGGGTCTGTCAGGTCATCTGCCGGAACATAAATAGCCTGAATTGAGGTAATTGAACCGTTCTTGGTAGAGGTAATGCGCTCCTGCAGCTGACCCATTTCAGTAGCCAGCGTAGGCTGATAACCTACGGCAGATGGCATTCTTCCCAGCAGGGCGGATACTTCAGATCCGGCCTGGGAGAAACGGTAAATGTTATCAATGAACAGCAGGATGTCCTGCTTGTCCTGATCACGGAAATGTTCGGCCATGGTAAGAGCGCTCAGGGCAACTCTCATTCTGGCACCAGGTGATTCATTCATCTGGCCATAGACAAGCACTGTCTTGTCCAGAACACCTGAATCCTTCATTTCAAAGTACAGGTCATTGCCTTCTCTGGTTCTTTCACCGACACCCGCAACAACGGAAAGTCCGTTATGCTCCGTAGCGATGGAATGGATCATTTCCTGCATCAGTACGGTCTTGCCGACGCCAGCGCCGCCGAATAAGCCAATCTTGCCGCCCTTGATGTACGGACATAACAGGTCAATGACCTTAATGCCGGTTTCCATGATCTCTACTTCCGTCTTCTGTTCCTCAAAGGTAGGTGCCTGCTTATGAATGACCTCTCTGTGAGCGGTATTGACCGGTCCCAGACCGTCAATCGGTTCACCCAGCAGATTGAACATTCTGCCCAGTACTTCTCTGCCTACCGGAACCCGGATCGGAGCACCGGTATCAATGGCTTCCATGCCTCTGACCAGTCCGTCAGTACTGGTTAAGGCAATGCATCTGACCTTGTCGTTGCCGATGTGCTGTTCGACTTCAGCTGTAATTACCGTATCATTAAAAGGAATGCTGATGGCATTGTAAAGCTTTGGCAGTTCTCTGATGAATCTGATATCAATGACTGGTCCGATGATCTGGACTATTTCACCATAATTATCACTCATGGCACTCCTTTCTACAGTGCATCAGCACCGGCTGTAATTTCGTTAACTTCCTGGGTAATGGCCGTCTGTCTGGCTTGGTTATACTCCAGTGAGATCCTCTCTATTAATTCCTCCGCATTGCGGTTGGCGTTATCCATCGCACTTCTTCTGGCGGCATGTTCACTGGTCTTGGCTTCCAGGAAGGTTGCGTAGATCACTGATCCGACATACTGAGGGATCAGGTAATCCAGCAGGGTATCCCTGTCAGGAACCAGCTCAATGTCTCTCTGTTCCAGATCTTCCGGAACATCCAGAGGCAGCAGATGGAATGTTGACGGTTCAAAGGTAATGGTATTGATGAACTGCGTATAAATAATGTCAATGGATGATATTTCCTTCGCCTTGTAAAGAACCAGTACGTCATTGACCAGTTTACTGATTACCGAAGGGATGACATCATCCAGAGTGTTTATTCTTCTGATTACGGTAAAACCGTTGGCATCAAGCCATTCAATACCGAACTCTCCAATCGCAAAGATCGGGTCTTCTTTTTTTATGGTCTTCTCCACATACTTCAGCAGTTCCATGTTGTAACCGCCGCATAAGCCGGAGTTGCTGGTAATGATGACATGGAGCCGGTTATTGGCGTTATTCTCAACGATATACGGGTTTGTTTCCACTTCCGGGCGCGGAGCCGACATGGCACGCAGCACCAGTCCGTAATATCTGTTGGAGTAGTTGTTGTTTTCCACCATTCTGCTTCTCTGCTTCCGCAGCTTGGCCGTAGAAACCAGAGCCATCGCATTGGTGATCTTCTGAGTGGCCTTGACGCTTTTCAGCTGTCGGCGCAGATTACTGATTTGCCCGGCCATAGTAACCACCCGAAACGAAAGCCTTGTTGGCTTCGTCTATAGCGTCTTCCAGTTCATCAGCCAGCTTGTTATCAAGAACCAGACTGTCAGTCAGCTTTTTGACTGCCGTACTGTGTGAAGTATGAACATAGTCAAGCATCATCTTTTCAAACCGGGCTACGCTTTCTGGGTCAATGTTATCCATGTAACCTCTCTGGGCGGCCAGCAGTAACAGTACCTGGTCAACGATTGGCACCGGTGAATACTGCGGCTGCTTTAACAGAGCCATCAGTCTCTTGCCGTGGGCAATTGTCTTCTGGGTTGAAGCATCCAGGTCACTGCCGAACTGGGCAAAGTCCAGAACTTCCTGGTACTGTGCCAGGTCAAGTTTCAATGAACCGGAAACCTTCTTCATGGCCTTGCTCTGAGCCGCACTGCCGACACGGCTTACGGATAAGCCTGAATCTACAGCCGGTCTGAAGCCGCTGTTAAACAGCTCGGTCTGTAAGAAGATCTGACCGTCGGTAATGGAGATGACGTTGGTTGGTATGTAAGCGCTGATGTCCCCTGCCAGAGTTTCAACGATCGGCAGAGCAGTCAGACTGCCTCCGCCCTTCGCTGCTGACAGCTTGGCGCTTCTCTCTAATAAACGTGAATGCAGATAGAAGACATCACCGGGATAAGCTTCTCTTCCCGGAGGTCTCCTTAACAGTAAGGAAAGCGTTCTGTAGGCAATGGCATGCTTGCTGAGATCATCGTAGACGATCAGCACGTCCTGACCCTTTTCCATCCAGTATTCACCGATGGCACAGCCGGCATACGGTGCAATGTACTGCAGGGATGCCAGTTCGGAAGCACTTGAGCATACGATTGTCGTATAGCTGAGCGCTTCGTTCTGCTTCAGCCTTTCCACTATCTGAGCTACCGTCGAGTTCTTCTGCCCGATGGCAACATAAACGCACTTTACATTTTTCCCCTTCTGATTGAGGATGGTATCTACCGCAATGGCGGTCTTGCCGGTCTGTCTGTCACCGATGATGAGCTCTCTTTGACCCTTGCCAATAGGGATCATGGAGTCAATGACCTTTAAACCGGTTTCCAGAGGCTGATTGACAGACTGTCTGTCAATGACACCCGGAGCCTTTCTTTCGATTGGATAATAGGCATCAGGCTTAATGGAACCCAGACCATCAATCGGTCTGCCTAAGGCATCCACAACTCTGCCTAACAGAGCATCGCCGACCGGAACTTCAACGATCCTTCCGGTTGCCATGACTTCGTGACCTTCGGTAATGTCACCGGCGTCACCTAATACGACAGCACCAAGGCTGTCTTCTTCCAGGTTCATGACCATGGCACTGGTCTTTCCGATCTGCAGCAGTTCACCGGCCATGGCCTTACTGAGGCCGGAGACCTTGATGATACCGTCGGCAACAGTGGTAACATGTCCGACAATGTCGGCGTTTTTCACGGTTACTCTGCTGAAATCAGCCTTTTCCATGGCTTCTGCGACTGACAGATCACTGTTCTTCAGCAGATCCTGTCTGACACCTTCAAGTTTGTTCTTATATGTTCCGTCCCAGACATAATCCCCGACAACGACCTTAACACCACCGATAAGATCCTTATCCGGAATGTTCTCCAGGGCGACTCTGTGATCCAGAGTATATGAAATGGCACTTTCGATCTTGCGGACTGTCATCTTATCCAGAACTCTGGCTGAATACAGCTGACCGAACAGCATGCCGTTGTTTGTATAGGTAAGCTCCATGTAATCATGGAGAACTGCCAGCTCAATCTGCTTGCGATTGAGCGTGCTTATGTATTGGAAAAAAGCGTTAATTATTCCTCTGTCCTGTTCACTACCAAAAGTTTCTCCCAGTCTTTCAACCTTCTGTTCCGGAGAAATCTCGTAATCATCGATAAACCGCCTTAATTCGCTGTCCCTGTTGAGAACATCATTCAGTTTCCTGAGCCGGTTGAAGTAAATGTCTTCCCTGTGCTCATTGTAGGACATCTCAATCAGGGTCTGGGCAAAACGTTTGGTATCTAAACTCATTTCTTTGTTACTTCCTTAATAAAGTCATCAATGATCCGTATGTCTGTGGTCTCATCGATTTTTTCACTCAGCAGCTTTTCAGTTGCTGAAATAGTCGCATCTACTATTTCCTGCTGTACTTCATCAAGCATTCTGCTTCTCTGAAGGTCAATGTCTGCCTTGGCGTCAGCCAGCAGCTTTTCCTTTCTTTCCCTGCCTTCGGAAATCAGGTTTTCCTTCAGCTGTCTGCCTTCAGTCCGGGCTTTTTCAATGGTCTCCCTGGCTGCGGCATCAGCCTTGGCAAGTTCTTCTTCCAGCTGCTTCTTCAGTGCTTCGTTTTCCTCTTTCAGCGCATCGGCCTGAGCAAGCTTGTTCTGTTCATATTCGCTTCTGGTATCCAGAATCTTCCTGACAGGCTTGTAGCCAAGCTTGTAGAGTACAAAAAACAGCACAGCAGAAGCGCAAAGCTGTGTTATTACCGTCCAGACATTAGGTACCAGCTGGTTCAGAATGTCTACGATCTGCATCTTATGCTCCTAAGATAAAGATGATCAGGAACGCAACAAGCAGACAGTAAATGGCACAGGTTTCAGAAATGGCAGCGCCGATGATGGCCATTGACTGGATCTTGTCAGCGGCATCAGGGTTCTTGCCAACGTTATCGACTGCCGCAATGGCAACCTTACCTTCCATTAAACCGGTAATACAACCGGCTACGACACAGAGTGCAGCCGCGAAGGCTATTAATGCTTTTTCCATAATTTTCCTCCTTATTCTTCTTTCGGTAATTCCTTACCGATGAAAGATATTGACAATGTTATAAATATGAATGCCTGCATCAGACCTGAGAACAGGTCAAAGTAGAAATGCAGGACCGGGGCTACCATGACGCCCAGAATGTTGAAGTCTCCGACCAGCGGAATCATCCTTGATACCGAAGCCAGCATCTGATAGATTACCGACATCAGAATGCCGCCGGAAAGAATGTTACCGAACAGACGCAATGACAGCGACAGCAGTGTTGACAGCTTGCTGAAGATGTTCAGAATGACAAACGGAGCAAACGGTTCAAACCAGCCCTTTATATATGCCTTTGATCCCTTGGCCTTGATTGCGTACACTTCAATGAGCACACAGGTAACAGCGGCCAGAACCAGGGTAACCGAATAGTTTGATGTAGGTGTATCTAAAGAAAACAGACCCGCTATGTTAGCCAAAAAGATGTACAGTGCCACTGACATTATGTATGGTGTCAGATACCTGGCGACTTTGTCATTGGTCTTTTCCCTGACCATGCCGTCAATCGTCTGAACAGCCACCATCATCAGCAGCACAATACCCTTTGGCTCATCCATCGGGTCAAATTTAACAAGTTTTCTGTTTATGAAGGCAAGGAAAATGGTAACGATAACGGTAATAACCAGTATGCTGAATAAAGTAGTTACCTGTAGACCTAGCATTTCCCCTCACTCCCTCCATAATCCCTAAAAATCACAGATTTCTTGGGTTACGTAACAATATTACACTGTTTTATATCATATTTTCAAGATTTTCTATCAAAAATCGGTACCTGGCAGATCCGAAAGAAAAAGGGCAAATGCCCTTCTCAAACGTAAGTAAATCAGTTCTCTTCCGTCAGCCATGTTATCATCGTTTCAACATGCTGATTCCAGAATTCAAATTCATGTTTTCCCGGATATTCCCTGTATGTTACTGGTACTTTGGCCTTTACCAGCTTCTCATGAAAGCTCCTGTTGGCATCGATCAGGTTGTCCTGCAGTCCGCAGATCATGTACATCTGCGGGTAGCTGGCCTTGCCCTGTTCAACCTTTTCCCGTAACTGCTGCAGACATACTGCTGGATTTTTATCCGACTTTACTGCTTCCCGGTAAGGACCCATGACCTGGTCTTCATCACAGACCAGCTGTCTTCTCGGATCACCCGGTTCAAATTCCAGCAGATGAATGGCTGCTGAGAAGGAAATGATCCTGCTGAAGGTATCAGCATACTTCAGTCCGTTTCTGATGGCACCGAAGCCGCCCATGGAAACACCTCCGATGAAGGTATCCTCTCTTTTATCGGAAAGCGGGAACACCTTTCTGGTAAAATCCACCAGTTCCTGGCCGATAAGTCTGCCAAAATCGCTGTTAGGTCCTAGTCCGTTAACATAGAAGGAGTTTTCCCCGTTAGGGAAGATCACTGCCAGGTTATGATTGCGGGCGATCCTTTCAATGCGGGAACTGTTGATCCAGTCATCCTGATTATTTGTCAGTCCATGCAGCAGATACAGCGTACGGAACTTTTCCGTTCCTTCTTTCTTATATGCCAGCCCTTCTTCCGTCGGTCTGTCCACCGGCAGATATGCCTTGAACATGATGTTCCTTTTCAGAAGATCTGAACGGTAGCCCATTGTGATTATTGCCATATAGTCCTCCTTTTATTTAAGGAAAGCGGCTTATGCCGCTTAGTTTCTTATCTTTTCGTTATACTTAATGAATCTCTTGGTGATCAGATGCGGTCTGGTAATTGCTGAACCAATGCAGACCATGTCAGCACCGGCATCAACCACCGACTGCAGATCAGCCAGTTCCCAGATGCTTCCTTCAGCGTTTACCGGCAGAGTGCAGTTAGCCTTGATGGCTCTTACCAGATCCCGGTCAGGATATTCCTGAGGTCTGTGCAGTAAGGCTAATGTTGTGGAAAGAATGTCAACCATTCCCGTGCTTTCAGCATTGATGGCATCTTCCAGGGTTTCACAGTCAGCCATGATGGCAATGTCAGGATATGCTTCTCTGATTTCCTTCAGCAGATTATAGAGTTCTTCACTGCTGCGGTAACGCAGAGTGCAGTCCAGAGCCAGAACATCACAACCCGCTTCAATTACGCTTTTAGCCGATTCAAAAGTCGGTGTAATGTAGACATAGTCAAAGTCTTCCCTGTTTGGATCAAGAACCTTGTTGAGACCAATGATTGGAAAATCTCCCAGTGATCTGATTGCCTTAATGTCCTGCGGCCAGCAGGCTCTGATGGCCTCTGCCCCACCCATTAACACGGACCGTGCCATTGTTTTCATGTTTTCTGCTCCGTAGAGTGGAGTATCTTCATATGCCTGACAGGAAACAATGACCTTACCCATCAGTTTTTCCACAACTTCTTTCATCTGTTTTCCTCCTATAATGTGCTGACCTCTTCAGCGATGACATGACACAGTTCCTCAGCCTGCGGAACCAGTCCCAGGCAGTCCAGGAAACCATGGTCACATCCACAATACATTATAGCCTTTACATCATGATTTACGCCAGTCAGTCTGCGGGCAAAATACTCATCACTTACGCGCAGGAAATCATATTCGGAATACGCAATTACGATAGGAGGGAGCTGTTTCAGCTGGTCATCAGTCGCATAGACAATGGAAACCTCAGGATTGTTGTATCTGGTTCTTCCCTGAAGATACAGACTGTCCTTTTCACTGCCGTGGGATACTTTCCAGATTTTATCTATGCGGCTGAAAGCCAGTTCCTTCTGTTCTTCAATTACCGGATACATGTCATAAGACCACTGATAGAGTTCGAGATGTTCCAGGGTGGTTGAATCAACACCCGGATAGATCTCAAAAGCCTTCTTTACATGCTTTTCCGTATCTCTTATTATGACGGAATTGACGATTGATCCGCCGGCACTGTCACCGCAGATCATCAGCTTTTCCGGATCGATGTTCAGATAATCAACGTTTTTCAAAGCCCAGCTGATCGTTCCTTCAGCATCAACGATCTGAGCCGGGAACGGATTCTCCGGAGCCAGACGGTATTCCGGGAAAATGACTACAGCATTACTGAGCTCGCAGATCAGCTTCATCTGGTTGACATACAGCTTCATGTCACCGGCCGTAAAGCCACCACCATGGTAGAAGATCACCAGCGGAAGCTTTCCCTCAGTTTCCCGAGGTCTATAAATGAAGATATCGATCATGTGGTTGGCTACCGGAATCAGTCTTTCCTCAACACTGATTTCCGTTGCAGTCAGATCATAGCAGATCTTGTCAGGTCTGAATCTCTCTGAAGCCAGTGAATATCCCTTTTTCAGTCCGGATATTCTCTTTTTCTTCTTTTCGGCGATCCGCCGGACTCTTGGATCAAGGACGTTATCCCTGTCATCATCCGGGACTCTTTTGATCAGGACATTTAGTCCGTCGACATTTTTGAAATATTGTTTCTCTCTTATCTTTTCTATCAGTGAAACATCATAATCTCTCATATTATTCTCCTCTTTATTTCAGGTGGTCATTTAACCAGATGATCACCTTGTCATACATTTCGATCAGACGGGAATTATCCCTGGTCTTGGCATTGAAAGTATGGTTGGCTTCATCTATTTCCAGAAGATCTACGTTTTTCATGCCGCAGTTTCTGACAAAGTCATAACTTACGTTCGGGTCCAGTGTCGGATCACACTTGCCGACAACGACCAGAACCGGGTTGGTATAACTGTAGATGTCAGAGGACTTGCATTCGGCAAGTTCTTCATAAAAGCGTTTGAACATCAGTTCGGTTCTGCCGTCAGAGGTTTCCTGCAGTACATATCCCAGCTTGTCCATCTGTTCACGGTCATATCTCATCGGTAGATCAGCATTAACGTTTACAGCCCCATTGAGCGTAACAAGACACTTTGACGGAAGCTTACTGCTCAGGAAAGTGACGCGTCCGCCCAGACTGTGCCCCATGATCGCAATTCTTTCAGGATCGATCTGAGGATCATTGCGCAGATATTCAAAGGCACAGGCAGTTTCTCTTAACAGAGTTTTCATTCCATAATTTCTTCTGGAGAAGCGGTTTTCACCCATGCTGCAGAAATCAATTCTCATGCTGGCAAAACCATTGGCTGCCAGTTTTTCCGCACCGATACCGAACATGTAGCCATCGCCCTCTTTCCAGGCCATGAAGCCATGCAGCAGCAGAACTGCCGGGTACTTGGCCTGACCATCATCAGGATATCTGATGACGGCAGGAATGTCGTGATCTTCACATTTGATAAATATTCTTTTTTCCATTAAGACACCATCCTTTCTAAAATGAGCCTGACCGCAGATCAGGCTCATTTGTTAGTAATAATTCTCCAGCCTTATTTCTTTTTCTTGAATAATGCCAGTGTTGGAGGTCCGGCAACGATCCGATCATCATCTTCAGGGTATTCCCAATCAGTGAAGAATACACCGACGAAGGTAATGACTGCAACGATGACGACACCGATGATTGCCTTGGTCAGGTTGCCTGGGTCTGCATCACTGTAGAACAGAGGCAGGTTAGTCAGGTAGTATGCACCATAAGCATAAGCTTTTGTACCAACGATACCATTGTAGACTGCCAGAGTGAAACCTGCGATTGCGTTAACCAGCCATAATGTTGGAACGCGGTAGCAGATACCGTAAGTGGTAGGCTCAGAGATACCGCCGAATAATGCTGAAATGGCAGCTGGTAAGCCAACGTTTTTACCCTTGACGCTCTTGGTCTTCAGTGTGAACCATAATGCGGTGAAGCCCGGAACGGTTGTACCTGAGAAGAACCAGATGTTGATGATGTCATCGTAACCAAGTTGTGCGAAGTTTGCTGTTGCGATTGGAATCAGTGCCAGGTGGAAACCAGGAGCGAACATACCGAAGGTCATGCTGAACAGGTAGATAGCCGGAACAGTCAGCCAACGTGCATGAGTTCTGACGAAGTTGATGCCTGCAGCAACATAGTCTGTGATCAAGTAGCCTAATGGGCCTGTTAATGATAATGTGATGATTGACATGATGAAGATCAGACATACAGGCTTTAAGAAGTAACGTACTGTATTAGGAATGATCTTGATCAGGAACTTGTCGATCTTGGACATAACCCATACTGACAGAACGATTGGTAATGTAGATGAGTTGTATGTGCACAGATATACAGGGATGCCAAAGTATGAAGCAAATCCTGTTTCGCTACCGGCGTTAACCAGATCTACCCAGCCCGGATATAACAGGATACCGCACAGTAACAGAGCAAGTGGAACTTCAACTTCAAACTTTCTGGCTGAAGTATAGGCAACAAACATTGGCAGGAAATAGAATGGTGCCTGAGAAATGTTATTCAGGATCTGATATGTTGAGCTTGTTGTATCAAGTCCGAAAAGCTTTGTACCTAAGGTAAGTATCAGTGACATGAAACCGGCAATGATCAGAGTAGGAATAACCGGTGCCATGATACCAGCCATCATCTGCAGATAGCTTAAGAACAACTGACCAACGCTCTTCTTGCCGCCAACAAGATCCTTGTCCAGAACTTCGTCAACGACGCCGCCCTTAAGGCCTGTTTCCTTTTCGAATGCGAAGAACAGGTCTTCAATGATCTGACCAACGATTACCTGAATTTCGTTACCCGGTGCTTCCTCGCAGCCAAATACGCCGTCAATCTTCTTGATGGCAGCCTTATCGACCTTGCCCATGTCTTTAACATTAACTCTTAAACGGGTAGCACAATGATTGATCTTGGTAATGTTTTCGACGCCGCCGACGAATTCAATTACGTCATTAGCCATCTTCTTGAAATCAAATTTAGCCATAAAATCCTCCTTTTGACTATTTATCCCAGAACTGTCACTCATACTTCCTGCAGGTATTTTGCAGCAGTTCTTTTTACCCTGTTATTTTTTATTAAATCTTTTCTTTCCTTTTTCATAGTAGTTATCCAGGAAGGCTCCGTATCCCTTGACACACACCAGCATCAGTACCAGAACGGCAGTCATGACTACGGACTCAATAACCAAAGCCAGAGAAAACTCATATCCGCCGGCAACAAACAAAACGGCCGTAATCACTACCAGTCCGATAACCGCCCATAGCAGCAGTTCCTTTTTATTTATTTCCGTTCTGAAGCTTTCCCTGAGATTTCTTAGAAATTCCTTCATCTGAATACTCCTTTAGCTTTTTTATGGTTTTATATTATCTTATGAAAAATATCTTTCATAGAGAAAAACAAGCAAATTTTGAACACAATCATTACAAACAATCATTATTTAGAGTACAAATGAGCATTCGAGCATTTTTTCTGTTCGCAGCAGTTTTCGCTGTCGGCAGTCGTAAAATACTGCCTGAGCATATGTTCTGCTCAAGCACTGTCTTTGGTGTATTATATTATTACTGATAAATATTATTGAATTATGAAAACACTCTGGAAACTCAGCAAGGAAGCGTTACGTTACAAAACTCTTTACATACTGGCTATTGCCGGTACTCTTTCCTTAACGATGGTCAATCTGGCTGCCCCAAAGGTGCTTTCCGCCATGACCGGAATCGTCAAGGACGGGGTCAGTGCCGAAGACTTGTTGGAAATCCGAAAGCTGGTCATCATTCTCATCATACTGTATCTTTTAAGGATCGTCTTCCGTTTCATGAGCAGTTATTTATCCCATGAAGCTGCCTGGTATCTGGTTGGTGACTTAAGAACTAAGGTTTATGATAAGCTGGCACATCTGCATCTGGGATATTTCCATGACAAGCAGACCGGCGATCTGATGAGCCGTGTGGTAAATGACACCAGAGACTTTGAGCTGTTATATGCCCACATGATTCCGGAAACCATTACCAATATCGTCACCTTTACCGGTGTTCTGATCATATTGCTTACGATCAATCCTAAACTGGCTTTAATAACCTGTGCCCCGATACCGTTAATACTGGTATCAGGCGTCATCTTTGCCAAGAAGGTACGCCCTTTCTTCCGTGTTTCGATGCGGAAAATGGGTGAACTGAACGGAAAACTGCAGGATAACCTTTCCGGTATTCATGAGATCCAGTCATTCGGACGTGAGGAATATGAAACCGGCCGAGTCAACGAAAAGAATTTCGGACACGTCAAGGCCATGCTTCAGGCTCTTAAGGTATCTGCCGTATTCCATCCTTCAGTTGAGTTTATCTCCTCATTAGGTACGGTACTGGTTGTAGCCTTTGGCGGCTATCTGGCCTACTCGGAAGGACTGCAGGTCGAAGACATCGTAGCCTTCCTGCTGTACCTCAGCCTGTTCTATCAGCCTATTACCGGATTGGCCAACCTGGTTGAAAACATGCAGCAGTCCCTGGCCGGTGCCGAAAGAGTAATAACCATTCTGGATGCACCAAACGAAATTGAAGACAAGCCTGACGCCATCGAACTCACCGATGTCAAAGGCGAGATCACCTTTGACCACGTCAGTTTCTCCTACATCGAAGGCATTCCGGTGCTCAATGATGTCTCATTCACCTGCAAGCCAGGTGAAATGCTGGCACTTGTCGGACCGACCGGTGTCGGCAAGACCACCATCACTGAACTGCTTTCCCGTTTCTATGAACCAAACTCAGGCAGAATACTGATCGATGGGATAGATATTCAGGATGTCACCATCAAGAGTCTGCGTCAGAATATCTCCACCGTTCTGCAGGATACCTTCCTGTTTAATGGAAGCATAGCTGAAAACATCAGTTATGCCCGCCCGGAAGCAACCATGGAGGAAATAAAAGAAGCTGCCAGAGCAGCCAACATTGACCGGGAAATTGAAGCCATGCCGGAAGGATACAATACCGTGACCGGCGAAAGAGGCGTCAAGCTGTCTGGCGGTCAGAAACAGCGAATTGCCATTGCCCGTGCGATCCTGCGCCGTTCACCTATCATCGTTCTCGATGAAGCCACGGCTGCCGTAGACGTTGAAACCGAGCAGCAGATCCGCAATGCAATCAACACCCTGACCGGCAAGCGTACCATTGTCGCCATCGCCCACCGATTAAGTACCATCAGATCTGCTGAACAGATCCTGGTCATCGAAGAAGGCACGGTAATCGAAAGAGGTACTCACGAAGAACTGCTGGCAATAGGTGGCCAGTATGCCCACATGAATGAAATACAGAAGGAAAATGAATAGTAAAAGGATATCAGAGCAAAGTTTGTAAGGTTAAAATGATTTTTCTTATTCGACATGGGGGAAGATGATAACACCAGATTGAGCGGCTGCAGCGTTTTTTTGTTTTATATACATAAAAAGACTGTTTACGAAATCTTCATTTCGTTACAGTCTTTTTTTTGGTGTTATAAGTGATAAAAGGGTAGTGACTGCTGACCTAATATACTGTATAGAAGGCAAAACATAATTGCTGATTGGTTTTTATCAGAAATAACAAGCAGTGGAGTATGGACAAAGCCTAGGGTTATATCATACTATTTAGAAACACAAACAGACATTATTTTATGGTACAACGGCAGTTATGGATGGATAATATCATTAAATAACATAAATATGAGGGGGTTATGTAATGCGTAGAGCAATTTGTTTGTTATTGTGCATGCTGCTGATGCTGCCGTTTGCAGGTTGTAAAAAACAGAGAGAAGTGCCACTGGTAACAAGCATAGAAACCACAGAAGCCAGCCAGGGCGGTTTTTACAGTGCCATGGATGTCGAGGGACATGAAGTATATGTTTATGCACCGGAAGACATTCTGCATGCAAATATCATTAACTATGGCTATACGGCTCCTTTACTGCTGGTATTCGGGGATCAGAAACTGGATGGGCAGAAGGCGGTTGATTTCATCTGTGAAAAGGGCCTTGATGTAACGGCTCAAAAGACAGGCGGTGCTGTGGTCTATGTCAATCCCCTTACCTCCTGGGATGAAGAGTCTTATGGAGTCTATGAAAGAATACTGGCCTTGACCAGACTGGATCAGAGGTATTTTTCCAATGGACTGTTATATGATAAAAAAGCAGATAAATACCATTTGTTTAATTCCGGCGCCAAAATATGTGTATACGGTTATGGCAGCGGGGCGGATTTCATTGCCAAAAACTATCTGAAACCTCTCAGCGGTGTGGCGGCAATGAGTTATATCACCGGCAAGGAAGCTGATATTACCATTACGGCAGCTGTATTGGAAGGACTCAGCATACACTCGGAAACAGTGGATCCGGAAATCATAATAGTTTCAGTGAATAATACCACTGAGATCAATAATGCCATTAAAAAACAGAGCAATCATTTCTATTCTTCCAATGACAGGTTTGACGAGATCTATGAGAAATTCATCAGATTATCTGAAAGATCTGACGGGAAGATAATCGAAACAGCAGATATCAGAGATTCCGGATTGGTTCAGGAAGTTCAGATTATGGAAATTACAACGTCTGAAGACAATCACAGGGTCAGGACACCTTCGTATCAGCTGGGAGCTGTTATTTTCCGTAAGGAAGACAACACGAAAAAACAGAGACCTCTGGTAATGTGTTTTCATGGCGGTGGTGATACAGCCATTCTGACGGCTATCATATCAGGTTGGGATAAACTCGCCCTTGAAGAGGATTTCATTTTATGTGCTATTGAATACCATATAAGAACCACACCTACGGAAATCATGGAGGTAATTGATAATCTTCTGGAACTGTATGATATTGATCCTTCCAGGATTTATGCGACCGGATTTTCCATGGGCAGCATGAAAACCTGGGATCTGTATCAGGAATATCCAGAGAGATTTGCCGGCATGTCACCGATGAGCGGTACCGTTCGTCCAGGGCTTAATTCTTTGAGTTTTGAGGCCCCGAGAATGAATGAAAATGTTATTGTTCCGGTATTCATGGTCGGTGGGGAAAGCTCTTCTATGGCAGAGCTGCCATTCCAGGGTCGTATTCCGGTTTACAGAATAGAAAATCTGTTCAGAGTCAATCAGGTAGATAATCCTTTTAAAATCACCAATGACCGCACTTACTGGCCGGATACCATTTACGGATTTGAGGGTGATGTTGTGGAAAAACTGACTGATGAAACGCATCCGCAAAGCGTTACGACTGTACGTTACTATAAGAGTTTTGACGGTAATTTCTATACGGTACTGTGTTCAATCAGTCGCCATGATCACGAGATCAGGCCGTTTACCTGCCAGCTGGCCTGGGAATTCATGTCTAAGTTCAGACGTAATTCAGATGGCAGCATTTCCATTGTGAATTAATTCATACCAGCTGATTAAGATACCTGCCATCGTTGTTTGGTGAGATAAAAGATTTATGAAGGTGAGCTCTGATATCCTTTTTTTCTATTATAAAAACAGGAACAAACTGAACCTGATTATAGTAGAACGAAAGATTATAACGATACAATATAAAGG
>SVBJ01000015.1 GCA_015058955.1 Erysipelotrichaceae bacterium
CACCAACTTGAATTTCATTGGTCCACCAACTTGCCCACCAACTTCAGTGGAGTTCCCACCAATTATTTTAGAGAGCCCGAAAAGTAGACTTTGGATTAAGTCTTTTGACTTTTTTCCGTGTCTACTTTTATCTTACTAGTTCACCTAAGACATGCGTTATTTTTTGTGTGAAGTGATTACAGCCACTTTGCCCCGTTAAGCATTTCTTCCCACATTGGAAGATTCTCTTCCTTCAGGTTATCCCTGACATAGAAATGGAAATAATACAGGGCATCTTTTATCTTCAGGCAGAACGATTCACCGTACATAGTGAGGCCATCCTTGTCATAGTTATAACAGTAACCCTGAGCTTCTTTTCCGCCAATGGAAAGATAGCGGAAGCCCTGCAGCCTGTAATTGTCATTACTCATGGCCTTGGCTACGACCTTTTCACTGCTGCGGGCGACATCCTTGGAATTCAGCAGCAGTCTGGCCATTGCATTGATCTTGGTCCAGGCTGCACTGATCAGCACATGCCTTTCCTCATCCCTGATCAGATCCCCGTTGCCTTCCTTAATGAAATTAAGTTCACTTCTTTCATCAGCACTCAGTACGTGAAAGCCTTCGGGATAATACAGTTCAACAGCATTGTTCAGATTTATTGCGTTCATATTCTTAACACACTTCCTTTTCTATAGCACATTTGACAGATACTGCAGATGTGAGATCACCGTCATTACGATGATGATGACCAGCCGTATCGTCAGATGAGTCATTCTTTCATAATACAGGGTTGCTATGAATTCCCTGACAAAGGCATTGATCCAGAAATAGCTTCTGGTAGGCGAGCCGGTTCCCTGTACCGGTACGTTCTGACGGTAAGCCAGAATGCCGGAACGGAACACATGGTAATTGGTCGTGGAGAAGGCGATCTTCGGTTCCCCTTCACCGAAATGCTGACGGATCAGCTGCCGGGAATAACGGAAGTTTTCTTCGGTATTTACCGAACGGTCTTCCACGATGATGTGATCAGCATCTATTCCCTGTGACAGCAGATAATTGCCCACGGCCTGACCTTCAGCCATGATCTCGTCATCTCCCCTGCCGCCTGAAGGGACAAAGATAACATCCTTCCCGCTGGCCTGTTTCTGCATCCGGGCAAACTGGAGGGCTTTATCCGCTCTCCCTTTTAACAGAGGAGTAAGCGATCCGTCATCTCTGATCTGACAGCCCAGGATCATGATGTAATCCCTGTCAAAATCCGGAATGCCGAGGGCAGCCTTGACGGCCAGAATGATGGTAGCCAGCAGAATGCTTTCCAAATAGGAGATCAAGGTCAGGATGATGTTTCGCAGAGCCATTACGATGTACATGGTGGCTGCACCCTGATTGTGTACATCAATTGATGTCTGATTCCACATCAGATATTCATCGATCAGATATACCCCTACCGTACCGATGATCAGAACCATACCCAGTGCACATCCCAGCATGTTGGTCAGTCTTCGCCCTTCCTTCTTCATTAACTGGATGTTGCTCAGAGTAACCAGAACTGATGATACCAAAGCTACTGGCAGAATTACGAAGGAAAATGATGAGGCGTCACTCATGATATCTTCCAGATAACTATCCAGAGCGGAAAATCCGATGGCTGACCAGATCTGACCGATGATGATTGGAACTGTGAAGATGATGGTGCCCAGGTTCAGAATGTTATCGTAGTCAAAAAGGTTTACCGCCGTTTTCTCGCGGTATTTCCTCACCAGAAAATATATTACATAAGCCAGAAACAGACTCTGGGAAACAGGCATTATCCAGCCTCCCCTTAACTGTCCCAGATAGGTATTTATCATCAGGATATTTGGGAAATGGACATAGGCAGTATTCATATATCCGTATTCCCGCTGATAGTGTACCTCTATGCTGGCCTTCCCCACGGATAAGGCCTTCAGGGTGATCTTAAGCATGTTATCCTCTATTACGGTATCCGTGATCGCTACATGTTCTGCAGACTGTACCAGTCTGATGTCCAGATCTTCCAGTTTTGTCCCGGCAGGCACACTGGTTTTCATGACACCGGTTCGGCCGAAAAACATGATGAAAGCAGCACATATCACCAGTAATATCCGTTCAATCAGCCATAATGAAGGGTTTTTCTTCATCCGATCTCTCACTCAAAAAAGCGGTATATTCTCTTCTTATAGTCAGGTGCCATATCAAAGGCAGCATGACCATAGCCATTATATACAAACATTTCTGCCTCCAGAAGACATTCTTTCAGTTCCTTATGTGCCTCACTTCCCAGTACGGCATCATCCCTGGCGCCCAGGATCAGTACCGGACAGTCAATGTTTTTTATTTCTTCCCTGATATCCAGTCCGTTCATTGACTTGGCCATGATCACAAAGCGGGACAGCTCTTCAGCCGTAACACTCTGACCGGCCTGAACCATCATGTCCTTAAAACTCTCAAAGGCAGCCTTCGGATAGATCTTTTCCCCGAAGTCCAGATAAAGGGCAACCGCATCGCCTTTTTCAGCCAGGTTTATCCAGCTGCCCACCGTCTTTTCCATGAACTTATTTACACGGCAGGCTGCTGAACCGACAGCGATCATGCTGACTAGTTCAGGATGACGGGCTCCAATCAGTAAGCTCATTATTCCTCCCTGGGAAGCACCGAAAAGATTGATGTTTTCCAGTCCCAGCTGCTTGATGGCCAGGGCCGTATCATCAGCCATCTGATATATGCTGTAGCCTTCAGAAAGCTCATTACGGCGGTCAAAGACATAGACGGTATATTCACCCTTAAAGATGTCATAGGCCTGTGCAATGGCCTGGGCTGAAGCCATGACGCTTTGTACGCTTAATCCCGGCAGTATTACCATTGTTTTTTTACCCTGCCCGAAGCAGAAGTAATTCATGGAATATTCCGGTAGTTTTACTGTCTTTATTTCATAACTCATATCCATCACCTTTAATGTCTGTCCGAACCATTTATCCGCAATTGTCGGCTTTTTTCTACTAATAATATTTTAATACATTCAGTTCGCTTGTCCATCGTCCAGCCATGTCAAAGTCCCGCTTTTCAGCGGGACCTGTCGTTTATAGGGTTTGCCTATTCTTCGTCGCTGTCGTAATACAGCCGATCAAAGACGATGTCATCGAAGAATTCAATGATTCCTTCATTGACAGTGTCCTTGAGTTCCATGTAGTTATGGATCTCATGACGGTAACCGCTGTAGAGCTTGGTCTTGACATCATGTCCGGTGTCCATCAGCCAGTTAGTGCACTGATATACGCCTGTGCCATACTGTCCGACCGGGTCCTGGTCGCCGGCAATATTATAAATCGGCAGACCAACAGGAACCTTCTTAGCCCATTCAATACCGGTAATATCCTTCATCATCTGGTTGAAGTACAGCCAGGCACGGTTGCTGGTCGGCTTGGTAAAGGCATCAAACGGGTCAGCAGCGTGGTCTTTCTGAACATACTCATCATCACAGATCCACTCATTGCCCAGCTTTACGCCTTCACTGCAGCGGGCAAACATCCAGCCCATGAATTTAGCACCCAGGGTAGGATCGGACTCTTCACCCTTGCCCTCATCAACCATCTTCTGTAATAAGTCAATGTTTTCATCCAGACCAGGCCATACGCCAGTCGTACCGCAGATCGTTGCCCCATCCAGATCCTCACCGAATCTGGCCATGTACATTCTGGTAATGAAGGAACCCATGCTGTGGCCGAACATGAAATACGGCAGACCAGGATACATGTCAGCTACCAGATCATGCAGTTTCTTTTCATCATAGACCATGGTCTCAAAGCCCTTGTCGCCCCAGTCGCCCCATCTGTCGTTTTCCACAGCTGTCTTGCCGTGTCCGACATGGTCATCAGCGGCTACGATGTATCCGGCTTCCACCAGCCGGGTGATCATGTAGAGATAACGGCGTGAATGCTCACCGAAACCGTGAATCAGCTGAATGATTCCCAGAGGTTCTGAAGCAGGAACATAGACCCATCCGTAAACCGTGTCGCGCTCATTAAAAGACGTGAATTTTACTTCATGTAACATATTTCATTATCCTTTCCGGGCTTAAGCCCATATCTGTTAATTATATTTTACCATAAAGGCAATGAAAAATCTCCCGAAGGAGATCATTCATTAATGCTTATTGATCCGTCAGGCATTCTTCTGAATTTCTTCATGAATTCCCAGGCCAGACGGCAGGTATTCGGTCTGATGTTGTGCTGATGGTTGGAAATGGAGACCAGCTCGGTATAGATGTTGCCGTCTTCACTTTCGAAGCATCTGATGGTGGTTACGCTTTCCGGATATTCAGAGTCATTGCCTTCAATGTTGTAATCACCCTTGATGCCATAGATCTTATCTTCCCAGTTTTCCTGATTGTCAAACTTACAGTCATAAGCCTTCTTGATCTTATTGACCTTGAACAGGTTGACCATGCGGTTAACGCATTTCTGATCCTGGAATGGCAGTTCGGCTAACGGTGACTGTTCACCGCCATTGTAGAATACCGGTACCAGGACGCTGTCATTGACACGGAAGGCCTTGGTGAACTGACAGTTCTCCCCGACATCCACCGTGGCATCCATCGGGGCAACAGCCGCTACGAACAGTGGATATTCCTGATAGAAGTCCCAGGACTTGATGCCGCCCATGGAGAAGCCCGTAGCGTAGATCCTGGTTTTGTCGATGGCGAATTCCTCAGCCAGCTTTTCGACGATTTCTACTGTTTCAGTTGCGGTAACACCCAGATGCATTTCCACGGTACACAGCATGAAGTTATTGTCTCTGGCAATTCTCGGCCAGTCACCGATCATGGCCGTGGCGATTGCGGTATCACCGCCGCCATGGAAGCACAGTACCAGCGGTACCGGATGATCAGGATCATGGACTTCCATGTTCTTATTGTAGAACAGCACATAGCCAACCTCATGGGTCGGTCTGGTAATGCCCGGACCTACGTTATCGGCGGAAGTATTAACGGTCACTCTGACCGGCTTCATGATGACGCCTTCCTTGCGGCAGTTGAATGACTCTCTGATCCGCCCAGCCCATCTCTTATAGTCGCCGATGTATCTGTCATACTGCTCAATGGCATCAAACTTATCACATACAGCCACTCTGTTATTGCTCCTTAACAGTGCTGCATTGGCCCGTTCACTGTTGCCGACGGAAACGATGCTGACATTTTCAAATTCAACTTCCGGAACTACCGTGGTGTTTTCCAGAGTCAGGGCAGTCAGAGTAATGTCGGCCATGCCCAGATCTCCCATTCCGGCCTTTCCGGTTATTTCCTTCATGTAGTATCTGGCCAGGTAATCAGCTCCTTCACCCTTACCGTATACATAGCAGGCTACCGGTGAACCGAAGATGAAGTATTCCGGAACCGGGTCAAAGCCCGGTCTCTTCATGGCTGCTTCCATGAAGCGGTTCTTTGGAACCTTGTCATCGTATAAGATGCCATGAGAGAATCCCCACTGACTGATCTTGGTCTTGTTGACAACTGTTTCATATAATCCTGCCGGCTCCTCACTCCAGCTGGTCAGCGGATTGGCAAAGACCACTGATCCGCCGTTTTCGGATGCGATGCAGGCCAGTTTGGATTCTTCAGCCCAGTCAACTGCCTCTTCTTCACTCAGTTTTCTTTCCGGGAAAACCAGCAGTAACGGGGCACTGTAGCCGTAGTTGATGATGTCTGATTCCATGACATCCTTCGGTGCATATACGTAGATGTCATGATCTTCTATTTTCAGTAATGTTATGAAGCCGCCTGTTCTGGCTTCTCTTGTTTCTGCCTTTCTGATTGCTGCCATATTATCCTCCTGTAACATGTATCTGCCTATATTGTAGATATTCCCTTTTCCATTATCATTTAATAACAACTTCACTGCTTATAAAAAAGTAAACCATGATCAGAGAAAAGCGTTTCAGTATCGTTTTATTTGCAGCAAACTTCCGTAAAAAATATATAATTTATTTATCAAAACATATAATTGCTTAACCGTCAATATGAAAGGAGTTAACCATGCAAAACAAGTTTTTCCCTGAAATTCACAACAAGTTCGGCTTCGGCTGCATGAGACTGCCGGTCGATGAAAACAAGAACGTCATCATGGAAAAGGTCTGCGAAATGTTTGACCTTTACCTGGAAAGAGGCTTCAACTACTTCGATACCGCTCATGGCTATCTCTCTGAACAAAGCGAAATCGCCGTCAGAGAATGTCTTACCAAGAGATATCAAAGAGACCGTTACATCCTGACCAACAAGCTTTCCGGACAGTATTTCAATACGGAAGCGGACATCCGTCCGTTGTTTGAAAAGCAATTGGAAGCCTGCGGTGTCGATTACTTTGACTTCTATCTGATGCATGCCCAGAGTTCTTCAAACTATCAGCACTATAAGGACTGCCGTGCGTATGAAACAGCCTTTGAACTTAAGAAGGAAGGCAAGATCAGACACGTGGGCATTTCCTTCCATGACACTGCTGAAATGCTCGACAGGATCCTGACCGACTATCCGGAAATTGGAGCCGTTCAGATCCAGTTCAACTATCTGGACTTTGACAGTCCGACCACCCAGTCCAAAGCCTGCTATGACGTGCTGATCAAGCACAATAAGCCGGTCATCGTCATGGAACCGGTCAAGGGCGGGACCCTGGTAAATCTGCCTGATGAAGCCAGAAAGGTCCTTGATGATCTTCACGGCGGTTCCCCGGCTTCATATGCCATCAGATTTGTTGCCGGCTTTGACCAGATCATGATGGTATTAAGCGGCATGGGCTCCCTGGAAATGGTTGATGACAACACTTCCTACATGCGGGATTTCCAGCCTCTTAATAAAGAAGAACAGGAAGCCATCAATAAGGTCGTTGACATTTACAAAGGCATGAACGCCATTCCATGCACTGCCTGCCGCTATTGTACGGATGGCTGTCCGATGGGCATCAGGATCCCTGACATCTTTGCCGCCTATAACAACCGCAAGCTCTTCCATGACTGGAACGCCGCCGGTTTCTACAGGACCTTCACCAAAGACAGTTCTCCGGCTGACTGCATCCAGTGCGGTCAGTGTGAAGGCATCTGCCCGCAGCAGCTCAACATCATTGAACTGATCCAGCAGGTCCGGGAAGAATTCGAAAAACCAGCCCATTAAACAGATGAAGCGATGCATGCATCGCTTTTAATATGGCAAAGAAAAACTCAGCTGCTGCTGAGTCTACTTACGTACTGTCTTTTTCTTTGGCTTGATGAAATCCAGCACTATGCGGAAGGCATATAGCAAGGTGGCACTGATCAGAATGCTGGCGATGATGTCGGTGAACCAGTGGACACCGGACAGCAGTCTTCCGACTACCATTACGGCTGCCAGAACATACATGACGATAGTAAAGATCTTTCTGATGTTGGCATCCTTGAGATATCGGTTTCCAACCCATGGAGCACTGCAGAATACCGTCAGGGCCAGCATTGTGTGTGATGACGGGAAGCTGGCTTCCGGATCAGTCTCACCCGGCATGATCACCGGACGGCAATTGATCTCTGCCTTTTCAAAAATGACGTAAAGCAGAATTACCACCACATACAGGCATCCCAGGGCAACGATGTTTCTGTCAACCTTCTTCAAGCCCTTGCCTGCCCATAACTGCAGGGCACCGATGCCGGCAAAGCACAGACATAACAGGATAGCCAGATAGCCTAACAGATTGGTAATGACATACCAGAACTTGCTGAACTTGAAGATGTCACGGAAGAAACCGTTGATGTGAGACATTCCGACGACTGTAGCCTTTGGTCCGATCGGAGCCTTGTCCACAAAGCATACCAGTAATGACACTATGATTGTCAAGCCTGCCAGAATACCGAGTTTTATAAGTCTGTCTTTTTTCATAAGCATTTTCCTCTATTAAATTTTATTATACTATCTTTTTCACAATGTGATTAGTTAATATGCACTTTTTATCGCCCCGTAAATCTTTCCTCCCGCTGATTTTCCCTATATAATAAGGATAGCAGATATACATCTGCAGTGGTTTTTATGATGCACTGACAGGAGGCTAACTTATGATAATAGAAAAACAGGTAACAGATTCAGCCATGACCATCAAGGTCATCGGACGCCTGGATTCAGTAACCTCTCCGCAGCTGGAAGAAGTTACCAGCAAGGAACTGGAAGGGATCACTGATCTGACCTTTGACTTTTCCGAACTGGAATATATCTCTTCTGCCGGCTTAAGAGTAATTCTGATTTCCCAGAAGACCATGAACAATCAGGGAAAGATGCGCGTAACCGGCATCAATCAGGAAGTCAGAGACATTTTTGAAGTTACCGGGTTTGTGGATATCATTGATGTTGAATAATTGGGGGGATTTTAAAATGAAGTTTGAAAAGGAAATCATTGAAGGCGTACAGGTGATAAAACCGTACGGACGCATCGACAGCAATACCTCACACGAGTTTGAGGAAATACTGAACCGGGAAATAGAACCGGGCCGTGACGTGGAGATCGACTTCCGTGAAGCCGTCTATATTTCTTCATCAGGATTACGTTGTCTGCTGGGTTTAAGAAAGCGTCTTGGTGACGATGCCAGCATCGTTTTCACTCATGTCAATGATGTCATCATGGATGTCTTTGAAATGACCGGCTTTACCGATCTATTTGAAGTAGTCAGGATGGACATGAACAATCCTGACACCAGAGTCATCTTCTTCGACATTGACGGTACCCTTCTGTCACATAAATCCGGAAGCGTTCCGGAAAGCACCGTCCGTGCCATTAAGAAGCTGCAGGCCAGAGGAATCAAGGCAGTCATCGCCACCGGCCGTGACCTGGTTGAAATGGAAAAGCTCCCATTACAGGGCATAAAGTTTGACGGTTACCTGACTCTTAACGGCAACATCTGTCTGGATGAAAACAAGAAGATGTTCGCCGGCAATGAAATAGCTCCTGACGAAGTGGAAGTACTGGTCAACATCTTCAAGGCCGGCCGCATTCCATTCGTTCTGATCGGTGAAAAGCAGAGATACATAAACTACGTTGACGATGTCGTCATTCAGACCCAGATGTCAACACACGGCACCATTCCTGACATCGGGGAATACCATGGTGAAAAGATCTACCAGTGCCTGGCCTTCGTCAACAAGGAGATCAGACAGAAGCTGGATGACCTTTTGGACAAGTGCGTCATTACCAGCTGGAATGATACCGGCATTGACATCATCGCCAAGACCGGCGGCAAGGATGCCGGAATTCAGAAGTTCCTTGACAGAGAACATATCACCAGAAGCCAGACCATGGCCTTCGGTGACGGGGAAAATGACATGGCAATGCTGCGCTTTGCCGGAATCGGCGTAGCCATGGGCAACGGCAGCGACCTGCTGAAGCGGAAGGCAGACTATGTCACGGCATCAGTTGATGACGACGGCATTGAAAAAGCCCTGTTGCACTTCGGATTAATTGAAGAATAATGTCTGTACTTATGACAATTGAGAACATAACTGATAAGGTAAATAACCAAAAAAAGAAAAAATCACTGAGCACGAAGATGTTCACCATCATTCTGCTCTTTTCGCTTGTTTTAAGTGTTGCCGCCATTCTATTCGGCTTCAATCTGTATTCCACGGCGGTCTATAACCAGTACGCAGGAATTGCCAATAACATTTCCAGGACATCAGCTATTGTCATTACCGAACAGGATGCCCTGCACTACTGGAAAGATGTCTATAACATTTACAGGATCACTCCTGAAGAAGTGCACCAGACCAAGGGCAGTCAAACTTACCGTCTGCTGTATTCACCGGTAATTGACCGCAATCTGGTCAACATGCAGATAATGCTCTCCAAGATTGCCAAGGAAAACAAGCTGATGAAGATCGGTCTGACGATCTTTGACAAAGAATCACGCCGACTGATAAACGTTTACAGTTCCGACCGCAGTGAGCCTGTCGGTAACTGGTATCCTGCGGCCAGCCGCCGCAGCAGTAACATCATCATACACCGCCAGGCTGAAACGCAGTGGGACACTGATCTGCCTTACATGCTGGTCAGGGATGATAATGGTTACTACTGTACCAGCTGGACCAGGGTTGCCGAGGATGAAGATACCATTGTCATGGTCATGACAGATGTTGACATGTACATGGTTGACGACGATGCCAAAGCCTTCCTGGTACAGTTCGTGCTGTTGCTGGCAACTCTGACACTGGGAGTATTTCTAATCATCAGCCGCCGTCTGAAGAAAAAGGTCGTTCAGCCGATTGAGGACATGAACCAGGCCGCCAAGAACTACATTGCCGACAAGGCCGACGGTCTGCCGGATTCCTATCACTTCCAGAAGCTTGAGATCCACACCAACGATGAGATCGAAAGTCTGGCTGATACCTTTGCCGACATGGAAAAGCAGATCAGTGAATACCTTAATAACCTGACCAGAGCCGCTACGGAAAAGGAAAGAATCAGATCCGAACTGAATCTGGCGGCTCAGATCCAGCGCAGTTCCCTGCCTTCCGTCTTCCCGCCATACCCTGACATCAGAGAATTTGACATCTATGCCAGCGTTGACCCTGCCAAGGAAGTCGGCGGTGACTTCTATGACTTCTTCCTGATCGATGATGATCATCTGGCCATGGTCGTAGCAGATGTCTCCGGCAAAGGAATTCCGGCCGCTCTGTTCATGATGGCCTGCAAGATCGTCATCAATGACCTGGCAACCTTAGGCATTACTGACCCGGCGGAGATACTTTACAAGGTCAATAACCGCATAGTCAAAAACAATACCCTGGACATGTTTGTCACTGTCTGGCTGGGTATTCTGCAGATCTCAACAGGAAAGATCCTGGCGGCTAATGGCGGTCATGAATATCCTTGCCTGATGCGAGCCGGAAAGAAATTTGAAATGATCAAGGACAGACACGGTCTGGTATTGGGCGGCATGGAAAACGTTAATTACTACACCTATGAGATCCAGATGAACCCGGGTGATGTCCTGTTTACCTACAGTGACGGTGTTCCTGAATCTACCAATACATCCAACCAGCTGTTCGGCAACGACAGAATGCTGAATTCACTTAACAATGACACGGCTGCTTCCGTCAGACAGCTGACACTCAATGTCAAGAAAGACATTGATGCCTTTGTCCAGGAAGCTCCGCAGTTCGATGACATAACAATGCTGGCATTACGCTACAATGGAGGCGATAATATGAATGAAATGACAGTTGAAGCCATAATCGACAACATACCGGCAGTAACCGCATTCGTGGATGAAAAGCTGGAGGCTCTGAACTGCCCGATGAGAGCAGAGACCCAGATCGATGTTGCCATTGATGAACTCTTCAGCAACATTGCCAAATATGCCTATCATCCGGATACCGGACCGGCAACAGTAAGGGTGGAAGTTGAAAATGATCCGCTGGCTGTTGTCATCACTTTCATTGATAACGGCATTCCTTATGATCCGCTCTCTCATAACGATCCTGACACTACCCTTTCTGCAGAAGCCCGAAGCATCGGCGGACTGGGAATCTACCTGGTCAAGAAGACCATGGACGATATCACTTATGAGTACAAGAACGGACAGAACATTCTCAGAATAAAGAAAGAGATTTAATTATGGATCAGAGTTTATTTAATGAAGCACTGCTGTTTGCGCTTAAAGCCCATGATGGGGTAACCCGCAAGAACAGCACCAATCCTTTCATTCTCCATCCCATGGAAGTAGCTACGATCGTCGCCTCAATGACGGAGAACATCGAAGTAGTGATTGCTGCCCTGCTGCATGACACTGTTGAAGATGCCGGGGTAAGCCTGGAAGAAATTGCGGATAAATTCGGAGTCAAGGTTACCATGCTGGTACAGTCCGAGACTGAAGACAAGAGAAGAGACATTCTGCCGGAAGATTCCTGGTACATCCGCAAGGAAGAATCACTGAATGTGTTAAGGACCACCAGGGATCCGGAAGTAAAAATCCTCTGGCTGGCTGACAAGCTGTCCAACATCCGCTCATTCTACCGCATGCATGCCGTCAAAGGTGATGACATGTGGCTGGATTTCCATCAGAGAGATCCGAAAATGCAGCAATGGTATTACCGCAAGGTTGCCGCTTACACCGCTGAACTGGCTGATACCGCAGCCTATCATGAATATTGTTTCTTGTTAGAAAGACTTTTCAAGGAGTTACCAAATGGCACTGATTAATGTAAAAAATGAAAACGGCCTGTTAACCATCGGCTTAACTGGACACATTGATTCCAATAATGCACCTGCAGTTGAACAGGAGATCACAGATGCCCGCGAGGCAAACGAATTTGAAAATGTCGTCGTTGACTGCAGTGACCTGGAGTACATTTCCAGTGCCGGCTTACGTATCATCCTGCGACTGAAGAAGCTGTATCCTGATCTTAAGGTCATCAATGTCTCCAGTGAAGTATATGAGATCTTTGACATTACCGGATTTACCGAAATGATGGAAGTCCGCAAGGCCTACAGACAGCTGTCGGTTGAAGGCTGTGAGATCATTGGTCAGGGTGCCAACGGCAAGGTATACCGCATTGATCCGGATACCGTTTTGAAGGTCTATCATGACGTCAATGCCCTGGACGACATTAAGAGAGAAAGAGAACTGGCCAGAACTGCCCTGATCTTAGGCATTCCAACAGCCATTCCATATGATGTCGTCAAGGTTGGTGATGTTTTCGGCTCAGTCTTTGAACTTATCAATGCTGAAACCTTTGCCAAGCTGATTCAGAATGACCATGCTTCTCTTGATGATGTAGTCCGCATGTCTGTTGATCTGCTCAAGACGATCCACTCTACCGAAGTCAAGCCTGGCAGCATGCCTGACATGAAGACCGTTGTCAAAAACTGGGCAGCCTTCCTGAGTGAATATCTGGAACAGGAAGACTATCAGAAACTGCATGATCTGGTCGATGCCGTACCTGATGATCTGCACATGATCCATGGTGACTATCACCTCAAAAACATCATGCTGCAGAACAATGAACCTCTGCTGATCGACATGGATACCCTGTGTCACGGCCATCCGGTATTTGAGTTCGCTTCAATCTTCAATGCCTATCAGGGCTACAGTGAAATGAACCATGACAACATGATGGACTTCTTAGGAATTCCATACGAAATGGGTGCCGAGATCTGGAATAAGACCCTTCATTTCTACTTTGATGACAAGACTGAAGAAGAAATTCAGGACATTGCCGACAAGGCCAAACTGGTCGGTTATACCAGAATCATGAGAAGAACCATCAGAAGAAACGGCTTCAATACTGAACTAGGCCGCAGGGAAATTGAAAACGCCAAAAACCACATTCACGAACTGGTGAACAGGCTGGATTCCCTGGCTTTCTAGAACATAAAAAAACGCTTAACGCGTTTTTTTATGTGCTTTGATCTGCTTATCAGATTACAGATACATCCTTGTCAAAATTGATGGCATGCGGAACCTTTTCGGTATCCGGATAGCCGACAGCTATGGCAACAAAGAACTTATAGCCTTCAGGAATGCACAGTTTTTCAGCATACTCTGCCTTCTTTTCACCGTTGAGTGTTCTTTCAATGCAGCCCAGAATGACACTGCCCAAGCCCAGAGCTTTGGCTGCCAGATGAATGTTTTCAACGGCGATGCCGGCATCGACCGGGCTCCATCTGAAGGTTTCATCAGCTGACAGATAGAATGTCAGCGGAGCATTATAGAAAAATGACACCGTGGCATCAGGATTAAGATCTTTCTGTATCTCAGCCTGAACCGGATTATCCTTACCGACTACCGTGATGTGGATCTCCTGCTTATTAGTAGCGGTTGGTGCCTTCAGTCCTGCTTCTACCAGAGTTCTGCAGACTTCAGCCTCAATTGGCTGGTCAGTATACTTGCGGATCGAACTGCGGGTATTGATTACTTCCAAACAATCTTTCATTTTATCTTCCTCTTCTTCTGCCTTTATTATAACAAAGACTTCTTTCAGGTCATGTTGAAATGCCCATACTAGAGAATCGCAATCAGAGCCATCAGCATCCTTCTGGGAATATGACCATCGATTCGATAAAGCCAGCGACCATTAGCAGAATTAATGCGGTCCCCGTCAATTCGGTAAACCCAGCGTCCGTTTGCATCAGTTACATAATCACCATCGAGTCTGTACAGCCAGCGGCCATTGGCATAATTAATGCGGTCTCCGTCAATTCTGTATTCCCATCTGCCGCTGCGGTCACAGACATAATCACCATCCAGCCTGTACAGCCAGCTGCCGTTTGCGCTGTTAATTCGATCTCCGTCAATCTGGAATACCCAGCGCCCGTTTGCATCAGTCACATAAACCATGTTTTCACCTCAATTATTACTGTTTTTCTTACTGATTAAATTATAATCCATTCTTCAGCAGTTTTCACCTCACGAAAAAAGCCGGTTTCCCGGCTATATTACTAATTGTTTCTGGCAAACTGTGCCTGAAGCTTTTCATAGAATTTCGGATCATCCTGACCATAGCGCATCTGGCATTCATCCAGGGCAGCCTTGTAAAGGGTGACATTGATGTGATCATCGATATTAATCTGTCTGGCTTCTTCATCCAGCAGACCCAGTCGCTCCATGTAATTCCAGGCACGCCTTACTGAAGTCTTCATTGGATCCGCATTCAATTCAAAGCGAGGATTGTCAAGATATGATCTGATAACCTGTTCATCGAGATTGATCTGCTTTACCGTAGCCTTGACCGTTTCCTCATGATGAGCATCATAGTATGCCCAGGCTCTGATCCAGGCTCTTAACAGGGCCTTGACGGTGTTTGGATTGGCGTTGACCCATGATGTCAGAGCTTCAGCGCGGCAACATGAATATGCCGGCAGAACGTCATCAGCGTATGTCAGGATCTTCAGTTCCGGATCATTCAGTACTTCATAATTCAGGGCAGTACCTACCAGAGCAAAGTCAGCCTCACCGTTTCTGACGGCTTCAATGCGGTCCATCTGATCTTCCGGATTATACCAGGTGATCTGCGTAAGAGGATCATATCCCATGTCCAGCAAAGGTCCGGTGATGGCATACATGTTCGGTTCGCAGGCCATCGTCTTGCCGATGAGGTCCTCAATCCCGTTCCATGGAGTTTCCACTCTGGCAAAGATCGGCATGCATCCGGACAGCAGATAACCTCCGAAGATGGTCAGATCCAGACCGAATGATATTTCCTGCAGAGGCAGGTTGGTTCCCGAGTTGGAAGCTATGTCAATCCTGCCGGCTCTGATGCCTTCAAAGACTTCAGCGTCGGTTTCTACGGAAACATATTCAACTCTGATACCTTCTTCTTCCAGATATCCCTGGCTTTCAGCTATGGAATTGAGGATGTGTCCTGATTCGTTCAGTGCCAGACGGACAACCGCTGTTTCAGGAACATCTTTTCTTTCTTCATCTTTTTTATCAGGATTTATGTCGTAGGAGCATCCGGAAAGAACCAGCATGAATGTAATAATCATTAACATCAGTTTTTTCATTGTCTTTCCCCTCCTTACTTCTTTGTCTCTGCCGGTATCTGGCTGGCAGCAACCGGCTTGACACTGGCAACCGGCTGATTGGCGATCTTGATGCCATTGCGCTGGAAGATCTGCAGCAATGACTTGTTGAGATATCTGTTGATGCCGCGGACATCCTTTTCCGAACATCTGGCTATGACGGTAACAGTGTAGCGTCTCTCAGCCAGTTCGGAAACACCCAGACTGGTTGGTCCGTCCAGGATCTGTCCGTTGTCTTCCTTAAGCAGCGGCAGTTCGCGGTTCAGTACTTCCTCAACGATATCGATATCCTGTCCATACTCCAGACCGATCGTGGCAGAAGCGACAGAAGTTTCCTTGGTCATGTTAAGTACTCCGGAGATCTCACTGTTGTTGAAGATCTTGACGTTGCCGCCTCCGGAGATCTTGGTCGTTCTTAAGCCGATATCGGTAACCGTACCGCGGAATCCGTTAATTGTAACAATGTCGCCGACACGGAATTCACCTTCAAAAACGATGAAGATACCGGCGATGATATCCTTGATCAGACTCTGAGCACCCAAGCCTATGACCAGAGACAGGATTCCGGCACTGGCCAGCAGATTAGGTGAATCGACTCCAAATAAATACAGACAGTAGAACAGAGCACCGATCGTTCCGCCGTATTTGACAATTGACAGTAACAGATGGCCGATCGTCTCACCCCGGGTTCCCAGCAGTGAAGTACACAGACGGACCGGGATCCTGAACAGTTCAATGGCAATCAGGGTCATTAAGATGACCATGATGGCAGCGCTCAGGGCAAACAGGTTAGGACTTCTGTCCCATCCTCTGGACAGAATGTAATTGACGATGGAATCATTGGAAGTTCTGTTGATTCCGACAGCTGACAGTACAAAGTACAGCACCGGGATGGCAATGATCCATCCCAGAATGGATACAAGCTTCATTTCCGGTGAACGCTCATTCCAAGGAATGCGTTGATTATTCCAGCGGATCTGGGCCATTGTCGTACTGGCAAAGCGGCCTGACGGCAGGATTATGCTGAAAATCGATGAATTCAGATTATCATCGCCTTTCACATCACTGATCAGATCATAGACTTCATCATTGACGGTGGAAGTAATCGTAACCGACAGTAACAGCAGTGCAATCATGAACAGACATACACCTGCTGTGATCAGAGAAATTGAGCCGCGGCTGGTATACATGCTTGCCTGCGGTAAGGCTGTAGCGATGAAATATTTATCGATGAAACGGAATACCTGGAAATATGATACGCCGTTTATCCTGTTGAATCCGTAATAAACATCTCCGGTAAAGGCCTTTGATGATACCCCAAGCTCAGCAGCGGTTTTTCCGATGCTGGCCTTTACCGGAGAATACACACAGGTGTGTTCCGGAGTATTGTCAAACATGATCATGGAGCCTCCTGACAGCATTTCCGTTGACAGGATGGCATCGGCATTGGTGTCAGCCATAATCGAGCTGACCAGTTCGCTGTCCAGAGCTATCTGCAGCATAGATCTGTGTCTGGTAATGTTGCCGGCCTTGGTAACGTTGCTGACACCTTCCCGGGCACAGGCTTCTTCATAGGCATATCTGGAAACATAGACGGTTTCGCCATTGGCAGCCTTGGTGGTAAAGTAATGCATTGAGATGCCGAAATACTGGGAATTTACCCCAAGATCATCGGTCATGGCTGTCTGCAGATAACTGTCAGTTTTTCCTTCCAGTACCCGGCGGAACGGATATGAATGATCATCAGGGTTCTGACTCAGAGAAAAGAACCAGTTGCCTGTATTGGTCGCAATCGTATGACCGTCTTCATCGAAGATGTAAATTGCCTCAATGCGGTTTTCATCACAAAGCTGCTGCAGTATTGCGGAATTGGCTACAGATTTCAAACGGTTGCCCTCATCATCGATCAGGAACTGTCTGTTGCCTTTGTCATCGTAAATGCTGTGATAGAATTCTGAACCGGTATTAAGAACTTCCGGGCTTTCCTCCGCGAAGAAGGACAGAAGCTTGGCGGTTGAAATGAACCGGGATTTATAGTAATCTTCAATGACTTCACGGCTTTCAATGCTTTCTTCATAACGGCCGATTACTTCCTGCAGGATGACGTTGGACTTGTCAATTCCTTCGGTTATTTCCAGAAGAGTCTGAGTATAGAAAGTAATGGCATATACCACAATGATGCCTATCATCATTAACGGCATTACCTTTTTAAAGACTGATTTGTTGAAATACATTGGTTTTTCCGGATCGCTGCTCAGCATGATCTTTTCCGGCTTGATGTTATTGCGGATAAAGTCATTTCTGACAAATACGGCATAAAGCAGGCACAGCGTCATTACGATAATGAATCCCATAACTGACCATAACAGAACGTACTTGTCACGGGAACCCATGGTCTTTGATCTGGCAGCAGCCACGATCACGGTATCGTCACCAAACGCCCTGGAAGTACAGTAGTACTTCTCCCCGAGAATGGTCTGAACACCCCGGTATCCGTCGGTCATGATGTCCTGGTTAAGTCCGGTATTATAGGCATTCTGTCCTGTCAGCAGGTCAGTGCCGTTTTTATAGTACATGAACAGGTCATCTGTTCTGTTAACCGCAAACAGGAAGCCGTCATTGATGACAGACATACGGCTTAATACTGCGGACACATCTTTCAGAGAAGCGATGCGCTCGTCCAGAGCCCAGGAACTGGTCCCCATCGCCAGAACATACTGGCTGTCACCATAGAAATACGGCATTGCATAATAATAGTAGGTTCCATAAATGTTCTTTACCAGAACCGGCTCGGAATTGTGACTCATTTTCAGCATCCGGTTAAGGTTATCCTGCGTCACAAAAGCAGTTGTGGCCAGGTTACGGCCGAACAGTTCTTCATTGGAAGTTACCACAACATTGCCATTTTCATCCAGCAGAAACAGATTTGATATTCCTGCCGGTGAAGAGAGTTCGGTAAACATCTCGGCACGAACATTGTTTTCGTTGGCCATCATTTTTTCAAAAAGGCCTTTTTTAAACAGCAGTTCTATGTCATCCATGGTATTCCAGTTTCCCTGGTGGAAGATATTGGTCAGGCTTTCGGAGTTTTCGGTATTTTTGTCCAGAATGGAAACCACTTCTGTCAGAGCCAGGTTGTTATTCTCCTGCTGCTTGATTATTGAAGTCTTTGACTGAACATTGCTGAGGAAAGCATATATTGCAATTGCACCGAAAAGCATCATCACCATGTTTGCGATGATGTTGGCCGTAACGATCCTCTCGTTTCTGGTCAATTTCTGATTTTCCATGATTTCTGTCTGATTGTTATCCATAAAACTACTCCATTGCCTTTTTCTATTATAAACAAGGCTATAAACGATTATACCCTATTATATATTTTAAAATAAGATGTTCTCTTTTTACAATATAAAGAATCATTCAGGATGAAGCAGTTTGCACCTGGCTTGTTAACGGGATGTCCCGGATTTTACTAAAAACAGATAAAGAAAATGCCTGCTGAATATATTCAGCAGGCAAATTTCCCCTTTTGGATCAAATCGTTTTAACTAATCAAGGTCCTCACCATTGCTGGCGATGACTTTCTTATACCAGTAGAATGAATCCTTGCGGTAGCGGTCATAAGTACCGTTGCCTTCATCATCAGCGTCAACATAGACAAAGCCATAACGCTTGCTCATTGATACCAGTGAACATGATACCAGGTCAATGCAGCCCCAAGGCGTATAGCCCATTACGTCAACACCGTCTTCAATTGCTTCGCCAATTGCGTTGATGTGCTTACGCAGGTAGTCTATGCGGTAACTGTCATGAACCGTCTTATCTTCTCCCAGCTGTTCAAAGGCACCTAATCCGTTCTCCACAATGTAAATCGGAAGATTGAAACGGTCTCTTAATTCATTCAGGGAGATCCTTAAGGCAGTCGGATCGATCTGCCAGCCGAAATCACTGGTTTCCAGATACGGATTATGCAGAGTTCTGATGAAGTTTCCGATTCTTTCCTGTCTGGCCGGATCGGCAGTTACGATCGAGGAGAGATAGTAACTCAATGAGATGAAGTCCACCTTTCCCTCTGCCAGGATCTTTTCATAGCCATCGTACCACTTTATCTCGATGTTGTGCTTCTTATAATAAGACAGCATCCACTTCGGATAATAGCCTTTGGCCATGACATCGCAGAAGAACATGTTGTATTCGGTCTCTTCATGGGCCCTGTAGGCATCCGCCGGTGACGGTGTCTCCGGATACAGATGATGCAGGTTGAACATGTTGCCGATCATGCAGTTCGGTGCGGTTTCATGGGCGTATTTTACAACCATGGCACTGGCAATGAACTGATGATGCAAAGCCTGATGTGAGGCATTATTCCATCTCTTTGCCATTGCTTCCGGCAGCTGGCCAAACGGACGGAAACCTCTTGGGATCTCGAAATCATCGTAACGGTCCAGTATGATGCCGCCGCCTAACCACGGTACTGCCGTGACCATGTTTATCTCATTGAAGGTTAGCCAATATTTGACTTCGTCCTTATACTCATCAATGAGGAACTTCAGATATCTGACGCAGTGTGGAATTACTTCCGGTGAGACCCAGCCGTCATATTTTTCAACAAAGATGATCGGCAGTTCATAGTGAATCATGGTTACCAGAGGTTCAATGCCGTACTTATGCAGTTCTCTGAATACGCTGTGATAGAATTCAACTCCCTTTGGATCAGGCTTTTCTTCCAGACCCGTCGGGAACAGTCTTGTCCAGGAAATGGACATGCGGAAGGACTTGAAGCCCATTTCCGCCAGTAATGCTATGTCTTCCTTATAGCGGTGATAAAAATCAATGCCGCGTCTGTTAGGGAAATTAAGGGTTGCTTCTTCTGCCTTAGCTCTTTCAAAGTCTCTCTTCAGCATGAAGTTGCACGGGATCTTGGGACCGCGGTACCAGACATAGTCCAGATGACCCAGTCCCCTGCCGTCCTCACATCTTCCGCCTTCTATCTGAGCAGCAGAAGTTGCCCCTCCCCAGAGGAAGTTCTCAGGAAATCTTGACATACGTCATTAGCCCTGAGCGTCAATTTCATCAGCCTTTTCGTCCTTGTACAGGAAGAGTGTAGCGACAAATGTAACGGCAGCACCAACCACGCAGGCAATGATCATGCCGGTTAAGTCAGCTGTTGAACGGGTCTGAGGGTTGATGAATACCGGGAATGTGAAGATGTTAGGAGGTCCGCCTGCATATGAACCAACGTTCATCAGAACGCAGACAATGCCGCCGACTGCTGAACCGATCATGGCAGCATATAACGGTGTCTTATACTTGAAGGTAATACCGTACATGCCTGGTTCAGAGATGCCAGGAATTGCATCTGAGAATGCGCATGAATAAGCCAGTGCTTTGCGGTCAGCATTCTTTGCTTTAATACCGACAGCCAGGCAGGCAGCAGCCTGAGTATACTGGAACAGGAATCCGGCTGGATGTGTCAGTGGGTTCTTGCCATATTTCTGGCCGATTGCCATGGCAACAGCCATCAGGTTGAAGTGCATGCCGGTGATGACAATGTATGGATATAATGCACAGAAGACAGGGATGATTACCGGTCCAATCGGACTGTTCATTAAGCCAATCATTAATCCGGCAAATGATTCAGATAATCTTGCACCTATCGGAGCCAGTACCAGTAATGCCAGAGGTAACATGATGACCAGTTCAAGAACCGGTACGAAGACGAATCTCACTACCTTTGGAATGATCTTGTTTAACAGCTTTTCAACATATCCCATTACAAATACGCACAGAATGATTGGAATGATGGTATTTGTATATGTTGCCGGATAGATTGGTAAGCCAAACAGGAAACCGGCATTGCCTGTACCAGGAATGATCATCGGAGGTCCGCCCGGCTGAGGAATGGTTGCACCGGTTCCGGCCTTGCAGAGTTCTACAAAATCAGGATATACCAGGATCAGACCCATTAAGATACCCATGGCAGTCTTGACATGGAATCTCTTGGCAGCAGCATAACCTACCAGAACAGGCAGGAAGTAATATGCTACGTTGTAAACCCAGGTAAATGTTGCCAGTGTAGGTGAATCAGCAGGAATAACCTTCAGATTTACCAGCAGTACGACAAATGCCTGTAACAGACCACAGGCCAGCAGAGCCGGAAGGATCGGGAATACGCAGGCAACGATTGCCGGGAAGATTGAACCAAGGATCTCCTTGAATGATTTCTTCCTGGTCAGTTCAGGGTCCAGATTTTCATCAATGGCAGCTGCTCTGGCAACGCCTGAGGCATTGACAAAGGCTTCATAGACTTCATTGATGTCATTGCCGATGATTACCTGAACCTGGTCACCGATCATCTGAGTACCGATGACGCCAAGTTTCTTGATTTCATCAAGCTTGACCAGACTTGTATCCTTAGGTGTGATGCGCAGTCTGGTAAGACAGTGTGCGGCATGGGCAATATTATCCTTGCCGCCGATCAGTTCGACTATTCTGGAAGCAAGTTCAGCATAGTCCTTTGCACTTTTTGCCATAATTTCTCCTTTCAATTATTATGTTTATTCCATATCCATAATGGATATAATGGCCTTATCTGGTTATAAATCCGAAATTCGTGCCGTATTTCAGATAATCAAGCAGGAACATTTCCTCCCGGGCAATTCGACCTACGTAGTTCATGGTTCCGGTATTCCTGATCCTCTTCATTGCGATATGTACTTCACCCTTGTAACGGGTTGCCAGATCGTTGAGGATCACAACGTCTCCAGGTTCGAAATATTCCCTGTCACACTTTCGCGGTTCAACCGGAGTGAAGCGATAATCCATTCTGCCCCATCTTGAGCGGATGATGATGCGGGTATATTCACTGACATTATGCTTATTGAAGACCAGCAGGATCTCCTTTTCCACATCGGTAACATCATCTGCCAGTTCTATGGTCAGCGGTATTCTTTCAATGTCGCCAATCGGGATCTGGGTCCTTAAACCCGGGAAGTAGAACGGCCTGTCTTCTGCATAGACATAGCACTGCTTCACTGTCTCGGCAACTTCCTTCAGTTCCGCTTCCGAAGCGAAGGCATTACCGATGATCATTTCATCGCAGCCCAGTGCCAGATTATGTCTGACCTGCAGTCCTATCGGCAGATCTCTGTCATCTTCAATGGTCGGCAGCCCATCAGATACCGGCCAGGGACCGTGAGTCCCCGGTGTAGTGGAGGTAATGAAGATCTGGGTCTTTATTCCCGCTTCCTTAAAGAAACTGTTAGCCTCCAGAACATCCTGACTGTCTGCTCCGGTATTTCTTAACGGGTAGAAATTGTAGGAACCGATAATCCTGTTCTTATCTCCGCCCATTTCAATTATCTTCTTAACTGTCGGGACCAGACTGGCATTGAGCTGAACGCTTAAGCCTTCCTTATTATTAACGATTGCAACATCTCTTTCGTCATTGAACATCAGGTCAAGACGGAGAACATCCAGGCCTATTTCCCTGAAAATGGACAGATCATCAGCACTGCAGCCCATCTGCATGAAGAAACGGGCATTGCAGTCACCGTAGACCAGCATTCCATGTCTGTGAGCAGCCTCACAGAGTTCCCTGAAATAGGAAATGATCTCATCCCTGGAACCTTCTACTGAAAACAGACTGGTAAATACTCTGGTAAAACCGTATTTTTCCGCCAGAGTGAGATAGTTTTCAATCTGCTGACTGGTTTCCTGTTCGGGATATAATGAAACACCTAACTGTATCATGTCATCCTTCCTCTCTGTTTATGATTATTGTTGTAAAAAAATAACTCCAATGCCGCCTTAAAACAATACTGAATAACAGATATTCATAATGTTCTAAGGATAAGCCTCGGAGTCAGCGAGTTACAAACCTTAACTTCTAAATTCATTTTATTATTTTATAAAATATGTTGTCAATATCTTCCTGTGATCCAATATGGTTACACTGGTTCACTGCAGTTTTCTGTCATGGTACTGCTGTGTTACAATAATAAAAAGAGAAAGTGAACGGAAGATAATGTTTTTCAAAAAGAAGATTGTAAAAAAGACATATGATCCTGATAAGCGCAAGCCGGCCATCAGGGCCAGTATCTGCACCGGGGAACAGGTAGCCGGTTTCATTGATCTGCAAAGCGGTCATTTTGACGAGATCCTGCTGATCAGAAATCCCAATGACCTGCAGGAATTCAAGGATACCTACGGCATAACCGGTGACCTGGACATTATTTACTGAAAACCGGGGGTGACCTATGAATAAAACAGCGATCGTTACCGGCGGTTCATCGGGAATCGGTCTGCAGACTGCCCTTTCCCTGCACCAGGATCATGACTATGATGTCTATGTGCTTTCCCGCCATGAATTTGAAATGGAAGGTCTGCATCACTTCTGCTGTGATGTTTCAAATGAAGAAGAAGTCAGAAAAACCGTTGAACGGATAATACGGGAAGCAGGAAGACTGGATCTGGTCGTTAACTGTGCCGGCATGGGCATCTCCGGTGCCCTGGAATTTACCGAACATCAGCAGGCCAGAACTCTTTTTGATGTCAATTTCTTCGGGACTGTCAATGTCAACAAGGCATGCATCGGATACCTGCGTGAAACAAAGGGCAGAATAATAAACATTTCTTCAGTTGCCGGGGTCGTACCGATTCCCTTCCAGAGCTTCTACAGTGCCTCCAAGGCCGCCATCAATTCCTATTCGTTAGCTCTGGCCAATGAACTGAAACCGTTTGGCATCTCGGTATGTGCCGTCATGCCCGGTGATACTGCCACCGGTTTTACCGCTGCCCGTAAGAAAAGCGAAGAAGGAGACGATCTGTATTCAGGGCGCATTTCCCGTTCCGTTTCCCGAATGGAAAAGGATGAACTCAATGGAACTGACAGTGCCGTTTCCGGCAAGACCATCGCATCCCTGGCAGCATCCGGTCACCTTCCTCCTCTGTATACAATAGGTTTCAGCTATAAGCTGGTAAACATTCTGATCAGGATACTGCCGGTAAGCCTGGCTCAGAAACTCATATATCTGTTATATGCCAGATAATCAACTGCAAAAAGGAGGCACTATGATCGAACTGTTAAAAGAAAGATTTCTTGCCAACATGCAGCGCCATCCCGCCGTTTCATGGGACGACGTTGAAAAAGCACTTAATGACAATGCTGATGTGCTTGAGGTTTTGAAACGCATGGAAGAAAGCGGCGGTCAGCCTGACGTGATTGGTACTGACCCCAAAACCGGGAAGTTCATCTTCTGTGACTGCTCACCGGAAAGTCCGGAAGGACGCAGAAACCTGTGCTACGATAATGAAGCCCTGGCGAAGCGTAAGAAGAATCCTCCAGTATCCAGCGTTAAAGCTCAGGCCGAGCAGATGGGAGTCAGCTTACTGGATGAGGAAATATACCGTCATCTGCAGCAGCTGGGTCAGTTTGACCTGAAGACTTCCAGCTGGCTGGAAACTCCTGAAGACATTCGTAAGCTTGGAGGAGCCATTTTCGCTGAAAGACGCTATGGAACAGTATTTGTATTCCACAACGGGGCTGACTCATATTATTCCGTCCGTGGCTGGCGAGGATACATCTTACTTTAGTTTGATACACAATGAAAACAGATGGATCAATCCATCTGTTGTTTTTTATCAGAATATTCTTTCCCTGGTTATTAACTCACCCACATAAGTGAAGCCGTAACTGATCAGTTCCTGTTCCAGTTTCTCATTTACCGCGCAGAAGGTACAGGTTACTTCCGGAATGTTGCGGCAATAAGCCAGATTAACGGCATAGTCCAATCCCTTTTTATAATCTCCTCCCAGCATCAGGACAAAGAGCTTGGCGCCGTGCTGGAAACGCGTCCCTGCACAGACGAAATTGCCTTCCTCATCCTCCCGGAAAAATCCCTGATCCGCCAGCATGCGGATGTTCGGCTCATTCACTCCATACCAGGTACGGTTACCGGAAATGAAGTTACCGTATTGCTCAGCCAGGGGCACAGCCAGCTGAGTGGCTCTTTCCCAGTCAGCATAACGGAAACCTCCCCTGCTGCCGCTGCCGCTTATCTTCAGAGTATATTCCTTATGATCATAGACGTTGACCAGGCCGTATCTTTCAGCCAGTCCGGAACTGCGCACATTTCTTCTGCCGGTATATATGGACAGACTGGTACAGTGATACTTCTGATCACATAACTCCAGGGCTTTTTCATATAAGGCTTTGCCGACACCCTGATTCTGATGTTCAGGAAGTACTCTTAAGGCTTCAAACCAGCCGGCACCATCAGGCATTACAGCCAGATGGGCAATTCCCACCATTTCATCATTATCATAAGCGCACAGAAAGCTGCCCTTACTGTTAAAGAAATAGTTCCAGGCTGTTTCCACATAGGCATAATTGCCCATGGTTCCTCTTTCTACGGCATCTGCCCTGCTTACCAGATCAAAGTCCCTGCTGCTTAACTCAATTACCTTCATAGAAATGCCCTTCTTTTATTTCCCATATTGTACCGTAAAAGATGTCATATGTTGACAGATACGCTCTTTACCGGCAAAGAAAAAGCCGGCTTTTCAGCCAGCCGGTTTTACAATGACTGTTTCTTATTAACGAATCGCCACAGGAAGAATACCATCAGTGCTTCACCATACATGCTGATGTAGAACATCAGACTCTGGGAACGGTCCCCGGAAGGATCATTTCCCAGGAAAATGCCCAATAAGGTAAACAATAACATGAAGAATCCGGCAAAGAACATGTTGGGATTCTTTTTCCTTATCAAGATATAAATACCAATTCCAATCATGATGAAGACCGGAACGGTATCAAGCAATGAGGTCAGTGTACTGGAGAATTTACTGGTCAGGTCACTGGAAGCATAACGCTTAATGGCTCCGACAGTTCTCGGTTCGGTAACGACCATGAACCCTGCCACCAGTCCCAATGCCATGATGATCACGGCCACGATCCAGGAAATCTTAATGATTTTTTTATTATCAGTCAGAGAATAGGCACAGATCGGAAACAGCAGTGGTATTAAGGTGCAGTGCAGAATGTAGCGCAGCTGACTGAGATGATGAAACAGTGTTCCATACTGCAGGAATACTCCCGATGCCAGAATCAGTGAATCATAAAACAGTCCGAAGCACAGTATGCCTGTCAAAAGCGGAATATTGTGTACAGTCCCCTTTCTGAATTCCCTGATCATGAAATAGATTGCGGTCCGGTCAAAAAAGGTCATGATCCACAGGACCGGAGCCATGGTTTTAATCAGAAGTTCTCTCATATACATATCCTCTGATTACATTGTAGCACTATTTCACAAAGAGAGTACATATCCAGCCCAACAGAGCTGCCACAAACGGAAACAGCACGATTCTAAACAGCTGTCCTTTCCAGTTAAAGCCAAAGCTGTGATATCCCTCACAGCCTTCCGTTTCCGGATAGTAGTGCTGGAAGAAATGACTGACCGTCAGCAGATACCAGTCAAAGAAAATGATGTCAAAGGCCTTCAGCAGATACAGCATGATCAGAAATCTGCGGAAAAACTGCCAGAAACCAAATCCGTTTCTGACCCCGTCATAGCCCCCATAGAGAAATGACAGCACAAACATCAGCATGGCAACTACTGCCATTCGCCAGCCAACCATCTTCTGCCCCGGGAAACGTTCTTTATGTTCCTTTACAGCCTGCTGAATGTCCTTTGGGGCTGTGCTGAAAAACCTTCGATCCTGAATGAACCCGACGGCTGCCCATAAAAGCAGAAACAGAGCTGCCATCAGGATAACGGAAAGTATAAGTGTGACTTTCATATGACCTCCCAAATGATTACTGATCTTTCAGGCCAAAGCCACGTCCAGAGCCATCATCAGGGTAAAGCCCAATGAGAACATTACAACCCCGATGTTGGAATGATGACCGGCTGACATTTCCGGAATCAGTTCTTCCACCACCACATACATCATTGCCCCTGCGGCAAAAGCCAGGGTATACGGCATGATCGGTACTATGAATGCTGAGGCAAATACCGTCAGTAAGCCAAATAACGGTTCAACAGCTCCTGAGAGAACACCGTCTATAAAGGCCCTGTGCTTGCTGGTGCCCTGTGCATGCAGCGGCATGGAAATGATCGCTCCTTCCGGAAAGTTCTGAATGGCTATGCCCAAAGCCAGAGCCAGAGCACCGCCGGCTGTTATCTGGGCTGATCCGCTGATGTAACCGGCAAAGACAACCCCAACCGCCATGCCTTCCGGTATGTTATGCAGGGTCACTGCTAGCAACATCATTGTGGTCTTATGCAGTGAGGAAGCCGGACCTTCCGGTTCATCCGTATTGAGATGCTGGTGTGGGGTAAAGGTATCCAGTAACAACAGGAAAAGTATGCCGACCCAGAAACCAATGGCAGCCGGGGCAAATGCCCATCTGTCAAGGTGAGCTGACTGTTCCATCGCCGGTATCAGCAGACTCCAGATCGAAGCCGCTGTCATGACTCCCGAAGCAAAACCGGTCAGTGATTTCTGTACCTTGTCACTGAGCTGTCCCTTCATGAAGTACACCAGCAGTGAACCGGCAGAGGTGCCGACAAACGGTATCAGTAAGCCAATGATGACTTCCTTAGTTACCATAATCCAAACAGACCCTTCTTTTCATAAATCTCACTGGTTATCCCCAAACACTGATAACCCGTGGCATTTATGGTACTGCTGAGGGCAGCCTGATCTATTTCACCTTCAGCCAGAAAGACCGTTTCCCCTTTCTTAAAAGATGATGTCACCTTTTTCGCCTGCGGTACTGCCTTTCTGACTGCTTCATTGACATGTGCTTCACACATGTTGCAGGCCATGCCTTCTATCTTTAATGTATACTTCTTCATTTAATACCTCCCGTCAGCATCACGCATCCGGCAACGACTGCAGCCAGGACAAGCCATATGACACTGAGTTTTATTCTTTCTTTCAATATCTGTTTCCAGCTCTTCACGTAGGCGATGTCTTCCATTCCTTTAATTACCCATAATCTGCTGCTGGAAACCCAGATCCGGTCTATGACGATTCCGTCATACCGGTTCATTATTTCCAGAAACAGTAAGGACTGCAGATACGCCTGCATGAAATTTTCCGGTTTATTGAGATGAATGCTGATGAGCAGTGCTGCCAGAAGCACCAGTGAGAAGAAGATCAGGAATGACCTTCTTTCCCGTCTGACATTTTCCCTGTCAGCCAGCCCACGCCGGTAAGCTGTTTCCCTGAATTCTTTCGGATAGAAATAGAGAGCATTTATTCCGTTATCACCGGCTGCGATCCTGACCATCAGGGTAAACAGTCCCAGAAACAGAATCAATTCGATGAATAGTTTCATTGAGCACCCTTCTTTCGGTATCCGCAATCACAGTATGGCCCCCCTGAAGCCAGCGTATATTCTCTGATGAATTCACAGACTCCGCCAGCTTCAGCCATGGTGTAGTCAAGACGGCACATGGCACGGATATAGTCATTTAGTCCGAGCTGCTTCATCAGGGTACAGATCCCGCATCTGGTGAATCTGGCTTCATAGCCGCTTCCGTCAGGATAAGGCAGAAAAGTCATGTTCCAGGAATAGGGATTTCGGTCAGCTGCCTGCTGCCGTTCAGTCTTTTTCAAACCGGCTACATCCTTCGCAGTAAACTTCTGTTTCCCCATTATTCGGCAGAACCGTTTCATGACAGGGGTCATCATCGATTCGCGGTAATAAGCCGTCATCCGGTCAGCGTCCGGTTTTTCCGGCATGGACAGAATGAATGCCGATAAGGTGGCACAGCTCAAAATGTTCATCTTAAAGCGGTCGCCCTTTTCAAATTCCGGCAGACCGGCAACGATCTCTCTGTATTTCCTTTTGGCTGCTGAAGTGATCAGATCAGCTTCTTCCCGGCCAAATCCCAGTACTTTGATCAGATTCTTCCTGAAGGAACCTTTAAACAGCAGCCACATTCCAGCCGGCATTCCCTGATATTTCATTAACGGTCCCCTCCGAACTCTATCCTGATGATCTTCATTGCGACCAGACGGTCACAGAATCTGATCATCAGCTTATGAAACAGACTGACCTTGTCATAGATGTCACGGTAGCCTCTCATGTAGCTTCTTTCGGTTACACTTCTGAATCCCTGATTCCAGCTTTCAATTTCAGTTTTATCCTGTAAGGAGAAATAGGCAGAAACATCACTGATCCCCGCACCTTTCAGCCAGGTCTTTCTCATCATCTTCGCGCCCAAGTTATTGCAGGAATCAAAGACCAGAACACCACCAGGATATCGGCGGTTCATTTCCGCCGTCAGTTTTCTGATATCTTCGGTTTTCAGATAATAGAAGACCCCTGCCGCAAAGAATATGACACCTTTTTTCCCGTCTATCTGATCCATCCAGCGGTAATCATTGAGATCACAGCCGATGTTTACTTCCCTGTCCTGAACTCCCAGAATGTCATTTCTGATTTCAATGACATCAGGAAAATCAATGTTATAACCGTGACAGCTGCCGTTATCAGCCTTGCTGAAAGAATCATCCAGACCGCAGCCTAGATTGACAACGGCTGCCTCAGGATATTTCTTCAGATAATCCCTGATCTCCCAGAGCAGATCATAATGACGCTGGGCTACTTCCAGAGCCCCGAAAAGTCCGGCCATGCTTTCCATGGCTTTTCCCTTCTCCCGGAAATCATAGTCCAGCATGCTGCAGATCCTTTCCGCTTCCCTGTCTTCAAACAGTTCCGGAAAATGATCCCGGCAGACCTTTCGACCATACAGCGGAATGACCAGAGTTTCCTGTACGCTGTTTTTCTCAATGTGATACTTCTTCATTTCAATCACCTTAATTCATTTTAGTTAGCACACGCTAACCTATACCATTCTAGCAGAGAACAGTGTATTTCTCAACGGCAAAGCATTGAAACATCCATTCATTTCAAAAATGTTACAATGAATATGGAAAGTGAGACTGATAATGGTATACACAGACGCCCACTGTCACTTAGGGTCCCGTCAGTATGACGATGACCGTGACGAAATGATCGCCAGAATGCTGGATAAGGGAGTATCCAAAGCCATCATGATCTGTTGCAGCAGACATGACTTGCTGGAAGCTGTCAGATTACGCAGCCTTTATCCCGGTTTTAAGCTGGCTGTCAGCGTTCATCCTCAGGATCTGGAATACAACTGCAGTGACGCAAGACTGGAAGAACTGAGCAAAATTGTTGAAGAATATCACCCGGACATGATCGGGGAAACCGGTCTGGATTACCGTTCCCATCCTCACACAAAAATCCAACAGCGCCATTTCTTCATCAGTCAGCTCCAGTTAGCCCAAAAACACAGTTTACCTGTCAATGTGCACAGCCGTCAGGCCAGTGCCGACACCCTGGACATTTTAAGGAAATATCCATGCAGAGGCATCATTCACAGTTACAGCGGTTCCATTGAAATGGCGAGATTGTTCATTAAGGAAGGCTATTACATCTCCTTTGGAGCCAGTGTGCTGTTTTCCAATTCCCATAAGCCTCAGCAGGTGATCTCTCAGATTCCATTGGAACGTCTGTTAATTGAAACGGACTCACCGTATCAGAGCCCCATCAGAGATCACCGTCATGAACCGGCTGACATAGCTGCCATCTATGAAACAATCGCCGGAATCAGAAACATCAGTGTTGAACAGCTCTGTGAAACTGTTGAAGACAATTTTGATAACGTATTCAGATAAGCGGACGAAAAAAGACATCCGTTTTTCTGGATGTCTCATTCTGTCATAAGTTTTACCGTATACCCTTCTGTCTTATTACCCGTTATGACGATGTCATACATTTTACCGAAATAAGCGTCCCAGGAGATCGGTTCAGCCCATCTGGTGATCTCTTCCGGATAAATGTTTTCAAAATTAGGATCAGTGTATTCTGTAATGATCCTGAATTTCATGATCAGGCTGACCTTATCAGCTGAACTGTTCAGTTCGTCTCTGTTCCATGTGGTTATGAGCTCATCGTCGTGTCTGATCAGTGATTTATCGGCATTTGAAACACCGCCGCCCTGATCATGACCGTCAACACTGTAATCATAGACGATCAGTCCGATGTCTTCCTGTACATTCAGCTTTATTCTTAAGGCGATCTCATCCTCCCCAACTCTGTATTCGCCAGGGAAAAGCCGCTTATACCCAAAGTATAAACCGGCAAGAATTGCCACGATAATTATCAAAATAACTGATTTCTTCATATTCCTACACTTTCTAAACCGGCATGGCTGGTTATTTCATTATAGTACATATTCCGGCAAAGTCATTGTAATTGTGCAGATAATATTCTGTTTAATATAATTAAGGTAATAGAAAAGAGAAACTGAATATGAAATACATCAGACTGGCTGACAATGTACCTGAGGTTTCCGTGATCGGAATCGGATGCATGAGGATCGCTTCAAAAGATAAAAAGGATGTTGAAAACATCATCCGTACTGCTCTGGATAACGGAATTAACTTCTTTGATCATGCCGACATCTATGGCGGCGGCAGAAGTGAGGAAATCTTTGGGGAAGTTCTTAAAGATGATCCGTCATTAAGAAATAAAATGGTGATTCAGTCCAAATGCGGGATCAACAAAGGCATGTATGACTTTTCCAAAGAGCACATCATGAAAGCCGTTAATGGCTCACTGAAAAGACTAAACGTTGACTGCATCGATTCCCTGTTACTGCACAGACCGGATGTCTTAATGGACCTGTCGCAGGTAAAGGAAGCCTTCAGCGAGCTATATGAAAGCGGTAAGGTAAAGAGCTTCGGTGTTTCCAACATGAACCGCTTCCAGATCGAATTGCTGCAGAGCGTTCTGCCTTACCCGATCACTTCTGATCAGCTGCAGCTTTCACTGGCCCATACTCCTCTGATCGATGAAGGTATCAATGTCAACACCGGCTGGGATAACGGCATTGTCCGCGCATCCGGAACCCTGGAATACCTTAAGTTAAAGGACATCACCCTGCAGACCTGGTCACCATTACAGTTCGGTATGTTCCAGGGCATCTTCATTGATAACGAAAACTATGGTGAACTCAATGAACAGTTGCATAAACTGGCTGATAAATACGGTGTAACCAAAGATACCATTGCCTACAGCTGGTTACTGCGCCTGACTCAGAAAGTTCAGGTCATTACCGGCACTACTACCACAGATCGCATCATCAACGCTGCCAGGGCTGCAGATGTTGAGTTAAGTGCCAGAGAATGGTATGACCTCTATAAGGCTGCCGGTAACAGGCTGCCATGAAAAAAGAAGCATTTTATGCTTCTGCTCAGCGCTTCAGGATCATTCTGATCTCTGTGGCATTGATATTTGTATTTGTCTTTTCGGTTCCGTCAGCAATGAATCCGCATTTCTGATAAAACCTGATTGCCCTCTTATTTTCCTTAAGTGTCCACAGACAGATCTGCGGATACTTTTTTAACTGGTCTAGTGCCCGCTGCATCAGCTGTTTTCCAACTCCTTTACCATAATATTCAGCCAGAATGTAAATGGCGAAGACCTCTCCCAGCTCATCGGGATCACCATCTCTGTGACCATAGCCAACAAAACCAATCACTTTATCATTTTCTTTCGCCACTAACAAACCATCCGGCCAGTTAAAGGCGATCTGTTCGCATTTTTCCAGAGTCAGTCTGTCCAGATACCGCTGGTCAATCAGTCCGGGATACGCCTGGTGCCATGCCTTCCAGTGGACATAGGCTTTTCCCCTGACTTCTTCAGGGGTCTCCATCTTCTTAATGATGATGTTCATCTTTTCACCTGCTAGTCTGCCACATCCCTGAGAATGTCATTGCCAATAGGTGAATAGAACAGCTTCTTGACTTCGTTAATGTCATGAGTCTGCTCCAGCACCCACATTAACTTGGCCAGACAGGCTTCCGAGGTCATGTCATATGATTCCAAAAGACCGGTAGCCTTCTTGATCAGATTGCCTACCTCATACAGGGAAATATCACTTCCCTCATTTGGAACCTGGGTGGTCATGACCACGACCTTGCCCTTTTCGGTAGCTCTTAACACTTCATTGAAGTAGTCATAATACTCCGGAATGCCTCCGTTGCCGAAGCTCTCAATGACCAGTCCGTCATAGGTTTCCAGCAGATAACGCAGCACATCGCTCTTTAATCCCGGCACCAGTTTCAATAAGCCGACATTGGTATTGAGGGTATCATAGAAACGGGTCTCTCGGCTCCCCGGAACGTCAAAGAAACGCAGAATGTGACCGTTGACAATATGGGCTATCTCCGGGTAATTAACGCTGTAGAAGGCATCAAAACGCTTGGTATAGTTCTTTCTTACTCTGGTGGCAAGTATTACTGAACCGGAGAAAACCACCTGAATGCCATGGCTGTTTTCATCAACGACATACAGTAAGGCATCTCTGAGGTTTCTCGGGGCATCGGAGTTTTCCGCAGCCAAAGGAACCTGAGCACCAGTGATTACGATCGGCTTGGCTGAATCCTGAATCAGATAGCTTAAGCCGGCTGCCGTATAAGCCATGGTATCGGTACCGTGGGTTATGACAAAACCGTCATAACGATCATAGTTTTCCTTAATGGTCCTGGCCATTAACATCCAGTGTTCCGGACGGATATTGGTACTGTCAATGTTGATCAGCTGCAGGGAATCGATCCAGGCAATGGTCTTTAACTGCGGCATGGCCTTTAACAGTTCATCTGTCGATAACTGTGGCACCAGTCCGTTTTCACCCGGTAACGAGGCAATTGTTCCCCCTGTTCCAATCATCAGTATGTTCTTCATATGATCACCTTCGCTGTTTCTATCTATATTTTAATATTTCGGTAACTCATTGTCATCAATTCAACAGCAGATAAAAATGACCTTATTCAGGTCATTTCTTACTAATGTGAATGTATGAATTCCGCAATGTCCTTAATGACCGGAATATCAACATGCTGCTGAACACTGTATTCCTTGCTGGCCTTGGTAATGTCATTGTAAAGGCCCTTAACAAAGACATGGTTGAGATCTTCATACAGCTTATAACTAACATTATCCTTATCCTTGAGTATTGCCTTAAAGCCTTCAAAATCCTCCTCAGGCAGTACCTGGAAGTCCTTGCCGCCCTGCATGATCAGTACCGGCTTATCGCTTTCCAGCAGGTAATCAGCGGCTGTCTTACGGCCCATTTCCTGGAAATAGTAAAGACTGAGTCCGCCGGCAAACTTCTTCTTTCTGGCTTCCTGTTCTGACAGGTCATAAAGATTATCAAATCTCTTTCCGTATATCCTGCTTTCCAGTTCGACGATTTTCCTCATCAGGAAACCGCCTGACTGACTGGCCTGTTTCAGCTGTCTGACCACGATGTCTTCCAGTCTCTTCGGTGTACCAGCCATTAAGATCAGTCCCTTGAAATAATTGCACTCAGCATCAATACGCGGTGCCAGCATGGCTCCCATGCTGTGACCGATGATGAAAATGTGGTCTGCATCAATGCGGGGATCCTGTCTTAACAGTTCAGCGGCCTTAATGGCATCCTCAATGGTTTCTTCCTTAACGGTAGGGTGAACCTTAAGCATCTTTCTGGCATGGGCAAAGGTCCTCTTATCATATCTGATGGCCGCAATACCCTCTTCTGCCAGCCCTTCCGCAATGTCCTTGAACGGTCTTAACCGCATGACCTTTTCATCCATGTTGCTGGCGCCTGAACCATGCACCAGAACAACAGCCGGAACTTTCTTTTCAAGATCATCCGGAAGCGTAAGCATTCCATTCAAAGGGTATTCGCTGTCTTTCCCGACAATTATCTTCTCACTGATCATAATCCACGCCTTCTTTCTGATTAAGCAGATTCATATCTATTGTGTATTATATCACAACGACAAATCACTCTTTAAGTGATATTATTTAATCAGATAACAGGACTATGGAAAAGCTTAAGGAAAACATACTGATTGGAATCATCATTGCCGGAGCAGTTGCCCTGTATTTCATCATGCCTTATTTGCTTGGCTTCATCGCCAATAACATTCACGGAACCAGAGGCCTTCTTTTACGGGCTGGAGCAGTTCTTATTTTCCTGTTTGCCTTCTTCTTAATGGGATACCGCGGGAAAATACTGCTGTATATCCTGGTACTGCTGTTATTCGTTGCCGGGGGAATCTGGCTGTATTTCAATTACCGCGGCATTGACACTTACATATCAGACCGCTACGGTCAGCTGGCCGCCACGGCAGTGTTTGCCGCCATCATTCTGCTTATCTGGCTTTTCGTCAAATACATGTTATAAAAATAATGCAGATCACATTATGTAATCTGCATTTTTATTTTACTGTGACATCTTATACATTTATTTAATGTACACTGTTTTTCATGAATGCAGTATATAATATAGGTTGAATATATCCTATTTTTTGATATAATATTTATGCTTGGAGGTGTAAATATGTTAATTGATACCCGAAATATTATTTCCATGACTGAAGCAAATCAGAATTTTTCAAAGGTAGCCAGAATGGTTGATAAAAGCGGTTCAGCTGTTATCGTAAAAAATAATAAACCCCGTTATCTGATCATTACATTTACAGAAACAGATGATATGAAACTGGCTTCAGATGAAGATGTGGCCAGCATTTCCAGAAAACTTATTCAGCGAAACCGTAAAGCCTACGAGGAACTTGCTAAATGATCGTTCTTTCTAAGGAACAGGTAATCCTTTTACATGAGGAATTAATCATCGAAACAGGAGGAAGTCCCGGTCTTAAGGATGAAGGGATGCTTGAATCTGCCTTAGCAGCGCCGTTTCAGACATTTGATGGGCAGGAATTGTTCCCTTCCATATATCAGAAGGCTGCCAGACTTGGTTACGGATTAGCCAGTAATCATGCGTTTATAGATGGTAACAAGAGAATCGGTGCTCATGTCATGCTTGTTTTTCTTGCTCTGAATGGGATCGGGCTTGAATATGAACAGGATGAACTCAGTGATTTATTTATTAAAATTGCTGAAGGATCCTCAGGATATCCCGAAACTCTTTTATGGGTGATACAACATATCGACCTTGACTAACACTAAAACACAAAACACGTGAAGTATCATACTCCACGTGTTTTTCTGTAATGAATAACCTTCGTTCTACAGTTTCAGAAATCCTCGTATGATCAGATTGAACAGTCCGCCCGCCAGCATGACAAACAATGGATTAGGCTTGTATTTCCTTATTATCACAAAGGCGGCAATTCCCATGGCCAGTATCAGGAAATCGGTGTTTTCCAGGGAAATGACCTTTCCCGGGAAGAAGGAATTGAGTAAAATGGACAGACAGGTTGACATGATCAGGGCAACCGTCATGCATTTCAGCGTATAGATTGCTTCATTGATAACCTTGATGTCTCTGTACTTACGGTAAACATAAATAAGAATGATTGTGGTAATGGCCGGGACAACAATGCAGCCCAGTGATGCCGCAATGGCTCCCGGAATACCGGCCAGTCTCATGCCGACAAAGGATGCGCTGTTGATGATGATCGGACCAGGTGTGATTTCATCAATGGCAACCAGATCAGAAAACTCCGTAATGCTCATCCACTGATTTACGTATACCACTTCCCTTTCCACGATTGGAATGGCTGCATAAGCCCCGCCAAAGCACATGGCCCCTATCTTGATGAAGGTAAGGAAAATCGTTAACAGATTCATTGTCCCTTCACCATCCTTCCCGTGATCACTGTCTTGATGACAGCTGTGATAATGCACCCGATGATCAGGTAAGCCATGGAAATATCGGTAAATCTGATGAAGGCAAAGGCAACTACCATGATGATGTACGGATAAATGCTCTTCCTCTTGGTTACCGTGGTAAACATGCCGATTATTATGTCAATCAACATGGCCACGACACCGGCCTGCATGCCGCTCATGAAAAGACGCACGTACTTGTTGGTGACTATGTTCTGATAGAAATAGGTAACAATTACCATGATGACGATCGGCGGTATTATTACACCGATCACTGCCGCCAGGGCTCCCAAAGGTCCTGCCAGCTGATAACCCACGACTAAAGAACAGTTCACGGCAATCGGTCCGGGAGGACTCTGCGCCATGGCCACGTAATCATTCATCTCATCATCGGTAAACCAGTGATGCTTCTCTACCAGGATATTTCTCAGAACCGCTACAATGGCATAACCGGAATTGGCAGTAATGCTGGTACTGAAAGTAATGGTAAATATCGTAAAGGCTTTTTTAAGCTTATCCATATGTTATGAAACCCTTTTATATTATATAACTCCCAATGGAATAAGGGTAACCAGCAGAATCGCTACTGCACCCCAGATAAGGCCCAGAAAGCGTATCTGGTTTTTCTTTTCCCAAAACGGCACAAAATTGCAGGCCAGGAAAAACGGAATGTAGGTCGTCACAAATACCGGCAATACTCCCCACCACCTGTATACCCACATGAAGGAATGATTGGAAGTACCAGCCAGGAAGGATTCCACCAGAGCAAACAGAGCCGCCATGCTTAAGGCACCGTAGAGTTTCTGCTTATTGGTAGGATTTTCCGGCAGCATCTTATAGGAAATGATGCCTGCCAGTGAGAACATCATTGACAGTTCCCAGCAGACTCCTATTAACAGAATGAAGGTTGTCGAAGCATTACTGACAGACCATAACGGATACCCAAAGAAATGTGCGATTATCGCATTGCCTATCTCATAAAGCCAGTGAACCCCATACAGGGAAAAACCGGCAATGATTGCCTTATATTCCTTATTCTTAACCTCGCTCCAGTAAACATAGAATACAACTGCCAGAATGAAAATGAACGTCCAGTTGAAGTTTTCCGTACTGCGGACAACAATGGATTTTACCAGTTCCTTTATTTCGTCAGAACCGTCTCCCCAGAATACAAACATAACATTATCCTTTCTATTTATCTGAAATAATTATACATTTACCCCACTTCAAAGTCACTTACTCGATAAGACCGTACTCCCTGTACTTATCAAGCATCATCTTCAGCATCATGCGGTTGCCGAAATACTGACGGTAAGTCGCACTTTTTTCCTTACCTTCAGCTTTCAGTACTTCCATCTGCTGTTTTTCGTATGCAGCCTGCTGCCGGATGCTTTCCAGCATCTTTTCAAATGCCTCCAGTCTGTCCATATTATTCATTTCTCCCTTTTATATATATGATACTGGAAAAACAGACCCCTGTCATTCATTCGCATATTTTTCACGTTCTCCATTGAAACCATTTGACTGCACGTTACGTGCAGTTTCACGATGAAGGAGGTAGAAGAACATGAATGGTTACAAAACACTCAGAGAGGTATGTGAAATGCTGAATCTGTCCAGAAGAGTCATCCAGGGATACGAAAAGATCGACCTTGTTAAGCCAACTGCCCGCAACAAATACGGTCATCTGCTTTATGACGATCAGGCTATCAGCAGGATCACCGGTATCCGGTTCTGTCAGAAACTGGGGCTCAGTCTGAAAGACATCCTGCAGCTGACACAGCTGGACAGATCCGCAGTATGCGAGATCCTTGAGGATCACCTGATTGACCTGGAAATTGAACAGGATAAGCTGGACTACCTGATAAGAAAGACAGACGAAATAATTGACGCTGTCGGCAGCAGTGATAATGATCTGCTGGAAGTTATCTACCAGACAATAAAGGAGGACAGGAAAACATGTCAAGAATAATCAAAATAATACTGGCAGTCATGCTGTTAATGACTGGCTCAGCCTGCTCTAAAGGCAGCAGTAAAACAGAGGAAACACTGAAAACCGTTCCGTCAGGATTCTATAGGAAATACGAAAAAGCCGAATTCAGCAAGTTCAACTCATATGCGTCTGAAAACGGCTTAGGAGGTACCAGGATCTGGGTCGAAGGATCCTATGATGAAGTAAACATCATCGATTCCGACGGCTTTCACATCATGCATTCAACACTGACAGATGACAAAGGAAACAGATGGCTGCTGGTTCTGGACATTGAAGAAGCCAACTCAAAAGAAACCTTTGAAAATCTCATAAATCACCGTATTCTGGTCATCGGGACCTATGACGGCTACAGCGACGTATTTGACATGCCAACGATCTTTCTGAATTCCATCTATGACCGAAATACCGGTAATATCACCTCTTCCGTAGCCTACTCTTCCATGAGTGAGGACCAACAGCCGGAAAACAACGTTACCCCGCCGGAAGACAAGCAGCCGGAACCTGAACCTGAGCCTGATCCGGAACCGGTTAAGGAAGAAACAGGCAGCATCAGGCCGGAGATTAAGGAAGCCATTGATGCCTATGAATCATTCATCGATGAATACATAGCCTTCATGAAAACCTATGCTGAGTCAGACAATTCTCTGGCCCTTTTGGCAGATTACGTTAAGTTCATGGCAAAGCTTGAGGAATATGAAACCAAGATGGACAAACTTGAAAAAGAACTTACCCATGAGGAAGATATCTACTTCCTGGAAGTGGTCAACCGCTGCAATGTTAAAATGCTGGAGTCACTGCAGTGAACGATAAAGGGAACACTTATTGAAAATGTTCCCTTATTTCAGTTAATAATTTTTCTGATTCACTCTTTCCTTCCATTTCTTTCGGAAAGCCAGTATGCAGATAACCAGAACAAATGCGGCGATTGCCCATGCTACCAGGCTTTTCTGCTCGATTGCGATGCTTATGATGACATACAGTAATCCGCCGTAAAACCCTATTATTACAGTAAACAGAATGATACGCAGTACCAAAGGGACCTTCCGGCTCAGTGACGCTTCTAGCGAACCTTCCAGAAGCAGTTCAAACATGAAATCAAGCAGCATATCAAGTATCATACCGTTTTAGTCTCTGTTTCCCTTTACTGTAAAAACCAAAAACTTCTTTCCCAGTCTTTTCAGGATCAAATTGATCGTAAAGATCCTTTTCATCATGTATTAACAGTCTGATTTCATTCATTTTATATAACTTCAGTCTGTGGGTTTGTGTTGTTTTATACATTTATTTTATCATTCTTTCACATACTGCTCTATATAAAACACCTGTCAGTCATGTAAAGGGACGGATAATATCTGCCTGGCCTGAATATTACCTAAAGATAACGGCTTTCCAACCACCTGTCTACATAATTGAAACAGGAGTTGACAGTGTCTCCATATTCTTTTTTATCAGCCGTAAAATTATGACTGGCCCCTTCAACAAAAGCTACTGTCTTATCCCGACAGTTTACTGCCTGACGCCAGATGTGCTCTGCAGCAATGTATTCATATCCGCCTGTTAAGCCCATAAGCAACATTGGACAGGTAATATAAGTGCTGTTACCCACTGTTACACAGTAACTGCTGGTCCAGTCAACTCCATAAAGAGTTGTTTCGTCATAATGGAAATCAGGAGTTGCCCTGACAGCGCTGGATTTCAGGAAGTTTCTGACAGTTGTCTGTAATGCTCCCATTCTCAGATTGCATGTAGCATTGAGAGGTTTTCGCGGATCTCTGACACAGTGTACGATTTCCTCAGTAACACTATCATCCTGATGTATCAGATTCCACGCTTTCTCCGTATGGCTGAAATACCTGATCAACTGCGGAAATACCTTGTTGCAGAAAGCCATCTGTTCTCCACCTGGTATCAGCATCGGTTCATCATCAAGGAATAAGCCAGTGCCTTTTTCAATCTCTCTGACTCTTGACTGAGCATAGTCAATAAGTCTGTTCATTCTCTTTCCCTGTTCAGATACATAATGTTTTATGAAATCCTCACTGTAGTGATAGTTTCCGTTTTCATCAAATCCATTGGCAGGATTCAGCCAATCAAGGTCCGGATCAAGTCTGACACCATTTTCCTCGCTTATTACGGCAGGATCCATCGACAGCAGAGTCATTACCCCATTGCCGAAATTGGCATCTATCAGCATAACACCGTCAGCCGGAATGAACTCCTCCATTTCATCCAGATTTATTACGTGTCTGCCCTGTTGGAAGAAACTGCTGCCTTTTTCAGCAATAGCCTGATATCCGCTCATTAAAGTGGCCCCTCCAGAATGACCAAACAGCACGACTTTTTTTACTCCCGGATATTCTTTGGCATACTTCACGATCTGCAGCAGATCAAGGAATCTATCGTCCAAAGTTTCCGCTGCATTTCTGATATGAGCAGTAAAACAGAGATAACCTCTTTCAGCTAAGGCCAGTGCCTGCGGTGTCTCAAAATAATCAGCACCTGAATGCATCAGTATAACTGCCACATGGCTTTTTTCATCAGGCTGTACCGGTGCATATAACATGCATGGTACTCTGTTAACTTTTTTATATATTCTTGTTATCTCATATCTTCTGCTCATGATCTTAACCCCATGCCTCCATTCAGTTTTATTATTTCTCCGGTAATGAATCCCGCTTCTTCACTGACCAGATATTCTACTGCTGCCGCAAAGTCATTTTCATTTCCCAGTCTGCCTAAAGGGATATCATTCAGCATTGTCACACTGTCAAGCCCCTCACCATTATGGTCCTGAATGAAACCGCTGATGCAGACACCATTAACGGTTATGCTTTCTTCTGCCAGTGTTTCAGCCAGATTGAGTATCAACGAATTAACGGCTCCTTTGACTATGGAATCCATCAGGTTTTCCTTCCGGTATCCGGTAAAAGAACCAATGGTGGTGAATAATATTATTCTCGGTGCCCTGCTGGTTTTTAAATAAGGAAGCATCAACTGTACTGTCCTGACTATGTTTGTTACCTGTCTGTCAAACAGTTCATTCAGCTTTTCCGGATCAATTTCCTCAAACAGAACCGGTTTTTCCAATATTCCTGTTTTACTAATGAATACATCAATGGAACCAAATTCATCATGAATTTCCTTAAGCGTTTCTTCCATTGTTTTTTCATTTCCGTATGCCTCACATCTGCCGGGACAGTTTTCGCTGTACTTTACTATCTGCTGGCATTTTTCCGGAAAATGGGAAAGCAACGCAACGTTCATTCCCTGTTCAAGAAGCTCATAAACTGTTTTTATTGCCATGTTACCGGTTCCTCCGGCTATGACACATGTTCTTCCTTTTAAAGTCAGCATATTGTTTTCCTCTTCTTCCTAACTGATTTTAGCTCAAAAAAAACTCTTCATTATGTCAGAAAAGTTTTTTATTAAACTCCTTCTCAGGAAATAAGTGTTTAAAAGGTAAAAACGAAATTGTCACTAGAAGTCCAGGTATGACTCATACTTGGCTTCAGGATCCTTTTCCAGCAGAGTCCAGTCTTTCCACTTATGAGTTTTGGCATCTGCGAAAAGGAATACATGAGTTTCTTCACCCCATGGAATGAATCTGAACGGATCACTTCCCGGGAAACCCCAGTCATCAATTGAAAAATCATATCTGCCGTTTCCGGAATAGCTTATGCTGTAGTTGCACAGATAAACGCCAACCAGCTTCCCATCTTCAAATACTGCCTTTTCCGGAATCAGATCAAAATATCTGCAATAGTAACCGTACGCATCTTCCCCGCTGTCTGAATCAGCCGTAAACTGCTGATGCCCCTTGCACTGAAGTATCCATTTTGACCGTTCACAGTTAAACTGCTCAAGTTCTTCCGGTGAATAATCAGTTTCTGCCAGATAAACTTTATTACCCTCAGTCTTTTCTGCCTTTACGATCTTTTCATATTTGTCATTTTCACTGATTACTATTGCATGCTTCATGATAGAATACCATCCTCTCAGATTTAATAGTATTTTACCATAAATACAGTGACCGGTTTCCTATTGTTTTTTTACCACATGAAAGTTGCAGCAGTCATCACCGTTTCCCAGGGTCTTACTGCGGATCAGCTTTCCACCCTTATATTCAATTGTCGGATAGTCCATGACACACATGTGCGGCATCAGGAAAAACAGGTTTTCCTGTCTGGCGATCTTGCAGACACCGCATTCGTGATGGGTAACAAAGTATTCCGGAACAGAAAGATCATATGAAAAGTCAAATACCCAGTCCATTGGATATTCTCTTTTCTTTGATCTTGCCGCACCTTTTTCTATTATAAAAACAGGAACAAACTGAACCTGATTATAGTAGAACGAAAGATTATAACGATACAATATAAAGG
>SVBJ01000016.1 GCA_015058955.1 Erysipelotrichaceae bacterium
CATAACCGTGATAGACCGGTTAATGTCTATCTAGAAAAAATAGTAGTGAACACTATTTCACTACTATAATACGAGGGGTGAGGAAATGAAAAGAATCGCTGTGCTCATTCTGACAATACTTCTGTTAACCGGATGTACCAACAGAGCCAAGCAGATGGACGAAGAGAAATACAACGTCTATCTGACAAACTATCAGTCAATCCTGGACAGTGAAGATAAGAAGAGTTCCTCACCGAACTTTGACATTCAGCTGGTGAAGAACGAGATCAACGGCAAGTATCGCTATGACCTGATCATCGACAATCCCAAGGTTGCCATGTATGGAATAAAGGTACTGATGATCGTTGACAATACCACCAGGACCATTGAAACTGACCGCATGATGCCTTCATTAGGCATGCTGGAGGACAGGGAATACAATCTGATCCCTTATCAGGTCGATCTGGAGAAAAACTGCTATGCCGGTCTGAACCTGTCGGTTCTGGATGACAATCCGTCAATCCATGTCAGTGTTCTGGTAAGCTATACCAACCGTGAGAAGACCCGTAATTTCCGTGAGTTCTTCGCATTGGCAATAAGCGCAGAAGAAGCCGTATCCGAGTGATACGGTTTTTTTAAAAACACGGGTAAAACAAAAACGGACCTTGCGGTCCGTTTCGTTTTCAATTACATCTTTCTGTTGTAGAATTCAACAACTAACAGTTCATTGATCTGCTGGTTCAGTTCATTACGTTCAGGTAATCTGACGAATTCACCGGCCATCTTGTTGACATCGAATGTAACGAAATCTGGAGTGTTAGGTGTAGCTTCCAGAGCTTCCTTAATAACTGCAGCATTCTTCATGTTGTCCTTAACTTCGATCTTGTCGCCAGCCTTGCAGGTGTATGAAGGGATATCAACCTTCTTGCCGTTAACCAGGATATGTCCGTGGTTGACTAACTGTCTGGCGCCCTTTCTGGTTCTGGCTAAGCCCATTCTGTAGACGATGTTGTCTAAGCGGCTTTCCAGTAACTGCAGGAATACTGTGCCTGTAACACCCTTGGCCTTGACAGCCTTGAAGAAGGTGTTAGCGAACTGTCTTTCATTTAATCCGTATAAGAAGCGGATCTTCTGCTTTTCAGCTAACTGCTGACCATAGTTAGAGAGCTTTACTCTTCTTGTTGAAGAACCATGCTGACCAGGAATATAAGGTCTCTTTACCAGTTCTTCACCTGTTTCCAATACTGAGAAGTTAAGTCTTCTGGACTGCTTCCATACCGGTCCTGTGTTTCTTGCCATAATCTAATTTCCTCCTTGATGACAATGCCATCAACAGGTACAAATCAATTGCCTTGGTGTTGGCCCGGGGTGTTTTCACTTCTAGCAGCAAGCTACTCTTCACATACTTTTTTGGCCAACGCTATGGGGCAACCTTTGTATGCTGCTAATAATCGGCTTGATTATTATATTATTTTAAGAAAGTGCTTGTCAATTGTTAAATTTGCAAGTGGCTTCAAATCGCCATTTTTATTGTATTAAATCGTTACTATATGGGACCCGTTGTGGTACAATGTTATCAAAGAGGTATTTTACTATGGTCATGACAAAGTTTGGATTTATATTAGCAGAAACAACAGGAGAAACCCCGGCTGAGACCAGCGACATGATGGTTAAGATCCAGGAGTTCATCAAGTCACCTTATTTCTATGTAGCACTGGCAATACTGGCAATTCTGGTATTCGTTGCCTTAAGCAGCAGTTCCAACCGCAAGAAGGTAATCAAGCAGAACGAAGACAATCAGTTCCGTCTGAATAACCTCAAGAGCGTACCGCTGCCTTTTGACATTTCCCGTGCCATGGCAATGGCCCGCGTAAATAAGGAAATTGATGCCACGGTCAAGGAAAACCAGGGCAAGTTTGATCTGGTTCAGACCAACCTGAAGACCTTACAGGGCATGATCGCTGATTCTGATGAGTATGTTCAGCTGCGCAAGTACGGCATGGCCAGAGACAATAACAACCGGATCGACAAGCTGCTGACGGAAACCGAAAAGACCGTTGAAGACCTGGAAAATTCTCTTTCCACCATTCTGGAACAGGAAAACGTCCAGAGAGAAAAGATCAATGACCTCAAGGAGGTTTACCATAACATCAAGCTGAAGATCAACCAGCATTCCGATCAGTATCTGTTCTGCTGGGAAGCCTTAGACGGCAAGATCAATGAAATCGACCATAAGTTCTCTGAATTTGAAACGATCATGGCTACCTCCAAGTTTGACCAGGCTCCGGGCAAGATCGACGAGATCCAGTCTTCCATTGAAAACCTCAACACTGTCATTGAAAGCATTCCTGAGCTGATCAATGTTTCCAAGAGTGAAATTCCAACCATGATCGAAGAAGTCCGGAACAGTTATACCTTAAGCAGAAAGCAGGGTGTCTACTTAGACCATCTGCAGGTACCGGCTAATTTACAGCTGATCAACGATTCACTGCAGGAAGATCTCAGAAAGATCAAGCAGTGCAACATCGGGGAAGTAAATGCTCATCTGCTGGATTGCGAAAAGAGACTCAACCAGCTTAAGCAGGCTGTTGAAAAGGAAAACGATGCCTACAAGGAAATGCAGAGAATGAAGGAAGTCACCATTACCAATCTCGGTGAACTCAACAAGACCGTTGACAACCTGAATGCCAACTTCCATGATCTGACTGTCAGATACGGACTGAATGACTACAGCGAAGTTCTCGAAGAAAGCAACACCAAAGTCAAGGCTCTTAATGAATCCTGCCACATTCTGATGAACTCCCTGCAGAAGAACAATGCTGCAGCCAGCACCAGCGTGGTCAATCTGAACCAGATGAACACCGAGATCACCGTGGCTCTCAACAACATCAACAAGATGAGTGAAACCGTTCTGGCTGCTTCCGCTGATGAAAAGGAGGCCAAGGAACAGCTGACCAAGCTGTCCATCGTTCTCAACGAAGTAAAGGCCAAGATCAATAACAACCGCATTCCTAGCATTTCCGATCAGTATCACAATGATCTGGTCAAGGCTGAGGACTACATCAAGAGACTGGAGAACCAGCTGAAGGAAGTTCCTATCAACGTATCTCTGGTCAACTCCATGAAGAACAGCGCCGTAGACTTCGTGTCTCAGTTATATGAAAGCGTCAACCGCATCCTCGGTACCGCCATCATGGCAGAAAATGCCATCGTCATCGGCAACATGTACCGTTCAAGCTATCCGGAAATTGACAGTGAACTGACCAGAGCTGAACTGGCTTACCGCAATGGTGAATATACTCAGGCTCTGACGATCGCTCTCAATACGATCCGCAAGGTTCATCCGGAGACAATTGACGAATTAACCAAGAAAAAAGGAAACAATTAATGAAGTATTTTGACTTTGCGTCAACAACTCCAGTACATCCGGAAGTTCAGGAAACCTACCGGAAAGTACTGCAGAAGTATTATGTGAATTCCGAGTCCCTTTATCCAGAGGGACTCGAAGTCAATAAACTGATCAGTAAATCCCGCCGGCAAGTGGCGGATTTATTGCGTGTTAACCCAAATGAGATCATCTTTACCTCAGGTGCCAGTGAATCCAACAACATGGCAATCAAGGGCTACTGCCTGAAAAACAGGGACAAAGGGCATCATGTCATTACCACGGTAATTGAACACTCCAGCGTGCTTAACAGCTATAAATGGCTGGCGGAATACTGCGGGTTTGAGGTTTCCTGGCTGAAGGTAAATGAAGAAGGGAAGATCAGCATTGATGAGCTGAAAAGTCTGATCAGGGACGATACCATTCTGGTGTCCGTAATGTATGTCAACAATGAATCCGGAGCGATTCAGCCGCTTGAGGAAGTCAAGCAGGTCGTTAAGGGCTACCGCAACTGTGCCTTACATGTTGACTGCGTTCAGGCTCTGGGCAAGATCGACATTGACCTCAAGGGCATCGACATGGCTTCATTCTCCGCTCACAAGATCTATGGCATCAAGGGCAGCGGCATCTTATATAAGAAACAGTCGATCCTGATGGCACCGCTGATTTCCGGCGGGGTCCAGGAACAGGGATTAAGAGGGGGAACCGTCGATTCCTGTGCCGCCATGCTGTGGGGCAAGACCTTAAGACTGGCTCTCAGCGACATGGATAAGAAAAATGAACTGGTAAGACAGTATCATGACTACATGGTCGAAGAATTGAGAAAGATGGATGACATCGTCATCAATTCACCGGCTGACGGACTGCCGTACATCATTAACTTCTCATGTCTGAGCATTCAAAGTGAGGTCATGATGAATGCGCTGCACATGAAGGGCTATTGCGTCAGTGCCCAGAGTACCTGTGAATCCAATATTGCGGTATCACATGTCATTTCCCGGATGTTCAGGGATGAAAAGAGATTAAAGGGAACGATCAGAGTATCCCTGTCGGCTACCTTAAGCTGGCAGGATGTAAGGGGCTTTATTGCAGACCTTAAGGAGATTATCAGAATTTATGGATAAGCTGAAATATGAATACATCCTGGTGCGCTTCGGCGAATTAAGCACCAAGGGCAAGAATAAAAACGACTTCATCAAGAGACTGGCTGTCAACATGCAGAGAGCATTGAAGGACTATCCTGATCTGCGCTTTGAAAGAACCAGAGATCACATCTACATTCACCTTAACGGTACTGATCCTGATGAGATTGCACCGATCCTGCAGAAGGTCTTCGGCTTAAGAAGTTTTGCCAAGACCATCAAGGCCGAAAACAATGAAGAAGCCATTCTGGAGGCTTCCAGGCAGTTAATGAAGGGCAAGGAGGGAACCTTCAAGGTCATTACCCGCCGTGCCAACAAGAACTTCCCGATCCACTCCGATGAGATGAACCGCAAGGTAGCTTCAGCCATCCTGCATGAATACGGTCCGGGATTAAAGGTTGATGTTCATGAACCTGACTATCCGGTAATCGTAGAGATCAGAAATGATGCCACCTATCTGATGGCGGAAACGGTACTGGGTCTGGGCGGGTATCCGGTAGGAGCTGGTGGCAAGGCTCTGTTAATGTTGTCAGGAGGCATTGATTCTCCAATTGCCGGTTATCTGACCATGAAGAGAGGCGTGGAGATCGAATGCATTCATTACGCTTCAATGCCTTATACTTCCCAGGAAGCTCTCAACAAGGTCAAGGAGCTGGCTCGAATCATTTCCCGGTATCAGGGCAGGATCAAGCTGCACATCGTGCCGTTTACCCAGACTCAGCTGGAGATCTACCGCAATTGCGATGAGCAGTATGCGATCACCATCATGAGAAGAATGATGTACCGCATTGCCCAGCAGATCTCTGAGAAAAACGGCTGCCTGGCCATCGTCAACGGTGAAAGCATCGGACAGGTTGCTTCTCAGACCCTGGAAAGCATGTCTGTCATCAACAAGGTCGTTGACATTCCGGTGATCAGACCGGTAGTTACCTATGACAAGCTGGAGATCATTGATCTGGCTCAGAAGATCGGCACCTATGAGACATCCATTCTGCCTTATGAGGACTGCTGCACGATCTTTACACCTAAAAACCCGGTCACCAGACCTCACATCAATAAGGTCATCAACCAGGAAGAAAGGTTTGACTGGCAGCCGTTAATTGAAAAGGCTGTTGAAGATACGGAAACAATGATGATCTATCCTACTACCAGTTTCGAGACGGAAGAAGTACGGGAAGACATTCTGTAAACGTCTATATGTTTTCAAGACATTAATGGTAAGATAAAAAAGGATGGGATGATTCCCGTCCTTTTTACTGTTCATTTTTGCGGTATTCTCTGGGAGTAGAACCATATGTTCTTCGAAACAGTCGGTAGAAGAAACTCAGGTTCACATAACCGATGTTTTCAGCTATGTCTTCTATGGTCAGACTGGTATTTTTCAGCAGGAAACACGCCTGTTCAAGACGGCGGGTTTCAAGAAGCTTGCTGAAGGTCGATCCGGTCTGCTTTTTTATTATTCTGGAAAGAGTGTAGACATCAGCGTGATGCTGAAACGCAAATTCAGTCAGGGACGCTGATCTGTACATCGTGTCGATGTATCTGAGTAATTCCATGGTTACGCTCTGGTCATAGGAACTGTCGGATATGACGATCTGGTCAGAGTGATTGATCATCGACATGAACAGTAATCCCATTGTTATCTGGTTCATGCTGCGCCTGTTTGGTTCATCTTCCAATAGATTCCAGATCAGGTTTTCCAGAAGATTCTGTACCGGTATGATGTCATGGGCTCTGAAATACAGATAGTTTGAATCTGTATTTCTTGAGGTAAGGCAGCTGATGATGAAGTCCTGTAACGGGTTTTCACCGGTTGAAATCATCCTGAAGGCTTCATCAAAGAACTGCGGCAATATCATGAAATTTACCGCAATGTCATCCTTTTCAGCTGGCATTATTTCCTGTACGGCATGCTGATTGAGGAACAGCAAATCGCCCTCATTCAGGGTTATCTCTTCACCATCTATGATGTGAGTTGTCTTACCACTGACCATATAGACGAATTCAACGTAATTGTGCGTATGTCTGGGGAAGTGGATGAAGCGGGTGTGTGGTCTGATGTCGATCAGCCTGCCGTTTTTTAAAACACGGGAGGAGTCGATCTCATCTTTCTTACTGTCGCTGTAATAAAGAGAACGGTTTACAACCTTCTTGCCGTTCAGTATTTCCCTTTCCTCATCAGTAATCTCACTCAGTTTTGTTAATAACAGTTCATTCATATCTTCATTATAACTCCAGCTTTTGCAAGAAAGGACAGTTTTTTGTTCAAGTAACGATATAAAAAAGCAAGAGCGGTACTGATAGAATTAAAACGTAAACAAATGGAGGAATAATAATGAACAGATACGATGACGCTAAGGCAAGATACGCCAATACAGGCATAGACACCGAGAAAGCCATTGAAACTCTTAAGAACATTTCAGTCAGCCTGCACTGCTGGCAGGGGGATGATGTCAGAGGCTTTGACACTGATCCCAATAAGCCACTTACAGGAGGCATTCAGACAACCGGTAACTATCCCGGCAGAGCCAGAACACCTGAAGAGTTAATGGCTGACATTGATGAAGTACTGAAACTCATACCGGGCAGACCGAAGATGAATCTGCATGCCTCATATGCCATTTTTGAAAACGGTGACTGGGCTGACAGAGACAAGCTGGAGCCTAAGCATTTCCAGAAATGGGTAGATTTCTGTAAGGAAAGAGGATTGGGCTGTGACTTTAACCCTACATTCTTTTCGCATGAAAAGTGCGATCCGCTGACACTCTCTTCAGCAAACGAGGAAACCAGAAAGTTCTGGATCGAACACGGCAAGGCCTGCATCAGGATCTCAAACTACCTGGCTGAACAGCTTGGTGAAAAGTGCGTCATGAACATCTGGACTGGCGACGGCTTCAAGGACATCCCAGGTGACAGAATGGGTCCAAGAGTAAGATACAGAGAAAGCATTGATGAGATATTAAGTGAACCATTTGATTTCAGCAAGGTAAAGCCATGCGTGGAATCAAAGACCTTCGGCATCGGTGTTGAATCATATACAACAGGCTCTGCGGAGTTTACCTTAAGCTACGCCGCTTTCAATAAGGACAAGTGCATTCCTCTGATGGATAACGGTCATTATCATCCAACTGAAGTAGTAAGTGACAAGATTCCGGCATTACTGGCATTCTTTGATGAAATTGCCCTGCATGTTACCAGACCGGTAAGATGGGACAGTGACCACGTAGTACTGTTTGACGATGAGACCAGGGAAATCGCCAGGGAAATCGTAAGATGCGGCATTGACAGAGTTAACATTGCGCTGGATTACTTCGATGCTTCAATCAACAGAATTTCTGCCTGGGCTACAGGTTACCGAAATCTGCAGAAGGCACTGTTATTTGCCTTATTACAGCCGACAGATGAATTAAGAAGACTTCAGAACGAGCAGAATTTCTCCAAGCTGATGGTCGTTCAGGAAGAATTAAAGACAATGCCATTCAATGACATCTGGGATGAATACTGTGAAAGATGCGGCAAGCCGAAAGATGGCGAATGGTATGAGGAAGTAGAAAGATACGAAAGAGAAGTTCTTTCAAAGAGGGCATAACATGGAAAACAGGCTTATCAGAGATTTCACAAAGACATGCACGGATGGCTGGCTGCAGGGCTGGCATGAAAGAAACGGCGGTAATCTCTCCTACAGAATGAGGTCAGAAGAGGTTGAACAGTTCAGAAACTGTTTCAGAAACAATGAACCATGGCGTGAGATCGGAACTGAAGTACCTGAGCTGAAGAACGAATACTTCATGGTCACCGGTTCAGGCAAGTACATGAGAAACGTCAGCCTGGATTTTGAGGACAGCGTTGCCATCATCAGAGTTGATGAAACAGGAACAAAGTATCAGATAGTATGGGGGCTGGTAAACGGGGGCAAACCAACCAGTGAACTTCCGTCTCATTTAATGAACCTGGAGGTTCTGAAGCAGAGAGATCCGGAAATGAGAATCGTCTATCATGCACATCCAGCCAACATCGTAGCACTGACCTTTGTCCTTCCGTTAACTGACGAAGCATTTACCAGAGAGATCTGGGAAATGGAGACAGAGTGTCCGGTTGTATTCCCACAGGGAATCGGCGTAGTTGAATGGATGGTGCCTGGCGGCAAGGAAATCGGCATCAAGACATCCGAGATCATGAAGACCAAAAACGTTGCCGTATGGGCTCATCATGGCATATTCGTCTGTGGTCATGATTTTGATGAAGCATTCGGCTTACTGCATACCGTAGAGAAATCAGCTGAGATCCTGGTCAAGGTGTTAAGCATGTCACCAACCAAGCTCAATACCATTACGCCGCAGAATTTCAGGGATCTGCAGGAACCATTCAACATCGTTCTTGATGAAAAGTATCTTTATGAAAAATAAACACTATCTGGCCATAGACATCGGTGCTTCAAGCGGCAGACACATAGTTGGCTGGTTGGAAAACGGCGAATTGAAGACTGAGGAAGTCTACCGCTTCAGAAATGGCGTAAGTGAGGAAAACGGACATCTTACATGGGATGTCAGACATCTCGATGAAGAAGTCAGAAAAGGAATTGATGAGGCTCAGAAGAGGTTTGAAATAGAATCACTGTCCATAGATACCTGGGGAGTAGACTATGTACTCATTAGGGGTGATCAGGAAGTATATCCCGTATATGCCTACAGGGACAGAAGAACTGAAAGAGTGATCGATGAAGTTCATTCCATCATGCCGTTTGAACAATTGTATGAACATACTGGATGTCAGTTTCAGCCTTTCAATACGATTTATCAGCTCTATGATGATCTGAAACAGGGAAGACTCGAAGGAGTTACCGACTTCCTGATGATTCCGGAATATCTCCTGTATAAGCTGACTGGTGTCAAGAAGAAGGAATTCACCAATGCCACGACCATGGGTATGATCAATCATGATACCCTTGGATATGATGAGAAAATCATTAACAGTCTGGGATTACCAGTAAGTCTGTTCCCGAAACTGCATCAGCCGGGAGAATTAATTGGTTATTATCAGGGCATCAAGGTCATGTTATGTGCTACCCATGATACTGGTTCAGCCGTTGAAGGCATTCCGATGGAAGGCAATCAGCTGTATATTTCCTCCGGTACCTGGTCATTATTGGGAGTCAAGACGGAAAAACCAATCACTGACATCAATTCTATGAAGGCAAACTACTCCAATGAAGGCGGAGTAGGGTACAACCGTTATCAGAAGAACATCATGGGCATGTGGATCGTCAATGAACTGCAGAGGCAGCTGTGTCCGGATGAGAATATAGCCGATATTGTTACCAGGGCACAGGAAAGTAACTATGATGAAGTGCTGGATGCCAATCATGAGTCTCTGCTGGCCCCGGAAAGCATGAAAGAGGCCTTTGATGACCTGCTGAAGGTAAGGCCACAGAATAAATACGATTACTTCCGCTGTGCTTACAGATCTCTGGCCCTGTCCTACAGACAGGCCATTGAGGAACTGGAAAACAACACGGGAAGGAAATATGAAAAGCTCTACATTGTCGGAGGAGGAGCCAAGAATATGTTCCTCAACAGGCTGACTGAAGAAGCCACCGGCAAGAAGGTAGTAGCCTTGCCGATAGAGGCAACTGCCATCGGCAACCTGATGATCCAGATCAGAAACAATTATTAACATCCATGCTTAACAATAAAACCCCACTTCAGTTCAAATCTGAAATGGGGTTTTAAATGCTTTTCTGACCTGTCTGGTTCAGAAGGGCTTTTAAAGTGATTAGATCTCTGTCTTCCAGAAACCGTGCAGGTTGCAGTATTCATAAGCTGCGACCGGCTTTTCATCTTCTGCCAGAGCGAAAACGGCAACTGGCTGATCGCCAGGCTTGAGATCGTGCTTCTGATAACCCTTGTCTGTTTCCAAAATGACGAAATTGATGAAGTGAGCTTCCAGCATTGGATGGAGAACTTCACCGACCTGAACGGTAACCTTGTTTCCTTCTACCTTGACGGCAGGAACGTGCTTTTCACCGGCACCGTCTGATGTATTAGGAACTAATTCAACCATTGGCTCACCGCAGCACTTGGTAGGGCACTTGCTGCCGATTACTTCCAGAACCATCTTGCCGCAGCCATTGCACTTTAATAATTTAACTGTCATGATTTTTTACACTCCTTTGTATGCAACTTCATTTTACTTAATTATTCGGAAAGCGACAAGGGATATGCAGATGACCAAACTGATTATTTATGTTAGAATACATCGTAAGGGAGTGATTTTATGGCGTTTGAATCATTAAGTACAAGACTGACCAGCGCTTTCAAGCATATTGCCGGCAAGGATAAGCTGACCGAAAAGAACATGGAAGCCATGTTGAGGGAGATCAGAGTAGCCTTACTGGAAGCTGACGTTAACTATACCGTCGTCAAGAATTTCATCAATACCATCAGAGAACAGATGGTTGGTGTTCAGGTATCACAGGCACTCAATCCTGACCAGCAGGTCTACAAGATCGTTTCTGACGAGATCGTCAGACTGCTGGGTGAATCCGAAGCAGGGATAAACTTCAAGACCAGCGGCATTACTACCGTCATGGTAGTAGGTCTGCAGGGTACCGGTAAGACAACATCCGTTGCCAAGATCGCCAAACTGTTTAAGGAAAAGCAGAATCGCAAGCCTCTGATCATTGCGGCTGACATCATCAGACCGGCTGCCATTGAGCAGTTACAGACCTTAGGCAAGCAGATCGATGTTGAGGTATTCACCTTAGGCGTCAATGTCAAGGTTGAGGAAGCCGTCAGACAGGGCCTGGAACATGCCCGCAAGAACGGTTATGATACCGTACTGATCGATACGGCTGGACGTCTGCATGTCGATGACGAACTGATGGCTGAGCTGAAGAGACTGAAGGACAGATTCCATCCGGATGAAATACTGTTAACCGTTGATGCCATGACCGGTCAGGACATCGTCAACGTTGCCAGAAGCTTTGATGATCTGCTGAATGTTACCGGTTTGATCGTCACCAAGTTTGATGGCGATGCCAGAGGCGGCGGTGTCTTATCTGTCAGATCAATTACCGATGTTCCGGTAAAGTTCGTCGGTACCGGTGAAAAGATCGATGACCTTGATGTCTTCTATCCTGACAGAATGGCTTCCCGTATTCTGGGCATGGGCGATTTGCAGTCACTGATCGAAAAGGCTGAAGCTGAGCTTGACCAGGAAGAAATGGAAAAGGCTGCCCAGAGATTAATGAGCGGCAAGTTTGACCTCAATGACATGCTGGTACAGATGAGACAGATGAAGAAGCTGGGACCTTTATCCGGCATTCTGAAGATGCTGCCGGGCATGAACCAGTACAGTTCATTGCTGGAAGGCCAGGATACTGAAGGGGCAATGAAGAGGACGGAAGCCATCATCCTTTCCATGACACCGGCTGAAAGAAGAGACCCGAGCATGCTGCGTTCATCTCATAAAAACAGAATAGCCAAGGGTTCCGGAACCAGTGTCCGGGAAGTAAACAAGCTGCTGAACAACTTTGACAGAATGCAGCGCGTGATGAAGCAGATGGGCGGATTCCGTTTCTGAAAATAAGCAAATGAAGCACCTTAGGGTGCTTTTCTTTTAGATGAAATACTGTGTGATATAATTAGCTGTAGGGAAAGGAGGAACATCATGGACCAGATTATCATCCATGTCGACATGGACGCTTTCTATGCTTCAGTGGAAATACGTGATGATCCTTCCTTACGCGGAAAGCCTCTGATAATAGGCTCACTGCCGCATGAACGCGGAGTGGTGGCAACCTGTAGCTATGAAGCCCGTAAATACGGTGTTCATTCAGGCATGAACATCAAGGAAGCCTACAGACTTTGTCCTCAGGGGATCTACCGCCATCCTGACTTCAACAAATACAGAACGGTATCTCAGCAGCTCCATGAGATCTGGTACAGCTATGCTTCCGCTGCCCAGGCGATATCTCTGGATGAGGCTTATCTGGATGTAACGGAACAGGCCGGTAATCTGGAAGGAGCCAGGGAAATAGCCATGACCATCAAGAAGCGCACCAGAGAAGAAGTAGGCCTGACCTGTTCAGTGGGAGTAGGCTATTCCAAGACAGCTGCCAAGACTGCCAGTGAAGAGAAAAAACCGGACGGTTACTTTGAGATTGCAGATGCTGAAGCATTTGTTGATCTGGTCATCGACCGTGATGTCAGAGTCCTTTATACCGTCGGAGAGAAAACAGCTCAGAAACTGAATCTGGCCGGAATTTATAGCGTAAGAGACATTCAGAATAACAGCGCCAAAGTCAGGGAACTGCTGGGAAAATCCGGAGCCTGGATAACACAGATCGCCTATGGCATTGATCAGCGCAAGGTAACACCGTATCGGCCGGAAGATGCCAAGTCAATAGGACGTGAGGTTACCTTCCAGCATGACGTCAGCGATTATGGTTTCCTCAAGGATGTTTTGCTGCTGCTGTCGCTCTGTGTTGAACACCGAGCCAGGGGAGTAGGACTTCAGGGAGGCGGAGTGACTTTGAAACTGACCTATGCTGACATGACCGGCATTACCCGCTCACGCCTGACTGATTCCTGTGAATCAGCGTATCAGATCTACCGAATTGCGGCTGATCTGCTAAACAGGGAGGAGGAAGAACCGGTACGTCTGATTGGAGTCAGCATCTATAACCTTGCCCGTCACCGTCACCGTCAGCTGTCTCTGTTTGACTATGATGAGGATCCGCTGGATGAGGCCAACAGGGAAATGAAGAAGCGGCTGGAAAACCTGGAGAGAAAATACGGACTTGATTTTGCGGGTAATCTGGAAAAAATCTACAGCTCCCAGGTCCTTTACCGAACCATAGAATACATGCGCAAGCGCAGTGAAAACTGAATGATTATTTGCCAGAGAAATGATATATTCATATTAATAAGCCAGTTGCCTGAAAGGAGAGAACCATGGAAAGAATAGCGAGTTTTACAGTAAATCATGACATTCTGGAAAAGGGAATGTACATATCAAGAATCGACAATGATGTCGTTACCTATGACGTCCGCATGAAGAAGCCCAATCAGGGTGACTATCTTTCAACCGGGGGAATGCATTCAATTGAACACCTCTTTGCGACCTATGCCCGCAACAGCAGATTCGCTGACAGTGTGATCTATGTCGGGCCGATGGGATGCAGAACAGGGTTTTATCTGCTGGTAAGAAACACCATGTCGCATTCGGAAGCAATCGAACTTGTCAGGGAATCAATGCAGTTCATTGCTGGTTTTGAAGGTGAAATGCCGGGAGGACGAAGAGAAGAATGCGGCAACTATCTGGATCATGATGTGCCTCAGGCCAAAGCTGTGGCAGCAGACATGCTGAAAGTACTGAAAAACTGGAAAGAAGAAGATCTTAAGTACAAGGAGTAAAGTTATGAAACATACACCGTTCAGATATGATTATGTGGGAAGCTTTCTGAGACCGGAAAGACTCAAGGAAGCCAGAAGTGCCTTTTTCAGCGGACAGATCAGTCAGGATGAACTGAAGAAGGTTGAGGATGAATGCATTACCGAACTTATCGGCAAGCTTAAGGAACTGGGATACCCGGTCATTACGGATGGGGAATTCCGCCGCAGCTGGTGGCATCTGGATTTCTTCTGGGGACTTAACGGCATTGAAAAGAAGGCAACCCGTGACGGACTGCATTTCCATGGGGAAGTCACCAAGGCGGAAAGTGCCGTTATTACCGGCAAGATCAGTGGGGAAAACCATCCGTTTGTCGAACACTTCCACTTTGTAAAGCAGCTTGAAGATGAAAACACCGTTGCCAAACAGACCATACCTTCACCGGCTCAGTTGCTGGTTCAGCTCAGACTTCCGGAGTTTGCCAGGGAAAACAGTGCCATCTATCCGGATGATGAAGAACTGAAGAATGACATTGTCAAGGCCTATCACCAGGTCATCGCTGATCTGTATGAGGAAGGATGCCGCAATCTGCAGCTGGATGACTGTACCTGGACCTTATACGCAGACCGCAGCTTCTGGCCTCGTTTCGGCATTACTGAGGGCAAACTCAGAGTGATAGCCGAAGAGGAAGTTGAACTCAATAACCGCGTATTAGCCTGCAAGCCGGCTGACATGGTGATCAATACGCATGTCTGCCGCGGCAATTTCCATTCAACCTATGCCAACAGTGGTCCGTATGATCCAATTGCTCCATACCTGTTTGCCAGGGAAAACGTTGATGCCTTCTATCTGGAATACGATGATGCCAGAAGCGGCGGCTTCAGGCCTCTGGGATTTGTTCCGGAAGGAAAGAAAGTGGTCCTGGGTCTTATCACTACCAAGAAACCTGATCTGGAAGACAAAGAAGACATAAAGAACAAGATCAGAGACGCTTCGCAATATGTTCCTCTGGAAAATCTCTGTCTGTCCACCCAGTGCGGCTTTGCGTCCACTGAAGAAGGAAATGTTCTGACCTTTGAAGAGCAGTGGAACAAGCTCAGACTCATTAAGGAAATTGCGGAAGAGGTCTGGAAATAATTATCAAAGGTGTTAAGTAAAAATACTTGACACCTTGTTTTTTTATGCTATGATATCTAGGTGAATTAACAAGAAGGAGTTTAAATTATATATGGTTAAATTACGTTTAAAGAGAATGGGCGCCAAGAAGCAGCCTTCATATCGTATCGTCGCAGCTGACTCAAGAGCTCCACGTGACGGACGTTTCATCGAAATCTTAGGTTTCTACAATCCACGCAGCAATCCTGCCGAAATCAAGCTGGATGAAGAAAATATCTTAAAGTGGTTAAACAACGGTGCTCAGCCTACTGATACAGTCAGAAGCATCCTGTCTAAAGAAGGAATCATGAAGAAATTTCATGAACAGAAGAACTAATGATTGATTACGAAAAAACATTACTGGACCTGGTAAAGCCAATGGTCGATGATCCTGATTCCGTCAGAGTTCAGACCATGGAAAGTGTCAATGAAAACGAGCAGATCATTTATGTCTATGCCAAGAGCGAAGACATTGCCCGTCTCATCGGCCGTCAGGGAAGCATGGCAGGAGCAATCAGACAGCTGATGTCTGTCTGTTCACGTCTTGACAACAGGCGCATCTCAATCAAGTTTGAGTCCTACTAGGATGCATCACGGCATCCTTTTTTGGAGGTAATCGTGGAATACATTAAGATTGGCAAAGTAGTAAATACCTTTGGACTGAAGGGTGAACTGAAGATCGAATCATACACCGATTTCCCGAATGAACGTTTCCGGAAAGGCCAGATCCTGCACATTGATTCTGCTGAAGGATTCCAGCAGGTTACTGTTTTAAGGAAAAGAGAACACAAGGGATTTTTGCTGGTGAGTTTTCAGGGCCTGGAAGACATCAATCTGGTGGAAAAGTTCAAGGGTTACCTGGTCTACATTTCCAAGGACCGCATTCATGAACTGCCGGCCGGACAGTATTATTACTTCCAGTTAAGAGGCTGTTCAGTTTATGACCAGAATCATTTCATCGGTACCGTTGAAAACGTTGAATCCGGTTATCAGACGATCTTAAGGATCAGAACTGATGACAGGGAGATCCTGGTTCCTTACGTTGATGCCTTCGTCAAGGACGTTGACGTATCCAACAAGAGAATTGATGTAAATCTCATCGAGGGTTTTCTATGAGAATAACCATCATGACGATCTTTCCCGAGATGTTCGAAGGTTTCCTCAACACCTCGATCATAAAGAAAGCCAGACTGAAGAACATCGTTGACATTGAAGTCGCTGATTTCCGTCAGTATACCCTGGACAAACACAACCGTGTGGATGAATATCCTTTCGGCGGGGGCCAGGGAATGGTGCTGATGTGTCAGCCGCTGCTGGACTGTCTCAGGGACATCAGAAGGGAAAACAGCCATGTTATCCTGATGAATCCGACCGGGCAGCAGTTCAACCAGAAGAAGGCCCATCAGCTGCTGGATTACGATGACATCGTAATCATCTGCGGTCATTATGAAGGCTATGATGCCAGGATCTCTGATTACGTTGATGAGGAGATCTCCATTGGCGATTACATTCTGACCGGAGGAGAGCTGGGCGCAATGGTTGTTACCGATGCCGTTACCAGACTGGTAGACGGGGTCATCAGTGCCGACAGTACCGTTGATGAGACCTTTGAAACCGGTCTGCTGGAATATCCGCAGTATACCAAGCCGGTGGAATATGAGGGAAAGAAGGTTCCTGACGTCTTACTGTCAGGACATCATGAAAACATCAGGAAGTTCCGTTTATACGAGAGCCTGAAGAAAACCTATCTGCGCCGTCCCGATCTGCTGGAAAACCGTGAGTTTACCCCGGAAGAGCGGAAAATGATGCGACAGATAAGGGAAGAACTCAGCGAAGAAGAAGCTGAATAAATAATTCTTGAACGCCTGATATTATTATGATAAAATAATCGGGCGAAAGCTGGATAGTTCCGCTGCCACAGGCTTGTAGGACATGAACTATTCCATATAATGCATGAAAGGAAGAGTTAGGCATGAATTTAAATTTAGTTAAGGAAATTACCAAGAGCCAGATGCGTAACGATGTTCCTGATCTGCGTACAGGCTGCACAGCCAGAGTACATGTTAAGATCCAGGAAGGCGACAAGACCCGTATTCAGGTTTATGAAGGCGTCGTTATCGGTATGACAGGCAGCGGTATCGCCAAGACATTCACCGTACGTAAGATGTCAAGCGGTGTTGGTGTTGAAAGAACATTCCCAGTTCATTCACCAATCATCGAAAAGATCGAAGTAGTACGCTATGGTAAAGTCAGAAGAAGCAAGCTTTACTACTTACGTGGACGTTCAGGCAAGGCTAGCCGTATTGTTGAAAAGCGTTAGTTTAGAAGAGAGCTGGGGAAACCGGCTCTTCTTTGTTTTGAGGTAATATGACATTAAAGGACAGACTTAAGGACATCGCAGCAGTCATCATGCTGTGGCTGATGCTGATATGGGAAGACATCAAGGAAATCGCTACTACCGTGATAGTAACGGTTTTGGTGGTGCTGCTGATCAATACGTTCTTCTTCAAGTTCGTGGCAGTTTCCGGTACCAGCATGACACCGACGGTTCCGGACAAGTCAATTGGATTTTCCAACATCATATCCCGCAAGCTTTCCGGCATTGACAGGTTTGACATCGTTGTCATCAATTCCCCATCCAGGGGCAAGAACCTGATCAAGAGAGTCATCGGACTGCCGGGTGAAACCATTTCCTATTCAGACGGCAAACTGTACGTTAACGATCAGCTGTACAGTGAAGACTTCCTGGATCCGGATTATGTGATTTCCCAGACCGGTGGGAAAAGGAACTTTACGGGGGACTTTACCGCTACCTTAGGCGAGGGAGAGTACTTCTGCATGGGCGATAACCGCATGGTTTCCGCAGATTCCCGTGTTTACGGACCGTTTACGGAAGATGAGATCATCGCAACAGGTATTTTTGTCATATACCCGTTCTCCAGTTTCGGAGGCAGATAAAAAGGCCGTCACGACCTTTTTTTTGGAGAGTAATGAAATGAGTGAAAACAGGACAAACATCAACTGGTATCCCGGTCACATGACCAAGGCCAGAAGAGAAATGGAAGAAAAGATCAGGCTGGTAGACATGGTAATAGAGCTGCGTGACGCACGCGCTCCTTTAAGCTCGGTCAATCCTGTCATTGCTCAGATCGTCGGCAGCATGCCGCGACTGATCGTCCTGGCCAAAAAGGACAGAGCTGACAGTGCGGTAACTGCCAGATGGGTTAAGAAGCTGGAAGGGGAAGGTGTCATGGTACTGGCACTGGATCTGATAAAGGATAATGTTGCCAAGGCCATTTCAGCTGCCTGTGAACAGCTTATGCGGGCCAAGATCGCCAAAGGCAAGGCCAGAGGTCTTAAGCATGTGGAGATCAAGGCCATGGTCGTGGGTATTCCCAATGTCGGCAAGAGCACGCTGATCAACAGCGTCTCCCGCAAGAAACGGGCTAAGACAGCTGATCATCCGGGTGTGACCCGTAATCTGACATGGATCAAGGTGTCACCGGATGTTGCCTTAATGGATACACCGGGAGTATTGTGGCCGAAGTTTGATGATCAGGCTACTGCCATCAAGCTGGCCTTATGCGGTTCCATCAAGGAAGACATTCTGCCGGTTGATGAAGTAACCAACTATGCTCTGAGCTACCTCGCTGAGAAGTACCCGGAGTTACTGACAAAAAGATATGACATCAGGGACTTTTCAAGTCCGGATGTCATCATTGCCCAGATTGCGGATAACCGCCGCACTCTGGATTATAATGGCAATCCTGATCTGGAAAAGGCTACGGGATTGCGGTTCAGGGAAATAAGAAATGGCGTGATAGGTGCCATAAGCTGGGAGATTCCTGATGAAAACAGCTAATGAATATGAAAAGCTGGCCTGGGAAAAGGGCCTGACGGTAGTGGGAATTGACGAAGCCGGCCGTGGACCGCTGGCAGGACCGCTGGTAGTTGCCGGAGTTGTCTTTCCGGTGGGCTATGATTCGGGAGAGATCAATGATTCCAAACAGCTGACGGAAAAGAAACGCGAGCGGCTCTATGACATCATCATAAGAGATGCCTTATTCTATCAGATCGAGATCGTGGAACCGGAAGAGATCGACAGGATCAACATTCTGGAAGCCGACCGAGCAGCCATGACGCGCATTGCCCTGGCAGCACCGACTGACATTGTACTGACCGATGCCGTGGATCTTTATATTAAGAAAAATGTTACTTCTTTAATTAAAGGTGACACTCTGAGCTGTTCCATTGCCGCCGGCAGCATTCTCGCCAAGGTGACCAGGGACCGCCTGATGTATGAATATGACAAGCTGTATCCTGAATACGGCTTTGCCAAGCATAAGGGATACGGGACCAAAGCCCACATGGAAGCTTTGCGGAAATACGGGGCCTGTCCGATCCACCGCCGTTCATTCCGCCCGGTACTTGATACCCTGCAGGGAACGCTGTTTTAGGAAAAGACCGTTGTTCTCACTATTAGGTTAGTGAGAGGAAACGGCAATGAGAGAAAAACTGATCAGACTGGCCATCAGATATGATGGAGACTATTTTAAAATAAGAGAGGCCTTAAAGAGGCAGGAAGATCCTGAGGAGATCCCCCTGCAGCAGGCCATAACGATAACAGATGAGGATTACCCCAGAGAACTTCTGGAGCTTAAGTATCCTCCTTTTGTTTTGTTCTGGCAGGGGAATATGGAACTGCTGAAGAAAAGAAAGATTGCCATTGTGGGCAGCAGAGAAGCCTGTGAGTACGGGCTTAAGATGACTGCCGCAATTGCGAAAAAACTGTCCGGCAGGTATGTCATAGTTTCAGGAATGGCCAGGGGCATTGATGGGACTGCTCACTGGAATTGCGCGGAAAGCATTGGAGTTCTGGGTAATGGACTTGATGTTTTCTATCCCAGATGTAATGATAAACTCTATAAGCGGATGGGTCAGCATGGCCTGCTGATAACGGAATATCCGGCTGGAACAAAACCTGACAGAAGGCACTTTCCGTTTCGCAACCGCATCATGGCAGCTCTGGGAGAAAAGCTGATAGTGACCCAGACAGCACTGAAAAGCGGGACCATGCATACGGTTGATCAGGCCTTGGAATTAGGCAGAGAAATCTATGTGGTACCGTATCGCCGGGATGATCCGTGGGCTTTGGGATGCAACCGGCTGATCCGGCAGGGGGCCAATATAATTTTCCTGTGATATATTGACAAACACGGGGAAGCTGATTAAAAATATCTAAATGGAGATGCATTATGAGTAAACTGGTTATAGTAGAATCGCCATCCAAGGCAAAAACGATAGAGAAGTACCTGGGTGCTGATTATCATGTCATATCGTCCAAGGGCCATATCAGAGATCTGGCTACCAATGGACATGAAGGACTTGGCATTGATATCAGAAACAATTTCAAACCTACCTACATCGATATCACAAACGATAAGAAACCCAATGCCGCAGCCGTGATCAAGGAGCTGGGCAGGGAAATAAAGAAGGCTGATCAGGTCTATCTGGCAACCGACCCGGACCGTGAAGGGGAAGCCATTGCCTGGCACATAGCCGATCGTTTTAATCTGCCTCTGGACCAGAAAAACCGCATCGTTTTCAGTGAAATAACCAAACCGGTCGTTACTGCAGCCATCGCCAATCCAAAACAGATAGACATGAAAATGGTTGATTCCCAGGAAACCAGAAGAATGTATGACCGCATCATCGGTTTCAAGCTTTCAACCCTTCTGCAGAGAAGAATTAATTCCAAGTCAGCCGGACGTGTGCAGTCAGTAGCCCTGAAGCTGATCGTTGACCGTGAAAAGGAAATTGCGGCTTTTGTCAGTGAGGAATACTGGACCGTTGATGCCACTTTTACAAAGGATGGCAGTGAATTCACGGCTAATCTGGCTAAGATATCCGGCCGCAAGGCTGAAATCAAAAACGGAGAAAAGGCTGAAGAGATCAGACGGTTCTGCAGCGGTAATCCGTTTACCATTACCGACATCAAGGATGAAGTAAAGCAGAAGGCACCAAGACCTCCTTACATCACTTCAACCCTGCAGCAGGATGCCATCAACAAGCTGGGATTCAGCGCTTCCAAGACGATGAGAATAGCTCAGACTCTTTATGAAGGCAAGGATGTCGGCAACGGCTTAACCGGTCTAATCACCTACATGCGTACCGATTCTGTCAGAATGTCAGAGGTATTCATGGCTCAGGCCAGACAGTACATCATCGATAACTATGGCAAGGCGTATACCGGATACTACCGCGGCAAGACCGCGGCCAACGCCCAGGATGCTCACGAGGCCATCAGACCTACCGACATCAATAACGATCCGGAAAAGATCAAATCCTATCTGACCAATGATGAATATAAGTTATACCGCATGATCTATTACCGTGCCCTGGCTGCCATGATGAAGAATTCCAAGTACCAGTCTCTGACGGTAAAACTGGAAAACGGCAAGTATGAGTTTACGGCCAACGGTCGTAAGCAGCTCTTTGATGGTTATCTGAAGGTTTACGGTCAGTATGAAACTTCAGATGAAAAGTATCTGCCGGCTTTGGAGATAAACGAAGTCATTAACAGTGAACATGTTGATTCCCGTCAGCACTTCACGGAACCGCCGTTAAGGTATTCCGAAGCCCGTCTGATCAAGACGATGGAAGATCTGGGAATCGGCAGACCAAGTACTTACGCTTCAACGCTGGAAACGATCATGGAGAGAGATTATGTGACCTTACGGGCTCCTAAGGGCTCCAAGACCAAGGTCTTTACTCCGACCAAGAGAGGAATACTGACATCGGACAAGCTGGATGAATTCTTCTCCACCATCATCAATACCAAATACACGGCTGACATGGAAAAACAGCTCGATGACATCGCTGAAGGCAAGGAAGATCACATCAAGGCCGTCAGAGATTTCTATAACACCTTTGAACCGCTGGTTCAGAATGCCTACGTCAACATGAAGAGACCTGAACCGGAAAAGACCGGTGACAAGTGTCCGTTATGCGGAGGCGATCTGGTCATCAGGACCGGAAGCTGGGGTGAGTTCATCGGCTGTGCCAACTATCCAAGATGCAACTATACCAAGAACATTACCCAGGAGACCGGGGAAATGTGTCCTGAATGCGGTGCTCCGCTGGTAAAGAAGACCAACAGCAAGGGACAGAGCTTCATCGGCTGTTCAAACTATCCGAACTGCCGGTTCACCAAGCAGGATCCATCCGCACCGCGCCGTTATTACCGCAGAAAGAGAAACTATGGAAAGAGCAGTTAATGTCATTGGCGCCGGACTGGCGGGAAGTGAAGCAACCTGGCAGCTGATCCGCAAAGGATACAGAGTCAGGCTGTTTGAAATGCGCCCGCAGAAAAGCACGGGGGCTCATAAGACCGGAGAATTCTCTGAACTGGTCTGTTCCAACAGCTTACGCTCCAATGCCCTGACCAATGCGGTTGGATTACTGAAGCAGGAAATGAGGGAACTTGATTCCCTGATCATGAAAGCGGCAGATAAGCATGCCATCCCGGCCGGAAGCGCCTTAGCCGTAGACCGCGAAGGCTTTGCCAGAGAGATCACGGAGACCCTGAGAAATCATCCGCTGGTGGAAATCGTAAGCGAAGAAGTCACTTCCATACCGCAAGGACCGACCATCATAGCTACCGGACCTTTAACCAGCTCACCGCTGGCCAAGGCCATTAAGGAACTGCTGCAGGAAGATTCGTTCTATTTCTTTGATGCGGCTGCTCCAATCGTTACGAAAGAATCCATCAACATGGATATCGCATATTATAAGAGCCGTTACGACAAGGGTGATGCTGACTACATCAACTGCCCGATGACAAAAGAGCAGTTTGACGCCTTCTATGATGCCCTGATTAACGGGGAAACCGCTGAAGTCCACGACGTGGACAAGGAGATCTACTTTGAAGGCTGCATGCCGGTGGAGGTAATGGCCAAAAGAGGACCGCAGACTCTTACCTTCGGACCGCTTAAGCCGGTCGGACTGGAAAAGGACGGCCAGCGTCCTTATGCCGTGGTACAGTTAAGACAGGACAATGCTGTCGGTACCCTGTACAACATCGTGGGATTCCAGACCCATCTGAAGTGGGGAGAACAGAAAAGGATCTTCTCCATGATCCCGGGACTGGAAAACTGTGAAATAGTAAGATACGGTGTCATGCACCGCAATACATACATCAATTCGCCGCGAGTTCTGCTGCCTACCTATCAGACCAGGATCAGAAGTGACCTGTTCTTTGCCGGGCAGATGACCGGGGTGGAAGGCTATTGTGAATCTGCTGCCAGCGGTCTGCTGGCGGGACACAACATGGCGCTGTTACTGGAAGGTAAAAAACCAGTGGTTCTGCCGGATACTACCATGATCGGGGCCATGGCTCATTATATCGTCAACGCTGATGACAGATACTTCCAGCCGATGAATGCCAATTTCGGCATCTTCAATCTGGAACATTTCGTTCCGAAGAAGCGGCGCAAGGACGCCTACAGCGTTCAGGCTCTGGAAGTACTGAAGCAGTACAGTCAGGAGTGGTAGCATGGAAGACTATCTGGAAGAGTTTCTGATCAATCTCAATACCGTCAATTCAGGCTCAGCGCATACCGCTGATTCCTATCGCCGTGACATAAAGCGCTTCATTGACTACTGCACGATTGAGGGATGTGAAAGCTTCAATGACGTTGACCGTACCGTGGTATTGGGCTTCATCAATTACCTGCGCATGGGAAAGAATGCTCTGTCAGACCGTTCTCTGGCCCGCAACCTGAGTTCCTTACGCTCATTCTACCGTTATTTAAATGCTTCCGGTTACGCTGACAGTAATCCTTTTGCGTCGGTCAAGTCGCCTAAGAAAACTGATAAGCTGCCGGATTTTCTTTATGAAGATGATGTTGACCGCTTTCTGGGCTGCTTTGACCTCAATGACGATCAGGAATATCGCAACCGTACGATGTTTGAAATGATGTATGGCTGCGGGCTGCGTGTTTCCGAGGTCGCCAACATGAAGATATCCGACCTGGATTTCGCCAATGATGTGGTAACGATCGTGGGCAAGGGTTCCAAGGCCCGTATCGTACCGTTTTATCCTGTGATAAGGGAACTGCTGCAGAACTATCTGAAAGCCGTTCGTCCGCATTTTGTGGGTGAGCAGGAGCATGACTATGTCTTCGTCAATAACAGGGGAAGTAAACTGACCAGCAGGGGAATCGAATACATTCTGGATTCCTCAGTGCGTCAGCACGGTCTGATGATGAAGATCCATCCTCATGCCTTAAGGCATTCCTTTGCCACTCATTTGCTGGCAGCAGGGGTGGACATCAGGGTCGTGCAGGAACTGCTGGGCCATGCCAGACTGTCAACTACCCAGATATACACACATGTCTCAATGGAGCATCTCCGAGAGGCATATGATAAAGCTTTTGAAAAATAAAAAATATATGTGTACATGCACATATTTTTTATGATATGATTTATAAGGCACTTTTTTATGTGCCATTACACACACCATGGATTCGGTAATCCGTGCATCAGACCTGATTTGGTGTTATTACCGTTGGAAATGGTGGAGGAACAACGGAAAGAGAGGAAAAAAGAAAGAATGTCAGTTGTTACAATGCGTAAGCTGTTAGAAGCAGGCGTACACTATGGCCATCAGACAAGAAGATGGGATCCAAAGCAGAAGCCAAACATCTATGCAGCAAAGAACGGAGTCCACATCATTGATTTGAACAAGACTCAGGAACAGATCGATGTTGCTTATGCAGCATTAAGAAGAATCGCCGAGAATGGCGGCAGAGTTCTGTTTGTCGGAACCAAGAAGCAGGCTCAGGCCATCGTCATGGAAGAAGCTCTGCGTTCAGGTTCATTCCACGTAACTCAGCGTTGGCTGGGCGGTACCTTAACTAACTACCGCACGATCCAGAAGCGTATCAGAAGATTACTGGAAATCGAACAGATGGAAGAAAACGGCGGATTCGACAACTATACCAAGAAGGAAGTTGCCGGTATCAACAAGGAAAAGGCCAGACTCGATAACTTCTTAGGCGGTATCAAGGAAATGAAGAAGCTCCCTGATGCAGTATTCGTAGTAGATCCTAAGGAAGACTACAATGCCGTTCTGGAAGCCAGAAAGTTACACATTCCTGTCTTCGGTATCTGTGATACAAACTGTGACCCAGCTCTGGTTGACTATGCCATCGCCGGAAACGATGATGCAGTAAAGGCAATCAAGTTATTAGTCGGTGTCATGGCTGACGCCATCGTTGAAGCTAAGCAGGGTATCCTGGAATTTGCCTACACACCTGATGAGGGTGCTGAAGTTACAATGGAAGACGTTATCGTTAACGTTCAGGAAGTTGCCGCTGAAAATGAAAGAAGAAGAAAGCAGCGTTTCGAAGAAAGAAAGCAGCAGAACAACCGCAACAATCAGCGTCGTTACAACAACAGAAGAAACGAACAGCCTAAGGCTGAAGAAGCCCCAGCAGGTGAGGCTCCAGTAGTTGCTGAAGCAGTACCGGCTGAAGAAAAAGTTGAAACCCAGGAGGAAACAAATGAGTAATTTAATTCAGTTAGTTCAGCAGTTAAGAGAAAGAACCGGCGCAGGCATGATGGACTGCAAAAAGGCTCTGGAAGCATCTGATTTAGACATGGACAAGGCAATCGACTGGTTAAGACAGAAGGGTATTGCCAAGAGCGCTTCAAAGGGTGACAGAATTGCTGCAGAAGGCGCATCAAGCGTTTTAGTAAACGGCAATAAGGCAGTCATTCTGGAAGTCAACTCTGAAACAGACTTCACAGCCAGAAACGACAGATTCCTGCATGCAGTCAAGACCATCGCTGAAGGCTTATTAAACAGCGATGCCAAGACTCTGGAAGAAGCCAAGGCAGTAGCTACTGCTGAAGGTCCGGTTTCTGAAGTATTATCTTCTATCTCATTCGCAACAGGCGAAAAGATGGATTTAAGAAGATTTGAACTGGTTGAAAAGACTGATGATCAGTTCTTCGGCCCATACATCCACATGGGCGGCAAGATCGCTGCTCTGGCTGTAGTTGAAGGCGGAAACGATGAGGTTGCCAAGGATGTCGCAATGCAGGTAGCTTCAATGAATCCAACTTACATTGACAGAGATCACATGCCTCAGAGTGAAGTAGAACATGAGAGAAACATCCAGATCGAAATCGCCAAGAACGATCCTAAGAATGCCGGCAAGCCAGAAAACATCATCTTAAAGATGGTTGAAGGCCGTGTTTCCAAGGCATTACAGGAAGTCTGCCTGGTTGACCAGATCTACTTCCGTGATGGAAGCTCCAAGGTTGCAGCATTCTTAAAGGCTAACAATGCCAAGTGTGTCAAGTTCATCCGTTACGCTACAGGCGAAGGAATTGAAAAGAGAGTAGACAACTGGGCAGAAGAAGTTGCCAACGCTGTAAAGGATTTATAAGATTTCCTGAAATAGAACAGTACGAAAGTGCTGTTCTTTTTTTGTTGCTAAACAGATCAAAAAAGAATAGAATAATGACGGAAAAGTAGTCATATCCCTATAAGGGGCGTGAAGAGCGTACCACGGGAATGAAAGCGGAGGTTTTTTTATGAGAAACAAGAATACCAAGAAACTGGTAACCACAGCCTTACTGGCAGCAGTAATCATTGTCCTGCAGACCGTTGCCAGCGGCATCAGAATCGGGCCTTTTACCCCGACTCTTTCTTTGATTCCTATCATCATCGGAGCACTGTTATACGGACCGATGGTAGGCGGATTTCTGGGTGCCGTATTCGGCGTGATCGTCATCATCGGCGTTCTTACCGGCAGTGAACCGATGAGCACCATGATGATGCAGACCAATCCGGTAATGACCGTTGTTCTGTGTCTGGCCAAGGGCATCGCAGCCGGTGTCATTCCGGCTCTGGTCTACAATGTTCTTAAGGATAAGAATGATTTAGTCGCCACGGCACTGGCAGCCATTCTGGCTCCCGTCAGCAATACCGGCATCTTCTCAATCGGATTATTAACCGTATTCATGCCGATTGCCGAACAGTTTGCTGCGCAGTTGGAATTTCCTAATGTAGCCAAGTTCCTGTTTGTCGGAATCATTGGGACCAACTTCCTGTTTGAACTGGCAATCAACGTTGTACTGGTACCGGTGGTAAAGAGAGTACTGAAGGTAATAGATTAGGAGAAAACTATGTTATTAACGATAGACATGGGCAACAGTAACATTGAAATAGGGTTACTTGACGGCAGTGAAGTAGTATTAAGCGAGAGAGTAGCGACTGATCTGGGAAAGACAGCCAGCGAATACGCCGTGCTGATCCATTCGATTTTTGAAATACGCAATGTAAACATTGATGAAATCGAAGGTGGCATAATTTCCAGTGTCGTTCCGCCTCTGACTTATGAACTCAGAGATGCCGTAAAGAAGGTTACCGGCAAGACACCGCTGATCGTGGAACCGGGAATCAAGACCGGCATGAAGATCAGGATTGATGATCCAAGAACCCTGGGTGCTGACCTGCTGGTCGGTGCCGTAGCGGCAGAAAAGCTTTTTGGTGCCCCGGCTATCATTATTGACATGGGTACGGCTACAACCGTTACGGTTGTTGATAAAAACGGCAACTTTGTCGGCGGCGTGGTAATGCCGGGAGTGGCACTGTCACTTAATGCACTGTCTTCCGGTACTTCCAAGCTTCCCAAGATCAATCTTACCGCACCTAAAAAAGTCGTCTGTACGACGACTGAGGACTGCATGAGTGCCGGAATGGTCTACGGACAGGCATCAATGCTGGATGGCCTGATTGATAAGATGGAGAAGGAACTGGGCTATCGCTGCAACCGCATAGCCACCGGAGGCTTAGCCAGACTGATCGTGCCTTATTGTGAAAGAGAGATCACTCTCGACAATAATCTCATGCTGGAAGGGCTGAAGATAATCTATGACAGAAACAGAGCTTCGTAGGAAGCTCTTTTCATTCGGGATGAATGAATGATACGGTTTCCGCAATGATGGTGCAGATTCCCTCTCTGTTTTCCAGACGGCCTTTTACCGCCAGGAGGGAACCCTCAGGGTATCTTTCGGTAATGATTTCGCTGAGACCGCGCCATAGATGCACGGTAAATATATCGCTTTGAGGCTGGCCATCCGGGTCCTTGTAAGTACGCTGAACTTCCAGCTCGACTTGGGAATAGGCCATTCCATCCCTGGTAAAATCGTGGGGCAGGGACTTGAGAACGCCTATCAGTACTACCTGATTCAACATGAAAAAACTCCTTTCAATACTAATTAGTGTGTTATGACGGAAATCCCTTAAGTTATTCCGTTTTTTATTGTAGAATTTGGATAGATACCCAGGAGGAAAGAAAATAATGCATTGTGTAAAGAAAGTTTTGGAAGATCTTTTATGGATCGGAGCGGATGACCGCCGTGTGCCGGTCTTTGAGGGGGTATATGAAGTTCCTAATGGAATGTCATATAACTCCTATCTGCTGCTTGATGATAAGACAGTTGTTTTTGACACTGTCGATAAGGCAGTAGGCGAACAGTTCTTCGAAAATCTGAAATACGGTCTTAACGGGCGTCATCTGGATTATCTGGTAGTTCACCACATGGAACCGGATCACGCCGCCACCATCGGAAATCTGTTATTGAGATATCCTGATGTCACCATCGTCTGCAACGCGAAGATCAAGACATTCATGCTGCAGTTCTTCCCGGAAGTGAAGGATGCAAATTTCCAGGTAGTTGACGAAAGCTCAGCTCTGGAAACCGGGCATCACAAGTTTGTCTTTGTCAATGCCCCAATGGTTCACTGGCCGGAAGTAATGATGTCATATGACCTTGAGAAAAAGGTGCTGTTCAGTGCCGATGCCTTTGGCGTCTTCGGAGCTCTTAACGGGCACATCTTCGCTGATGAAGTTGATTTCATGGGCGACTGGCTGGATGAAGCCAGAAGATATTACACCAACATCGTCGGCAAGTACGGCCCTCAGGTACAGAATGTCCTGAAGAAGGCCAGTACCTTACAGATCGACTATGTCTGCCCGCTGCATGGTTTTGTATGGCGCCGCGGTTTCGGTGACTTTGTGGAAAAGTACGGTATCTGGAGTTCCTACGGTTTTGAAAAGAAGGGCGTCTGCCTTGCATATGCATCCGTTTACGGACATACTGAAAATGTTGCTAACATACTGGCTGGCAAGCTGGTTGACAGAGGCGTAGATGTGGAAATGTATGACACATCGATGATCCCTGCCAGCAACATCATCTCAGCAGCCTTCAAGTATTCTCATCTGGTACTGGCTTCAACAACTTATAACAACGGCATGTTCGTGACCATGGAGAACCTGGTAAACGACATGGTGGCTCATAATCTTCGCAACAGAAAGGTCGCCATCATCGAGAACGGTTCCTGGGCTCCACAGGCCGGTAAGCTGCTGCTGGAGAAGCTTACGACCATTCCTGGTACGGAATTCTTTGATAACAAAATCACGCTGAAATCAGCTCCTGGCGCTTCTACGGAAGAGGAACTGGAAGAACTGGCCAATGCCATCGCTGCCGACATCATACCGGCACCTAAGGCTGCGATCCCTAAGGGAGAACTGGTAAAGGCTGAAGTTGTTCCGGAAGCATTCTTCAACCTGACCTACGGTCTGGAATTGCTGACAACGAAGTTTGAAGGCAAGGACTACGGCTGCATTATCAACTCCGCTGCTCAGGTGGCTGACGGTGAAGTCAAGAGCATGGCTATTTCCGTCATCAACAAGAACTACACCTGTGAACTGATCAAGAAGACCGGTGAGTTCAACGTTTCCGTCTTTACTGAAAGCGTTCCGTTCAAGGTATTTGAACATTATGGTTTCCAGTCAGGAAGAAATGTGGACAAGTTTGCGGATGTCGATTACGATACCCGCCTGGCTAACGGCATAATCTACTTCCCGTACCATGTCAATGCAGTATTCGGCTGCAAGGTCGTTGCTTCATTTGACTTAGGCAAATCAACATTATTTATCGCTGATGTTGTGGAAGCAAGGACACTTAACAGAGAGCCAAGTGCCACCTATGCCTTCTACCATGCTCACATCAAGCCGAAGAAAAAACCGGCTGTGGAGCAGAAGGAAGGCTGGAGATGCAAGGTCTGCAACTACTTCTATGAAGGAGCAGAATTACCGGCTGACTTTGTCTGTCCGTTATGCAACCACGGTCCGGAGGACTTTGAATATGTTCCGGCTGTGAAGATCGAAAAGAAGAAGGGCTTCGTCTGCAAGATCTGCGGTTACTTTGAACCGTATGAAGGCGATGCCTTACCGGCTGATTATTCCTGCCCGTTATGCAATCACGGACCGGAAGATTTCGAACCGGCTGAGATGTAATCAATCATAAACAAGGAGGAGCTTACATGGAAAAATACGTATGCACTGTCTGCGGATACACCTATGATCCGGAAAAGGGCGCACCTGAAGCAGGAATCGAACCGGGAACACCGTTTGAAGAACTGCCTGAAGACTTCGTCTGCCCGGTATGCGGTGTAGACAAGAGTCTGTTCGAAAAGGAATAGTCTGATGAAAAGCCACAGCATAAGCTGAATGCTGTGGTTTTTTCATGCCTTGATTCTGTGATATACAAGCCTGTAGAGCAGGTAACTGCCAGCTGTTATCGCACCAAGATATATCAGTATTGATCAATCTAGACATATTTATATAATGGTTTTTTCCACTGTATACTGTTTGTGTTTCAATTATTATTTTAGTAATCGGAAAGGTATTTCCTGTTAAACTATAGAAATCGCCGTTTCTTTTGTAGGTATTGGTTTTATAATTTAATTGAAATAATGAAGTGAGATGACCAGATATGTTCTGATGGTTTATCATAACATATGTAATATGGCCGGATGCAAATAATACAATTACTGTGTTTTCTAAAACAATACAGCAGGAGCAGAAAATGGAAAACGTTAATAGAGAAAAAATTGCCGAGTTTTTGCTGAAACTAAGAAAAGAGAATGGATTAACTCAGGAACAGATGGCAAAAATAATGTATGTAAGCGAAAAAACCATACGAAATTGGGAACAGGGGAAAACTCTGCCAAGTATGGAAGATCTTGTTATGATAGTTAATACTTTTTCTGTTTCGCTAGAATCAGTTTTCAAAGGCGAATGCGATAAAGATGAGAAAATGCAGATCAGATTAAATGAATTGGATGATAGCATTGATACAATTGTTTCCAGGGTTTCCATAAATGAAAAAAATATATGTAGTCTAAAGCATACAATAGGTAGTACAAATCCTTCAAACAATAATTCATTAATGTGGTTAATTCTTTTTACTACACATACATTATCAGCTGCTGTTTATTTTATGTGGTATCATACAGGACATATTCTGCCTGTTTATGCGTTTCTGTGTTCTTGTCTGTACATTTTTTCCGTGCTGACAATAATAATCTTAAACAGGAAAAGCCAGCCTGTTTTATCCGTAATCAGTATTTACTCTTTACTATGCCTAACAAACATGTATGTTAATTATCAGGTTTTCAACGAATATTCGAAAGGCGTAATTTATAATGCATGGTTAGCGTTCATTAATGGTCCTGTCTATGGATTATCATACATATGCTGGAATAACATGGATAAACTGAAGAACATATCAATTGTTATGTATTCTGCTTTTATTATTATCTGTGTTGCCTTTATTATCTATGAGAGAAAAGAGGTTTTTGTGGCACTTCTCAAGAGACATAAAAAACTGATAATTATTCGGACATTAGCCAGTATGTTTATTGTAACAAGCATAACAGCATTTAAACCTGTAGGAGATATTTCAGGCGTAAGAGTAGATATACAGGGCTCGAATATTTTTTCTGAAGAAGACTTTTCAAAAGCTGTAGAGGTAATAAAGTCGAGTTTTAAGAGAAATGGAAGAGGATGCCGGCTTTTGAAAATCAAATATATAGGTGATAGTGCGAATGAGAGTGTAGGGTGTAAATCAGTTGTTGAAAGATATAACCTTCGGAAATACATTGTTTTTGAAATAACACGGGAAGTAAGCAACAGGTTTTTCCAAAGTGATTTGTCTGGTGTACACGATCACTATAATCTATGGATTGGGACAAAAGATGGATATAATTGGGCTATTATTGATGGAGGAGGCGTTTAGATCATGAAAAAGAAAGTTTTAATTGTCATTGTTATTTCAATGCTTGTATTTTTATCAAACAAAAAAGAAATCAAAGCAAATTCAATGAAAAATGATATTAGCAATATTGCTTATGAGTTTGACTATCCTTTACTGGAGTCAATAGGAGAAGTTGTAAGTGGTGGTTCAGTTGAGATAAGCGGTAAACAAAATCATCTTTACAAAGTGTTCTCCAATAGAGAAACTGCACTTGAAAATCTCAAAACGCAGGAGACCGATGCGCTTGAATATATTGCTAAAAAAGGGCATTTTGATGAATTAACACATTCAAATTACATGCAATATTACTCTGAATTAATGCAAATAGAATATGAAGAAATTAAAAAAACAATGAGTACAAATAGTTATAACGTACTATTGCAGTTTTTTGACATTTATGAAAACGATGATTGCAATGAAAGAATTATTAAAACTATGCAGAATAATTCTTTGAATCAATCACAAAAGGAAGAAGTTCTAGCCTATGAATTACCTTATTATGACAATGCTGTTGTTGATTACTTTAGCAACCATCATTCTATAGAAAACAGATCTTTCAATGTTACAAATGCAAATACTTATGCATATGCAAATGCTGGAAATACTTCGAGTAGTACTTATGGATATGTATACAGTAGTGATGGGAATCCTGCAGATTGCGCTAACTTTGCATCACAGATACTAATAGCGGGAGGCGAGAGTATGGTTAACACTTTCCCTAATGTGTATAGTGGATGGTGGCATGTTAATCTGGTTGTAGAGCATAAGTACTCGCGTTCATGGTCATTTGCGCCAACATTTGCAACATATCATTCAAGCTCATCTTTCGCTACAAGAACATATAGTACATTTACATCTAAGCTGCAAGGCGGTAGTTTTATAGCATTTGATAAAGGAAATGATGGCAGTTATGATCATATTGCATATGTAACTTCAGTAAACAACTTCATGAGTGGTGGATACTATGATCACAATATTGCTCAACATAGTCCTAATTATTATAACTCTGCAAGTTATTCCATGTGGCCGTCACTGGAGGATGGTGTTTGCTGGTTTTTAGTAATAAGAGGCGGAAAGTAGTACGACAATTCTTTGAGAATGAGTCTATTTTGTTTATAGTAGTACTATAATGGTATTGACCAAATAGTGTGTACACACTAAATGGAAATGCCATATTGTGTTGGAGACGAAATTCAACGAGTGTGTGAAAAGACCGGTGAAAACTGGTCTTTAATGTGGTCTGAAATAACGGTTATTGAATAGTATAATCTTGCTTGATTATATCTTACATGATGCGTTTTCTTCCTCTGGCAGAATCTCTGATACTCTTAGTGTTGTAGAGCAAAGATGTCTGATTATAAAGGAGTTTTACTATTGTGAGGAATTCTAACCATTGTGTTTTTCTTGCCCACACAATTTTTTAGTTAACATAATAACTCAAATAAATTGTTTTATACATACGCTTGAAGTAACAACAGGCAAAGGGCTTTGCCCAAAACGAAAAATCACCCGCTTGCGGGTGGGATAGTTATTCATGCTTTGATTTGGTGGTACATAAGTCGGTACAGCAGGTAACTGCCGGCTGTTATGGCACCAAGATATATTAATATTCCCGGCAGTATGCCAAGAGAAACGGATATTTCATGGAATACCGGCTGGGTGGTTGGATAGTATGGAGTGATGTAGAACATGTTGGCTTCAACATGGGTGTCGTTGATGATGTGATGGCTGATGATATTTATTACTTCAGCAATTACCGCCATAATAGCAAATAGAACTATTGCCGGAGTAAAGGACACTTTCTGTCTCTGTCTTAAGATCAGTATGGCGGCAATACATTCAATTATCATGATACCGTGATAGAAAAAACCATGAACAAACAGCCAGATCTGCGGTCTCATCATATCGTATGGCAATACCAGGGCAATTATGGCTGCCAGCAGGGAATAGGTGGCCAGAAAGGTTAGTACGGTATCCTGTAATTTACCTTTCAGGAAAGGAATAACTATTGAACAGTACATGGCCATGGAACAAAGCTGCCAGGGGAAAAACCAGGCTGATGGTCCGTCAGTATAGACGTATCTGGGGACAAACCACTGTTTCCATGCTTCACCGATGACCATTATCAGGCCAAGGATTCCCAGTATCCTTATCAGGGTCTGCTGTTTCCGGTTTTGCATCAGCGCATAAAAAAGAAAAGACAGGACGATTATGCCCGCTAAAATGGCGAGATGAATGAACCCGAATATTTCAGGGGTATGATTAAAAGTAATGTCCATGTTTTCTCCTTTTCAATCATTATAGCACAGGGAAACAGTGAGGCAGTCCAATGAAAATACTTTCACAGTTTTTTCACTGCTAAGGTAATGAAAAATGGTGTCATAACTGTTAAAATATAAGAAGAACTGCGAGGATATAATATGAAACAGTACATCGACATGTGTAAATACATTCTGGAAAACGGACAGCACCGTCAGGACCGTACCGGTACCGGCACTATTTCCGTTTTCGGCTATCAGACAAGATATAATCTGGAGGAAGGCTTTCCTCTGTTAACGACCAAGAAAGTGTTCTTTAAGGGCATTGCCAAGGAACTGCTGTGGTTTATTTCCGGCTCAACGAATATTCAGCCTCTGGTAAAGGATAACGTCAGGATCTGGAATGAATGGCCATATGAGAAGTTTAAGAAATCAGACATCTACAATGGCGAAACCATGGAAGAGTTCGTGGAAAGGATCAAGACCGATGATGAATTTGCCCTCAAGTGGGGTGATTTAGGTCCGGTATATGGCAAGCAGTGGCGTGACTTCTTCGGCACTGACCAGCTGATGAACGTCATTGAGCAGCTCAAGACCAATCCGTTCTCCAGAAGACACATCGTGGTTGCCTACAACCCGGCTCAGGTCAAGGACATGGCCTTGCCGGCCTGTCATGCGTTCTTCCAGTTTTATGTCAGCGCTGACGGCAAGAAGCTCTCACTGCAGCTTTATCAGAGAAGCGCCGATACCTTCCTGGGAGTACCTTTCAACATCGCTTCCTATGCCTTACTGTTAACAATGGTGGCACAGGTCTGCGGTTACGAGCCTTATGAAATGGTACACACCTTCGGTGACCTCCACATCTACAACGACCACCTGGAACAGATCAACGAACAGATCTCCAGAGAACCGAGAAAGCTTCCAAAACTGATCATCAATCCGGATGTGAAGGATATCAGAGATTTCAAGTATGAGGATTTCCAGATCGTGGATTATGATCCATGGCCGGCAATCAAGGGTAAAGTAAGCGTATAGAGAAAGGGGAATGAAAGATGCATTTTGTTGATATTATTGAAAAGAAGAAAAGAAAAGAAGTACTGACTGATGAAGAAATTGAATTCTGGATCAAGGGATATGTTGACGGCAGCATTCCTGACTATCAGGTAAGTGCTCTGTTAATGGCCATTGTTCTCAATGGCATGACTGATGAAGAGATCTCTACTCTGACCAGATGCATGATGAACAGCGGCGATATCATTGACCTCTCCTCAATTCCGGGAATCAAGGTCGACAAGCATTCCACCGGCGGTGTTGGCGATAAGACATCACTGTCATTAATGCCGATGGTTGCCAGCTGTGGCGTCAAGGTTGCCAAGATGTCAGGACGCGGCTTAGGCCATACCGGGGGAACTCTGGATAAACTGGAATCAATTCCGGGCTTCTCCATTTCACTGACTGAGGAAGAGTTTGTTCAGCAGGTAAGCGATATCGGCATTGCCCTGATAGGGCAGACCGGTAATCTGGTTCCGGCTGATAAGAAGATATATGCGTTACGTGACGTAACCGGCACGGTTGATTCAATTCCGCTGATTGCCAGCTCCATCATGTCCAAGAAACTGGCGAGCGGAGCCGATGTCATCGTTCTTGACGTCAAGTACGGTAACGGTGCCTTCATGCCAACCATGGAAAAGGCAGAGGAATTATCTGCTCAGATGATCAGGATCGGCCAGTCCTTCGGCAAAAAGGTTGCTGCCTGCATCTCTTCAATGGATCAGCCTCTGGGCAATGCCATCGGCAATGCTCTGGAAGTAAAGGAAGCCATTGATACCTTAAAGGGCAAGGGACCTAAGGACTTCACTGAACTGTGTGTTGTTACCGGTGCGGTAATTCTGGAACAGGCCGGTGTCGGTACCCGTGAAGAATGCATCAAGATGATGGAAGACAGCATTTCTTCCGGACGTGCTCTGGAAGTTCTCAAGCAGCTCATCCATGCCCAGGGCGGTGATGAAAGAGTCGTTGATGATCCTAGACTGCTGCCAAAGGCTCATTACGTAACAAAGCTGAAATCCTACAGAAGCGGTTATGTTCATGATTTGCCGGCTAAGCCGTTAGGAATTCTGGCCATGAATCTGGGTGCCGGACGTGAACACATTGATGACGTTGTTGATCCGGCAGTAGGCATCGTTCTCAACAAGAAGGTTGGCGACCATGTCAACAGAGGCGAGGAACTGGCCTTTGTATACCATAACAAGCCGCTGGAAAGAGAATGGCTGCAGCGTTTCTATGAATCAGTAGAACTAGTCAATGAACCATTCGAACCGGCTCCGGTAATTGAAAAGGTAATCTAAATGAAACAGGTCGACAGAATCAGAAAGATGGAGTCCATCATGGACAATGCCAAGGCTGCCATTGACAGACTTGACGGTGCTCTGGAAGAATACAATGCCCTGAAGAAGGACATTGACAAACTGGCTGCCTATTACGAAAGCCAGCAGTGGCTTAAGGACTTTACCGATGATGAAAAAGGCAAGCTGCCAACTGATCTCAAGCGCGGTGTACTGTCCGAAGATGGGGTATATGATTTGCTGGAAGATGAAAGAGAACTGATCGGAAAGCTGTTAAAGACAGTAAACGGTTATATTAAGTAGAAGTCAGAGCTCCGCAATTACGGAGCTCTTAATTGGTTTGAAATGCTGCTGGTTTACCGGCAACAATAAAGGGGTATATATGAAAAGAGTATTAAAAATCATTCTTGTTGTGGCAATTGTATTTACAGGTATTTTTACCTGGAATCCTGTACATGCTGAAGAGAAGGCAGAAATTGAAAGGCTTTACGGTTCCAACCGTTACCAGACGAGTCTTACTGTTGCTGCTGAACTGAAGGATGTACTGGGAAAGGAACAATTCTCGTCAGTTGTATTGACAACAGGCAGTAACTTCGCAGATGCCTTAAGCGGTGCATATCTGGCTAACACTAATAACGCGCCAGTGATTCTTATTAACGGTAATTCTGCTGCCGATGTTCAGACATTTCTCAGGGATAATCTGGAAAAAAGAGGTAATGTATATGTTCTGGGCGGTGAAAACGCGGTGCCTTCTTCCTGGCTGGGAAATCTTAAAGACAGATTTTCAATTATCAGATTGGAAGGCAGTAACCGTTATGGAACCAACATCAACATTCTTAATGAAGTGGAATATGAGGGTGGTGAAATACTGGTTTGTACCGGAAATGGGTTTGCAGACAGTTTAAGCGCAAGTGCTGTCGATATTCCTATTCTGCTGGTTAACACGGCACTTAATGATGAACAGAAGAAATTCCTAAAGGATAAGAAAGACATCAAGTTCATTATTATTGGCGGTGAGGCAGCTGTATCTAACAGTGTTGCCGGTGAATTGGTAAGATACGGCAGCGTTGAAAGAGTCTATGGTGCAAACAGATATGAAACATCAGCCAAAATAGCTGAGAGATTCTTTGATAATCCTGAACAGGTCGTTCTGGCGTTTGGTAATACCTTCCCGGATGGTTTAAGTGGTGGCCCGCTGGCTTATGCCTGCAATGCTCCTTTACTTCTGGTCAATTCAACTGATAATGGAAGCAAATTTGCTGTAAAATACACTGCTGACAGTGTTGGTAAAGGATATGTATTAGGCGGCAGCGGTTTGATCGATGATAAGACAGCAGGGAAAATAATTGTCCCTGTTGAAGAAAAGGCCCAGGAAATCATACTGTGGCATACCTGGACATCCGAGAGTGAACGGTTAATTGCAGACATTGTTGAGGCATTCAACGCTGAAAACAAAGGCAAGTATCATGTGACTCAGGAAACTCAACCATTTGACGGTTTTGATAGCAAGACTTATGAAGCTGTTATAAGTGGTAATGGTCCAAGTCTTGTAATTTCGTATCCTAATACTGTCGGATCATATGTTGAAAAAGGAGTTTTGCTGGATTTCGGTAAATACTTTATGGACTCTGATTATAAAGACCGTGTTGGGGCAGGAATTTATAAAGCGTCAACGGATTTCGGAGATGGTGGATTATATGCTATAGCCACAACACTTACCGGCCAGGTGATGTTTTATAATAAAGACCTTTTGGAAAAGTACAATCTTACTGTTCCGACTACATGGGATGAATTGTATGATGCCTGTAAGACTGTAGTGGATGGTGAAAAAGCTGCTGGTAATAATATTATGGGATTTGGTCCGGATTCATATGACGCAATGGCTATTATCGCACTTGAGCAGCTGGGGCTTCACTATATTGATGATGCACACACTGCAGCTGATTGGACAGATGATAAGTTCATTAATTGGCTAAACTGGTGGAAGAAAGCCGAAGAAGATGGTTACTTCCGGCTATTAGATGCTGAAGGATATCACTCCGGACCATTTGGGAACGGAAACTACCTTTGCTACATGGGTTCATCTGCAGGTGCGGCATACATCTTTCCTGATGGATTCACAGTAGCTACAGGATCTGTTCCGCAGGTTGTAGATGGCAAGGTTTATAATGAAGTTACATCACGTGCTCTGATTGGCTTTACCAAGGACAATAAAACAGATGAAGGCGCAGCTGAGTTTGTCAAGTACTTCATCCAGTCACAAAATAATCTGCAAATGTGTAAACTGTACAACGCAAGTACTCCATTTAAAGATGTCGAAGAAACTGATGCCTGTCAGCAGTATTATAAGGAAAATATTGCTGCTGGAGCTTTGGCTGAATTGGTTCCAAATTCAGGTTTAAGACCAGCTGTAACGGGCGAATTAGAGGCCAGAGAAGCATTAAAGGCTGCCATAACAGAAATACTCTACCAGGATGCTGATGCATACCAGGCATTGTTAAAGGCCCAGCAGATTGCTAATGCTGAACTGGCAAAGTGATTCAGGATGAATAGTTCAACAAGTATCAAGAAGACAGTTCAAAACTGTCTCAGTTTGTTGACAAAAGATAATAAACAAAAAAGATAGAAAAATAGTATAATAAAGAAGGAGCAGATAATCCTTGT
>SVBJ01000017.1 GCA_015058955.1 Erysipelotrichaceae bacterium
GTATGATTTATGAATAAGATCTGTTTTAACAATGACTACAGTGAAATTGCCTGTCCCGAGATCATCGAGAACATTTCCAAATACAGCAAGGGCCATTATATAGGTTATGGCGGAGATGAAATATGCGAATCAGCCAGAGAAAAGATAAAGAAGTATCTGGGTGATGTTGACTGCGACATTCATTTCCTGGTAGGGGGAACCCAGGCCAATACCGTAATGATCGATGCCATGTTAAAACCGTGGGAAGCCGTAGCTTCAGTTGTCAGCGGTCATATCAATGTTCATGAAGCCGGCTCCATTGAAAGTGTTGGTCATCGCATTGAACCGCTGCCTGAACATAACGGCAAGATGGATCCGGAAGAACTTGACAAGCTGTGTGTCGTTCATGAATTTGAACACATGACAGATGTCAAGGGCGTTTACATTTCCCAGGCTACGGAAACAGGAACCGTCTATACCAAGCAGGAATTACTGGCCTTAAGAGAAGTATGCGACAAGCATAACCTGTACATGTTTGTGGACGGGGCCCGCATGGGTTCAGCCATGATGTCAGAGGGAATGGATCTTACCTTAGAAGATATGGCAAAGATAGCTGACTGCTTCTACATCGGTGCTACCAAGAACGGCGGTATGATCGGTGAAGCCATGGTCATTACCAATGATGAACTTAAGCCTAACTACAGAAGACTGATGAAGCAGCACGGTGCCTTACTGGCCAAGGGTTTCATTCTTGGCATTCAGTATGATACCCTGTTTACTGACGGTCTGTTCTTCAGACTGGCCAAGCATGAAAATGACATGGCCATGTACCTGAAAAAGGGCATGAAGAAGCTCGGCGTCAAGTTCCGGTTTGATTCCGTAACCAATCAGCAGTTCCCGGTATTTGAAAACAGCATTGTTGAGAAACTGGCAGAAAGATATCAGTTTGAGATCTGGGAACCGGGTGACCAGGAAACCACGATCAGATTCGTCTGTTCCTGGGCTACGGTAAAGGAAGACATCGATTCCTTACTGAAAGACATTGAAATCATAACTGCCCAAGCATAATAAAGATCAGCTCTGAAAGCTGATCTTTTTTCTGTTAATGATGTCTTCCGGCTCCGGCTCCTCTTGATGAACCGCCGTGTGATGAACCTGAACCGAATGATGATGAATGTGACGAAGACGAATGTGAACTGCCTCCGCCTGAGTAACCGCCTCCACCGGAATAACTGGATCCACCGCTGCTGTGAGAACTGCCTGACGGCCTGTAATGATCATAGCTGTAATAGGTGGATGGTCTGTAGGTGAACGGGCTGGTATATGTCCTGTATCTAGGACGGGTATAGTAGTAAGTTGGCTGATAGTATCTGCGGGTTGACCGGGTGATGATCCTGTAGATCATGATTACCACGACAATGATGATCCGCAGTTCAACCAGCAGCATGAACCAGCTATAGGTATAACTGGTGCCGCCGTTGCCGCCTCCGCCATTGCCTCCGTTGTTTCCATATATTACCTGATCTATGTAATCATAGGTCTTTTCATATACTCTTCTGACCCCGCGGTCATAATCCTTGGCAGCGAATGAAGGTTCCAGGTAGTCGTCGAGCAGCTGCTGAATGTCATAGATCGGGAAGGAATCTTCCAGACCTCTTCCTATCATCATGTAATAGTCATCGTCGCCGATCGACAGCAGTAAAAGTACACCGTTGTTTAATGACGAATCTCCCAGTTTCCATTGATTGAATATGGCCAGTGCGTAGTCATCGATGCTGCCGGTGACAAAGTCAACGGTAACGACCATGATGCAGGCACTGTATTCGTCAGCCAGTATCTGGGATTTCTCCTGGATGTAGGCTTCGGTTTCACTGGAGAGCACATCGGCGTAATCTTCTACCCAGGTTTTATTGCTGGTCCTTTCAGGTACCTTAATGCTGGCTGACACACTTGTCAGTGACAGCAGCATGGCAACTGTAAGGATGATAGCGGTAAAAACTTTCTTCATTTCTTCTCCTATTCGAAATACTCAGCTTTCTTGGCAATCAGTCTGAACAGTGAACCAGGGATACCCTTGGTTTCATCATAATACTGTCTCACCAGTGTATTGTAGTTATCACTGTTGATCGTATTTGTCTCGGAACGGTACTGACTCTGGTATTTGGTCAGCAGTTCTTTATGGGTAGCTGACAGAGACTTGTTTGTCAGTTCAGAGAGTAACCAGTCAACATCACTGTCCAGAGCTTTCACATATCCATAGAGTTTTGATATGGATTTGGTTTCCGGAATGTCATTGACCAGTTTCTGAATTTCCTTGATGTGAGAATCATTGGAACTGACATATTCCTTTGCAAGCTTAATCAGATTACTGGCGATTTCTGTCTTGTCAATGATGTCATTGTAAATTGACAGATTATCGTTGTGGTCGCCTGCATAGAAATGAGTCTCCAGCTTGGTTACCATACTGTTCATGGAACTGACGGCGGAAATTGTTGAAGAACCTAAAATCGCTACCAGCATGATAATAATTGCGGTTCTTGTTTTAATCATTGTTATTTTACTCTAACCTCTAATAATTTTGCCTTTAACTCTTCTTCGAGCTTTCTGAGTTCTACTTCAGCAGCAGCTCTCTTTGTACGTCCTTCATCCTGGATCTTCAGAACTTCGTCCAGAGTATCGATCAGAGACTGGTTAGTGAACTTCAGGGTTTCAACTTCAACGATTGAACGTTCGCTTGCCTTGGCAGTGTCGATTGTTGAAGTCTTTAACTTTTCAGCGTTCTTTCTTAACAGTTCGTTGGTAACTCTGTCAACTTCTTCTTCAGCCTTGATGGCATCCTGAGAATGCTGTAAGCCTAAGGCCAGAACCATCTGTGACTTCCACAGAGGGATGGTATTTGTCAGGGTTGACTGGATCTTTTCAGCCATTAAGGTGTCATTGTTCTGGATCAGACGGATCTGTGGTGCCATCTGGATTGAAACCATTCTGGTTAATTCCAGGTCATGCAGCTTCTTTTCGAAACGGTTGATCAGGTTGGCATAGTCGTTAGCTTTCTGAGCGTCTTCTTCGTCGCCTGTTTCCTTAGCCCTGGCGATTAATGCCGGTAATTCAACTTCCTGTGCATGTTTCAGTTTCTTCTGGCCGGCCAGGATGTACATGGTCAGTTCCTTCTTGTTCTGAATGTTGCGTTCATATAATTCGTCAAGAACAGTGATATCCTTCAGTAACTGGATCTGATGGTCTTCCAGCAGGTTGGCAACCTTGGTAACGTTCAGCTCAGCATCATCGTATCTTGCCTTTAACTGTGTGAAAGAGTTACCGGCTTTCTTGAAGATGTTGAACAGGCTGAAGAAACCCTTTTCTTCCTGATCGATGTCAAAACCCTTTAATTCAACAACGAGATCGGAGATCATGTTACCGATTTCGCCTAAGTCCTTGGTCTTGATGTTATTCAGTGTGCTGTCGGAGAAATCAGCGATCTTCTTCTGAGCACTGGCACCATACTGCATGACTGTATCAGTCTGAGTGATGTCGATCTTCTTGGCGAAATCTTCAACCATCTGTAATTCTTCCTTGGAAAGGGATGAAGAATCAAGTGGTGCAGGAGCAACTTCTGTTGCTGTCTGTTCCTCAACCTGAGCGATTGCTTCAGCAACCGGGTCACTCTGAGGATTCAGGGTCAAAACGATTTTTTCTTCTTCCATATTTAGTTCTCCTTAATTATCTTTATTGTCAAGGTCAATGAGACCTTCCTGAACAAATATCTTTTCCAGAACCTTGACTTCACTGTTGATGTCCAGGGTATCGGTATCATACAGGGAATTCAGCTGGTTTCTGAAGGCGACGTTAGTGGTTCTGATCAGATCTTCCACTTTCTTCTTGCTGTCGACGACCTTGTCAACGGTCTGTTCCTCAACTTCATCGTATCTGGTCAGCAGTTTTTCAATGGTCGGCAGGTAGTAGTTAACGAGTTTTCTCAGGCTGCTGGCGGCTGTTTCATGTTCATAGACGTAATCCAGGATCTTGTCGCTGGTTTCGACCAGTTCTCTGACGTTTTCATTGAGTTCCGGATTATCGATCCTCTTGTTGATATCAATGATGCTGTTAAGAGTTCTGGTACCGTCTTCGATGAACTGCTGCTGCAGCTTTGAGTGATATGATCTCAGTGTTTCAACTTCGTATTCCTCTTCAACATCAGGGAAGACCATCTTCCTGAGAATGAAGTAGGCAGCTACACTGATGACGCCGAGAATCAGATAACTGTACAGTTTATACATCGGCAATACCAGCGTACCCAAAGCCCATAAAAGAGCGATGGCATAGAATACTTTATTATTCGGAACTTTTCTGGTATGCACTTCTTTTACTGGCTGTAACATATGCACCCTCCTATAAACAATTATATATTATCTGATTTGATTTTAAAATCTATGTCTTCCAGGATGATCAGGTCGAGCTCGGCATCCTTGTCGGCGATGATTCTCTTGGACTGATGGATGATGGCTTCTTCGATCATGTTTCTGGCTAATCGTCCGTTACCGCTTCTGACGGAATCGGAAGCCTGAACCTGTCTGTAGTATTCGGTTAACGGCTCCCTGATCAGTTCATGAAGACGGTAGCCCTTGCTCTTGGCCTGAATGACGGTGATGTCATACAGTTCTTCAGCAGTGTAGTCCGGGAATTCGATCTGATTAGGGAAACGGGAAGCCAGACCGGAGTTGGACTCCAGGAAGACCTTCATTTCCTTGGTGTAGCCGGCCAGAATGACGATCAGGTCGTCTCTGTTATCTTCCATGGCTTTAACCAGGGTATCGATGGCTTCCAGACCGAAGGAATCGTTGGTTCCGCGGTACAGTGAATAGGCTTCGTCAATGAACAGAATGCCGCCTAAGGCTGACTTGATGACCTGCATGGTCTGCGGAGCGGTGTGTCCCAGATACTTGCCGACCAGGTCATTACGTGATACTTCCACCAGCTGGCCGTTACTTAAGACACCGATGGCCTTGAGATACTTGGCCAGCACTCTGGCGATGGTGGTCTTGCCGGTACCAGGGTTGCCGGTGAAGATCATGTGCTTGGAGACCTCTGAGGTCTTCAGGCCCTGTTTCTCCCTGATCTTCTGGGCTTCGTAGAAGTCTTCCAGAGACAGGATGTATTTCTTTATTTCTTCCAGGCCAACCAGCTGATCCAGTTCCTTCTGGGCTTCTTCCTTGGCATTTTCCAGTACGTGAGGAAGCAGCTCTTCCAGCTTGCTTTCTTCTTGATCCTTGATGAAGACGATCTGGTTGTCCTTGACAGATATCTTCAATGAGATGACTTCATCGGTCAGGTTCTTCAGCTTGTATTCAGCCAGGGCTTCGTAGCATCTGTCAAAGAAATTGTTGAGATACCGGACGTTTTCACGGTCGATGAAGTTGTCATTGAGGTATGTTCTGACAGCCTTGGAGGCCTTGATGTCGATCTTCAGCAGGTCCATGCACTTCTTCCGGAAGGCTTTCAGCTTGACCGGATAGATGACTTCAAGATCTTCCTTGACGATGTCCTTGGTCTTGATGACATCGCCCATGGTGTTGATGAATCTGGCACCGACAACTTCCAGCAGCTTTTCAACCTTTAAGGTTGTCATGAAGACAAGGTATTTGCCCTTGAAGCTGATGGTCTTGACGGTGTCCTTTACCAGGGAAGTAGCGGTTTCCACCAGCTGCTTGTTGGAAAGGGTATATCTCTTGGACAGGGTCAGCTGTCCGTCGGTTACTATTTCGGTAATTGTCGGCAGGAAGTTGGCTGAGATGGTCTCCAGGTTGTCAAAGACGATGATGGCTGACTTGTGGGTAGCCGTGTAGAGGTCCTGAACCAGATTAGCTTCAAATTCCTTACCGGAATACTGGGACAGGTCAATGAATGACAGTTCGTCATTGCTGATGAGTTCCTGTTCCTTTAAAAGTCTGGAGATCAGATTGACGGAAGTGTGTCTTCCGGTGGCTTTCTGTCCAATGATCAGGATGGAATTCTTCAGACCGCTTGGCTGAACGCCCATGATGGTCGGCCTTCTGAAGGCGACGGTCAGGGAGTGGTTGTAATCCTTCTGGCAGAGTACTTCCTCATTCAGCCTAGCCTCGACATCTTCATACTTGGAATTGAGAGACATCTGCTGGTGAATGACGGTCAGCTCTTCCTGGGTTTCAACCGGCAGCTGATCGCCGAAATCCTTTCTGATCTCGTTTCTTAACCGGTCCAGATCAGCATCGGTAAAATTGTTCAGCATCTGCTGAGTCTGTTCCTGCAGTTTCTGACTGTTTTCCTTGATGGACTTCCATTCCGGGGAAAGGCTGTCAATGTCCAGAAGATTGGCACGCAGCAGTTCCAGGTCTTCTTCCGTAAGGCGGCGGTTAGGTGCATCCTTGCCGAAGACCTTTTCCATCAGTTTTTCTTTTTCTTCTTCTTTTCTTCTTCTGTAATCGGCCATAACTCCTCCTATTTAAGATTGTTGGAAAGCTCTCTTAAGCGGGCAAGCTTGGAATTGTGCAGTACTTTCTTGACCATGGTCAGGGCATCGTAATAGCCCTGGGTATAGCCGTCGATCGTGATGGTATTCATCTTCTGGGAACAGGTTTCCAGATCGGAAGCGACCTGCTGTTCAACGTGCAGAAGATTGTTCTTGTACTGAGTGGTCATCTGAATGTATCTGTCAATGGCCTGCTGATAGCCGTCCTTCTTGCCGGCGGCATAGTTATCGTAGACGATGTTTGACAGGGAGGCGATGATCTGTTCGTAACGTGAATTGAAGGAGGCTACTTCAACGTCAGCCTTGATTCTCGGCCTGACGGTTGAATAGGTAGATCTGGTGTAGCTTCCGGATGTACCTCTGCTTCTCTTGCTGGTGTTGTATCCTTTTACGGTATTGGAGAATTCATGCATTGACTGATCGGCAAAGTCGCCGGAATTCAGTTTTTCCAGTAATTCATCCAATGGATCGCTGTTATAGTTGTATTTCCTGTTAGCCATTTGATTCCACCTTCTTCTCCTGAGACTGTTTGAAGTTTTCAAAAGTCATTTCATCCTGAACCAGGCCGTCTTTCTTTAACAGAGCTTCCAGAGTCTTCATGTCAACTGAAGATTCGGTATAGTATTCTTCCAGAAGGGTATGAGTCAGGGTATCCAGGGCACCGTTGATCAGTACCAGGGTCTTGAGCAGACGGTCTTCGTTTTCCTTGAATTCCTTGCTCTGAGTTGAACCGACGCTCAAGCGCTTGTAGTTTTCCAGAATATCCAGCAGCATAGGCAGGTAATACTGGTACAGCTTGGTGGTCTTGTCCTTGCTCTTAGGGAAGGTCTTTTCAATGTCTCTGATCTGAGATAGATACTGTACGGACTTGTTGAGATGTTCCGTAATGGTTTCCTGCTCAATGGACTCATTCATCTTGCTCAGGGAGTCAATGTAGTACTGAGCATCCTTGAGATAGGTTGACTTGGTCTGAGTTTCCTTCGGAGTATTGCTGACAGGCTTGCTCCGGGAAACATTGCGGCTGTTGGTATAGTTGAGGATCATGTCAACGAAAGTGTTGTATGAGTTCGGGAAAGCGATCTTGTATTCGCTTAAGGTTGAGATGTATTCATCGCGCATGTAAATGCCGACATTATCCAGGGTGATCGGTCCGTCAGCTAACGGGGTCAGATAGGTTTCCTGGTCAAACAGCAGTCTGGCATCACTCTTGAAGTGATTGTCCAGGGCCTTGACGAACTTGGCTTCATTAGGATTGGTTCTGGAAGTCGGTGCAGAAGCCGTTCTGGTCTTGAAAATGCTGTCGGTCTTCTTGTTCTTGCCGGTAAACATACGAATGATGTACACGAAAATGCCAATGGTGATCAATGGTCCGAAGACATCCATTGCTACTCCGAATATTTCAAATCCTACCGAGAGAACAGTGAGTCCCGCGAATAAGGAAAATAAGAATAATATTAATCCAATCATAAGGCATCAATCCTTTCATGCTATTTTTAATTATATCATTATTTTTTGCCTGCTAGGTATATTTTTTATATAATAGTAAGGCATGAGGGGCCATTATGAAATACACGATTATTACCATTACTGAAGAAATGTTTGACCAATTGGAAAAACTGGCTGATCAGCTGTGGCATGAAAGCTATGGAGAGTTGCTTTCTTGCGGACAGATCAACTATATGTTACGGCAGTTTCAATGCCGTAAGGCCTTTGAAAGACAGACCCGTGAAGGATACATTTACCGTGGACTTGTGATTGGCGGAAACCTTGTCGGCTATACAGGATCACAGCAGCAGGGTGACAGGATATTCCTGAGCAAGCTGTATCTTTCAAAGAAGTATCACGGTCTGGGTTTGGGAAAAGCACTGCTTGAGGACTGCATTTCCCTGTATCCGGAATGCCATGCCATCTATCTGACAGTGAATAAATACAACCCGAGCTATGACATCTACAGGCATCTTGGCTTTGAAGTCATCGACAGTGTGGTAACGGACATCGGTGAAGGTTATGTAATGGATGATTATATCATGCAAAGAAAGTTACTGAATAAGGTAAAGTAGAGTATAATTAAGACATGGACACAGATAAGATCGTTATAAAGGGGGCCAGGGAAAACAACCTCCGCAACGTGTCTCTCGACATACCGAGAAACAGGTTCATCGTCATGACGGGATTAAGCGGCAGCGGTAAGACATCGCTGGCTTTTGACACGCTTTATGCCGAAGCCCAGAGACGATTCATTGAATCCCTGAGTTCCTATGCCAGACAGTTTCTGGGCAATGTGGACAAGCCGGATGTAGACAGCATCGAAGGTCTTTCACCGGCCATTTCCATTGACCAGAAATCCACCAATAACAACCCGCGTTCAACCGTAGGTACGGTTACCGAAATATATGACTACCTCAGACTGCTTTATGCCAGAATAGGAGTTCCATACTGTCCTAATCACAACATTCCAATCACTTCCCAGACGATTAAGCAGATGCTGGAGCAGGTCATGGCCTTACCGGAAGGTACCAGGATCATGATCATGGCTCCGCTGGTCCGTCAGAAAAAGGGCCAGCACAGGGATCTTCTGGACAAGATGAGAAAGGAAGGTTATGTCAGAGCTGAGATCGACGGGGAAATGGTTCTGCTGGAAGAAGAAATCAACCTGGATAAGAACCGGAAACACGACATCAGCATTGTCGTTGACAGAATGGTATTAAGGGAAGAAAACCGTTCCCGTATCCATGATTCCCTGGAAACGGTCCTGAAGCTTTCCGATGGGTTAGTGGTAGTTAAGCATGGGGATGAGGAACTGCTGTTCTCCAACAAGTACGCCTGCAAGTACTGCGGCTTTTCTGTGCCTAATCTGGAACCGCGTCTGTTCTCATTCAACTCACCTCTGGGAGCCTGTCCTGACTGCAACGGTCTGGGCTTCAAGCAGAAGGTAGACCTGGATAACCTGATCCCTGACCCGGATAAATCCATCAGGGAAGGCGGTATCCGCTATTACAAGAACATCGTGGACAGTGAAGTCATTGAATGGCAGTCCTATAAGGCACTTCTTGACCACTATCACATTTCCCTGGACAAGCCGTTAAAGGATTTCTCCAAAAAGGAAATGGATATCATTCTCTACGGTTCAAAGGAACCTATTAATTATGAAATCAATTCCCGAGGGGGAACGTCATACAAGAAAACCGGCTTCATTGAAGGCGTTGTCAGCCTGATTGAAAGAAGGTTTGCGGAAACCACTTCAAGCATGTCCCGTGAATGGTACGGATCATTCATGGCTGATCTGGAGTGCCCGACCTGTCATGGCCGCCGTCTTAATGAGATGGCTCTGGCTGTCAAGGTCGGGGGTCTGAACATTATAGAATGGACACAGATGTCCATCAAGCAGGCCGTTGACTTCATTGAAAACCTGCAGCTTACCGAAACCCAGAAAAAGATCGGTGAACTGGTAATAAAGGAAATCTATAACAGACTGAAGTTCTTAAAGGACGTCGGTCTGGAATACCTGACTCTGGACCGCATGGCCGGTACCTTAAGCGGCGGGGAATCCCAGCGTATCCGTCTGGCTACTCAGATCGGATCCAAGCTGACGGGAGTTCTGTATGTTCTGGATGAACCGAGCATCGGTCTGCATCAGAAGGACAATGCCAAGCTGCTGGCAGCCTTAAAGGAAATGAGAGATCTGGGCAATACTCTGATCGTGGTTGAACATGATGAGGAAACCATGAGAGAGTGTGACTGGATCGTTGACGTCGGCAGATTTGCCGGCATCCATGGCGGTGAGATCGTATACAACGGTCCGGCTGAGGGTATCGTTAACTGCGAAGATTCCATTACCGGTGATTATCTCTCGGGCAGAAGAACGATAGAGATCCCGGAAAAGAGAAGAAAAGGTAACGGCAAGTTCATCAAGATCACCGGAGCTGAGGAAAACAACCTGAAGAAACTGAATGTTTCTCTGCCTCTGGGAACTTTCATCTGTGTTACCGGTGTTTCCGGTTCCGGCAAGAGCACGCTGGTCAATGAAGTACTGGGAAAGAGCGTTCTGAAGGCTCTCGGTCGTGCCAGGGTAAAACCGGGCAAGGTCAAGAAGATTGAGGGCATTGAAGAACTGGACAAGATCGTCATCATTGACCAGGATCCGATCGGCCGTACGCCGCGTTCCAACCCGGCTACCTATACCGGTGTCTTTGATGACATCAGAGGTCTGTTTGCGCAGACTCCGGATGCCAAGATGAGAGGCTATGACAAGGGACGCTTCTCCTTCAACGTTCCGGGTGGGCGCTGTGAAGCCTGCTGGGGCGATGGTGTCAAGAGGATCTCCATGAGCTTTTTACCTGATGTCTATGTTCCTTGCGAGGAATGTCACGGCACCAGATACAATGAGGAGACTCTGCAGGTCAGATTCAAGGGCAAAAACATTTACGATGTGCTGGAGATGACCGGGGATGAGGCTCTGGAATTCTTCTCATCAGTGCCTAAGATCAGAAACAAGCTGCAGACCCTGATCGACGTAGGTCTGGGATACATGAAACTCGGTCAGAGTGCGACCACCATTTCCGGCGGTGAAGCACAGAGAGTAAAACTGGCCAGCGAACTCCAGAAGAAGGCTACCGGAAAGACCTTGTTCATTCTTGACGAACCGACTACCGGTCTGCACAGTTATGATGTGGACAGATTGCTGAAGGTGCTGCAGAGGATAGTGTCACACGGTGATACCATACTGGTAATTGAACACAACCTGGACATCATCAAGAATGCAGACTATATTATAGATCTTGGACCGGAAGGCGGAGACGATGGCGGTACGGTTGTTGCCAAGGGTACTCCTGAAGCTGTCGCCAAAGTTGAGAAGAGCTATACCGGTCAGTATCTCAAGAAGATTCTGGGAGGCAGGTAATGAGCAGTAAAGTATATGTAAGAGACATCTACAATTATTTTGGATACCGTCAGATCTCAGGTGACGATTCATCACTGGACCGTCTGGTTACGGTGAGTGACGTCATGAGACCGGGACTGGAGCTTACGGGACACTTTGAACATTCCCCGGGCAGAATAGTCATTCTCGGCAGCAAGGAAATGAACTTCATCAATACGATGATGGATCATGACCTGCAGGTAAAGGCCTTTGATTTTCTGACCAGGGATGAAATACCGATGATCCTTATTTCCAAGGACATGGCATGCCCTGAAGTCCTGCTGGAGATCGCCAGGGAAAAGAACTTCCCAATCTTTACCTCATATGCCCATACGGTTTCACTGATCATGGAACTGCTGAACTATCTGGAAGATTTCTTTGCGGAAGTCGAGTCAGTTCATGGCGTACTGATGCAGGTTTATGGCCGTGGGGTACTGATCACCGGTGAAAGCGGCATAGGTAAAAGTGAAATTGCTCTGGAACTGATCAAAAAGGGCCATATTCTGGTCGCTGATGACAGAGTGGATGTTTACAGAGCTCATAACAAGATCTTCGGGGAAGCACCGGAATTATTAAGAAACATGCTGGAGTTAAGGGGCGTTGACGTCATTAACGTAGTAGACATGTTCGGCGTAATGGCTTCCACGGAGAAGTCATCAATTGAATGCATAGTCGAGCTGAAACGCTGGACTCAGGATAATGATTTTGACCGACTTGGTCTCAATAACAGTCAAGTTGAAACGCTTTTCGGTATTGATCTGCCGAAAATGGTCATCCCGGTCAGGGAAGGCCGTTCAATCGCTGCCATCATTGAGGCTACGGTTACCAATATAATTCTGCGTCAGAAAGGCGTCAATTCTTCCGAGGTATTCGGACAGAAGGTGGCTGAACTGATCGACAGAAACAAAGAGGAGTAAGATTATGGAGTTTTTCCCAAGCCATCAGGTACTGTTAAGGATAGGCAACTTTGAACTTCGCTGGTATGCCTTTCTGATCATGACCGGTGCCCTGCTGGCATATTTTCTGACAAACAGAGGTCTGAAAAAGGCCGGTTATGATGATGATGTGGCTGATGATCTGTTTGTCGGCTGTTTAAGCTGCGGAGTTATCGGAGCCCGTCTGTGGTATGTACTGTTTTCCGATCTGAGTGCCTATCTGGCTGATCCGTTAAGTATCTTCAAGGTCTGGGAAGGCGGTCTGGCCATCCACGGCGGGGTCATTGGTGGCCGGTTATTCGTACTGTGGTATGTCAGAAAGCATAATTATGCGTTCCTGCACATTACTGACATTGTATTGCCAACCGTTCTGCTGGCTCAGGCCACTGGACGCTGGGGCAATTTTGCCAACTTTGAGTGCTACGGTCCGGAAGTTGATGAAAGCTTCTTTGACGGCATTCTCAGCTTCATCAAGAAGGACATGTATATTGACGGTGCCTACCGCATGCCGATGTTTTTCTTCGAAAGCGTGTTATGCGTGCTGGGCTTCTTCCTGATCCGTCTTTATCAAAGACGCAAGGGTGTCAGAAGAGGGGACGGTACCTTCGGATACATTCTGTGGTATGGAGCAGTCCGTTTCTGGATCGAATCATTCCGTACCGACTCTCTGATGATCGGACCGTTCAAGATGGCTCAAGTCGTTTCAGTTGTCGGAGTCGTTGTCGGTCTGGCTGGCATGCTTGGTGCCTTTGACAGATGGATCAAGGGTAAGAAGCCGCTGCTGGTATTTGACAATGACGGAACCCTGCTGGACACTGAGGAATGCATTACCAGATCATTTGACATTGTTCTGAAGAAGCATGTTCCGGGCATTGTCCTGACTGACCGGGATTATGCCGGTTTCCTGGGACCAACGCTGCAGGAATCATTTGAAAAGTATGCCCCGGGCCAGGATGTGGAAAAACTGGTCGAGGAATACCGCGAGATCAACAGGCAGATGCATTTCCAGGGAGCAGTCAAGCCGATGAAAAATGTACCGGAGCTGCTGGAATGGCTGAAGAAGGAAGGCTATGAAATCGCCATCGGTTCATCAAAGAAAGCCGCAACCGTCAGACTGGGTCTGGAAGTATGCGGACTGGAAGATTATTTTGATACCATTATCGGCGTCGATGACGTCAAGAAACATAAACCTGACAAGGAAACGATCGTTAAAGCCTGCAGGGCTAAGAAAGGCTGTCTGTCCAACTGCATCTATGTTGGCGATTCAGCTGGGGATGTGGAATGTGCCCGCAATGCCGGCGTGTTCTCCATTGCCTTATGTTCCAATGAACTGAAGAGGCAGGAACTGCTGGATGCCAAGCCTAACAGACTGATCGATGATATGCGGGAAATCAGGGAGATACTGAAGGAGGATCATCCATGGACATACAATATGATGTAGTAATCGTCGGCAGCGGCCCGGCAGGGCTGACTGCAGCAATCTATGCATCTCGTGCCAATCTGAAGACCGTCATTCTGGAAGCTGACACTCCGGGTGGAAAGCTGACCAAGACCTATGAAATCGAGAATTATCCGGGCATTGCCAAAATATCCGGTGTCGATCTGGCCATGCAGATGATGGAACACAGCGGAAACTGGGGTGCCGAAATCGAATATGACGGCTGTGAAAAGGTCATCCCGCACGAGGGATACTTTGAAGTCGTCTTAACCAGCGGCAATGTCATGACCACTAAAACCGTCATCGTTGCCAGTGGAACCAGGGAAAGACTGCTTGATCTGCCGCATGCAACTGAGTTTACTGGCAGAGGCATTTCCTACTGTGCCGTCTGTGACGGGGCGTTCTATAAGAACAAGGATGTTGTCGTAATCGGCGGAGGAAACAGTGCACTGGAAGAGTCACTCTATCTGACTCAGCTGGTCAACAGGGTTTACATCGTGATCAGAAGAGATGTTTTCCGTGCTGAACCGAAGGTTGTGGAAAAAGTCAGAAGCAACCCGAAGATCACGCTGATCACCAAGTCACTGCCTGATGCTCTGGTCATTGAAGACAATAAGGTCACAGGTCTGGTCATTAAGAATGTTGACAGCGGTGAACTGACGACTCTGGATTGTGCCGGAATATTCCCTTACATCGGAGCAGATCCGGCAACCGGTTTCCTGCAGGATCTCGGTGTACTCAACAAGAACGGGTACATGGAAGTTGACCGGAACATGGAAACAGCCATCAAGGGACTTTATGGTGCCGGTGATGTCGTTGTCAAGGACTTAAGACAGGTAGTAACGGCCACCAATGACGGTGCCATTGCCGCCAACAGCGCTGCCAGAAAGATCAACGGTTAACCTGAGAAACAATTACCGGTTTTTATAGTCAAATTGTTTGCGGTATTCTATAATGTCTTTGTAAAATACAGAAATAATAATCGTTTCAAAACAGGAGGTATAGAATGGGATTATTTGATTTTTTCAAGAAAAAAGAAAAAGTAGTTCTGGAACCGGTAAACGTAGATGATGATGCCATCGTCGCTCTTAACGACGCCAAGGTCATTGACATCGCTGAAGTTTCAGATCCTGTATTCGCCCAGAAGATGATGGGTGACGGCATAGCATTTGTATTTGAAGGTGATAAGACTGTTTTATGCGCACCTGCCAATGGAACGTTAACAGTCCTCTTCCCGACGGGACATGCTTTTGGCGTTACCACCAACAATGGCGTTGAACTGCTGATCCATTGCGGTATTGATACCGTTAATGCCAATGGTGATGGGTTCAGGCTTCTGACGAAGAAACAGGGCGATACTGTCAAGGCCGGCGATCCGATCGTTGAAGTTGACCTGAAGAAACTTTCTGCCAAGTACGACATGAGCACAATGCTGATCGTAACCAATGCCAACGGCAGAGAAATTACCTTCATTGATCCGGCTGAAGTAAAGCGCGGGGAATCCGTAATCAAGTAATTAACTGAAAAGAAGAACAGAGCGATCTGTTCTTTTTTACGCACTGAAAAGGATCTGCAATGCAGACCCTTTGTTTTCTATGAAGCTTTTCTTTTTCCGTCAAACAGTATCATCGCCAGTGCCAATGACAGACAGCGTCAGCAGGATAAAGACAGTCAGAAGACAAAATGATATGGTTTTAACAGACGGTAGTTATTTCATGAGTTTTGCCTCCAGGAAATGAAGTTCATAATATTTAATTATAAATTGTTTTACGGTTAAATCAGTATTCTGTTACAGTTTTCCTGCTTGGCTGCATTCTGACTGGTTCTTTGTGCAAAATCGGTGTTTTTATTGTCCCGTTTTTCCAAAATAGAGGTTGAAATGCTTTTTTTTGACTGTTTCAGAATATATAATTTACTTGATAACAATGCTTTTTCTGTTGTTTTCCGGGGGAGGATTTTCCGCATGCAGAACATGGATTATTTACAGGACGAGAATGTCAAAGAGATAATTGAACTTATCAAGACCATTAAGCAGCCTCGTAAGCTGCGCCGGGAACTGGAGAATTACCATGACAATGACATCTCCTATGCCCTGGAAGGACTGACCAAAGAAGAAAGACTCTCTCTGTATCAGATCATCGGCCTGGAAAGAACCGCCGATGTATTCTCCTATCTTGATGATGTTGACGAGTATCTCTCAGAGATCAACCTGAATGATGCCGCCAGGATCATTGAAGAAATGGACTCTGACGATGCCGTTGACGTACTGGAACAGATCGATGATGAATTTGCGGACAAACTGGTTTCCTTACTGACAAAGAAGACCAGCCGTGACATCAGACTGATCAGATCATATGATGAAGATGAGATCGGTTCCAAGATGACAACCAACTATGTTTCCATTCCGCGTACTTCAACCATCAAGGAAGCGATGAAGGAACTGGTCAGACAGTCAGAAGACAACGACAATATCGATCCAATCTATGTTACTGACGAAAAGGATCAGTTCTATGGAGAGATCCCTCTGAAGGAACTGATCAAGGCCAGAGCCAATGCCAATCTGGAAAACCTCATCATCACTGAATACCCGGTCATTCATGACCACGAGAAGATCGCTGATGCCCTGACTTACATCAGGGAATATGCAGAGCAGTCCATCCCGGTAATCAGTGAGGATAACAGGCTGCTTGGTGTTCTGACTGCTCAGGACATCATTGAAACAGTTGATGAAGAGCTGTCGGAAGACTACGCCAAGTTGGCCGGCTTGACCGCTGAAGAAGACCTGAATGAGTCACTGTTTGATTCCATGAAGAAAAGGCTGCCATGGTTAGGCGCTCTGCTGGTATTGGGCATGATGGTTTCCTCAGTGGTAGGCATCTTTGAGGGTGTCGTAGCTCAGATAGCTATCATCGTCTGCTTCCAGTCACTGGTACTGGACATGGCCGGTAACGTCGGGACACAGTCTCTGGCTGTTACCATCAGAGTACTGATGGATGAAGACGTTACGTTTAAGCAGAAGTGGGGACTGATCCTCAAGGAAGCCAGAGTAGGCCTGGCCAACGGACTGTTATTAGGTGCGGCTTCATTCCTGTTCATTGGTCTGTATGTGCATTTCTTCAAGGGGTATCAGTGGGGCTTTGCCTTTGCGGTATCCTTCTGTGTCGGTGTGGCATTACTGGTAGCCATGCTGATATCATCACTGGTAGGAACCACGGTTCCAATGATCTTCCATAAGCTTAACATTGACCCGGCTGTAGCTTCCGGACCATTCATCACAACGATCAACGACCTGGTGGCCGTAGTCTCATATTACGGTCTGGCCTGGATCCTGCTGATTAATGTATTAAAGTTAGTGTAAAACACTGAAAAGGAGTTTATATGGATATTTACTCGGTACTGCAGGTAGTAGCCGGTCTGGCATTCTTCCTATATGGCATGAGCGTCATGTCATCATCACTGGAAAAGATGGCCGGCGGTTCACTCGAACTCACAATGAAGAAAGTCACCAGCAACAAGTGGCTGAGCTTTTTGCTGGGCCTGCTGATAACATGTGCGATCCAGTCTTCTTCCGGCGTCATTGTCATGCTGGTAGGTCTGGTTAACTCAAACATCATAGCCTTCAAGGATACTCTGCCTATCATTCTGGGAACAAACGTCGGTACGACAATTACCGGCTGGATCCTGACCCTGACCGGCATTGACAGCTCCGGCTTTTCAATCATGTCAGTGCTCAGCCCTAAGTTCTTCACTCCTATTCTGGCTTTGGCCGGTGTCATCATGAGAATGGTGGCCAAGAAGGAAAAGCAGAAGGATCTGGGAACCATTTTCCTGGGCTTTGCGATCTTAATGTATGGCATGACCTTCATGTCTGATTCCGTCAAGCTGATGGCTAATGAACCTTGGTTTGCCAACATCCTGCTGATGTTTACCAACCCTATTCTGGCAGTACTGATTTCCATTCTGGTCACTGCCGTCATTCAGTCTTCCGATGCCACCATCGGTATTGTTGAAGCCTTTGCTTCTTCCGGTCAGATCACTTTAGGCATGGCTGTTCCACTGGTTCTGGGTGCCAACATCGGTACCTGCGTTACCGGTCTGATCAGCTCCATAGGTGTAGCCAAGAACGCCAAGCGCGTCAGTGTACTGCAGGTAATGGTCAACTGCACCGGCGCCATTCTGGTACTGATCGTTCTGCTGGTTATCGGCAAGATGCCTTTCCTGCAGGGTACAACGAACCATGTCGGCGTTGCTCTGACACATACACTGTTCAATGTCTTTGTCACCATCGTTGCCTTCCTGGTTGAACCTCTGCTCATCAAGGCTGTCAAGAGCATTGTCAAGGACGATCCAAGTGATCTGCCTAAGATCCTCATCGACGACAGACTGCTGGGTCAGCCTTCAATCGCCGTTAACGAGTGTCTGGGCAATACGATGGTAATGGGCATGATGGCCCAGGAAGAAATGGATAAGGCTCTGAGTCTGTTTACCGAATATGATGAAAGCATCTATAACCAGATCGTGGAAAACGAGGATATTCTGGACTGGTATGAGGACCAGCTGGATACTTATCTGGTCAAGCTTTCCAAGATCGCATTATCTGATGAAGCCAGCACCAGTGTTTCCAAGATGCTGCATGTCGTTACCGACTTTGAAAGAATCGGTGACCATGCTCTTAACGTAGCAGAACTGGCTAAAAAGTATCATGAAACAAACAGCAGTTTCTCCAATCAGGCTGTTAAGGAAGTTGGAGTGCTGACGACGGCCATCAGGGAAATCATGAGTTTTGCGATTGAGTCATTCAACAGCAACGACCTGGCTTCAGCTGCTCAGGTAGAACCTCTGGAAGAAGTCATTGATGCCATTACAAGTGACATGATGGATACTCATATTGAAAGACTGGTCAGAGGAGAATGCACCATTGAACTGGGATTCATGCTCAGCGATCTGATCAATAACTGCGAAAGAGTAGCTGATCACTGCTCCAACATTGCGGTATGTGTCATCGAAGTTTCCGATGATGAGTTCTATTCTCACCAGTACCTCAATGATGTCAAGCATGAGTCAGATGCCTTCAAGGCTCTCTATAAGTACTATCTCGACAAGTACTCACTGAAGAGCATTCAGTAAATATGTTCAAAGGACCGTCAAGGTCCTTTTTTCTGTGGAGAAGAGACAGAAAAAACTTATTATTTGGCAATATTTGCATATTTTTAAATAATAAAAATAGAAACATCCTGTAATGTTGGGTATAATAACAGTATTGTCTGGAAAGGAGATGATATCGATGGACACCAGAAAAACGACCGGCAGACTCGGCATGTATCTGAAGAAGCACGCCGGTGAATACCTCCTCGGTATCGCCATTCTGCTTTCAATTGACTATCTCAATCTGTTCATTCCGCAGTTTACCGGTGAGATAACTGACGGTCTGACGGCCCATACCATCAACAGTGCCGGCATTTCCAGCACCGTCTGGAAACTGGTTGGCTGCGCTTTTCTGCTGGCTGTTGGAAGGTTCCGGTACAGACAGTTCATCATCGGTACTTCCCGTAAGATCGAACGTTCAATGCAGAATGACATTTTCGGTAAGCTGGAAACATTGTCCCGGCGTTACTTTAATCTGAATAAGACCGGCGACCTGATGGCCTATTTCACCAATGACCTGGAAGCCATCAGAGAAGCCATCGGCTGGAGCGTTGTCTCTGCTGTTGATGCCCTGGTACTGACCTTAATGTGTCTGTACCGCATGATGGTGTACGTCAATGTCAGGCTGACCTTATATGTTCTGGCTCCGATGATCTGCATCGGTTTTTACGGTTTCTTCATCTTCAAGCAGTTTGACAAGAGCTACGAAATGAAGCAGGATGCCTTTGCCAAGCTTTCCGATGAAGTTCAGGAAAGTGTTTCAGCTGAAAGAGTCATTAAGGCCTTTGTACAGGAAGAAAAGCAGCTTGAACACTTCAAGGAAGCAAATGAGCGCAACAGACAGATCAACCTGAAACTGGTCAGATTAAGAGCTTATGCCTGGCCGGTTCTGGAGGTCTTCATCGGGGTTGCCTATGTAATAGCCATTCTGGTCGGTGGCTACTATACGCTGATCAATGTCATTACCTTAGGCAAGTTCGTCACCTTTGCCAGCTATGTTGGAACCATGGTTTGGCCGATGCTGGCCTTCGGCGACTGCATCAATACCTTTACTCTGGGCTATGCCGGGGTAAAGCGCATCAATAAGGTCTTTGCTGAAGTGCCAGAGATCACGGACAGTGAAAACCCGGATGATGTCAGGAAACTGAGCGGGGAAATTGAATTTGACCACGTTTCCTTTAAATACAGCGATGATCTGCCGGAAGCTCTGCATGATCTGGACTTCACGATTAAAAAGGGTGAAACCTTTGCGATCATGGGCCGTACCGGAGCAGGCAAGACCAGTACCGTCAATCTGATCACCAGGATCTATGACGTTACTGACGGTGAGATCAGGCTGGACGGACACCCGATCAAGCAGATCCCGTTAGGGGTCTTAAGGGAAAACATCGCCTATGTTCCACAGGATAATTTCCTGTTCTCGGAAACTCTTAAACAGAACATTTCCTTCGGCAAGCAGGATGCGACCATGGATGAGATCATTGAAGCCTGCAGGATGGCTGACATCCATGACAACATCAGTGAATTCCCGTTGAAATATGAGACAATGGTCGGTGAAAGAGGCGTTACTCTTTCCGGCGGCCAGAAACAGAGAGCATCCATTGCCAGGGCTTTGCTGAAAGACAGCCCTATCCTGATCATGGATGACTCCTTAAGTGCGGTCGATACCGACACGGAAGATACGATCCTTGCCAATCTGAAGAAGTTAAGAGAAGGCAAGACGACCATCATGATTGCCCACCGAGTATCTACGGTCCAGAATGCGGATCACATTCTGGTTCTTGATGACGGCAATACCGTTGAATACGGTACCTATGACGAGCTGATGGCCAGGGATGGCGAATTTGCCCGCATGGTCCGCAAGCAGCAGCTGGAAAAACAGCTGGCGCGGGAACAGGAGGTGTAACATGGCTGCAATTGAAAAAGAACAGGTCATAACCAATTACACCGGCAAGCTGTACTCCCGTCTGTTTGGCTACATGAAGCCTTACATGAGCAAGTTTATTATCGCTCTTATCATGGTGCTGGTTGTTTCAGCTATTTCACTGTATGAACCGATGTTAATAGCCAGAGCCATTGATACCTACATTTCCGGTTACAGCAGACCTTATGCCGTAACGGTTGACTCCCTGGCCCAGACCCAGTATCAGGGTCAGTATCTGACCAAGGAATTTGACTTTGACTATGATCAGGTCAGTATTGGCAAATATGCCCAGATGTTCTATCACGAGGATGAATACTACTTCATCACTGATCTGGACCATGATCAGTCAGCTGAAGTGCAGTTGCTGGCCAATGATGCCCTGCCTGTCGTCAGCAAGACCGCTGGAGGCATTGTCATCCAGGGTGCTTCACAGACCTACAGTGCCCGTAAGCTTGATAAGGAAGACATGCGCATCTTAAGAAACATGGACTATATCGGGGTCATCAAGGTAGCCATCACCTATGTGGTGATCATGCTGGTAATGACCGTCTGCAACATTTCCCAGACCTGGATACTGCAGAGTACCGGTCAGAACATCATCTATAATATCCGCAATCAGATATTTGAACATATCCACACACTGCCGTTAAGATTCTTTGATACCCATCCGGTCGGTCAGATCGTGACCAGAGTAACCAATGACGTTGAATCGCTGAACCACATGTATGCCAACGTGGCGGTAAGCCTGATCAGAAATGTCATCATGATCATCGGCTATGGGGTGGTAATGTTCATGCTCAATGTCAGGATGGCTCTGGTAGGACTGATCCTGCTGCCGTTTGTGGTGGCAACGACCTATGCCTTTACCAAGATGTCACGCAGCATTTACCGTAAGATCAGAACCAAGGTATCTGCTCTGAATACCTTCTTAAGTGAGCATATTTCCGGCATGAAGCTGATTCAGATCTTTGCCCGTGAACAGGCCAAGTATGATCAGTTTGCCCGGGCAACCGATGATCTGTACAGATCCAGAAGAAAAGAACTGATGGTTTATGCAGTCTTCAGACCTCTGATGAACTTCACGGCCAACCTGGCCATGGCCATCATTCTTTACCGTGGGGCTCATTCTGTTCTGGAAGGTGTCCTGAGTGTGGGAACGCTGTATGTGTTTACCAGCTACATCCGCTCATTCTTTGAACCGATCCAGGCTCTGACCGAACAGTTCTCTACGATGCAGAATGCCTTCGCTTCCGCTGAGAAGATCTTTACTCTGCTGGATGAAAAGAACACCATCGTGGAAAAAGCTGACCCGGTCATTCTGGATGAGGTAAAGGGTAACATTGAATTCCGCAATGTCTGGTTTGCCTATGAAAATGAGGATTATGTCTTACGAGATGTATCATTTACCATCAAGCCTGGTGAAAAGGTGGCCTTTGTCGGAGCTACCGGTGCCGGCAAGTCTTCGATACTGAACCTGATTGGACGTTATTACGACATCCAGAAGGGTGAGATCCTGATTGACGGCGTCAATATCAAAAACCTGTCTACAAAGCAGATACGCGGGGCCATCGGCCAGGTACAGCAGGATGTCTTTGTCTTTACCGGCAACATCAGGGACAATATCAGACTGCTTAATACGGACATAACTGAAGAAAAGATCGTCAGTTCGGCCATCGCGGTCAATGCTTCGCACTTCATTGACAATCTGCCGGGCAAATATGATGAACCGGTAACGGAAAGAGGATCAACTCTTTCAGCCGGTCAGCGACAGTTACTGTCATTTGCCAGAACACTGGCCATTGATCCGGCCATTCTGGTAATGGATGAAGCGACCGCAAATATTGATACCGAAACTGAGCAGCTGATTCAGGATGCTCTCAAGACCATGATGGAGGGCAGAACCACGATCATGGTAGCTCACCGTCTTTCCACGATCCAGCACGCTGACAAGATCATTGTCATTCACAAGGGCAAGATCAGAGAAAGCGGTACTCATCAGGAATTACTGAAAAAAGACGGTATCTATAAGAAACTTTATGAGTTACAATTATATTCTAAATAGGAACAGGTGAAGAAATTGAACGCAGTAGAAGTCAGAAATCTGAGTTTCAGCTACGACCCGCAGGTTAAAACCAAAACCATTGACGGGGTCTCTTTCAGCATACCTTCCGGCAGCTATACGACCGTCATCGGTCATAACGGTTCAGGTAAAAGCACTATAGCCAAGCTGTTATTGGGCTTATTGGAAAAGGCTGAAGGGGAGATCTTCATTGACGGACTGGAACTGAATCTGGAAAACCTCAGAGAGATCAGAGGAAAGATCGGCATTGTCTTCCAGAACCCTGACAACCAGTTCATCGGTTCAACTGTCCGTGACGACATTGCCTTCGGTCTGGAAAATCACTGTGTGCCACAGCGGGAGATGGACGGCATCATTGAGAAGTTTGCCGCCAGAGTCAACATGTCGGATTTCCTTAACAGTGAACCGACCAAGCTGTCCGGTGGACAGAAGCAGCGTGTTGCCATTGCGGCTGTATTGGCCATGCGTCATGACATCATTGTCTTTGACGAGGCTACCAGCATGCTTGACCCAACGGGAAAAAGAGAGATCAACAACCTGATCAAGGAACTGCACAAGGACAAAAGACTGACTGTCATTTCCATTACGCATGACATTGAGGAAGTGGCACAGTCAGACAATGTCCTCGTTGTCAATAAGGGTAAGATTGCCCTGGTGGGAACACCGAAGGAAGTATTCCGGAATGAAAAGCTGATGGAAAGCATGCAGCTGGATATTCCTTTTGTATACAAGGTCAGAAATGCTCTGAGAAAGAAGGGCATCAGAGTTTCTGATGAGCTTGACATGGAAAGGATGGCTGAGGAAGTATGCCGTTACGTTTTGAAAAAGTAGATTTCGAATACTCTCCGGGTACGCCTTTCGCTTTCCAGGCCCTTAAGAACATTGATCTGGAACTGGCTGAGGGCAAGATGACTGCCATCATTGGGGCTACCGGTTCCGGTAAGACCACGATGGTACAGCATCTTAATGCCTTATTGCTGCCTTCCAAGGGAACCGTTAATGTTCTGGATTTTCAGATCACTGCCGGTAAGAAGTTCACGGAAGTCAAGAAGTTAAGACATCAGGTCGGCCTGGTCTTCCAGTTCGCTGAATATCAGCTGTTTGAGGAAACCATTCTGAAGGATGTCTGCTTCGGACCGCTCAACTTTGGTGTTGCGGAAAAGGATGCCGAGACTATTGCCAGAAGATGTCTGAAGACTGTCGGCATTGATCCGGCTGATTATGATAAGTCACCGCTGGAACTTTCCGGCGGTCAGAAGAGAAGAGTTGCCATTGCGGGCATACTGGCCATGAGACCGAAGGTGCTGGTTTTGGATGAACCGACTGCCGGTCTGGATCCTCAGGGTGCTCAGACCATGATGGAACTGTTCCGTAAGATCAATAAGGAAGAAGGCATTACCGTTCTGGTCGTTACCCACAACATGGAACATGTGCTGGAATTCTGTGATGAGGTAGTCGTTCTGGAAAAGGGTGAACTGTTAATGCAGACAGACATCAGGACCTTCTTTGAAAACTATGAATACATGGAAAAGGCCAACATCAATCCGCCTGCCATCATCCGTTTCAAGGAACTTTTAAGAAAGAACGGAATGGAGATCAGCTCGGATGTGCTGGACATTGAGGCACTGGCAAGCGCCATTGCCGGGAGGCGTGTAAGATGAAGAACATAACTCTGGGTCAGTACATACCTCTGGATTCCTTCTTCCATAAGCTGGATCCCCGCAGCAAGATCTGTGCGATGATGGCCATTCTGATTGCCATTTTCGTGCCGGCCGGTTTTATTGGCTATGCCATTCTGGCAGTGGTATTAGTTGCCTGCATTCTGCTGGCCAAACTGCAGATCTCCTTTGTCATTAAAGCCATGAAGCCGATGGTCATGATGATGTTCTTCCTGACGATTATCAATGTCTTTGTGATCAAAACCGGCAACCTGTTATGGACCTTAGGTCCGATCACCATCTATGATGATGCCCTCAAGCAGACCGGCTACATCGTAGTCAGACTGGCCTTAATGATCATGACGACTACTTTATTAACAGCTACGACCAAACCAATGGACATGACTCTGGGTATTGAAGACCTGCTTTCTCCACTGGAAAAGCTGCATGTTCCTACTCATGACATTGCGATGATGATCGCTCTGGCCTTAAGATTCATTCCAACGCTTATTGATGAAGCAGAAAGGATCCTGAAGGCTCAGGCTTCCCGCGGTGTTGACTTTGAAAATGGCAGTCTGAAGGAAAAGATCTCCGCCATCATGTCACTGATCGTGCCGATGTTTGTTTCCTGTTTCCAGAGAGCTGATGATCTGGCTGATGCCATGGAAGCCAGAGGATATGTGGTCGGGGCCAAGCGTGTCAGATATAAGATACTGAAGTTTACAACCGGTGACTATGCCGTGATAATCATAGCCAATTTATTACTGGCCGGAATGATTTTCCTGGCCGTACGAGGTACTGTATGAGATATAAAGCAATTGTAAGTTATGACGGAACCGCCTATCAGGGCTGGCAGAAACAGCCTGATAAGAATTCCGTTCAGGCAAAAATAGAAACTGCCTTAAGCAGACTGTGCCGGCAGAGTGTCAAGATCACCGGAGCCGGCAGAACCGACAAGGGTGTTCATGCCTTTGGTCAGGTATTCCACTTTGATACCGACAAGGAATTCAAGGACATTACCAAGTCCATCAACAGCCAGCTGCCTGAGGATATCAGAATCGTCAGCTGCAAGCCGGTAAGTGATGAATTCCACAGCCGTTATGATGCCAAGTGGAAGCACTATTCCTACATCATCAATACGGGAAAATTCAACCCGATCCAGAGAAACTATGCCTATCAGTTAGGCATTGATCTTGATGAGGAAAAGATGCAGGAAGCTGCTAAGGCATTAGTGGGAACACACGATTTCTCCAGTTTCAACGCAACCAGAAAAGATGAAATTGAAGACCAGGTCAGAACCATCTATAAGATCGAAGTAAAGAGAAGAGGTTCACTGGTAACCGTTGACTATTACGGTGACGGTTTCTTAAGATACATGATCAGAATGATGACAGGCGCACTTATTGAAGCCGGAAAGGGCAAGATAACAGCTGAAGACATTCAGAATATCATGGGAAAAATGGATAAAACAGCCTGTAACTATAACGTTCCAGCCTGTGGCCTGTATTTAATTGAGATTAGTTATACCAATTTCTGAGAAATAGGGTATAATATATAGGCACGCACTGGTGGCGGAATAGGCAGACGCGTACGTTTGAGGGGCGTATGACAGCAGTCGTGTGGGTTCAAGTCCCATCCAGTGCACCATGTAATCAAAAAGCCCAGTAAATACGGGCTTTTTTTGATGCCGATATGCTCTAGGCGAACTTTTAGGCGAACTTTTTTGATGATTGTTTTTCTAATTTATTGATTTCAACCACTAAATCATCAAGTTTTGAGCGATATAAATGGCTGTATCTATTCAGTGTCATTGCCACATCCTTATGACCTAAATAACGTGAAATCAGCATAATATTATCAATTCCCAGATTATTTATCAGATAAGACGCACAGCTGTGTCTGAAATCGTGTAATCTGATCGGATCCAGTTCAGCTTTTGCAAAATACTTATTTTTGACATTTGTAACAGTAGACTCAGAGAGAGGCCTAATGCCACCAAATACAAACCATTGTTTACTGAAATAATCGTGAGTAGAAAACAGGTCGTAGAGAGCCTGTAGCTTATTCCTTACAACATCCGGCATAGGCAGGGTGCGATTGCTGGTACTTGTCTTAGGAGGATTCTCAATAAAGTTACCATCTTCATCTTTTCTTTTGGTAGAGATCGTTTTATTGACTGACAATATGTTTTTATCAAAATTGATGTCTGACCATCTGAGAGCGTTTGCTTCACCGATTCTCAATCCCATGAAGTACAGAGTGGTAAACAACGCATCATACTGAGGGTCGTCTACCACGCTGATCAGCTGTATGAACTGATCATGAGTGATAAACTTCATTTCGATGTTTTTCGCTAAGGTTGGCTTATCTTTGAAACTATCGAATCTATCCGGAACATCTGTAGTTAGATTAAACATTTTTTTGCCATAGGCGATCATAGCTTTGAAGTTGTTTATGACGGTGTTTTTATATCTTGCAGAGAAAGGCTTTCCGTTCCTTTTCAGGTTATCAAGTTCGTATAGGGCTTTTTGGTACTGCTGAATCGTAAGCTTATTTACTGTTATATTGCCGAGCTGATCGGTCATATGCTTCAGCATTGCCTTTTGGTTGATGAATACGTTCTGCCTGAGCTCATTCTTGCGTTTTGCAAGATAAAGTTCCTCCAACTGCTTAAAGGTCATGGATTCGTCTTCTATCTCTCCCAGAGTCGCAAGAAAAGCTCTCTCAGCGTTTGCTGCAGTCTTTGGGGATTTATACTTCTTGGACTTTTTCTTTCTTCTCTTGCCGTTGTTATCGATCCAGAAAACCTCAAAGAAATAACGCTTACCATCCTTAATAGCAACCGGATTAGTTCTTGGAGTACCATCTTTTTTCATTAGTGCATCATAAACGGGCATATTAAAACCTCCTATTCACAAACAAGGAATTTATTTCGAAAACATACAATATTATGTATGATGCTATTTTTTCTTTTTTAGGAATCTTCCATCCTTAGTGTTAAGCCCGTCTATATGTTCAAACAGATTATCTTTAACATTAGCTCCTAAAGGGTCGAGAATAAAGTCAATTCCTTCACGGCGAGCAAGTTTAGCAGCTGGCACAAAATCGCTGTCTCCAGATATCAGAACTATTTGATTGACTTCCTTCTTATATGCTAATGAGGCAATGTCTAAGCCTATTCTCATGTCTACACCTTTTTGCATCATACTAAGCTGCAGATCGTTTTCGGTGACATCTTCTAATTTTAGTTTCCCACTAAGGATAGCTTTGGTTTTTGCTGGCCCTAAAAAATATCCAACATTGTTATCAGATAATTCTCCAAGTCGTAAAGCAAATTTTCTTTTTTCTTTAAGGGCTTTGAAAAACTCTTCAGTCCATTGATAACTCATAGTTTTTGATAATTCATCATTTTGTTTTGTTATTGGATTATATACCGCCTTCTTTGAAGGAGGGCAGTCATAGTAAAATATACGATATAATTTATGATTATGTTTTGCTCCATAAATGGTTTCAACCAGATGCTTTTTGCAATAAGCTTCTAGTTCATCAGCTCTTTCCTGAGGCAATTTAGAACCAATACAGCTATTGGCTCTTACCCTATAAAAACCACCGTCTATAAGAATGGCTGTTACAACATTGTCATACACGACAGGTTCTTCAGGTTGTTTTACTTTTGTTTTTTTGTTTGTAGTATTCATATTATCCCTTTCTACGAAAAAGCCTTAGTCTCTGCATTCCTCCTATGATTGAGGTAGCATACTGCTAAGGCTGTTGTATTCTTTTCGACTAGTTTTGCTAGTAACTTAATACTAACCCTTAGCATTTCATATGTCAATTGGTTAGGCAAATTTCACATAATCTTCTAAAATCTCACATATCTATTCCGCTCTCCACTTTACTTCTTTGACGATATACTTAAGTAGTCCTACCATGCGGAAGTCCATATCCTCAGTAATTTCTATCGGAAGGTAGTTTTCGTTTGCGGAGAGGAGATAGTAACGGCCATCAATGATCCTGAAGATCTTGCAGACGCAGGTTGAGTTGTTCAGAGAGAAGGAGCCTATCATATTGTTTTCAGGAGAGTTATATGTTTCAAAAACAAGGAGATTACCGTCTTCGATACCGGCGTTGATCATGGAGTCACCCTTGGCAACCTGGGCGAAGTATTTCTTATGCTTATTGAAGGAGTAGACAGATCTAGGAAGGCCAACATAGTCGATTATATCCTCTTCAGCCCAGGAACCGGTGCCACATGAAGCAGTTACGTTTTCGAGAATTGGAATAGACATCATATCGGTGATTACGTTCAAAGGAATAATTTCGTCAACGTTATCGTCCCAACCCATAAGATAAGAAGGAGTAGTATTAAGCGCATTAGCAAAAGCAACAATCTTAGATTGATTTAAACCTCTTTTGGTATTAACACCACTCTCAATTTTATTAATTGTTGATTTTGAACTGTAATTTACCTTTAAAGCGAGTTCTTCTTGACTCATGCCTAACTCTAATCGTCTTTCTCTGATTCTTTCACCTATAGTTTTCATATTAAAAATCTCCTTGTAATAAAACTATCTTAACATGTGGTTGACACAATATCAACATAATTAAATAATGCGTTAAAACCTGTTGACAATCAATAAACTATACCTTATAATCGAATTAGGTTGACGAAACGTCAACCATAATGAATTAGGTTCCAACAATAGTTATTGAAAGGAGACAGAACCATGACTAATAGTTTAGTTTTAAAGGCTGAGATTTTGAAGAACGGGTTTACTTTCAACAAACTTGCAAAAGCAATTGGCATTTCATATGTATCGTTATCCTACAAAGTTAATAACAAAAGAGAGTTTAATCAGTCAGAGATTGCTTCTATTTGTTCCATTCTTAATCTGGACGATGCTTCGAGAAATGCCATTTTTTTTGCAAATCAAGTTGACGAAATGGCAACTAATTAAAGTAGTAGTAAGGTGAAACCGGAAAGGAGAAGGGGATGCATATATATGTAGTCAGGCTTGGGTTTTTATACTTCCAGCGCTATCACGAAGAATCAGAAGGCATTTTATTCACACCTAATCTCAAAGATGCACACTGGATGAACAAATCCACTGCTGAAAAAGTCCGAGGAGAAATAGGTGGAGAAATCTATTTGTTAGAAATAAGCCTTGCCAAATATGACAAGGCTAATGCTTAGACAATTACTGGTGGAACAGAATTGTCTATAGCTTTGATGGAAATAATGTTTGCTTTGTTGAATACATATTTCGCAGTATTTGATGCAACTGTAATTATGTTTTCGTCATTACGCATCATGGATTCAACTAAAACAAAGTCTTCCAACACATCGCTAACAGGAATTCCGCATAATTCATCTGTTTTGCGTAAAGTATAGTTTTTTCCATCAACTGTTGTTATTACAACCTGAATATTTATCACCTCCTTCCAGAGGTCATTATAACAGAAAGGAGCGTATTGCCATGATAAAAATCACCACACCGTTTATTACAACATCAATGTTGTCAGACAACTTCCAGGTTGCTAGACATGAAGCCAGAAACATCATTGATGCTGTTAATAAAGAACTTGAAGAGAAGGGATGCTACATCCCAAAGACCAGAGAAAAAATGGCACCGACAGAGCTGGTGCTGAAGAAGATGAACTTAAAGCCAAAGGAGTATATGGAATGAATTTAAGAGAATTATCAAAAGAGATCATGTGTAAAGTCATGTTTGCCGGATGTGTAATACTGGCTACATATCCGCTTTTGGTACTGTTGATTATATATGTTCGGTACAAATTTAGCGGAAGATAAAAAAAGACATCTCGATGAGCTGAAAAGAGATGTCTCAGTGACGATGCTATTGCATTCATCTAAGGATATACAAATTATACCAAAAAATAATGGAAAGGGAAACAACGAAATGAACAGAGAGCAATGGTTGCAGGCAAGGACTAAAGGTATTGGTTCAAGCGATGTTGCTGCAGTTCTGGGGCTTTCTCCCTATAAGACGAATGTTGAACTGTGGGAAGAGAAAATGGGCCTCAGGAAGCCTAAGGACATCTCTGATGTTGAGTATGTTCAGAATGGCACTAACAGTGAGGACCCTCTGAGAAAACTGTTTGCCGTCGATTATCCGGATCTGGAAGTAAGGCATGTTGAAAATGGAATTATGATCCATCCTAAACATGACTTCATAAGATGTTCACCGGACGGAATACTTGTTGAAAAGGAAACCGGCAGACTGGGATTTCTGGAAATAAAAAGATGTGAGATAGCAAGCGGTCAGGCCTATCTGAAATGGAAGGATGGGGCAATACCTGATTACTATTACACACAGACCTTACAGTATTTTCTGGCTAATCCAAAGATACAGTTCGGATATCTGAGAGCATACCTGATCAGGCACATGGCTGACGGTAGCATCTTCAGAGAAATAAGAGATTACAAGATAGCCGACACCAGAGAAGAGGTTGAAGAGGATCTTAAGTATCTCTTACCAAAAGAAATCGAGTTCTGGGAATGCGTAAAACAGCGCAGGAGACCAGCACTTATATTGCCAATCATCTAAGGAGGTAAAAAGGAAAATGGAAGAAAGATTGGAACTGGTGGTTTCTCCTATACCGGAGATGCCAAAGTTGATTTCCAACATTGATGAGCTGAAAGAACAGTTGGAAGTCAGTTTAAAGAAGTATCAGAACCTGGTGGTTACTGAAGATGGTATCAAGGATGCCGAAAGAGACAGAGCAAACCTGAACAAACTGAAGAAGGTCATTGCTGATGAGAGAATCAGACAGAAAAGGAACTTCTACTCACCGTTTGAAGAATTTGAAACGAAGTGTAAGAACGTAGAGAAAATGGTCGATGAGACCGCAAAGGCAATTGACACACAGGTAAAAGCATTTGCTGACAGAGAAAAAGAAGCTAAGAGATTGGAAATTCAGGCTCTGTATGATCAGAACATCGGCCCATATGCCAAGCTGATCCCTTTAGAAAAGATCTGGGATGACAGATGGCTGAACAAGACTTACAAACTCAGAGATATCGGAAACATGATCTCAGCTACTAGGATCTCTGCAGATCTGCATCTCAGACAGGTCCACGAACTGAATTCCGAATTTGAAGAACAGCTCAAGAACAAATATTTTGAAACACTAGATATAAGTGCTGTCTTAGCAGAAAACACACGCCTGGCGCAGCAGAAAAAGCTCATGGAAGAGCTGAAGGAAAAAGAATTGCTCAGGCAGGCTGAAGAAGCCGTTGCAGTAGAGGCAGAAGCAGAGATTAAAACACAGAACGAACCTGTGGCTATCGGACAGATCAAGGCAGAAGAGCCTGAACTCATAACGATAGCATTCAGAGTATCCTGCACCAGAGAGCAATTAAAGGCTCTAGGCGAATATATGAAGGCTAATGGTATCAAATACGGGAGGGCATAGAAAATGGCAGTAGCAAACAGTTTAACAGCCAATAAGAAACCACAGTTTCAGGCAGTAATCAAATCAGATCTATATCAGAAAAACATCATCAGTACATTGGGGGATGCCACAAAGGCTAAAGGATTCACAGCATCCGTTATCAGTGCTGTAGGAACTAATCCGGCATTATCAGAATGCACACCGGCAACAATCATCAGTGCTGCGTTGCTGGGAGAGAGCCTGGAATTATCTCCAAGCCCACAATTGGGTCATTACTATATGGTGCCTTATGCTGATGGGAAGACCGGAGCAAAGAACGCTCAGTTTCAGATGGGATATAAAGGATACATCCAGTTGGCAATTAGATCCGGTCAATACAAACACATTAACGTTGTAGCAATCAAACAGGGGGAACTGATAAAGTTCAACCCACTGACAGAAGAAATAGAAGTAAATCTTATCGAAGACGAATTAGTCAGAGAAAAGACACCGACAATCGGATATTACGCAATGTTCGAATTGGTAAATGGATTCAGAAAGGCCATTTACTGGAGCAAATCAAAGATGGAAGCCCATGCTTTGAGATATTCAAAAGGCTATGCTGCTAAGAAGGGTTATACCTTCTGGGAAAAAGACTTTGACGGTATGGCGTATAAAACGATGCTGAGGCAGCTGATCAGCAAGTGGGGAATCATGAGCATCAAGATGCAGACAGCAATGATCAACGATATGACTACCATCAGCGAAGATGGAAAACCCACGTATGTTGACAGTTCAGACATTGATGAAACAGCAAAAGTTATTACAGTTGAGCCTGTCGAGGTAAAAGAGGTTCCAAAGGTTGAAAAAGAACCGATCAAGGAACCTGAGACCGAAGAGGAGCCATTATCATTCGAAGATGCATTCTTCGCAGACTCGGGACTTTAAAAAAGATATGTAGCGTCCTACTACAATCCCAATTTATCCAGTAAATAGAAAGACTCATTAAACCACCTCGAGATTAACAATCGGTGGGACGCTTGCATATAGCAGGAGCTGGGCTGAGACTCCATTGCGATTGTCATAATATGGATTTCTCCTTTCCCGAAGTTTCAACAGATTAGGGTCGAGGCTTAGCTTCTGCTTCAGAAGAAGAAAGAAGAGGAAGAACAATGTTAACAGAAAAACAGCAAAAGCTTTATGAATATCTGCTTAGAAAAGCGGTTGTCACACAACACTACATTACCAAAGAGGAGATCTGCAAGGATCTTCACGAGTATTATCCGAGGTATGCTGAGAGAATGAGCGAACACAATTCTACGGCATATCACCAAATAAGGAATGATATCAAGGCTATTAACAATCAGCCTCCTGGAGAATATCTACTGGTAGCATCCTGCCCCAGAGGATATAAGATCGCTGATAAAGAAGATGCCGAGAAATACATACAGAGGCGATTTAAGAGCCATTTCGCCGGTCTGAAAAGGACATGGGCCATGCGGAGAAAAGCCGGCTTAGACGGTCAGATGGTCTTAGGAGAGGAAATCACAGAATTAAAGACAGTCTTGGGAGAGTAGCTGATGAAAGAGGTTGGATGGATAAAACTGTCAGTCAACACTCCCAGGGATGAGAAGATTCGCAAGTTGAAAAGGAAGAACAAAGAGTTTCCTTGGATCTGGATCTGTCTTCTGACATTGGCCGGCAGAACTAACGAAAACGGTCTGATACAGTTTGCTGAAGGGATTCCATATACTATTGCTGACCTAGCTGATTATACCGGGTGTCAGGCGAGAACGATGGAGAGTGCCATTGCTGCAATGTATGAGTTGGAGATGCTTGGTAACACCGAAGGGTTCCTTACTATCATCAATTGGGAGAAGTACCAGAATGTGAAATCTCTGGATGATGTGAAGGAAGATAACCGCATCAGAAAGCAGAGACAAAGGGCAAGACAAAAGTGTGACATGTCACGGTAATGTCACGTGACAGGTCACGCAAATGTCACGCATTTCCTCTTTTGAGAAAGAAGAAGTAAGAACTACTCAATATAGATAGTGCTATAAGCAGCAGAAACGAATGTAAGTTGGAAAGAAAGAAAACAAGCAAAGAGAAAATCAAAGAAATCTATATATAAAAAGAAAGGTGGTGTGTGCTGTGGCTGGTTTACCGGACCCTAAGATGCTTAAAGAATACTATGATTCCAAGCAGTATACCTTCAATCTAAGGGAATTCTGGAATAAATATGTTGATCAGGAAGTGACTAACTGGCGAAGATTAGTCGACAAATATGAAGAAGTTTTCAAACAGAAAACGGAAACAAATTCATCAAGAATACCAGACTTTGAACTCAGAAAAGAATCAAGGGTGAACGATATGAATAAGATATATCGAGAGGTATTCGGAAAAGATGGTGAGTGGATGCATGAAAGACTTTTAAAGAGAAAAGCAGCATTAGCAAGACTCAAGGAAAGAGGTGTCAGTCCAATTACGATAAAAGATGTAGACAGGGAGATGATGTGCCGATATGGTATTGTTCAAAAGCCTACACCATAAGTGGATTTGGATAAGTGAGAGGAAGGCACTTAAAATAGCCACAAGACTGTACCAACTGGCATCAGATAAGAATTGTATCGGAGATATCAACAAACGATTCAGAGAGATAGAATTCACTAAAGAGCAGTTGCATGACTTGCGGTACAGAAGAAAGGAAAGATGAAATGACGATAGATGAATTGCTGAAAGCTAAGGATAAAAACGAGCAGATAATCGCTGACTACTTGAAGAAGTACTCTGCAGACAATCACTGGAGCCAAATAGAGGCCACGCAGAGGCCGTTAAGCGAATGCATGAGTAAGATTAAGGAGCTGGCCAGAAAAAAGGCTGTAGGAGGCTGTGCGTGCATCGCTGATACTGAGGTGTTTCAGTGGGCTGTTGACTTCTACAATGGAGTAGAGCCTAGAGTAGAACCTCTGGCTGAAGAACCGGTAAAGACAGAAAAGCCAAAGCCAAAGAAAACGGTGGAAAAGAAGGTGGAAAACGATGAGCAGATGTCACTCTTTGACTTCCTGTGAAGATCTGAAACTTGGAGTACCGGTAGAAGTAAGTAAGTATGCAAAAGAATTCACAAAGAAAGGATATGTGCCTTATAGCAATGACGTATCAGTCAGCTGGATCCAGAAGATAGGGAAAAGGTTTCTCTGCAGGACGTTTGCCATCAGGAAGTATAAGAACGGATCTGTTACTGTTGCTGAGATTAGAAGGCAGTTTGCAAATGAGACTCCGATGTTATGTCACACAGAGTACAGATGTATGGGCGGATGGGTACATGACCATGGCGCAAAATGGACGTCTAAAGGCGCCTACCGATACTGGGGCCAAAATAAAAACGGGGGACCGTTTATCGGAAAGATCCTCAATATGGATGTAGTGATTGATAAGTATTTTCCATATTGTGCATGGTATCAATCAGAAGCAAATATAAACTTTTGGGAGTACATACAGATCTATATGAGAGAGCCAAAGGTGGAACTGTTATGCAAGGCTGGATATTCGACATTTGTAACATGCATCAGATGCCTGAACACCAATGAGAAGAGCCTGGATAAGATCCTGAAGGTGAAACCTAAGTGGGTGGAATACCTGAAGGGTAAGAGTTATTACCATCTGATGGCCTGCAGGAAGTCTTATGTGAAGACAGAAGAGGATGCAGATGCAATAGCGGATGTCTACAGCAACAAAGAAGCCTTGTCCATGCTAAAGTTTGCACCAAAGGGCATGGAATTGCGGATGTGTGAGTATCTTCACGGTCAAGCTTTCTACAAGGCGAGATTCTACAATGACTATCTTACGTTCCGGAAAGAATTAGGGTATCCGCTGCATGAGAGAAAGTATCTGTTCCCAGATAATCTGGATCAGGCTCATGATGAAGCGTGGAAAAAGGTTAAAGAAGTTCGAGATGCAAAAACAAATGCATTGATAAAAGAGCAATATGCTCAATTGATAAAATATCAGTTCACTGATGGAGATCTGCTGATCAGACCAGCAGAGAGTTGTGATGAGCTTATTGAAGAAAGTAAACAGATGAATAACTGCGTAAGGACGTATGCTGAGAACTATGCAAAAGGTATTACAGCAATATTCTTTATCAGACAGTGTTCACGTCCGGATAAGTCGTATGTAACGCTGGAACTGAAGAACAAAAATGTCAGGCAGGTATATGCGTTTCACAATAGCAAGCCAAATGATGCTGTTATGAACTTTGTTAAGAGCTGGAAAAAAGAATTCGCCCTGACGTAAGGAGGAGAATGTGATGAGTAATGTTATTTGGTTTTTACTTGGTGTGATTGTGGGTATGGTGATATGCTATGTCACATTGTACCTGATCGTGAAGAAACACAGGAAGGAGAGCAAATGAACTTGGCAATAACAGTGATTCTGTGGACACTCGCAATTCTGTTTATTGCAGTGACAATAGCGATGATAATTTACCTCATTGTCTATATAGGAGATTTATTTGAATGAAAGACAATAAGGCAATTCCTGTCGAGTGGTTATGCAGAAAATATCTTGATATAACCAAGAAGAATTGGTCGGCAGTAATATGCTTGATCGTGAATAAAATCATACATACGTGGGAGAAAGAAAATGGAAGAAGTGAGTAAGTGGTTAGCAATTGTTGGTATTACATTACTATTTTTATCATTTGTGCTTATGATGTTCGATTATTAGGAGAAAGAAAATGAAACAGTTTAAGAACGGTGAATATTTTATTTATGTCAATGGCGACAAGTATGAACTAGGTAAGGTTAAAAGGCCAAATAACTCTGGCGATGGATATTTTTGCTGGTATCACGAAGGTGAAACATGCGCTAATACTCCTATAGACTGTATGCACAAATTAGTTAATGCTTATATCATCAGGGAAGATGGTTTTGGAAAAGCACAATAAATGGGAGAAAGAAAATGAGAAAAGTTAAATACTACTGTGATTTATGCGGAAAAGAAATATCGGAAGAATATGTAATTGATGAGAAGTTGGCAGAGAAAAGAGAGCTTCATATTGGAGAACGTTATTTTGCAATTTGTGACGATTGCTACAATATCATTGCTAAAACAATGAGAGCAATACATTCAAAAGATGCTAATATTGAAGAACTAGATTTATCAGTAAGAGCATATAATCTATTGGCACGTGCAAATATTCAAACGATAGAAGAACTGCAAGGCAAGACTAAAAGTGAAATAACGAGAGTTAAAAATATGGGGTTGAAATCGTTAAGGGAAATAGAAGAAAAACTAATTAAAGTTACAGGTAGTGGCTTTGCTGATGAGAGGGAAGAAAATGGCAAAGACAGTGAATGACTTGTTAAAAGAATTTGAAGAACTCTGCCGATATGTAAGAGAGATACATGGCGACGATACCGTATGCGGTTATTGCGAATATGATGCAGGGTTTATTGGTGAGGAACCTGTCGAATGTCCAGGCTTTGTAAGCAACGAGTGCTTTGTGCTTAAAAAATCATTTCGTAAAGAGTATGAAGTTAGGAAGAATTAGGAAGAATTAGGAGAAAGAAAATGAGACTAATTGATGCTGACAAAGTACGCACCATTATTGTTGATGTGATGTGGGATGCTGACGACCTTCCACACGATGAACAACAGGCGGTGTTGAGGGCTTGTTACAGTATAATGGAACGAATTGAGAAACGTGCTACGGTAGTCAAAGCAATTCCTATTGAGTGGATAAAGAACTATGCAAGCCACAAAGCATCAAAAGACTTAATTGATTGTTATTGGCACTTTTGGGAAGATGATGTCTTAAAAATGGTCGCAGATTGGGAGGAAGAAAATGAGGCCTGAGATTCAAAAAGCGCTGAACCAGTTATATCACAATGGTGAAATGAGCGTCGAATTAGTTAACCGGATAGTCAGTTATATTGAAAAGTTGGAAGCTGAAAACGGAATGCTGAAACTTCAAATTGCAAAGCTGGTGAAACTGTATGACCAAGAATAAAATGTTGAAGTTGGAAGATATTGTTGGTGATGTAGTTTACATAAATCTGGACGATATCAGTTATCTGGAAACTGACGAATTATCTTCTTCAGTGAAGATTAAATTCAAAAACACAGTCGATGAGCATAAGTTTACAGATATTACTACTACGTGTATTGATAGTATAAAGAAGTTATTTCCATAATACATAGATGTTATATTGCTGATCTAAGGAAAACGGCCATGTTGGTTCAGGAGGTAGACAGCTATGAGAATGGAAGACCTGGGACGGATTACCGGCCTGAGAAATGAAATAAGGTCCATTGAAGAGCAAATAAAAGACTTGGAAAAGTGGGGGACGATTCCAAGCGCACAGAACCCTTTCGATGTTTTAAGCAATGGATCTTCAATAAGAGTCCCAGGGAATCCCACAGAGGCCTGGGTAAACAGAATGTGGCAACTGCGTACAAGGCTACTTGAAAAAAAGAAAATGCTTCTGGAAGAGGTTGTACGTATTGAGCAATGGATTGATGAAGTAGATGATAGCCAAGTGAAGGCTATTATCAGATACCACTATTTACTTGGATATACCTGGAGACAAACAGCAATCAAATGCTGCAACAGTCAAAACAAAGAAACTGCCTTCCTGATAGTCAAAAGGTATATTAAAAGTCAAAGTTGTTAACCCTGTTAACCCCTACCTATGTTATATTGTATGTGGACAACATGGCAGCCGGAGCGGAAACGCTCCTTTCTTTATGCCTTGAAAGGAGGGAATGTATGCTGACACCAAAGCAGGAGATCTTTGTAGCATCCTTAGTCAAGGGAAACAGCCAGAGGCAGGCATACATTGAAGCCTATCCAAATGCTGCTAAATGGAAGGGTGAAAGCGTTGATTCCAAAGCAAGTAATCTTTTAAAAACAGACAAGGTTCAGACAAGGTATCAGGAACTTCTGAAAAAGGCAGAGGACGAGTCGATCCTGACTGCTGTAGAGAGAAAAAGATGGCTTACAAGTGTTATTAAGGGTGAAAAGATCACAACAGCTGATAAGCTCAAAGCCCTGGATTTGCTGAATAAGATGGATGGCCAGTACATTGACAAGGTTGAAGTCAAACGGATAGAAACGGACTGGTTTATAGATGGCGAGAAGGCTTAATCCCCGGATCTTCAATGATTGGGTGTATGAAGGCATATCCGATTATACCCACAGAACGGAGGTATACATGGGTGGTGCCGGATCTGGTAAGAGTTACGGTGCAACTCAAAAAGTATTGCTGAAGGCTTTAAACAGCAAGAGAAAGATACTTGTAGTCAGAAAGATACAGAACACTATCAAGCACAGCATATGGTCCCTGATGATCTCACATTTGCAATCCAGCGGGTTTTATTCATATTGCAGGATAAACAGATCAGACTTTGAAATAGAGCTCCCTAACGGCTCTATTTTCATTTTCAAAGGGTTAGATGATCC
>SVBJ01000018.1 GCA_015058955.1 Erysipelotrichaceae bacterium
CTGGACGAAGGTCCTGCGCAACATCATGCCCTTACAGGGCTTTCGATACCACCAATTTTATTGGTGGTTATGATGTCTTCAGATCTCGAACATGTCTCTCGGGAACAGGGACAGTGACTCGGCTCCTGTTTCCGTAATCAGGATCATGTCTTCCACGCGCATGTACATTTCACCCGGGAACATCATCTTAGGTTCGGAACAGAATACCATGCCCGGTACAAACGGTTCATCTTCCATGTTTGTAAGCATCGGGAATTCATGGCAGTCAATGCCGATCTGATGCCCGTTCATGTCACGTTTCTGAACACGGAAGAACTGGCCATAGCCATGAGCTTCCACATAATCCGTGATCATTTTATAGGTCTCATTTACATTTGTCTTATACGGAATGATGCTGTTGATCATGTTGACCTGAGCATCATTGAGGACTTTGTAGCCTTCCTTAATATATTCAGGTGCCTTACCCCAGTAAAGAGTACGGCCCCAGTCAGAACAGTATCCGTCCTTGACAAAGCCAATGTCAAAGGCAATGCCGGTTCCTTCCACCAGTCTGGTGGTGCGAGGGAAGTCATAGTTCTGTTCAGAGGTGAAAGTTCCTCTGGTCTTGAAACCAATGGTAGGCGGGAAGGAGAAGTCATCCATGCCCTGTTCAATGCCATAGCGCATCAGCATGTCTTCCGCTTCAGCCATGGTCATTCCTTCTCTGAAGTTTTGGGTTACATACATGATTGCCTGATCAGTGAATTGCGCCAGTTTTCTCAACTGGGCAATTTCGTTTTCATCCTTGACCTTGCGAAGATCCTTCAGTAAATGCTCAGCTTCAACCGGCTCCATTTCCCCATCAAGATTCTTCAGAACTGAGACAAGCCAGTCATGGCAGTCGGCACCGATGCCGATCCTTTTGCCCCTGACAATAAAGGACAGGGTGTCTTCCATCTGGTCCATGTAGGAAACGACGACCTTGCAACCAGGGAAATCGTCTTTGATCCTTGGTATGCAGACAATCGTGCAGTCATTGTCTGCTGAAAGCCACAGTACGGCTTCAGGCAGAATATGGGAGCTTCTGGCTCCGCCGATGTTATTCATGCAGCTGCGCTGCCAGAAATATCTGGTACATTCACTTACATACTGCAGGTTTGGTCCGGTCGCAAATAACAGACCGTCCAGTCCTGTTTCTTTCATCTTGTTAAGGATCCTGGTTCTTCTTGGTGTCATGTCAGTTAACCTCGCTTTTCGTGTTATTCTGTTCTCTTAACTGTTTTTTCTGAATGGCTTTTTGTTCCGCTTCAGCCCATACGTCATTGCGTTCTTTTTTGTTTCTGTTGATATATATGATAACTGCTGCCAGTACAAACAACATGGCTGTTGCCCCAATGCTTCCTTCCACCCCGAAGTTGACATTATAGAACAGTCCGTTACGGGCCGAGGCCGCTTCAAGGGTGAAGATGGAATATTCAGAGACAAGGCCGCTGTTAGGCAGGCCGAAGATGATGTTCTGCGAATAGTTCCAGGCAGTGTGGAAAGCCATGGCTCCCCAGAGATTGTCATAATAGTAAACCATCAGGGAGAAGACCAGGCCAACCCGGAAGATCTGCCGGCCGGCTAGGAAAGTAAATCCTGGATTGCCACGGTGCATTAAGGAGAAAACCAGAGAGTTGACAGCGATGGCAATAATCGGCCAGCGGTATCTGCGGCGCAGTTTCTGATAGAGATAGAAACGTCCGCTGATTTCTTCAGCTCCTGACTGAATGAAGACCGAAATGGCAAAGACTGCCAGTACGACAAAGTCAAAGCCGCTGAATGACAGTTTGATGTCACCAGCCAGCCAGGACATTAATACCGCAAATCCGTTTGTACCGAAACCCAACAGCAGACCCACCAGAAATCCTTTGAAACGGAAATGGAATCCCTTAAGCATGGGCCTGTTGCCCGGCGGTAGGATGACAGCCAGCAGGGTAATGATCCAGATTCCGAAAAACAGCAGATAATTGTTCAGGAATTCCAGCATGCTTTCACTGTAGACCAGAGAAGAAAGGAATTCCCTTACTCCCGGAAGTCTGGAAAGAATTTCGCTGGCCAGTGATCCTCCCAGAATAACCAGTATCATCTGAACGACCGCTATCGGGATAAAGTCCGTGATCTTACGGCATTCACGGAGAAACTTTTCAATGAACTTCTTTATCGTTTCCATCATAATGACGCCCCTTTATCAGTAACCCAGTTTCTTATTGACGACGTGTTCCATCTGTTCGCCATTGATATAGTGTTTCAGGTTGGTAAGGAACATGTTGAAGTTGGTTTCCTTGGTATAGTCAATGGTAAGATTTCCGGAAACGTGCGGTGTAATTATCAGATTTGCCACGTCGTATAAAGGAGAACCCTCAGGTAAAGGTTCCTTACGGAAGACATCCAGAGCAGCCCCGGCCAGTTTACCATTGTTAAGGGCTTCAATCAGGGCTTCTTCATCGATGGCAGATCCTCTGCCGACATTGACGATGCGGGCACCCTGTGGCAATAACGCTATTCTTTCTCTGTTAAGGTAATTGATGGTTTCCGGTGTTTCCGGAACACAGGAAACAAGCAGATCGGTATCCGGCAGTAATTCATCCAGTTTGTCGATTGGATAGGTTGCGGTGAAGAATGGCTTTTCTCTGCCGGTACGGCTGACACCGTTAATGCAGGCCGGGTGGAATGAACTCACTCTTTCAGCGAACTTGCTGCCGATGTCACCTGTTCCAACTACGGTTATTCTCTGGCCGTAGATGCTTTCCTGGGAAAGACCCTTATGCCATTGCCTGTTGGCAGTATACCGCTGATATTCAGGCATTCTTCTTAGCATCATCAGAGTTACCATGATGATGTGTTCGGCAATTGAAAGACCGAAAGCACCGGCTGAGTTGGTCAGCAGGGTTTCTTCCTTTATTATCGGGACGTAATTATTGACCCCGGCACTGGCTGAATGGAACCACTTGAGCTTCGGAGCGTTTTTGATCAGGTAGGTGCCGCCGCCGTATATTATGGTAGCTTCATTTAGATACTGATCTGCCTCTTTGGTGCTGACTGCCAGATTAAACCGGTAATCATTGTCTACACACAGTTTCCTCAGGATTTCTATTTGATTGTCTGTCAGAGAATCCAGGACAACAAGAACGCTTTCTTTCATGTCGTATACCTTCTTTCTTCTACATTATAATATGCAAAAGAAGTAAAAGATAAACACGATGACTGCGTAACTGTGATAATGGAAAAAACAGATAAAATATGATAGATTAAAATTGTTTAAGGAGAGTGTAAAAATGTTTAAGATCATAATCAGAGATAATTACGATGAAGTATCAAAAGAAGCATTTAAAGTCATGAAGGAAGTTCTCAATACAGGAACACCTGTTCTGGGACTGGCTACCGGCTCTTCTCCTGTCGGCCTGTATAAGGAAATGATTAGAGACCATCAGGAAAACGGCACCAGCTATAAGGACATTCTGACTTTCAACTTAGATGAATACTGCGGCTTACCAAGAGACCACAAGGAATCTTACTGGACATTCATGCATGAGAATCTGTTTAATCATATCGACATTCCGGATGAAAACGTTCATGTTCCTCTGGGAAACGGTGACATTAAGAAAAACTGCAAGAACTATGAAAAAGAGCTGAAGAAACACACAGTTGACCTTCAGGTTCTGGGCATCGGTTCTGACGGTCACATCGCCTTTAATGAACCGGGCTGCCCATTTGACAGTCTGACTCATGAAATGCCGTTAACGGAGCAGACCAGACAGGACAATGCCAGATTCTTTGACGGAGACATCAATCAGGTACCTACCAGTGCCGTAACCATGGGACTGGCTTCCATTATGAGATCTAAGAAGATCGTTCTGATCGCCACCGGAGAAAATAAGGCCAAGGCAGTAAGAGACATGATCGAAGGACCTAAGACAACAGATTGCCCTGCCAGCATCCTGCAGGATCACCCTGACGTAACGGTTGTTCTGGATAAGCCGGCAGCTTCAAAGCTGACCTTTGCCAGACCGTAAGAGGTAAATATGTATACGATCAGTGATTTATACGATCTGGAACATACCCTTGCCGGGGATTATCTGAAGCAGTTCACCTATCCCTGGGAAGCATTAAAGGGAATAAAATCCCTTATCATTGAACTGGGAAACAGCCTTGATAAGGAAGAATATGATGAAGTAAGTGAAAACGTCTGGGTTCACAAGACGGCAAAAGTATTCCCGACTGCCTATCTGGGAGCACCTTGCATCATCGGACCTAATACAGAAGTCAGACACTGTGCCTTTATCAGAGGCAGTGCCCTGGTTGGTGCTGACTGTGTAGTAGGAAACAGCGTTGAACTGAAGAATGTCATTCTGTTTGACCATGTTCAGACTCCGCACTATAACTATGTCGGTGACTCAATTCTGGGATACTATTCTCACATGGGTGCCGGTTCAATAACCTCCAATGTCAAGAGTGACAAGAAGCTGGTAATCGTTCATAACGGTACCGAAAACATTGAAACCGGGCTGAAGAAGTTCGGTGCCATGATCGGTGATCATGTGGAAGTCGGCTGCAACAGTGTTCTTAACCCGGGAACGGTGATCGGTCGTCACAGCAATGTCTACCCGACCAGCTGTGTCAGAGGTGTGGTTCCGGAAAACACCATCTGGAAAAACAGCGGTGAGATTATTAACAAGAAAGAAGATTAATTAAGGAAAGCCATGCTGAACATGGTTTTCTTTTTTTGTTAAAAATTCACAAGTGTTTGTTGACAATAGTTCGGAACCGAAATATAATTATTTCGGAACCGAACGAAAGGAGTTGCATACATGATCAGAAACACGGAATTACTCAAGAAGATGAACGCTGTATCCAGAGAGATCAGAATGAGTGCCTTCAGACAGGCACACGGTGAAATGCCACAACACTGCAGAGACAGAAAAGGCATGTGCAGAAATCAGAAGGAAGACAATAACAGACCTGATTTCCGCCATAAGGGACCTCATCACAGAAGAGGTTTATCCAGAGAGCGCTTACTGGTCATCATCAGTGACTATCCTGATGGAGTTAATCAGAAGCAGCTGGCTGAAAGCGCTGGAATCAATGCTTCTTCAACTTCAGAAGTCGTAGCCAGACTGGAAGATGACGGCTACATCGTCAGAAAGATTGACGAAAACGACAAGAGAGCTACCATTCTGAAACTTACGGAAATGGGAGCAGTAAGAGCTGAGGAAATCAGAAGTGAAAGAGAAGGATTCCTGGATGAAATCTTCTCAAAGCTGACTGATGAAGAAAAGCAGACTTTATCTGACATTCTGGACAAGTTAATCGAAAAGTAAGAAGATACCGCCAATTGGCGGTTTTCTTTCGATAAAAATATTCTGCAAAAGAGAATAAAAAGGTAGAATTATAGTGAACGGAGTATTTAATGTGAGAAGAATAAGAATGGTTGTGTTTGATGTGGACGGAACGGTATTTCCCATCGGCTCAGGACGATGCAGTGAAAAGACCCGTGAAGCTCTTTCAGCCTGCAGGGAAGCAGGCATAATAACTGCACCCTGTTCAGGGCGAAGCATCTTCATGTTTCCTGAACAGCTGAGTGAAGTTATCAATACGAAATATGTCATCTACTGCAACGGGGCATATATTGCCGATCCGAAAACCGGAGAAATAGCCGACAGTCATACTGTAGATCCACATAAAGTCGCTGATCTATTCCGCCAGTTTTCGGGTGATGACATTTATCACAAGGCTTCAACCTTTACCAGATTTCTGGATGACAATCCCAGAAGAAAGGAAACCAGAAGCATACCGACCGTTTTTGTGGATGATGTGATCAAGGTCCTGGAAAATCTGGATGAACCTCTGTTCAAGGCAGAGTTCTTCTTCCAGGAAGATTCAGATTCCAAACCGGGAGTACTGGAAAAGCTGAAAGACTGTCCGGATTTCACGTTCAGTAGTGCTCTGAAGGATAACATTGAAGTAAATAATCCGGAGGCAACCAAGGGAAACGCTGTCCGTAAGCTGGCGAGTCTGTATGGACTGTCACTGGATGAGGTAATGGCGATTGGGGATGGGGACAATGATTCCTCAATGCTGGAAGCAGCCGGTTTTGCTGTAGCCATGGGCAACAGTCCCGAAAGTCTGAAAAAAATTGCCGATGCAGTAACCGACACGGTGGAAAACGACGGTTTTGCTCAGGCAATATATAAATACGCTCTGCAAAAAGAGTGAATATCAAGTATACTTGTAGGTGAGAGGTATCAACATGTTAACAATATCAATAGCGATGGATGAAAACAAGGGCATCGGCATTAAGGGCCGGCTGCCATGGCATCTTAAGGAAGAACTGAAGCTCTTCAAAAGCAATACCGTTGGAAAGACCATTCTGATGGGTCAGACAACCTATGACGGATTACCGCGTAAACTGAAGGACAGACATACCGTTGTCTGCTCAATTGATCCGGAATATAAGGTCGATGATCCTGATGCGGAAGTTACCTATGATCTGATGAAGTTCCTTAATGAGAAGGAATTCAGTGATGATGAGGTCATCGTATGCGGCGGGGCTTCAATTTACCGTCAGGCTTATCCTTTCTGTCATAAGGCTCTTATCTCTTTTGTAAAGGGAGACTATGAAGTGGATACTCATTTCGACGTCTTTGACATGAATGACTGGGAAGTCGTAAAAGAAGTAGAATATGAAGATTTCATCTACCGTGAAATGAACCGTAAAAGAAGCAGTAAGCGGATCTTTGTGACCGGATGCTGCGGTTACATCGGTTCCCATACGACAGTTGAACTTCTTAATGACGGATATGATGTTGTCGGTCTGGACAACTTCAGTAATTCCCAGCCGGAAGTACTGGACAAGATCACCAGGATCACCGGCAAGAAGATCAGATTCTATGAGGGAAACATGCTCGACAGAGAACTGCTGGAAAAGATTTTTGATGAAAATGACATCGGAGCAGTAATTGACTTTGCAGCTTACAAGGCTGTCGGTGACAGTGTCAGAAAACCGGTGGAATACTACACCAACAATGTCAGCAGTGTTCTGGTGCTGTTAAGCGTCATGAAGGAAAAAAATGTCAGATCGATCGTCTTCTCCAGTTCAGCTACCGTATATGGCGAAAACAATCCGATTCCATATGTTGAGACCATGCCTATCGGAGGCACGACCAACCCTTACGGTACCTCCAAGGTATTTGTTGAACAGATCCTCAAGGATCTCTGCTTTGCAGATAAGAGCTTCAATGCCTGCATATTAAGATACTTCAACCCTATCGGCGCTCATGAAAGCGGCCTGTTAGGCGAAAACCCTAATGGAGTACCGGCCAACCTGATGCCTTACATCGACAAGGTTGCCCTGGGAAAGCTGGAAAGACTGAACATCTTCGGTGATGACTATCCTACCAAGGACGGAACCGGTGTCAGAGACTACATCCATGTAGTTGACCTGGCCAAGGTCCACATCAAGGGACTCAAGAAGATCGAACACAAAAAAGGCAGTTATTATGTCTACAACATCGGTACCGGTGTAGGCTACAGCGTTCTGGACATTGTCAGAGCTTATGAAAAGGTCAATGACATTACCATTCCGTATGTCATTGCACCAAGAAGACCTGGCGACCTGCCGGAATACTATGCTGATTCCAGCAAGGCTCAGAAAGAGCTTAACTGGCACACTGAAAAGACACTGGAAGACATGTGCCGTGACTGCTACAGGTTCGTGCTGAACTGTAAATAGATTACTGAGACTGAAACAGAGGTTTTGTTTTGGTCTTTTCTTTGAAGGGGGTAATTAAGATGAAGATATACATAGCAGCGCCGCTGTACTGTGATTATGAAAGAGAATATAATCTGACCATTGATGAACTGCTGAGAAAGAACGGATATGATACCTATCTGCCGCAGAGGGATGGCGGAGTGGTAAGTGAGATGCCTGATTACATTGACGGGATCCCCAAGGACCGTTATGTCTTTGAAAAGGACATTGCTGCGATGAACAGCTGTGATGTCTTCCTGTTTCTGCTGGATGGCAGAGTACCTGATGAGGGAGCCTGTGTGGCTCTGGGATATTTCCACGGTACCAGAAAGCCGGCAGTGGGACTGAAGACCGACAGTCGTACTCTGTGTCAGGGGCTGGATAATCTGATGATCCGCATGGCTTTGAACAGAATATGCACTGATAAAGGGGAACTGCTGCAGTATCTGGCTGAATTAAGCCGATAAGGGAGGAAAAACATGGAACTGAATGTATACGAACAGTATTTTGAAGCACAGGGTGTGTTCTCTGAAGTAGAAAGAAAAGGTGCCTTGGTAATGCTGGTGAGTGACAGCGAACGGGGAATGATCACCTATAAGGCTGCAGTAACCTTCTTCCCGCACAGGGATGAAGAAGACTATGCCATATCATACGATGCTTACTTTGAAAAGTTCATTTACGAAGGCAAGGGCAGAAGATCCAGAAAAAAGGAAGCTGCATATCTGGAACAGCTTCCGGAAATAATAGATCAGCTGGCTGAGGAAAACGGGGCAGAAGTATTCTGGGATAAGCCGTTAAGAGAAGCCAGAAGAGGATAGGAAAGACAAAACTGCTTATTTGCGTAATTATAATGAGCGTTTTTCTCTGAGGCGGTTTATTCAATTGACGCAGGTAAAAGAAGGATGCTTATATAAAAATGGAAATAACAGACGGAGAGGTAATAACATGAAGATCAGTGAGATTATTGAAATCGTAAAGAAAAACTGCAAGGGATATGGCGAGATCGATGACGAAAAGACCAGAGACAAGGTCCTGTACGGTGAAACCGATAAGGAATGCACCGGCATCGTGACCACCATCTATGCCAGTGTTGATGTCATCAGAAAGGCCCATGAGCTTGGCGCCAACTTCATCATTGCCCATGAGGCATGTTTCTGGAATCATGGCGACCATACTGACTGGCTTAAGGACAACGAAACCTTCAAGCTGAAGAAACAACTGCTGGACGAAACCGGCATAACAGTATGGAGAGACCATGACTACATCCATTCAGGCGTGCTGCATGACGGCAAGTATGTAGACGGTATCTTCTATGGACTGGCTTATGAGATCGGCTGGCTGGATTACGTAACCGGCAATGACGGAACTCCGAGGATCTTTGACATTCCGGAGACCCCTACCAGAGAAGTGGCTCAGTATCTGATGGAAAAGATGAACCTGAAAGGCATGAAGACCATGGGTAACCTTGACGGTACTACTAAAAGGGTATATCTGCCGTTCCATATCATCGGACCGGCCGATAACGGGGAGCTGGCCTTCATTGAGGAAAATCACGTTGATACCATTCTGTGCATGGAGATAACGGACTTCACCGTAGCCATTTACATGAGAGACGGCGCTCAGCTGGGACTGGATAAGACCGTACTGGCTGCCGGGCATTTCAATGTTGAGGAACCGGGCATGAAGTGGCTGGCCCAGCAGCATCTTCCGGGATTACTGCCTGGCATTAAGATCGATTATGTTCAGGCCGGTGATTCCTACACGATGATCCACAGACGGTAGTAATACCAACCATTTACGACATTTAACGCGGATGTTTTGATTATTCATCCGCTTTTTTAATTTATAATATATTTAGGAAAGTCAGATAAGGTAAAGAATAATGAAAAGGATCCTGGCGGCATTACTGGCATTAATCGCACTTATACCGTTTATAGGTGTTTTTACCAATGACCCGGAAACGCTGCCGCCGGAAGAACCTCCTGTAATTGAACCAGTTGAACCGGAACCTGATCCGGAGCCGGAAGTGATCGAGGAAAAAGTGGAGATAACACTGGTTTCTCCGGAAAAATGATCAGACCATGATACTGGTCAATGAAGAAATGCAGGAATATCTGTCCATCTATCACAGGGGAAGCGGACAGAATTACTACAGATATTTGACCGATCATTTCACCGGTAACCAGACCGTAAGCCTGAAATGGCAGATCAGTAAGGAACCGGAGTTTTCCGTTGTCTATCTAAGCAACAGAAATGACATGAAGGAAGCTGATGAAATGCTCTGCCGGGAAGATCATCTGGACATCTGTAACCTGTTTACGGGAAAGGATTACTACTGGCAGATCTGTGCAGTTTATTCTGACTACGCGGTAATGTCGGAGGTCGGACACTTCCGTACGGAACCAACACCGAGAATCGTTCTGATAGAAGGGGTATCCAATACCCGCGATGTGGGCAGTTATTATACAGGATCAGGAATCCATCTCAATCAGGGACTGATCTACCGTACCGCATACGCTGACAATGTTACGGAGTTTGGCCGCAGGCAGGCCAACGAAGACCTGCACATAAAGACGGAACTCGATCTCAGAGATGCCGGGGAAAGCGGATCCCGTCTGGAAAAGAGCCCTTTGGGTGAAAATGTCCGATACATCAATGCCCCTGGCATACTTTATACCAATATTACAAAGGAAGCTTACTGGAAATCTGCTCTGAATATCTTCAGGGTGTTCGCGGATAGGGATAACTATCCGATACTGGTTCACTGCCGGGCCGGGCGTGACCGTACGGGTACGGCGATGATCGTTCTTTTGGGATTATGTGGGGTTCCGGAAGAAACAATTTATAAGGATTATGAACTGTCATTCTTCTCCCAGGCCGGTACCGAAATGCAGGAAGAAGGACGTGAAGTTGAGATCCTGCTGGGATATGTCAAAGATCTGATGAAGAACCTCTATAAGTTCGGCGATGAGAACACAACGCTGGCCGGCTGCTGCCGCAATTATCTGCTGAAGATTGGAATGACGGATGAGGAAATAGAAACGATCCGTCTGATAATGACGGGCAATGCAGGAATACAGCTGCCGCATAAGAAAACTGATGTCAGAATTCCTGAAATCAGAACATATGACTGAAAAAGACTGCCTTGGGGCAGTCTTTTCGTAGATTTTATATGAGGCCTGTTATAACAGTATTCTCAGGAAACTGAAAACACCGTAGCTGGCCAACGTCAGAATGACACCGGCCATTAAGACACCAAGGAATATTGACCGTAAGCCTTTTTTGAAGTCAAATTCCAGAATTGTGGCAACCAGTGAGCCGGACCAGGCACCGGTTCCCGGAACCGGAATGCCGACAAACATGGTCAGGGCAAAGAAACCGTATTTCTTTACTGTTTCGCTCTTGGCATGTAGTTTAGTTTCGTATTTGGTAAAGAAAGGCCCAAAGGTCTTGGTTGTTTTCAGCCACCGGACGATCTTCATGCCAAACAGCAGCAGAAACGGTACCGGCAGCATGTTGGAGATTATGCAGATCGGCAGAACCTCATACCATGGCATTTTTCTGGCGGCGCCGAAGATGATGGCGCCTCTTTCCTCAATCAGGGGAATGAGGGATATCATGAACAGGGCGAATCTGTCGCCCAGGACGGAGAAAAACGAGAACAGTTTCTGTATCATTGTCTATTACCTCTCTGCAAACAGTTTAAAGTCAGGATTATCGTTGTCTCTGACGGTTATCTTCTTGTTAGTAAACGGATGAACGAATTCCAGCTGGTAAGCCCAAAGGCCCATGTTTCTGATTTTTGTGGATGGGACACCGTAAAGAGCATCGTTGAGGATCGGGAAGCCATGATAGGACAGATGTACTCTGATCTGATGGGTTCTGCCGGTCAATAGACGGCACTTCATCAGCAGCAGATCATCCTTTACTTCCAGGATCTCGGCTTTGGTTATAGCCTGTTTACCGGTCTTGGAGACACGGTAAAGATTGTTGTTGTGGCGGTCAGCCCCGATGTTTTCATTGAAAGTATATTTCTGATGAGCCTTGCCTTTGCCTTTGACGATGGCCAGGTAGGTCCTGGTGATCTTCCTTTCTTCCAGCTGCTTGTCAAAATAAGCCTGGAACAGAGGCATCTTACAGAACATTATCAGACCGGTAGTCTCTCTGTCCAGACGGTGAATATATCTGACAGGTGCCTTAATATCATGGTTAATCAGATAACGGGCGGCCTGATTGGCCAGGGAATCATGTTCGTCATGAACAATGATGCCGGCAGGTTTGGAAACGATGTAGAGCAGTTCATCTTCCCAGACAACCGTGCATTCCCTATCATCCGGCCGGTAATCAGGTTCGTAGTGGTCCAGAATAAATGACAGTCTGTCATTTCTCACCATGGTGACATCGGTGTTCTTCACCGGCTCCCCGTTTAACAGCAGCTTGTGTTCGCTGGTAAGCAGGTATCTGTTCTTGCGGGAAATGCAAAAGGACTCCAGCAGGTCTGCCAGATTGGTTTCCTTATCGATCATCAGGTGAAGCATTCCGTTCTTAATGTTGTAATTCATAACTAGATTATATTTTCAGATCGTAAATCAGACAAGACAAAAAAAGAGAATGGTGTACATGATGGTCTGTCAGCTGATAAACGGGTATAATTAAGTCGGGTGACTGCAGAGAAAGAAGGCTGAAGGCATATGAAGAGAATAACAGGGGCACAATATGATACCAGAGAGACCTTGAGAGAAAAGAACAACCGCAAACTGGCTTACAGAGCTGCCGTTGAAGGAATCGTTCTGCTGGAGAATAACGGAGTCTTACCGCTTAGTACAGGTAATATTGCCTTATATGGCGCCGGAGCCAGACATACCGTCAAGGGCGGTGCCGGTTCAGGCGAAGTCAATGAAAGATATTCAGCGACCATTTATGACGGTCTGAAGGAAAAGGGCTTTAACATCCTGACTGACAGGTGTCTGCGGAAATATGACGTGAAACTGGATGAAGCCAAAAAAGCCTATGAAAAGGACGTCAGGGAAAATCATACGATCATTGATGTCTGGGGTCTGGTATTTACCATGCCGGTAGCTGATGAAATAACGGAAGAAGATCTGGTGGAATGTGATACTGCCATGTATGCAGTGGCCAGACAGGCCGGGGAAGGCCGAGACCGCAGACTGGAAGCAGGCTTTAAGCTGTCACAGGAGGAAGTAAACTCCCTGAAACTGCTGCGACAGCATTATCAGAAAGTTATCCTGGTCATCAATTCCGGTTCCTCAGTAGACATTTCTGACGTTGATGACTGCAAGCCTGATGCCGTGATCTTCTTCTGTCAGGAAGGACTGGAAGGTGGCAGAGCCCTGGCATCACTGTTAACGGGGGAAGAGAATTTCTCCGGCAAGCTGTCAGATACCTGGGTATACAGATACCAGGACATTCCGTTCGGCAATGAGTTCTCCTACATGAATGGGGATACTGCCAGGGAATATTATAAGGAAGGCATCTATGTTGGATACCGTTATTATGATACTTTCAATGTCCCGGTAAGATATCACTTCGGCTATGGCCTTTCATATACGGACTTCGAGATGACAGTCAGGGCAGTTACCCTGCAGGGAAAAGCCGTTGAAATGGAAGTCCTGGTCAGAAATACCGGCAGGGCTGCTGGAAAGGAAACTGTACAGGTCTATGTCAGTGCTCCTGCAGGAAAACTGGACAAGGAGTATCAGCGACTGGTGGCCTTTGCCAAGACGGACAAACTGCAGCCCGGTGAAACAGAGACAGTAAAACTCAGTTTTGACATGGAATACTGCGCCTCCTATGACCAGCAGGAAAACTGCTTCATTCTGGAAAAGGGTAACTACATCATAAGAGTCGGTAACTCATCTGATAATACCTCTATTGCGGCAGTAATAAACAATAAAGAAACGATCGTGATTTCCAGACATGGAGATCTGCTGAAGTGCAATGAAGAATTTGAGGAACTCCATGCGCCGCATAGAAAGGAAATAATTCCTGAAGGTATTAAAGTTCTGGATTTGGATGAATCATGCTTTAAAACCGTAACACACCAATATCCGGGAATGAAAGCTGTCGACGATGACAGAGTAAAAGAAATAATCAGAAAACTTTCAAGAGAAGAAAAGATTAAGCTGGTCATGGGTGAAAGCAACGATGACCGCGGTCTTTCCACCAGATACATCTATACTCCGGGAACCGTTGCCAGAACAACGGAAGCGCTCATGGATAAAGGCGTCATCAATACCAATCTGGCTGACGGTCCGGCAGGATTACGTCTGTTAAAGGAATCAGCACTGGATAAGGACGGCAACATAAAGTATCTGAAGGACAACTTCCCGGTTGCTGCCATGGAACTGTTCCTTGAAGCCCAGCCTCTGGAAGAAACGGACACCGTTCTCTATCAGTATCCTACCGCCTGGCCGGCAGCGACTGCCTTAGCGCAGAGTTTCAATACTGATCTGATCGAAGAGATCGGCAGGATCACCAGTCAGGAAATGGTGGAATTCAATGTCACCTTCTGGCTGGCACCGGGTATGAACATTCATAAGAACCCGCTGTGCGGACGTAACTTTGAGTATTACTCAGAAGATCCGGTGTTATCCGGTAAGATCGCGTCTGCTTTACTGAAGGGCGTTGGGTCAATACCGGGCAATTACATAACGATCAAGCACTTCGCCTGCAACAACGCCGAAGATAACCGTTCCTTCACTGACAGCATCGTCAAACAGAGAGCATTAAGAGAGATCTACCTGCGTGGCTTTGAAATTGCCGTAAAGGAAGGAAAGGCCACAGGATTAATGACCTCCTACAATAAGATCAACGGTGTCTATGCTCCGGATAACTATGATCTGGCTGTCAGGATCTTACGAAACGAGTGGGGTTTTGACGGTGTGGTCATGACTGACTGGACTTCAACTCTGGAAGGTCAGGGCAGCAATGTTAAGGCAGTAAAGGCCGGGCATATCATCATGCCGGGAGGAAGCTATTATCGGGATGAAGTAAGAAAGGGACTGGAAGAAGGGACACTGAGTGAAGAGGAACTGGATATGACCATTTCATATCTTCTCAAGGCGATCCTGCACAGTAATGTCGCTTCCAGATACAGAGCTGAAGAACTTATATAGACTTAAATGACAAAAGACCTCAGGGTCTTTTTGTTATATAATGGGGATATGAACCGTGTTAAGTACATTGTGTTTGATCTGGATAATACCCTGCTGGACAGCATGAAGACCATTCCTTCACAGTCTTTAAGGTACCTTAGGGAATTAAGAAATAATACCGGAATTAAACTGGGCATTGCCAGCGGCAGGACTTTACGCTCATATGGGGCCAAGGGAAGGAAATATCACCTGAATGAAATCATGGACTTTCTGATCCTCAATGACGGCTGTGACATTTATGATAACGACAGAGGCTCCCATTATGAATATGAGTTTTTCAATTATCAGCAGGCCAGAGAGATCTGCCTGATCTTCAACAAATGGGAATTCGCCAATGTGATATTCATCGATGACGGTGACATGTATGCGGAAAAGTATACGGAAGATCTGAAGGATACCATGGCCCGACAGGGAATAGACCATTTTCTTAATGTCAGTGAAGGAATGATCGGGAAAATAAAACGCTGTGTCGTGGTATTTGAACGCAGCAGGCAGGAAGAAATTAGGAAGATCCGGCTGGATAACCCGGTATACGGAGTAAGATATCTGTTTTCCGAAGGCCATCTGCTGGATGTACTGCCCCAGGGGGTCTCCAAGCGGAATGCCCTGGAAAGGTATCTGCACAGTAACGGGGATGACTGGGACAGTGTGATGTTCTTCGGTGACGGGGAAAATGACATGGAGCTGATTGAAAAGTCAGGAATAGGTGTTGCGATGAAAAATGCACCTGAAAGAGTCAGAATGATCCGGGATCATGTAACTGAACAGGACTGTGATAACGAAGGCTGTGTCAGGTTTCTTAAGGACAGGGAGGATTTATGGAAGCAGTGGAAATAGGAAGACTGGCTGATGACCAGTATGAATTTGAAGGATATGATCATGTCCGCTATACAGCCAGAGCCCTGGCGGAAAATCAGGAAGGATGTTTCGGTTTTCTGCACATTGTCGGTGAAGACTTCTTCGGTGAAAGAGATCATCTGGAAAGCTGCGGAGGCGGCCTGGAAGAAGGAGAAAGTCTCAATGACACGATCAGAAGAGAGGTAATGGAGGAACTGGGACTGGAAGTACTTTCCTGTGAATATGTCGGTACCATCATTGACTCCTACAATCTGATCAGAAGAATTACTGTTTCCTCATTCTTTCACTGTAAAGTTGATTCTTCAGCCCTGCAGGAAACTCACCGTACGGAAGAGGAACAGATACTGATAAAGGAGATCGTCTGGCTGACAGCTGAAGAAGCCCTCAACTGGCTGGAAAACAGGGCGGAGCATAAGGTAGACAAGCTGGTACAGCGTCGTGATGCCATGGCTCTGAGATATTATCTGGAGCAGACAGGACGTCTTAAAAAATAATATGTTACCAGAAAAGGCATTATTCTGTCTGTTAGGGTGTGGAGGTAATAAGACATGAAAAAGATTATTATATTTACGTTTAGTTTATTAACTGTTCTGGCCTTAGCCGGATGCAATAAAAAAGTACAGGAGGAGCAGGAACCGATGACACAGATACCTAATCCTTTCATGGATTACACAAGCCTTGATGAGGCTGAAAAGGCCGTTGGCTTTGACTTCACCATGCCGGAAGGTCTTAACGGTACAGTAGATTACGCTTACAGAGTGATGAACGGTGAAATGCTGGAAGTCATCTGCAGAAACGCTGCCGGAGAGGAAGTTGCCAGATTCCGCAAGGCCAAAGGTGCTGACGACATCAGCGGTGACTACAGCGAGTACAGTGATGTCAGAACGGACAACAGCCTCAAAAACATAACCTACAGAGGAGAAAACGGCATGTTTACCGGTGCCATCTGGGTTGATGGTGAATATACCTATGCCTTATCACTGGAAGAGGCAATGAACCTTGACCAGGTAGGAGTTATCATTTCACAGACACATTAGGCAATGGAAGATTTCGAGATCGTAGAACTTTACTGGGACAGGGATGAAAACGCCATTATCCAGAGTGAACTCAAGTACGGAAGATATTGTAAGAAGATCGCCAACAATATCCTCTTTAGTAATGAGGACAGCGAGGAATGCGTCAATGATACCTGGATCAGAGCCTGGAGTTCGATCCCTCCTAACCGCCCGGACAATCTGGGGGCTTACCTGGGAAAGATCACAAGAAATCTGGCCTTGAACATGTACGAAAAGATGAATGCACGGAAAAGAGGAAAGAATCAGACCCGGTTAGCCCTGGATGAACTCAGTGAGGTGCTGGGACATGAATCGGATGTCCAGCAGCATCTTGACCTTTCAACACTGACCGAATCCATTAACCGTTTCTTAAGAACAGTTGACAGCGAAGCCAGAAAGATCTTTGTCAGAAGATACTGGTACATGGCTTCCGTAAATGAGATTGCCTGGGATTACCGCATTACTCCCGGCAAGGTCAAGATGTCGCTGATGCGTACCAGAAACAGTTTAAGAGAATATCTGAAGAAGGAGGGATTTGAAGTATGAAGAATACCGATCTGTTAAGAGCCATGACCGATATTGATGATGAATTCATAGAAGAAGCAGCCAGAAAAAGAACTTCACTGATTCCTTCCGGCTTCTCCTTAAAAACTGCAGCCTCCTTAGCCATGGTGGCAGTTGCCATTATCGGCGTGATAATTATCCGGCCTCAGCTGGGATTGGGCAGAAAGATGGAACAGGCTCCTGATCAGTTTGTGTATGAGTATCATAACCAGACTGAAGGAACAGATGGCGTCAGGCCGTCAGCTGTTTCCAATAAGGCCAACGAATCACAGACCTTTACTCAGGAAGAGAGCATTGACGATAACCGGAAAAAGTATCTGTCACAGGATGGCAGGGAATTATATACCGTGAGAAAAACCCGTGACATTCAGACCTGGAATCTCCCGGAATTCACTCATCAGGGTATTTATGATTACAAAGACTACAGCGTTCATGTCTATGGCAATGATTCTGATACCGTCAGTTTTGCCCAATGGGAAAGAAACGGATACCATTACAGCATTTCCTTTGCTCAGCCGTATGATGTTCAGGAGGCACTGAAGATCATTGCCGGGATGGAATAAACAATAATAAGGTACATTAACAAATTAAAAAGCAGATTTCGAAATCTGCTTTTTCTGTGCTTAGAATGTGGTCTTTAACATGTCAAAGTAAGCCTTGTTGTACTTGTCTGACTTGATCGGTACCAGTGAAGTGAAGGTTCTGTAAAGCTCGTGTTCGGCAAAACAGTGACGCATGTTAGTCAGATCATGGACCATCTGCTGATAGAAGACCAGAGCATATAACGGGATCAGGGAATCCGAAACTCTGATTGGCAGATGGAAGACGGTTTCCTCATTGACGGAAGTGTCAGGAGTCAGCAGGAAGGTAAACGGAGTAATGACCTTGCTGGCCTGATAGATCGTAAAGGTTCTTTCATGGGTCTTTTCACTGGTATCCAGGAAGAAAACTACCTGCCCCGGCTGCAGCTTGATGGAAGGACCGTGAATGAATTCCTCCAGTTCATGAGCGTCGGTACTGATCTTGAGCAGTTCGCCGAACTTAAGCTTGGCTTCCAGTGACAGGGCATATCCGGCACCGCTGCCGACAAAGAATACTGACTGCATGCCGATCAGTGGAATGCGGTGTTTCTTTACAAACTCAGTGGTGCGGTTCATTACATCGTCATGGGCATCCATGCACTGTATCATTTCCTGATGGTAATTATCATATTCCTCCTTTGTTATTGTCTGGCGCCGTAAGCCGGCTTCCAGGGCAAATAACATGAAGTAGAGGGCCAGCAGGGTAACACCCTTGGTCTCGTACGGTTCTTCTTCTCCGTTAAGTCCGTATTCAATGGTCACGTCAGCGATGTACTTGAAGTCGCTTTCCGGATAACCGGTAATACCAATGGCCAGCTTGCCTGAGTCCTTGATCTTCTGCAGGGCAGAGATGGAATTGGTGCTGGCTCCCGAGAAGGAAACGACACAGACCAGTTCGTTGTCTTCAATCAGATTATCGTAGAATTCAAAGTTTTCCGGTGAAAGGACACGGACCTTGCGCCTGAGTATCTTTTCCATGAAGGTGCGTCCGCAGTTGGCTCCGTTATAGCTGGAGCCGCAGGCAACGATCGTCACATCCTGATAGTTGTTATTCAGGTAAATGTCAGTAAGTGTTTTTGTGAGCGTGTCAGCCTGTGCTATGTTCTTTTTTCCCTGTTCGCTTACTTCGCGAATCATCTTGGCAATCAGAAGTTCTCTTTCCATAATTGTCTCCTCAATGTGTTCTCTGTTAATATTATTATAAATTGAATGACAGACAAATGCTTCTGCATGATGCGAAAGAACGGGGGAGTTTTATGAGTAATAAGATAAAGGCTGTGTTATTTGATCTTGACGGTGTTCTGTTTGATACGGAATACATATCTGCGGTAAATGTTATCAAAAAGGCTGAAACACTGGGGCTGCATCTCGATTTCAACGCAGTTGTCAATACTGCCGGAATGGCTCATGATCAGGCAAGACTGATATTTGATGACCTGCTGAAAGAAGTTGGCGGTCACGATGAGTTTGAAAGAAAAACAGCTCATCTGCCAAAAGAGGAAATGCCGTTCAGGGACATAAAGATACCTTACGTTGATGAACTGCTGTCATACCTGAAGAGCAAGGGATATAAGATGGCAGTATGCTCTTCTTCACCAATGGATTATATCAGCAGAGCCCTGCAGGAAGGTAAGATTGAAGATTACTTTGATTATGTCATCACCGGTTACGATCTGCCGGTCGGCAAGCCGGATCCGGCGATCTATCTGAAGGCCATGAAAGAACTTGAAGTCACCCCGGAAGAAGCAGTTATCATTGAGGACGCTTACTACGGAATTGAATCAGGAAAGAGAGCCGGCTGCTTTGTCATAGCCCGTCATGATCCGAAATACAGTTATGATCAGAGCAGAGCAGACATGCTGGTGGAAGATTACCGCGACCTGATTAATGGCGACATACTGTAATATGAGAAAAATGCCTTAAATATATGCCCGGATAGCGGCAGTTTTGGTAAGCAATAGACGCTATTTGTGGTATATTTAAAGTATGAGGTTCATAAGTAATAAGGATACAATATTATTGAATTATAACCGTCTGATTGCGGACTGCGGACAGGAGCTGTTTCTGCATCCTTTAAGAGAGATCAAAAGGATCCTGATAATGACGACTGCTCAGAGAGTTTTTAATCAGACGGTTTTTCTTGTCTTTGAAACCCCGCAGGAATTCTATGTCATGGGAATCCTGCACCCCGACTTCCAGTATATTCTGCAGATGACAGAGAGAGTCTTTGACATTGACGAGAATGCCGTCATCGCTGCCATGCAGAATGTTGGTCAGAAAGATTTTGTCTTATACCAGAAAGGGTAATTATTTATGTATGATGTAGCGATTATCGGTGCTGGAATCGTCGGGTGCAGTACAGCTTATTATCTGAGCCAGTATGATCTGAAGGTTGCAGTTCTGGAAGCATGCAATGATGTTTCCATGGGAACGACCAAGGCCAATTCGGCAATCATTCATGCCGGGTATGATCCTGAACCGGGGACATTGATGGCCAGACATAACGTCAGGGGAGCAGCCATGATAAAGCAGCTGTGCAGACAGCTGGATGTTCCTTACAGCCAGTGCGGAGCCATGGTCATTGGCTTTGATGCCAAAGACATGGACACAATTAAGACACTTTATGACAGAGGCATTGCCAACGGGGTAGAACATCTGGAGATACTGGACCGTGAAGAGACCCATCTTCTGGAACCACAGCTTTCCGCTGATGTTCAGGGATGTCTGCTGGTACCGGACAGTGCCATCGTCTCACCATGGGAACTGGCGCTGGCCTTAATGGAAACAGCAGTCAGAAACGGTGTTGAACTGAAACTCAACAACAGGGTTGAAGCCATTTCCAGAGATGATGAGGGCTTCATCATTAAAACCTCGGAAGGTGAATACCGCAGCAGATACATCATCAACGCTGCCGGCATTTACAGCGACAAGGTCCATGAACTGATCGGGGAAAAGGAATTTACCATCACCAAGACCAAGGGTGAGTACTATCTGCTGGATAAGAGTGAATTCACCAGAGCATCCCGTACGATCTTCCAGTGTCCAAGTGAAGTCGGCAAGGGCGTACTGGTATCACCTACCGTTCACGGCAATCTGATCGTCGGTCCTAACGCTGAAGACAGCGACAATACCGATACGACCTATGAAGGTCTGCAGTTTGTCAGAAAGGCAGCGGTCAGAAGCATTCCGTTCATTTCCTTCGGTGACAATATCCGTAACTTTGCGGGCATCAGAGCCAAGAATGATCGTAAGGACTTCATCGTAGAGGAAAGCCACAGCGTACCGGGATTCTATAACATTGCCGGCATCATGTCACCGGGATTATCCAGTGCACCGTCACTGGCTCTGGAAGCCGTTGACTGGGTTGGCAGCAAGCTTGAACTTCACAAGAAGGCTGAATACTGTGAGAGCCGAAAGAAGATCAGAGTCAGGGAACTGAACGCTGAAGAAAGAAATGAACTTATAAAGAAGGATCCGCGTTACGGCAGGATCATCTGCCGCTGTGAAACGGTTACGGAAGGTGAGATCGTCAATGCGATCCACGGTGTCATTCCGGCTGTTTCAATCGACGGGGTCAAGAGAAGATGCAATGCCGGTATGGGCAGATGCCAGGGAGGCTTCTGCGGCGGCAAGGTAGCGGAAATATTAGTAAGAGAAAAAGGTATATCACCACTCGATGTCCTGCAGGATCAGCGGGGTACAAATATCTTGGTAAGGGAATTGAAGGTGAAGCACAATGTTTGATGTAATCATTATCGGCGGCGGGCCGGCCGGACTTGCTGCGGCAAATAAATGTTATAAAGAAGGTCTGGAAAAGATCCTGATCATTGAAAGAGACAACCGGCTGGGCGGCATACTTAATCAGTGCATTCATACCGGTTTCGGTCTGGGCATCTTCAAGGAAGAACTCAGCGGACCGGAATTTGCCCACAGATACATAGAAATGCTTAAGGATACCAGAGTAGAAGTCATGCTTGATACAATGGTATTGGAGATCAATAAGAAGAAGGAAGTAACCGTGATCAATAAGGACGGTTACCAGAAACTGCAGACTAAGGCCATCATTCTGGCAATGGGATGCCGTGAAAGAAGCCGCGGGGCCATCGCTACCCCGGGTTCAAGAGCAGCCGGTGTATTTACGGCCGGTGCTGCTCAGAGATACATTAACATTGACGGATACATGGTCGGCAAGAGAGTCGTCATTCTGGGAAGCGGCGACATTGGTCTGATCATGGCCAGAAGAATGACTCTGGAAGGAGCCAAGGTACTGGCCTGCGTGGAGATCAATCCTTATTCAGGTGGATTGCCGCGTAACATCGTTCAGTGTCTCAACGACTTTGACATACCTCTGTATCTGTCACATACCATTACAAAGATAGAAGGCAAAAACAGAGTTGAAAAGGTTACCATTGCCAAGGTTGATGAAAGATTCCAGCCAATCAAGGGAACGGAAATGGAATTCGACTGCGATACGGTACTGCTGTCAATCGGTCTGATTCCGGAAAACGAACTCAGCAAGGTTGCCGGAATTGAACTGGACAAGAGGACCAAAGGACCAATCGTCTATGAAAACATGGAAACCAGCGTTGAAGGCATCTTCGCCTGCGGCAATGTCGTTCACGTTCATGACCTGGCTGACAATGTAGCCATGGAAGCGGAAAAGGCAGCCCTCGGTGTCTGTGAATATCTCAAGGGACGTAAATGCGAAGGAGCCATTGAGGTATCAACCTATGAAATGATCGGCTATACCGTACCTCAGCACATTCACCTGCCATTGGATAAGGACAGATATGATTTCTTCTTCAGAGTAAGAAAGGTATTCGGTCCGGCTACCATTTACGTAAAGGACAGTGAAGGAACCGTACTGGCCAAATTCAACCGTCAGTACATCATTCCGGGAACAATGGAAAAGATAACGGTACCTAGAGTACTGCTGGAAAAGGGAAAGGGAAACCTCAGGGTTTCAATTGAAGAGAAATGAAAGAGTTAATATGCATCGGATGTCCGAGAGGATGTCATCTGAAAGTTGACGAAGAAAACGACTACAGGGTTACCGGCAACAACTGTAACGTTGGTGCAGAGTACGGACGCAATGAACTCATCAATCCAACCAGGACCCTGACGACAACAGTCAGACTGACTGAAGGTGTTCACCATTCTCTGCCGGTCAAAAGTGCCTCACCGATCCCCAAGAAAGATCTGTTTAAGGCCATGGCAGAACTGGATGAAATTGAAGTCAAGGCACCGGTAAAGTGCGGTGAAGTGGTTTACCGCAATGTAGCCGGCAGCGGTGTTGACATCGTTGCCACCAGAGATCTTGATTAATACAGGAATATCAAAATGATGGAAAAACGAGTTATCAGGGACCCGATTCACGGATACATCCACATCAGTGAACAGCTGATCTGGGATCTGATGAATACCAGGGAATTCCAGAGGTTAAGAAGAATCAGACAGTTGGGATCCACACCTGTCGTTTTTCCAAGTGGAACACATACCAGAATGCTGCATTCTCTCGGTGTCTACGAAGTAGCCAGGAGAATGCTGGAAGAGGTCGATGACCTTAAGGACATTCTGAACGAAAGAGAAAAACTGCGGGTACAGGCTGCAGCCCTGCTTCATGACATCGGCCATTTCCCGTTCTCTCATTCCTTTGAAGCCATCATGAGCTGTTCTCATGAGGATTACACGATCCGCATAATCAGGGGACCAAGTGAGATCAAGAATGTTCTTGATGAAATTGATGAAGACTTTGCGGATGAAGTGGCGGCCATCATCAGCCATACTCATCCAAATGCGATACTTTCCCAGATAATCAGCTCTCAGCTTGACTCTGACAGACTGGATTATCTGCTCAGAGACTCCTATTACACGGGAACTGCCTATGGCAGAGTGGATCTGGACAGGATCCTAAGAACCATGAGAGTCAGAAACAACGTGCTGGCTTTGAAACAGTCCAGCATTTATACGGTGGAAAGCTACATCATGGCCCGCTATCACATGTACTGGCAGGTGTACTTCCATCCCAATTCAAGGAGTTTTGACTCCATCCTTAAGTCACTGTTCTTAAGGCTTAAGGACTTATATGAAATGGATCACGGCATTGCGGATGAATATCCGATGTACAGGGCCATGCTGGAAAAGCAGTGGCTGAGCAACGATGAATTTTTCCTGCTGGATGATGAAACCTGTTCCTACAGCTTCAATCTGATGAGAAACAGCAGTGATGAAGTATTGAGAGATCTGGCTGTCAGAATAATGGACAGGCACCTGTTTGAATACACTAACAGTGAACATGAAAACGAGCTTATTGAAACCTGCTTAAGAAAGGGACTGGATCCGCGCTATTATGTGGTCAAGGACCACCAGCGTCAGATCCCGTATCTGCCTTATCAGGGCTACAATGGAAGCGACAGCATCTGGATGGCCATGAGTGACGGTACTCTGCGAGAACTTTCGGAAGTATCAACGGTCGTCGGATCACTGATGGACATCAACGAGCAGGATGAAAGGGTATTTTATCCCGGGGAATTATTGAAATGATAGAAAAGGTATATCTGGTCAGAAGTGAAAGCATCAACCCGTATTACAACCTGGCTCTGGAGGAACAGCTTTTCCGCACTCTTCCGGCCAACAGCCTGGTCTTTTACCTGTGGCAGAATCAGAATACCGTAGTCATCGGCAAGAATCAGAATTCTCATAAGGAATGCAATCTTAATCTGATGGAACAGGATCACTGCTACCTGGCCAGAAGAAGCAGCGGGGGCGGTGCGGTATTCCACGATCTGGGAAACCAGAACTATACCTTCTTAATGTACCTGGACAGCTTTGACATTCAGAAGCAGTCGCGGGTAATTGCGGAAGCCTTAAGAAGTCTGGGTCTGCCGGCAGAAGTCAGCGGACGCAACGACATTGAAATTGCCGGATACAAGGTGTCAGGCAATGCCTATCAGGCCGAAAGAGAACACTGTCTGCATCACGGTACCGTGATGTGGAACGTCGACAAGGACAAGGTCGCCAGATATCTTAACGTTTCCAGTAAGAAGATCCAGGCCAAGGGTGTCGATTCAGTCAGAAGCCGCGTGGCCAATCTGACGGATTTTGCTCCGGAGATCACCTTAAGCCAGCTGCAGGAAGCACTGATAAAGGCTGTTGAAAGGAATTACGGACCGATCACGGAGATCCCGGTGCCGGTAGTAAGTGCTGAGTTACTGGAAAAGTATCATTCATACAAGTTCCTTTACAGCACCATTTCCAACTATACCATCATCGTCCATGACTACTATTCCTTCGGAGAAGCTCAGTTCTACTTTGATGTTGATAACGGAACCATCACCTGGGTAGACGCCTTTACCGATGCCATGGATGTGGAACTGGACGGCAGGATCAAGGAACTGTTCAAGGGCCTGCACATCGATGATGTAAGCTTCAGAAACAGAGCACTTAAGCTCTTCGGTGAAGAGTATAACGAAGATCTTAACAGAATTTATCTGGGAATAAAGAAACAGACAGATTAGGAGATGACAATTATGGAAAAGAAGACAGCACTGTATGAAATGCACGAAAAATGCGGGGGCAAGATCGTTCCTTTTGCGGGCTATCTGCTGCCGGTGCAGTATCCTAAGGGAATCATTCATGAACACAAGCTGGTAAGAGAGCACGTGGGCATGTTTGACGTATCCCACATGGGAGAATTCACTTTAAAGGGCAAGGATGCCCTGGCCAACCTCAACAATCTTTTGACCAACAACTACAACAGCCTGAAAGACGGCTTTGCCAGATACGGCATAATGTGCTATCCGGACGGAACCACAGTTGATGACCTGCTGGTATACAAGAAGAAGGATGAGGACTATCTGATCGTTGTCAATGCCTCCAACTGTGAGAAGGACTTCCGGTGGATGCAGGAACATCTGTTCGGTGAGGTTGAATTCAGAAACATCTCAGATGAGGTATCACAGATCGCCTTACAGGGTCCTGAAGCAGTTAGCATCATTTCACAGCTTACCGCTGACATCCCGGCCAAAAACTATTCCTTCAGGGAAAATGTCGATATCGGAGGCATCAATGTTCTGTTAAGCCGTACGGGATATACCGGTGAAGATGGCTTTGAACTGTATTGCCGCAACGAAGATGTCTGTGCCTTATGGCAGCTGCTGCTGGACAAGGGTGTCGAACCTTGCGGACTTGGTGCCAGAGATACCCTGCGTCTGGAAGCCGGCATGCCGTTATACGGACATGAGTTAAGCGATGCCATCAAGCCAACGGAATCCAATCTGTCATTCTTCATCAAGTTTGACAAGGAGTTCATCGGCAGGACTGAACTGGAAAAGGCACCGGAAAGAAAGAGGATCGGACTGATCGTCACTGACAAGGGCATTGCCAGGGAACACTGTCCGGTATTTGCCGGAGGAAAGGAAGTCGGATTTGTCTCCAGCGGTACTTTCTCACCGACACTTAACAAGGCTGTCGCCATGGCAATCGTAACCGTGGAAGCAGCAGAAGGTAATGAATTTGAAATCGAGGTCAGAGGCAGACATCTCAAGGCTGAAAAGACTGCCCTGCCTTTCTATAAGAGAAATAAATAAGGAGTAAGAGAACATGGAAGTAAGAGAAGAATTAAAGTACACGGCAACTCATGAATGGGTCAGAGACCTTGGCAACGGTTTATGGGAAGTAGGCATTACTGATTTCGCCCAGAGCGAACTTGGTGACATTGTCTTCATCAACCTGCCTGAAGTCGGCGATGAAGTCGTTAAGGAAGAAGCCTTCGGCGACCTCGAAAGCGTTAAGGCTGTCAGTGACATCTATTCACCTTTCAGCGGAACTGTCCGGGAAATCAATGAAGAGGTTGTGGAACGGACTGAAGCCATCAACAATGCTCCATATGAAGCATGGCTGATCAGAGTTGAAAACGTAACCGATTGTGTTGAGCTTCTTGACGCACAGCAGTATCAGGAAGTCTGCGATCATGAGTAAGTACATCGTAAACAGCATCGAAGAACAGCAGGAAATGCTTGATGAGCTGGGCTATGCTTCCTTTGAGGAGCTGTTCCGGCGGGCCGGTGTTAAGAGTACACCGCAGTTAAGCATCCCTGAAGGGAAGACGGAGTTCGAGGCTTACAGTGAACTGGCTGACCTGGCAGGGGAAAATCATGTTTTCCGCCACGTGTTCAGGGGAGCAGGAAGCTATAAGCACTACATCCCAAGTGTGGTCAAGAACATCGTCAGCCGTAATGAGTTTGTTACTGCCTATACTCCTTATCAGGCTGAAGTATCCCAGGGCATCCTGCAGGGTATCTTCGAATATCAGAGTGAAATGTGTGAACTGACCGGCATGGATGTTTCCAATGCCTCAGTCTATGACGGTGCCACGGCGGCTGCGGAAGCAGTCATGATGTGCGTGGACAGAAAGCATCATAAGATCCTGGTGTCCCGTGCCGTCAATCCGGAATACCGCAAGGTCATCAAGACATATCATCAGTTCTCTGATGACATCGTAATAGAGGAAGTCGGACCGGAATATGAAGTAACCGAAGATGTTGCCGGTGTTTTCGTGCAGTATCCGGATTTCTTCGGCAACATTCCTGACCTGGTTAAGATCAAAGAGAAGATTGGAAATGCCAAACTGGTCGTAATTGCCAACCCGGTTGCTCTGGGCATTCTGGAAGCACCGGGAAATCTGGGAGCTGACATTGTAGTCGGTGAAGGACAGCAGTTAGGCATGCCGATGTCTTTCGGCGGACCTTACCTGGGCTTTATGTGCACGAAGAATGAACTGGTCAGAAAGCTGCCGGGACGCATTGTCGGCCAGACGGTCGATAAGGACGGCAAGAGATGCTTCACACTGACTTTACAGGCCCGTGAGCAGCATATCCGCCGTGAGAAGGCCAGCAGTTCGATCTGCTCAAACGAAGCGCTGTGCGCCTTCACAGCTGCCGTATATCTGGCTGCCGTTGGTCCTCAGGGCCTGCGTGATGTGGCAGATACCTCATTCCAGTTGGCTCACTATCTTTCCGACAGATTAAATGAGATCGGACTGACAACTGTCAATAAGGGCGAATTCTTCAATGAGTTCGTAACGGAGTGCCCGGTTGATGCCAGGGAGCTTATGAAGCACTTATATGAAAAGGACATCTTACCGGGACTTCTGTTAAGCAATAACAGGATCCTGTGGTGTACGACGGAAGTTAACAGCAAACAGGAAATTGACTGGCTGGTTGATGTAATGAAGGAGGTATTGTAATGTCTCTGATATTTGAATTAAGCAAGAACAGCAGAAGATGTGCAGTATTCCCTGACGGCGGCGTTCATCAGTATCAGCTGCCGGAAAAATTTGCCCGTAAGGAGCTTGATCTGCCGCAGATCGCGGAAGTTGATCTGGTCAGACATTACATGGGACTTTCCCGTCTGGCATTTGGTGTTGATAACGGATTCTATCCTCTGGGATCATGTACCATGAAGTACAATCCTAAGGTCAACGAGGAAACGGCGGCTCTGGAAGGATTTACTCAGATCCATCCATTACAGCCTGCCGGAACCGTAAAGGGCGCCCTGAAGGCCTTAAAACAGCTGCAGGATGCCTTATGTGATCTGACCGGCATGGATGCCATGACCTTAAAGCCGGCAGCCGGTGCTCACGGTGAATTCACCGGAATGCAGATCATCAGAAAGTATTTCGTTTCCCGCGGCATGGCAGAAAGAAATGAAGTAATCATTCCTGACTCAGCACACGGAACCAATCCGGCTTCCGCTGCCATGAACGGCTTCAGGATCGTCGCTGTCAAGTCCAATGAAAACGGCGGTGTTGATCTGGACAGCTTAAGAGCAGCAGTCGGTGAACATACGGCAGCATTGATGCTGACAAATCCTAATACCTTAGGCTTATTTGATGAAAACATTGAAAAGATCACCAGGATCGTTCATGAAGCAGGCGGCTTATGTTACTATGACGGAGCCAATCTGAATGCGGTCATGGGTCTGGTAAGACCGGGGGACATCGGTTTTGATGTTATTCACCTCAATCTGCACAAGACCTTCTCCACTCCTCATGGCGGCGGCGGTCCGGGCAGCGGTCCGGTAGGCTGCAAGGCCTTCCTGGCAGCACACCTGCCTGATCCGGTGATCGGTGAAAACGGTTTTGAATACAGTGAAGACAGCATTGGCTCAGTAAGAAGCTTCTACAGTAACTTCTTAGTCTGCATCAAGGCTCTGACCTATATCAAGGTCATGGGCGCTGACGGATTAAAGCGGGCATCACAGAATGCCGTGCTGAATGCCAATTACCTGCTGCACAAGATCAAGGACATCTATGATGTATCCTATGACAGAGTATGCATGCATGAATTTGTTCTGTGCCTGCAGAGAATGAAGGATGAGACCGGAGTCAGCGCCAAGGAAATTGCCAAGGCTCTGCTGGACTTTGAGATCCATCCTCCTACCATGTACTTCCCGTTGATCGTACATGAAGCTCTGATGTTTGAACCGACGGAAACGGAAAGCCGTGAAACTCTTGACCGCTGTGCGAAAGTACTGCGTCATCTGCATCAGCTGGCTTACAGTGATCCTGCCTACTTTGAGGGTGTTCCTCACAAGACCGTGGTCAGCCATGTCGATGAAGTAAAGGCAGCCCGTAATCCGGTTCTGAAATATGAAAAGGGTACTGAAGCTTCTGATTAAGATTATACTGGCCGGGGTTCTGGCCGTTGCCCTGATCAATCTGTGGATAATAGTGTCCCAGCATCGATACGTCAAGGATCTTGATGAGATAAAGGACATGGATTGTGACTGCGTACTGGTTCTTGGTGCCGGAGTATGGGGTGATGAACCTTCACCGTTACTGCGTGACAGGATCATCATGGGTGTCAGGTCGTTTGAAGCGGCTGATGCTGACTATATTCTGATGACCGGTGATAATCTTTATGATGATTACAATGAACCGGCAGTCATGACGGATTATGCCATCAGAATGGGAGCGGACGGCGATAAGATAAGACAGGACCGCTATGGATTACGAACCTACGATTCCATGTGGCGTGCCAGAAACGTGTTTGGATGCAATAAGATCATTGTAGTGACTCAGAGCTATCACATCTCCCGTGCTCTCTACATTGCCCGAGGACTGGGAATGGAAGCCTATGGCGTTACCAGTGATCTGGACTGGTATGGCGGCAATCCTTGGTATTTCACCAGGGAAATAGCTGCCAGGGTCAAGGAATTCTTCTACATGTTTGTAAAGCCTGAGGCCCGCTTCCCGCAGTAAAAGAGAAAGGAGAACGTATATGAATAAGATCGAACAGCTGCAGGCCATCTTTGATGACAGCAGCAGAATAGTGTTCTTTACCGGTGCCGGTGTTTCCACCGAAAGCGGCATACCTGATTTCCGCAGTGTGGACGGTCTGTATAACATGAAGTACAAGTATCCGCCTGAGGAGATCATTTCCAATTCCTTCTTCTGGTCCAATCCGGAGGAATTCTACCGCTTTTACCGTGATAAGATGATCATCAGAGGAGTAAAACCGAATCCTGCCCATCTGAAAATGGCGGAATTTGAAAAGGCCGGCAAGGCCCTGGGTGTTGTTACCCAGAACATTGACGGTCTGCATACCGCAGCCGGCAGTGTCAATGTCAGTGAACTCCATGGCACAACCTATAAGAATCACTGCACCAAATGTGGCAAGTACTACAGCCTGGAAGACATTCTGGACATGGACAATGTGCCAAGATGCAGCTGCGGGGCAATAATCAAGCCTGATGTGGTCCTGTATGAGGAACCGCTGGATGAAGCGACGATTTACCAGGCCATTGACATGATTTCCCGTGCTGACTGTCTGGTCATCACCGGAACCTCACTGGTCGTTTATCCGGCAGCCAGCTACATCAGATATTTCCATGGCAAGCATCTGGTCATCATCAACAAGAGCCAGACACACATGGATTCCATGGCTGAACTGGCAATCTATGATTCCGTCGGCAAGGTCATGAGTCAGATCGAAGTAAGATAAACAGATAACAGCCTTTGAATTCAAAGGCTGTTTTTCTTATGCCGGGAATTGTATAATACAGAAAAAGAGAATTGCCATGAAGAAAGCTGTAAGGAACAAGTTCATCATTTCAATAGTGCTATGGGCGGTTACGGGAATAAACATGTTTCTGTTCCACCGTTTCCCGTCTTTTTTCTTTCCATGGTACCGCAGTCTGTCACAGAAGTGGATCTCACTGCTGGCTGGGATATGCTCAATAGTCAAAGTAGCGGTATGGGACATTCTGCTGGTATTGCTGGTGGCAGGGTTACTGGTAATGACCATCAGGGACATTGTTCATAAGACGCCTTTCCTGAAATGGCTTTCCACTGTTTTAATATCAGTGTCAGTGATAATGGCCATTGTGGTCAATGGCTGGATGCTGAACCACTATGCCCCATCCCTGGGTTCTCAGATTGCTCTGGATGTTGCCCAATACAGCGAGGAGCAGCTGGCTGATGCCTGCGAGTATTACCTGAAAAAGGCGGGTGAATATGCAGTGCAGATAAACAGGGACGTAAACGGCAGTGCCAGACTTCCTGATTTCTATGAAACAGCCCGGAAGGCCGGCGGCAGTTATGCGGCAATTGCCGATAAGTATCCGGTTTTCAGAGGTTCGGCTAAACCGGTCAAGAAACTCTCGCTGGTTGGGGAATATCTGATGTTCAACGGAATCGTGGGAATGTTCATGCCTTTTACCGGTGAGGCAGGAGTGCCGGAATCGGTACCGGCAGTACCGTTAGGCTACGTCATGTGTCATGAAGCGGCTCACCGACTGGGAATTGCCAGTGAACAGGAAGCCAACTTTGCGGCTTTTCTGGCCTGTGTGGAAAACGATAATCCATATTTTGTTTACAGCGGCTATTACAATGCCTTCTCATACTCCTTCTCATCACTGTACAGAGCTGACAGTGAAAAGGCAATGGAACTATACAACAGGTATCCCGATGACATTGGAATACAGCTGCTGAAACTGGACAGAGTGCAGACCCGTGAGTATTACCGGAAATATGATTCACCGCTGCAGGAGATCTCCGATGACATCAATGACCGTTACCTAAAGGCTTTCTCCCAGGAAAGCGGTATTCAGTCATATGGTGAGGTCACGGACTATCTGATTGCCTACTGGCTGAAATACGGCAACAACAGCTGAAAGAACAGATATAAACCAAAAGAACATGACTGTTGCATGTTCTTTTTACTCGAAGAAAACGCTTTCGTAAAATGTTTGCAATTTTTTATTAAAATTCACAAATAGGTATTGCAATATGCATGATATGATATATAATCATTTCAGTAAAAACGCATTACATAACAATTCAGATAATTACAGGAGGCGATTTATTAATGAGCGTAAAAACGATTGATGTTGCCTATGACTACCTCAAAACTCAGAACCACAGCATCTCATTCCGTGACTTATGGAACAAAGTCGTAGATGAAATGGGATATAATGAAGCACAGGCGAAAAAGAAAATTTCACAGTTCTACACGGATCTGTCACTTGATTCCAGATTCACCCCGCTGCAGAACAATGTATGGGATCTTAAGAGTAATCATAAACTGTCCGAAGTTCTGTTCGACTCATCTTCACTGATTGATGAAAGCGATGATGAGGATGCACCGGTCATTGAAGACTACGATGATGTGGATGTAAATGACGATGACAGAAGGGTTGATCTAGATTCATTGGATTAAGAGAAAAACGGGTAAGCGTTTACTCGTTTTTTTTGTTATAAAATCGTTCTTTTTTTACAAAAAATAAGGGCGATTTTACTTGAAAAAAAGGCCCTGTTATTAGATAATTGTGGTATATTTTTATTTATTAAAGGGGGTACCGCACATGGATGCACTGAAGAACCGCATTGTTACCGATGGCAGAATCCTTAAGGGAGACATCCTGAAAGTCGACAGTTTTCTTAACCACCAGATTGATGTCGCTTTCCTCAACGAAATTGGTACCGCTTTCAAAGAAAGATTCAAAGATTGTGAAGTTACGAAAATCATGACCATCGAAGCCTCTGGCATTGCTGTCGCTTGCGCAACTTCACAGTTTTTTAATTACTGCCCGGTTGTCTTTGCCAAAAAGGGCAATGCAGCCAACATGAGTGATGATGCCTATCATGCTCCATTGCATTCCTATACCAGAGGTGCTGACTTTGTCATCTCAGTATCACGTGACTATCTGTCAAAGGAGGACAAGCTGCTCATTATGGATGATTTCCTGGCTAACGGGGAAGCTTTAAAGGCCATGATCTCCGTTGCTCAGCAGGCAGGCTGCCAGATTGTTGGCTGCGGAACCGTCATCGAAAAGGCCTATCAGCCTGGCGGTGAAATGATCAGAAACAAGGGCATTCGTGTCGAAAGTCTGGCACGCATCAAGAGCATGAGTGTCGAAAACGGAATTGAATTCTGTCAATAGGATAGGACCGGATTCAATTTTTCATTTAAGTTAATTAAGGAAGGAGAATTCCTTGATTATAGATAGTAGAAAAAATAAGAAGGAGGGAAACTTATGAAGAAACTATTATCATTATTACTGGCCGTCTTAATGGTTGTTGGCGTCCTGACAGGATGCAGCAAGCCTGAAAATCCAGAGGGCGGAGACAAGCCTGAAGACAAGCTGAAGATCGGTGTCATCCTCGTTGGCGATGAAAACGAAGGATATACCTATGCTCACATGGAAGGCATCAGAGCTGCCATGAAGGCAAACGGCTTAAGCGATGACCAGGTTATCTGGAAATACACCATCGGAGAAACTCAGGCATGCTATGACGCAGCTGTAGACCTGGTTGAACAGGGCTGCAAGGCCGTATTCTCCAACAGCTATGGCCACCAGCAGTTCATGCAGCAGGCAGCAACTGAATATCCTGATATCCAGTTCGTAGCTGCTACAGGTGATACTGCTGCCATCAGCGGACTGAAGAACTTCTCAAACGCCTTTACCAACGTTTATGAATCACGCTATGTATCAGGTATCGTAGCCGGCATGAAACTTGCTGAACTGGAAGAAGCTGGCATGATTCCTGCTGAAAGCTATAAGGACGGCAAGGTTCTGATCGGATATGTCGGTGCATTCCCATATGCAGAAGTTGTTTCCGGCTTTACCGCTTTCTTCTTAGGTGTCAAGTCCGTATTCCCAGCAGTAACCATGGAAGTTATCTATACCAACTCATGGTTCAACATCACTGCTGAAGGTGAAACAGCCAACACATTAATGGCAGACCACTGTGTCATCATCGGTCAGCATGCTGACTCAACAGGTGCACCTGCTGCTGTTGAAGCTGCCTTAGCTAAGGGAACTGTTGCTTACTCTGTAGGCTACAACGTTGACATGCTGGCAGTTGCTCCTCATGCAGCCTTAACAAGTGCAACCAATAACTGGGGTGTTTACTACACTTATGCATTCGGTCAGGTAGTCAAGGGCGAAAAGATCGCTACTGACTGGGCTGAAGGCTACAAGACAGGCGCTGTTGCCATCACTGAATTAGGCTCAAGCTGTGCCGCCGGTACTCAGGAAGCTGTTGACAAGGCAATCACTGCCATCAAGACCGGTACGTTACATGTATTTGATGTTGCTAACTGGACAGTAAACGGCACTCATCTGAATGAACTGAAGATCGACTTAACAGGCGACTTCGATACAGACGATGCAGAAGACAAGAATGCCATCTTTGACGGATACTTCCATGAATCAGAATTCAGAAGTGCTCCATCATTCTCAGTTTACATTGATGACATCTTCGAAAAATAATTACTGAAAACAACACACTTATAATTAATGACGGGTGAAGGGGATTAGTGTCTCCTTCACCTGTTATGGAAAGGTTTGATGACATGGATAACAATTGTGCAATTCAATTAAGGAACATCACCAAATCATTTGGCTCCGTAAAGGCCAACCAGCATGTATCCTTTGATATCAGGAAGCATGAGGTACTGGCCATTCTGGGTGAAAACGGAAGCGGAAAGACAACGGTAATGAATATGCTGGCCGGAATCTACTACCCTGATGAAGGGGAGATTTTTGTTAATGGAAAACAGGTGACCATCAAGGATCCAAAGGATGCCTTTGATCTGGGCATCGGCATGATCCACCAGCACTACAAGCTCATTGACGTCTTTACTGCTCTGGAAAACATTGTCCTGGGACTGGAGCCGGAAGAGAAAAATGACATGGCCGCAGCCAGAAAGAAAGTAAACGACATCTGCGACCGCTACGGTTTTGAGATCGATCTGGATAAAAAGGTCTATGACATGACCGTTTCCCAGAAACAGACGCTTGAAATCATCAAGGTTCTCTACAGAGGAGCTGACATCCTCATCCTTGATGAACCTACGGCCGTTCTGACACCGCAGGAAATCACCAAGCTGTTTGCCATTCTGAAAAACATGCGCCGGGATGGCAAGGCTATCGTAATCATCACTCATAAGCTCAACGAAGTAATGGAGATCTCTGACAGGGTCACGATCCTGCGCAAGGGTGAATACATCGGAACAGTCAATACGAGTGAGACAAATGAAAATGAACTTACCGAAATGATGGTCGGTGAAAAGATCGTTCTGGACATCGCCCGTGATTTCGTTGAAGAAAAGCATAAACGTCTGGAAGTAAAGAATCTTACCGTCATTAACAAGGACGGCAAGAAAGTAGTGGACAATGTTACCTTTGACCTTTACAGCGGAGAAGTCCTGGGCATTGCCGGTATTTCCGGCTCAGGCCAGAAGGAACTGCTGGAAGCCATCATGGGTTTACAGAAGCCGGCTGAAGGTTCTTCGGTAATCTATTATTCCACTGCCCATGGTGTTCATGAACTGGTTGGCTTAAGCACCAGAGAGATAATCAGCCACGGTCTGCATCTGGCTTTTGTTCCGGAAGACCGTCTGGGCATGGGACTGGTCGGCAACATGGGCATGACTGACAATGTCATGCTGAAGCGATACAGAAAGGGAGCAGGTCCTTTCCTGCACCGCAGTCAGCCCCAGCAGATGGCAGTAAAGATCCGTGACGAACTGGAAGTTGACACACCGAGTCTGGACTATCCGGTCAGAAGACTGTCCGGCGGTAATGTTCAGAAGGTGCTGGTCGGCCGTGAAATCAATAATAAGCCGACAGTCCTGATGACTGCCTATGCCGTCAGAGGACTGGACATCAACACTTCCTATGCCATATACAATCTGCTTAATGAACAGAAAAAGCGCGGGGTAGCCGTCGTCTATGTCGGTGAAGACCTCGATGTTCTGATGGCCTTAAGCGACAGAATACTCGTCTTATGCAACGGCAAGGTCAACGGCATCCTTGATGGCCGTACGGCAGTCAAGGAAGAAGTAGGCCTGCTGATGACTCATCTGAAAGAAGGTAATTAACATGGCAAACAAGGAACCTTTAATCAGAATAAGAAAAAAGGACGACCGTCCTCTGTATCAGAAGATCCTGATCAAGGTCGTGTTCATCGTCCTGGCACTTTTGATTGCCGCACTTTTCATCAACTCCGTAACCAAGCTGAATCCGCTTGATGTCTATGCTTCAATGTTCAGAGGTGCTTTCAGCACCAAGAGACGTATCTGGATCACCGTAAGAGATACCTGTCTGTTATTGAGCATAGCTGTCGGTCTGACTCCGGCCTTCCGCATGAAGTTCTGGAATACCGGTGCTGAAGGGCAGATCCTGATCGGCGGACTTGTTACGGCTGCCATGATGATCTATTTCGGCGGTAAGATGCCAAACGCAATATTATTAGTTGTCATGTTGCTGGTCAGCATGGTGGCAGGAGCCCTGTGGGGTTTCCTCCCGGCTTTCTTCAAAGCCAGATACAATACCAATGAAACTCTGTTTACCCTGATGATGAACTATGTGGGCATTCAGGTCGTTGAATTCTTTGTTGACGTCTGGGATAAGAAACAGTCACACAGCGTCGGTGTCATTAACAGTGAGACCCGCGCCGGCTGGTTCCCGTCAGTCTTCGGTCAGCAGTATCTGATCAACGTGCTCATTGTCGTCATCGTTACCGCTGCAGTATTCATTTATCTTAACTATTCCAAGCATGGATATGAAGTAACCGTTACCGGTGAAAGTGAAAGCACAGCCCGTTATTCCGGCATAAACGTACCGAAGGTCATCATCAGAACGATGTTATTGTCCGGTGCTTTATGCGGTCTGGCCGGTTTCACAGAAGTAGCCGGCATATCGCATACGATCTCCACGCAGACATCGGGAGGACGCGGCTTTACCGCCATCATCGTTGCCTGGCTGGCCAAGCTGAATCCGTTCATCATGGTCATCTATTCATTCCTGATCGTTTTCCTGAACAAGGGTGCCGTGCAGATCGCCAGTGACTTCAACCTCAACGAATATGCTTCGGATACCATCACCGGCATTCTGCTGTTCTGCATTCTGGCCAGTGAATTCTTTACCAGCTATCAGATAGTCTTCAGACATAAGGAGGAACAGTAGTATGACAGGTCAATCTTTACTGGCATGGATCTCTGCTGCAATTACCTTTGGAACAGTTATCATGTTCGGCTGCATTGGAGAGACCCTGAATGAAAAGGCTGGCGGTCTTAATCTGGGTACTCCGGGTGTCATGATGCTGGGAGGCATTGCTTCCCTGGCTGGGGCATTCTTCTATGAAAATGCCGTCACTGCACCGAATCCGCTGATCTGTGTGATCATTTCTCTGCTATGCTGTCTGCTTGCCTGTTCCCTGGCAGGTCTGCTGTATGGTTTCTTCACCATCACCCTACGTGCCAACCAGAACGTAACCGGTCTTACCTTAACCATGATAGGTACCGGTATTGCCAATTTCTTCGGTGGTTCTCTGGTCAAGCTGTCAGGCGGTGTCGGACAGATCAATGTAGCCGTTACCTCAAAGGCCTTTAAGGTCGGTATACCTGTACTGTCAACCAAACTGGGAATTGTATCCAAACTGCTGTTTGACTATGGCTGGCTGACATATGTCGTACTTGCCATGGCTTTCCGGATGCAGTATTTCTTCAATAAGACCAGAACCGGTCTGAACTTAAGAGCAGTAGGGGAAAATCCTGCTACAGCTGACGCAGCGGGCATTAACGTTACAAAGTATAAATATGCAGCCTGCACGATAGGTTCAGCCATTGCCGGAATCGGCGGTCTGTATTATGTAATGGACTATGTCAAGGGAACCTGGTCCAATGACAGCGGCATTGAAGCCCTGGGCTGGCTGGCAGTTGCCCTGGTAATCTTTACCAGCTGGAAACCGGCTAACGCTACCTGGGGTGCCTATCTGTTTGGATTCTGCTACTGGGTATATCTGTATATCCCAAGCGGCATCAGCAATGTCCTGATGAAGTTCTTCAAGGTTCAAAGATCCACTTACATGCAGAACCTCTATAAGATGATTCCATACCTGGTCACCATTGTGGTGCTGATCCTGGTAAGCTCACGAAAGAAAAGAGAAAACCAGGCACCGGCTTCTCTGGGAATATCATATTTCCGTGAAGACAGATAATTATCAATTCATGCAGTGAACCTCCCATAAGCTAAAGACATATGGGCTTCTTAAGAAGTTTGATATTTAAGCTTTGTTCACCTGACAATAGT